>JBKECO010000011.1:0-197866 GCA_047974745.1 Lachnospiraceae bacterium
AGGACAGAAAACCGCTCCTCCTTAATCGCAGGAAAAACAATATCTGCAAAATCTTTGCACCAGGAATTCATAATCATTTTTTGTGTTCTTGGTGTTTGATTGAGAAAACTGTCATTCAGAGTAATCTGTTGTGTTTGATTTGTTTTAAAAGACATGTCCTGTACCTCACCTTTTCATATGCCTTTATTATACTATATTTGGTGAGGATTTTGATGACTTGGTGTCTACTTTTGACACCTTAACCATAGTTTGTATTTTTATGTTTTACGGATAGTGATTGACATTTTATAAAAACATGATTATAGTAAATGTAAGCACTTACATTTATTTGTTCGGAGGAGGTCCAATGCAAAAATATATCAGAATACATGGAGCAGATTCAGTAGCTGTCGCACTGGAACCGCTCTTAAAGGGAGATGTCCTTGAGGTTGGTGATTATACGGTCACACTGAAGGAGGATGTTCCGCAGGGGCACAAATTTGCACTCTATGATCTTCATATGGGTGATGAGGTCATCAAATATGGCAATCCTATCGGTTCCGCCACGAAGGAGATTTCTGCAGGAGAATGGATTCATACGCATAATCTAAAAACAGGTCTGATCAGTAATCTGTCCTATACCTATGACCAGAAGCTAAAGGAAATTATACCACAGGAGGGTCACACCTTTCAGGGATATCGAAGGAAAGATGGCAGTGTGGGCGTCAGAAATGAAATCTGGCTCATCCCAACTGTTGGCTGCGTGAATAGCGTTCTTCGAGCCGTTGAAAAAAAGGCTCAACGCTTTTGCACCGGCTCAATTGAGGAGATCGTATCCTTCCCGCATCCCTATGGCTGCTCTCAAATGGGGGACGATCAGGAAGATACGCGAAGGATTCTCGCCGATTTGATCCAGCATCCGAATGCAGGTGGGGTTCTGGTTATGGGCCTTGGATGTGAAAACAGTAATATTATGGAATTAAAAAAATATCTCTCTGAATATGACCCGCAAAGAGTTCGTTTTCTGGTGGCACAGGAAACTGCAGATGAGGTCGGTGACGCACTAAAAATCATAGAGGAACTGGCTGCATATGCAAATTCCTTTCAGCGAGAACCAATTCCCGTCAGTGAGTTGGTCGTTGGTCTCAAATGCGGCGGTTCCGATGGTCTGTCAGGAATTACTGCCAATCCACTTGTCGGTGAATTTTCTGATCTACTCATTGCTGAAGGCGGCACTACGATTTTAACTGAGGTCCCCGAGATGTTCGGTGCTGAGATGATACTGATGAATCGTTGTAAGACCAAGGAGCTGTTTCAAAAAACAGTCGATATGGTCGAGGACTTTAAAGAATATTACACCAGCCATAATTTGAGTATTTATGAAAATCCATCACCGGGCAATAAAGCGGGCGGTATTTCGACACTAGAGGATAAGTCCCTCGGCTGTACACAAAAGTCCGGAAGTGCACCGGTTTCCGGCGTTCTCAGTTATGGTGAGAAGGTGACTGGAAATGGACTTATGCTTCTGAGTGCACCAGGAAATGATCTGGTCGCTGCCACTGCACTTGCCAGCTCAGGTGCTCAGATCGTCTTGTTCACCACAGGACGCGGCACCCCATTTGCCTCCCCGGTGCCGACCATCAAAATAGCAAGTAACACAAAGCTGGCAGAGGAAAAATCGAACTGGATCGATTTTAATGCAGGATCACTCGTATCTGGGAAGGATATGCAGGAATTAGCAGCTGAATTTTTTGCATATGTCATCGAGGTGGCTTCGGGTCGGCAGGTCTGTGCAGAATTGGCCGGTTATCACGATATGGCAATTTTTAAAAAAGGGGTCACACTGTAACCCGCAACCAGGAAAGGGGTACTATGAAAACACTGTCTTACGAAACACTTCATGAACTCGGATATGAGGGTTTTTTACTGAAAGATGCACCAGAACGAGTGCTGCAATTCGGAGAAGGAAACTTTCTTCGTGCGTTTGTTGACTATTTTATCGATGTAATGAATGAAAAGACTGGATTCCGATCCAAAGTAATTCTCGCTCAGCCTATCGAGCAGGGACTAAGTGACATGATCAATGAACAGGATGGGCTCTATACCTTATTTCTTCGCGGTTTTGCGGAAGGAAAAAAAAGAAATGACAAGCGTATCATTTCCTGCGTGAGTCGATGTCTGAATCCCTATCATGAATTTGATGCATTTCTGGCTACAGCCAGGAACCCGGATCTGCGTTATATCGTGAGCAACACTACAGAAGCCGGGATCGTATATGATCCTGACTGTCAGCTGGAGGATGCTCCCGCTGCAAGCTTTCCTGGTAAACTGACCCAGCTCATGTATCAGCGTTTTCTACATTATCCTGCTGACCCTGCTAAGGGATTTGTAATACTGAGCTGCGAGCTGATCGACAATAACGGAGAAGAATTAAAGAAATGCGTGATCTCCTATGCGAAGCAATGGAACCTTGGAGAGGATTTTCTGCAATGGATCATTGAATGCAATGTTTTTTGCTCCACACTTGTTGACAGGATCGTGACCGGTTATCCCAGGACGGAAGCAGCTGCGATCTGTGAAGCCCAGGGTTATCAGGATCAGCTGATCGACACTGGTGAGATTTTTGGCTTCTGGGTGATTGAAGGTCCTGACTATTTAAAAAAAGAACTGCCGTTTGAGGAAGCCGGTCTGCCGGTCCTGATCACAGATAATCACAAGCCTTATAAACAGAGAAAGGTGCGAATATTAAACGGAGCACATACTTCCTTTGTACTTGGTGCCTATCTGGCTGGTTTCGATATTGTACGTGATTGTATGGGAGATGATGTGGTAAGAGATTTTATGAATACTACTATATATAAGGAGATCATTCCAACCCTGGATCTCCCCAAAAGTGAACTGGAGGAATTTGCCAAATCTGTTTCGGATCGATTTAACAATCCTTTTATTGATCATGCCCTGCTATCGATCTCCCTGAATTCCACCTCAAAATGGAAAGCGCGGGTGCTTCCATCCTTAAAAAAATATGTGGAGCTAAACCATACGCTGCCTGCATGTATAACTGCTTCTTTTGCATTCTATATTGCCTTTTATCATGGAATCGAGATGACAGATGGCAAGCTGATTGCAAATCGCGGCAATACGGAGTATGAGATCTTGGATGATTCTCAGGTCCTCGCTTTCTTTTTTGCTCATAAAGACGATACCCCAAGTCAGATTTCCCACGCAGTATGTACAAATGTTGATTTCTGGGGCGAGGATCTTAGTAAGATAGAAGACTTTGAGTCAGCTGTCACAAATTATCTGGAGCTCATAAAGAGCAAGGGTACCTATGATGTCATGAAAGTTTGTATTTGATTTTTTAAAAAAGAGTGATGTAATCGGACTTGTTTTAGTCTTCTTACATCACTCTTATTTATTTAGGACGGCTGCTTTCCGATATAGGCCAAAATGCCACCATCCACATAAAGAATATGTCCATTCACAAAGTCTGATGCACCAGATGCAAGAAATACAGCTGGTCCCATAAGGTCTTGCGTTTCTCCCCATCTTGCGGCAGGCGTTTTTGCAATAATGAACTGGTCAAAAGGATGTCTCTCTCCGTTTTCCGATAGCTCCCGAAGTGGTGCGGTCTGCGGTGTTGCGATATATCCTGGTCCGATACCATTGCACTGAATATTATATTCACCGTATTCTGAAGCGATATTTTTGGTCAGCATCTTCAGACCGCCCTTTGCAGCTGCATATGCAGAAACCGTTTCCCTTCCAAGCTCGCTCATCATGGAACAGATATTGATGATCTTGCCTTGCCCTTTTTGAATCATTCCGGGAATGACAGCCTTTGCGACGATAAAAGGAGCATTCAGATCTACATCGATTACTAGTCTGAACTCAGCTGCAGACATTTCCAGCATTGGTTTTCTTTTGATGATGCCAGCATTGTTGACCAGAATATCGATGACTCCGACTTCCTCTTCTATTTTTGCCACCATCTCGTTCACCTGGTCTTCATTTGTGACATCGCAGACATATCCTTTTGCCTGAATCCCTGCCTCATGATAGGCCTTCTCTCCTGCATCTACCAGCTCCTGCTTAATATCATTGAATACAATTGTTGCACCCGCCTCTGCATAGGCTGAGGCGATCGCAAATCCGATTCCATAGGATGCACCGGTAACAAGTGCGATCTTGCCTTCTAATGAAAATGTACTTAATATACTCATCTCGACCTCCAAAATTTAATATATATCTGATACAGCTACGGCGTCCATATCATCAAATGCCTGATTCTCACCGACCATTCCCCAGATAAATGTATAGTTGCTTGTTCCGCATCCTGAGTGGATCGACCATTCAGGTGAAATGACAGCCTGTTCATTCCTCATTACAATATGCCTTGTTTCTTCTGGTTCGCCCATATAGTGCATTACAAGAGCATCCTCGCTCATATCAAAATACAGATAGACTTCCATTCTTCGTGCATGTGTATGGCACGGCATGGTGTTCCAGACGCTTCCCTCCTTCAGCATTGTCATGCCCATGACCAGCTGACAGCTCTCCACCTGACCTGGAAGAATGTATTTGCAGATCGTCCTGTGATTGCTTTCCTTTAGACTGCCCAGCTCTACCTTATTCTCGTCCCTGACAATAACGATTCCTTCCGCTGGTTCCCCCTCTGGCTTGATCAGAACCGTTGGATAGCTTTTATGTGCCGGTGCACTGTTAAAATAGAACTTCGCAGGATTCCTATGATCTGCACTTTCGAATATGATCTCCTTCGTTCCCATTCCTAAGTACATGGCTTCTCTGGCAGCGACCTTGTAGCTCTTTCCATCCACCAGGATGATTCCGTCTCCTCCGATATTGATGACGCCCATTTCCCTTCTTTCGAGAAAATAAGCGGCACGAATCTCTTCGCCTGCACTCAGTACAAGGGGTTCGACAGGCACTGCTGCTCCAATTATGATTCGGTCCACATTGCTGTAAACAGTCTTGATTGTTCCCTCCTCAAATAGATGTTCCATAAGGTATTCTTCGCGTAGTCGTTCTGTAGTATAAAATTTTGCATCCTTTGGTGATGTTGCCGTTCTTACTTCCATACTGTTCTTCCCTTCTTTCATGCATCTTAGATCCCTTGCGGATCCATTTCGTCTTCCTTTTTTCTATAGGAACATCATAGCATATCATTTTACCTATTTCTTGTGATATTTTGCTCATTATATTGCAAATCCTGAACTATTATCGTATGATTGAGGAAATTTCTAACAAAATGTGTTTATTCTGGAAGGTGCCGTTCCGGGATCGTAGGTCCCTGGAATAGAAGAACCGTACAAGGAAGGAGCAGTAAGAACAAATTATGATCATACACAATTCCTGCAATGAAGCAGTCCGTACCTGTATCAGTGATCAGTACTTTGCGATCGCGCATTTATACAGCAACGAAAAGACCATGAATCTGCATATCCATGATTGCTATGAGATCTATTTCTCCATACATGGGGGCAGACAGTTCCTGATCGATCATTCTTGCTATGATATTGTCCCCGGAGATGTATTTTTTATCAATACGACAGAATGTCATTATCTGAGTCAGGTGGAACGGGAGGTGCATGAAAGAATTGTACTTTCGATCTCACCACAATTTCTAGAAGCACAGTCTTCGGACTCAACAGATCTGCGAGCCTGCTTTGAAAAATCCTTACCTGCCATGCATAAGCTACATCTGTCTGATGAGGAGCAAAAAAGGTTCCTGTATTTTATTCATAAACTCAGTGGATTGAGCGGATATGGTGCAGATGTAATCGAGAAGGCCGTATTCTCTGAAATGATGGTCTTTCTCAACAGTGCTTATACAAAGAACCAGCATCACGCTGCTGATATTCCTCAGCCTATCTATAACAGACAAGTAGATGAGATCCTTACCTATATCAATCAAAATCTGGATCGTGCGCTTTCCCTTCAGGAGCTGGCGCAGAATTTTTATCTCAGTGAATCCTATATCTGCAGGATCTTTAAACAGGCGACGGGTACCTCCATACGAAAATATATTACGGCGCAAAGAATTGTGCTGGCCAAATCTCTATTGACGGATGGCAACAGTGTAAAGGACACCTGTGAACTGTGCGGGTTTCATGATTACAGTAATTTCTTGAAGTCATTTTCAAATGCAGTGGGGATCTCACCAAAAAAATATGCAAAATTCATGTCGTGAGATCGCAGTCCATTTCACTGACTTCTGGTTCATCCATGCTTCAGTCCCAGAGGCGGATGAATTTTATTGACAGAGTATTTTGATATTGCTATATTTACTTGTATGCGAGACTTTTGTGTCACGAGCTACTATTTGGTCTCGTTATACGAACAATGATTTCGGAGGAGAATTTATGAGCATACTACTCAGTCTTTTGTTACTTGTTGTCAGTTTCTTGCTGTTAATTAAAGGCGCAGACTATTTTGTAGAGGGCGCGTCAAATATTGCAGAGCGTTTTGGAATCCCTCAGCTTGTTATCGGTCTGACGATCGTTGCCTTTGGAACAAGCGCACCGGAAGCTGCTGTCAGTATCAGTGCTGCATTAAAAGGCAGTACCGGAATTGCGATCGGCAATATTATTGGCAGTAATATTTTTAATATACTGATTATCCTGGGTATTGCATCCTGTATCAGTACTCTGGCCGTCAATCGTCTCACAGTACGTTATGAGATTCCATTCGTTATTCTCACCTCGATTGTACTGGTCGCAATCGGAGCCTTTTTTGGAGAATTGAATTTTATTGCCGGCATTATTCTCTGGGTACTCTTTCTTATTTTTATGTTCTATCTTTATAAAGTCGTAAAAACAAGCCCTGCTCCAGAGACCGATGAGGAGAGCTTTCGACATGATTCCCTGATCAAATCCATCCTATTCACTGTCCTGGGCCTGATTGCCATTGTTGCAGGCAGTTACATTGCCGTAGACAGTGCTTCAAATATCGCCAGATTCCTGGGTGTCACAGAGCGTATCATAGGTCTTACCATTGTAGCTTTTGGAACCTCGCTGCCTGAGCTGATGACTTCTGTTGCAGCTGCAAGAAAAAATAAGGCAGACATTGCGATTGGAAATATAGTTGGAAGTAACATCTTCAATATTCTTTTTGTACTGGGTACCACTGCTCTTATTAAAACCGTTCCCTACTCGTCTAACTTTGTCATTGATGGAATTGTATGCATCTTTGCTGCAGTCCTGCTCTATATTGGTGTATTCAAAAATCACAAGCTGACCAGGCGAACTGGTATCATCATGCTGATCTGCTATGCGATCTATTTTATCTATCTGCTCTTGTAACAAAGGAGCTGTAACTATTTTGTATCCGTACTTGCCTTGTATCGCAAAAAAGCGTAGCTATCAAGTATTGTGAGACGAGAAATTGACGATATTAAACGGCTTGGAGAAATTGGCGAAATTATAAGGACAATATTGACAATTTGAGTTCTATATAGTATGATAGCTTCTGTTGAGGCATTTCAACAGGCTGATGTGGCACAGGTGGTAGCGCACCTCATTGGTAGTGAGGAGGTCACGGGTCCGAGTCCCGTCATCAGCTTTTAAGTAAATAAAAAGGTCTTCAAGACATGTCTTGAAGGCCTTTTTGTTACATCTCATTAAACTTTGATTTTGCTCTCAGTCCACATTTTTTCTGCGGAGCGCTATCATCGTGATCACAGAATTGATGATTGAAAGGATACAGAATACCCAGAGCAGGATTAAGGTTATTGTATTATTGACAAAATTCATGGTCGGATTATAATTATCCAGGATCAAAAAGGTGATCAGTATTGCCGGGATAATAAATAATGCATGAAGTATTATTTTTCGGACTTTTTTCATTTTATTCCACCTCCGTGATTATGACTGCATCACTTACTTCTCTGCCTCCGCTTGCCGGCTGATTTACATAAGTATCGTTGAATGTCATCTCTGAGGATTTACCGCCATCCAGGTTATATGCAGTGGTACATCCGAGTTCTTCCATCAGTGCTGAAAGCTGTGTCAGTGTCATGCCTTCCGAATATCCACTCTGTCTTCCATCTACGACTACAAAGCAGTAATGTCCTGGCTCATAATAACCAATAGCTGTTCTCGGATTAACACTGGCCATATGTCCGTCAGAGGTGAACTCCGTCATACTTCCTGAGCTTTCATCCAATAGTTCCGGTCCAAAGCTCCATGCCTGCCAGGCGCCATTTGCAATCGCTTCATCAATATCAAATTCATCGGCCGAATAAGTCACCATGGTGCCGTCATAGTACAGGACACAGACATCCGAACCATTTACAGTATCGCGGTAAACAACGCCATTTCGAATCACAACGCCATCACTTCCATTTCCATAATAGTCACCGTTTATTGCAAGAAGTGCGCTTAGATCTTCATCCATTCCCAATACAGAGTCTGTATAGCCGACTCCATATGTATCATCTGCAAATCCTGTCTGCAGGCATTCAATATCTGCCACATAGATGTCCGCCACATAATAGGTAATAATATCGCTTCCTGAGCCCTGTGTATACTGAGTCACTGTAATAGAGATATTTGAGCTGCTGTAAGTCGTATCCGTAGACACCACCTCATCTGTAAAATACTCTGCAAATTTTTCGGACCAATCTGCAGAGGATGCTGTTGTCTCAGCAGCAGAATCTGAACTATCAGTAGAGGTCACATCTGTCGCCACTGTATCTGACGATGCTGTGGTATCTGTCGCAGATGCAACGGTTGTTGCGGTGGATTCAGTTGAGGTTGTACTGGTCGAGGTCGTATTCTCAATCACGATACCTGCACTTGTAAGTGTACGTTCTGTTCGATAATTGAGCTGGTAAAAACTACCGACATACAGTGCTGCAATCAAAAGATCAGTAACTAGCAATACCGGAATTGGAACTCTTTTCTTTCTTTTTTTCGTATTATTTTTGGGTGCGCTCATTATTTTCTCCTTCTTACCTGTATTCCACCGAATGAAGTCTCGTGTATACCGGCACTTCCTTTCTGGTACGAAAAATCAATAGCTTCTGTACTGTAAAGCTAATCATGAATAATGTGATCTCCGTGATCAGCTTTGCATACCCTTCAGGTACAAGAAGGATCGTATTTAAAATATAGAGCAGACTTGTATTTAACACCAGGATCACACCTGCTAGTGCTGTATACTGCATTGCCGATCTGAGGCGATTCGACTTCTGCTTGAACACATAGGTGCTGTTCAGATGGTAGTTAAAGGCGGCACTCAGCAATCTTGCACCGATATTACCTGCGATCAATGCCACCGCTGACGACAATCCCAAAAATCCGGCCAAAGCCACCATTGGAAAGAAAAGAATGTAGTCCACCAAAAAACTTAAAAAGGATGCCCCTGAAAATAGGAGAAGATTTCCATAGATTCGGAAGGAATCCTTTACTGCACGGAAATGCGAACAACTATTATCCGCATCATGATAGATTGTCTCGATCACGACTTCACCAATTTTAATTTTTTGTTTTACCAGAACAAAGAGCATGTTCAGTTCATATTCATATCGTTCTCCTTTGATCTCCAGCAGACTTGGGATCAAGGAGGATCGAAATGCACGAAGGCCTGTTTGTGTATCTGAAATCGTCATTCCGCTGAGCAGACCAAATACTTGCTTTGTAATCAGATTTCCAGCTCTTGATTTGAAGGGAATAGCCTTCGAAAATGACCTGCACCCAAGCACCATATCGTCGTTTCCCATTTCCAGTTTTGCAAGTAGTCGAAATGCATCCTTTGGGACATGCTGACCATCTGCATCCAGCATTACGATATTCCTGCACTCAGGAAAAGACTCTTTTATATACAGCATTGCTGTTTTTAAAGCCATGCCCTTGCCCATATTTTTTTCATGCGAAAGTATGGTCGCCTGTCCTTTGAGAAGCTCAAATATATGTTCTGTTTCCATATGGCTTCCATCATTCACTACAATAATTTCATTCACATTTCCAAATAGCAGTTCTTCCACTAAATGCAGAAGTTTTTCGTCCGGATCATAAGCCGGTATAATTGCAATATTCATAGAGATACTCCTCTCGATATACGGTTCGCTTTTTCTTAGCTGCAACCTTAGTATAGAGCAGTATCTTAAAATGGAATTAAAATGAATTTTTATTTTTTTGTAAGTACTGTCACCCACTTATAGGTACGTACTCTCAGGGATGTCGGTATGCATTTAAAGATCTGATCCGACTGCAATGCAATAACGACGATGGCAATTGGCATATGCCAGTAAAAAGCAGTCAAAAATGAAAGCGGCATTACGATCCCCCAGACGCTGATCAGATTCATGATCAGAGTGAACTTGGCATCACCGCCTCCTCTTATAATTCCCATACTCACTGGCATCTGATAGGACATTCCCACCATGATGAATGCCATGATTACCATGAGCTGGTCTGCTAAGATCATTGCCTCAGAATTCAGAGAATAAAATGATAGGATAAATCCTCTGCTGATAAACAGCAGCACTCCAAGGACCAGGCCGATCATGACATCAAGAACCTGCAATGTCCTCGCATCCGACTTGACACGAGCCATATTCCCTGTTCCGATACTGATACCGATCATAACCGAGGACACGGAACTCAGTGCGACCACGACCACCTTCAAATACTGGTAAAAGGTAGTAGCTACAGAATTTGCAGCGATTGCATTTGAAGAAAGATGCCCTAGGATCGCAGTCTGCATCGGAACAGACACCGCCCATAGGATCTGGGAAAAAAATACTGCAATAAATATCTTATTATAATTCTTTTTCACATGGAGTATTTCATCTTTTTTCAATTCCTTTTCTGAACTGATCCTGACTTTTTTTCTGACTTGAAGCTTACGATCCACAAAAATCAGATAGAAAAGAACAACCGATAATTCGATCCCACGTGCAATACAGGTTCCGATGGCTGCTCCTCGCACTCCCATTTCCGGCATATTCCCTTTACCAAAAATAAGCAAATAATTGATTCCAACATTGATCACCAGGGAAATGGATGCCATATAAAATGCGATCCGGACTGTACCGACACTACGCAATGCGAATATAAGGATATTTGTGATCATGAATAGCAGGAAACTCCATCTTACAATGGAAAGATAGGCAGCTCCCTCACTTATGATAGCCGCATCCTTTGTAAAGAGCTCCAGGATCTGAACGGGAAATATACTAATAACTGCAAAGATCGGGATTCCTATAATGGCACTCCATTTAAATGCTTCCTTCATAACACTGCGAATCGGCGCCACCCTTTTTTCACCCCAGTATTGTGAGGATAGTACGATCAGACTATCTCCCAGTGCCAGTGATATCTGCTGAACCAAAAAGTAGATCTGATTGACTGTTGCAGCTCCGGCCAGTGCGTCCTGGCTATAGGCTCCCAGCATCATATTGTCGGCCATATTTACACTATAGGCAATCACGTTCTGCAGGCTGACTATGATCAGCATTCGAAATAGGTTCTTATAGAAATTTCTGTCTCTTGTAAAAAATGTCGCATTCGAATCCATTCTCTCTCACTCCTTCATATTGCCCCATTTTATCATGTTCCTGATTTCAAGGTAAAGAAAAAACTGATACGCTGCAGGTACCAGTTTTTTCAGAACCAGATTACTTATTTCTTGAATTTTCCGACTTTCATCAGTCTGTTCGGCAGCTTTGGAATTTTACCACTGGTCTGCATGATCGCTTCCTCGGGACAGGCAGAAATACAATTTCCACATTTTGTGCAGTCGAATTCATCGATCATATGTATATGACCGGTTTTTCCAATGATACAATTCACTGGGCATGCATCCATGCACTCCCCGCAGCCCGTACAGATATGCGGGTCGATATACACCTGCTGGGCAGAAAAGCATTTTTTTGCAGGGCATTTCTTTTTCTTAATATGGAGATTATATTCCTCTTCAAAAAGATCCATGGCGGATAATGCAATTTCGAATGCATTCTCTCCCACTGAGCATTGGGTCGAAAACCGCATTGCATCACCGATTTCCTTTGACAGTGCCTTGAATTCTATTTTTCCCCGACCCTGCGTGATCTCATTTTGCATATATTCCAGCTGCAGCAGTCCTTCTCTACAGAACACACAGGTACCACAGGACTGCCTTCTGCTCTCCAGAAGATTTTTCTGCGTCAGAGAAACAATGCAGTCATTTGCAGTAATGAAATTCAAGACTCCATTAGGTACTCCTGCTTCTTCGACTGTCATTTCCCCCGCCTCGGCACCTAGAAAACGATAGCCTGTCTGTATCGCCTTTATGGCATTCAAATCCCTTAATTCTGAAATTTTTGTTGAAGCTGTGACCTTCTGCAGATCAGCTCCATCAATAGAGATATAGATTCCGGAGGGATCCTTCCCCAGGAAAGCTTCCCCGACATTCAGCATCGTGATCATATGATGGATGGAGGCGCCGGGATAATTTCTGCGGGTAATGATTCCTTCTGCAAGCAAAACACCGTGCGCCTTTGCCAGTGGAGCCCATTCCTCCTTCAAATCTTTCCGGTAATCCGGGATATGCAGAATCTTCACATCGGTATTCAATGCTTTCGCCGTTATATCGATCCCCCCAAAAAAGACCTCAGGTTCCTGTCTGACCGCCTGCAAAAGAACCCCTGCCGTATCTGCGTTATCGAGCCCCACCACGAGCTGAACTGGCCGTAATGCCCTGGAGCTGTCTGCAATTGCAGTTTGAAATTCATCCATCAGCTCTTTCGATCCGAGTCCATATTCTCTCAGTCGGAGCTGTCCGATGCGATCCAGTGCTTCTTCCGCTGTGACGGTCTCTATCTGAACTGCTTTTTCGATCTGTAGTTCTGCACTCATTATACTTCCTCCCTGACTTCCTGAAACTCTGACCATATTCTCGGTGAAGAGATCTTCAGTCTCAGATCGCACTGCAGACATCTTGATGTCTCCCCGCAGATATCCAAATCACAAATACCCTGGTCGATCAGCTCAAAATTATCACTTCTGCGTTCCGCAGACAGGACACTTGTCCCTCTTCTTTGTTCATATCCGAACCCAGCTTCTCTTCCGATCCAGTCATCTTTTATTTGATCTGGAGCAAATTTTTCAGAGATATCCCCATCTCCGCCCAGAAAGCGATCAATTTCTGATGCCGCCTCTCTGCCGGATGCGATCGCCATAATGACTGATTTTGTACCATATACTACATCACCACACGCAAACACATTATCAATTTCTGTCTGCAGCGAATCCTGTTTCACAGCAATATACCCACCACCACTCTGAGGCAGTCCCAGAGCCTCGGCAAGATCCGGCTTTTGACCTACTGCAAATATGACGGTATCCGCATCGATATGAAGCTCGGATCCTTCTTCCTTCTGAATGACCGGTCTTCTGTTTTCATCAAAGGAAAAATCCAGAACATTCATAAAATCAACACCTGTAACAGTAGTCGTTCCACTGATTTTTTCAAAAGTCTTGGCGGGATGTAAAAGGATTCCCTCTTCCTGTCCCTGCTGGATCTCCTCGAGATCCGCTGTCATGGTATCCTGTGTCTCAAGACAGGCCAGATGTACTTCTTTTGCACCAAGTCTTTTTGCAGTTCTGGCACAGTCAAATGCAACATTCCCTCCTCCGAGAACTACGACTTTTTCTCCCATACCTGTATTTTTTCCCATACTTGCTTCACGAAGAAAATCTGTATTCAGCAGAACCTGTTCCAAAGAATTTCCCTCTATGGGAAGTCGGATTCCCTTGTGGCTTCCGACTGCTGACAGTACGGCGTCAAATTCTTTCGAAAGACTGGCATAATCTGTAACCTTTACATTGGTCTCTACTTTGATTCCGATTTCCTCAAGTTGTGCGCACTCCTCAGCAATGACCTCTCTCGGCAGACGGTAGGATGGAATTCCATAGCGGGTCATTCCGCCGAGATCTGGCAGGGCTTCTTTTATCGTTACATCATATCCCAGCTTTTTCAAATGGAACGCTGCTGTCATACCTGATGGTCCCCCACCGACAACACAGACACTTTTCCCTGTTTCAGGCTTCTGCTTTCCCTTCCCTTTCCAGTAACTGCCGGTATCTCTTTCTGCAATATAACGTTTGATATTACGAATCGACATCGGATCATTGACAGATCTTCGTTTACATTCTGCTTCACACACATGTGAACAGATGTAACCCAGCGTTTTGGGGAACTGGACCTTTTCCCGGATCACTGCGCCTGCCTCATCATATCTTCCTTCTTTGGCAAAACGGATATATCGCGGAACATCGGTATGGGCAGGACAGGCATAACGACAGGGAATATAGGCATCCTCTTTTTTCAGCCCACTATCCAGAAGCTGCATTTTATCACGAATCGTACCTGTGGGACATACTTCGGCACATGCTCCGCAGAAGCGACAGTCTGCATCCTTTAGTGTCTTATTATGCAGTGTTCCAATATAAGACTCCAATTCCTTTTTATTATACTGGAGCACTTTGACACCTCGCATTTCATTACAAGCCCTGACACAACGGCCGCATAATACACAACGGTTCATATCGTGGACCAAAAGTGGATTTGCATCCTGAGGCTTGAATCCTTTGGTCCTCATCTTCATTCTGCCAGTCTTTGGTCCAATATACTGGATCAGTGTCTGAAGTTCACAGTTGCCATACTTTGGACAGCCTGTGCATTCTTCAGGGTGTCCTGTCAAAAGCAGTTCAAGTGCAAGCATTCTGAGTTTTTTGATTTCTTCGTTGTTCGTACGAATGTTCAATCCGTCTTTTGCCTGTAAGGTACAGGAAGTCGTGACCCCCTTCTCTCCCTCCACTTCAACAATACACATTCGACAGGAACCTAAGGGATTCAGATCTTTGTGGTGGCAGAGATGAGGTATATAAATGCCTGCATCCAGCGCACATTCTAATATATTTTTCCCTTCTGGTACCTCTAATCTGGTTCCATCAATTGTTATTACTGCCATAGTGCCCTCCATCTTCAACCTTTGTCCAAATAAAATTTTGCTTTTGTTTAAAGTATAGCAGCATTTTAACAGATCCAATTCAAAACTTTGTCGAAATAAAAGCAAAAATTCGCATAGCAATTCAACATTTGTTCAATCAAATATGGTATACTTCGATTAAGAACAAATTCAGGAGGAATTCTAATGGTATTAAAAGAAATCATGCAGCATTTCATTGACAGATTTCAATGTATGGTCATGAATCCCTACGACCCCATGTGTGAGATCTTCCGTATTGAAATCATCAATTCCACAACGATCTATAACACGCAGACCTTATATCTTTTGCCTATGGCGGAGAATGCTCCTGTCACTAAAGCACAGGAGCCGGAGGAAAGCTCACAACGATCCAACTTCAGTATTCCTGCTGACTGCATCTTTCTTACCGATGCTTCCCGAGCTCTCCCTGCTCATCCCGGAAGCATCCTGATCCAGCCATACCCTGATCAAATCGAAGCATTTCATTTTATCAATCACCTGTTCCAGGATCAGTCTGAATTTGTTTCAAAAGTCAGCACTATATATCAGATGATGAACGAACATGCATCACTGCCAGACATTCTTTCCACAGCCTCGAACTATTTCAATGGACCTGTATCCGTCTGTGATCCCAGCTATCAATTTCTAGCTACGACACTAGGATATCAGGAGGCAGATCGGTTTTTGGCAGAATCAGAGATTTTAAGCTTAAAACGCTATCATATCATTGACCGGATCTATCGAAGTCTGGGCGCCTTCGAAAGCATTACACCGGATCATCCGGATCATAAGTGGATCTTTTGCGCAGTCAGGATTCGGGGAGTAACGGTCGGATTTATTGCCATTTCACATGGTATCAAGGAAACAGACTCTTTTCTCCTGCAGTTAGCTTCTGTGACTGCTGAAGTGGTCTCGATCATCCTTGCAGAGGATGAACATCGCTTTTTACGGACCGAATATAACTACGAAGATTTTTTTATCGGCATGCTCGAGGGCAGATATCATGATGAAGCTTTACTGCGGTCAAGGATTCTGCTGTTCGACCGAAGATTCTACAAATATTTTTGTGTACTTTATCTGACTGCAACTAAAAAATCAGATTTAAGAACACTGCGCCAAAGACAGTTATCCTCGCTCAGACAGTACTATACGAACAGTATATCCGTCATCTATAAGGATGGTATCGTTCTTTTGCTAACACAGGATGCACCATCCATACTGAATGAAGCTTTGTTTTTTAAATTGAACGAATTCGCAAAACTGAACCATCTGACGATCGGCATGAGTCAGCCCTTTTCAAACATCTTAGAAACAGGGTTATATTTTCAACAGGCATATACTGCCCAGCAGATCGGCAGCACCCAGTTACCTGACGATCTTATTTATTCTGCATCGGATCTGCTTCCTTATTTTTTACTCAGCAGTCTGAGTCAGGCGGAGCTTTCCTCTGGTGTGCATTACCATTTACGACTGCTGAAGGACTTTGACGCAGCAAATCATACCTCACTTCTGCTCACCCTTCGCATGTTCCTGCAAAATGGGCGAAACGCTGCTAAAACTGCTGAAACTATGGAGCTTCACAGGAGCACACTGTTTTACAGAATCAAAAAAATAGAAGATGTCCTGTCCATATCTCTGACTGACAGTCACCTTCTATTTCTATATGAATTATCGTTTATGACCTTGGATCACCTTGCTTAATCTGCGATAAGAGTATCAAAATTCTGATACTTTTCCAGCATGACAGGTAACGTATCTTTGTTTGCGATCAATTTCGGTACGCAGACATCGATCATGCCCTTGATCTCATGGTAATGCTCATACAATCCATCCATAGTCGCTCTGGCTCTTTGCCTTTGCTCCTTTGAAAAGTCGACCTGTATCTTGCCATCACTGATGCTCAACTCACCTTCTATTCCACAGACCGGACATTCTACGGTGGTGGATCGATTCAAGGAAATGCTAAGCAGCTGATTATGACAGACAGGACAGATTCCCTCCATGCCTTTCCACTCGACTTCCTCATAAGGCTTTCCTATGGATTCTGCAATGTGACGTCCCAGCTGTCCGCACTCTTCCATGAGGGCTGGATCAAGGACTGGATTTGCTTTTCTTCCCTGATCATAAGCATCAATATGACCAACCGTGAGCATGTTGCAGGAAAACGAGAACAAATGCATGGTAGGCAGACCCAGTGATACCCAGTTCTGTGTAGATGCACCACCAACCGAAATAAATCCTACATAGCGGTCCTTGAAATATCTGGGATCGAGAAGCTCATCTCCAGTCTTTCCAGCTGCTATTCTCTTCTTCTGTTCTTCGAGTAATGCTGCCTTATCATGTGCCGGTCCAAAGCGGTCGACAAAATCCTTAAACTGTCCGACTGTCCCTACCGCAAATACAGGCGCTGCAATTATAATGCCATCTGCATCCAGTACCAGCTCTTCCAGCTTCTGATAATCATCTTGAAAAATACACTTTACCTGTTCTCCTTCATCCCGCTTCTTGCTGCAAACGCCACAGCCACGGCAATGACTGATCTTCCAGTTCACAGTGCTGACAAATTCAACCTCAGCACCTGCTGCTTTCGCCTGATACAGTGCTTCCTTCACCATTATTTCACTGCATCGCATCTTCCTGCCAAATGAAATCCCTAATACCTTCATATTTTCTCCTTGTTCTACACAGAAAACGATCTTATTTACAGAATCAGTATAGCACAAATGAACTATATTTTCAAGATATTTTCAAGATATATACATTTATTTACATTTATTTACATTTTCTTGAATCTGATTTTATTTACGTTGTTCATAAAACGAATTATATGAAATTTTTCTCTTTATTAACAATTATAAATAAGTTATACTACACTAAAGTGTTAAAGTCGTGATAAAGTTATTGTGATTTTGTAAGTGAGGGCATATGAAAAAAATACTTTCTTTTTTAATTTTGGTCTGTATCTTTTTATCTTCTGTCACCCTAGAACAACCGGAGTACGTATCTGCTTCCGTTCCCCCAACAGTATATATTTTAAGCGATTCTACTGCAGCTGATTATTCCAGCTATATGAAAAGCACATTAATGCGAGGCGGCTGGGGATCCTATCTTTCCAGTTATTTAACGGACCAGATCAATGTTCGTAATCTCGCCAAGGAAGGTGCCAGCGCAAGAAGCTATATCAGGACATCTCAATATCAGGAATTTCTGCAATCCGTGCAGGCTGGGGACTATGTCCTGATTCAGTTCGGTCATAATGACACGCTTCAAAATTATAGGGAGCGAGTGAGTTATACAGGTCTTGATCCGTCAGCACTAGACGAGAACGGATATGACTCCACAACCAGAAAATATTCTTATGAATGGTATCTTTACGAAAAATATATCAAGGTCACCCAAGATGCAGGCGCCTGCCCTATTCTGGTGACACCGCCAGCAAAAATTCAGGTCACAAAGACCCCCACTTATTCGGGACTTTCGCAGTATCGCAGCGCAATGATCAAAATGGCTTCGAAATACAATATTCCTTTGATTGATCTCGGCTCATTATCCAAAAATGGCTTAAAAAAAATTGCACATCAAAGCTCTGACCAGACCTTGCTTTCCTACTTTGCACTGAGAAAAAGCGGAAATGTGGATTATGTACATTTTTCTGCGAAAGGAGCAAATTACATTGCTTCTCTCATATCCGGTGCGGCAGACAAATTATCTGGATGCGGCTTCGGTCTGTATGTCAAAAGTGCCACTGCTTCCTTTTCTTCTTCCACCTACAAATGCAATAAAAAAGGATCCAAAAGTACCTTCCTTAAGATACTGATGAATCCAGTGCTTTTAGCCGAATCGGGAACAGGCGACTGCATAATCACCTATAAGTCCAGCAACAAAAAGATCTTTACTGTGAGTGGCAATGGCAAGATCAAGGGCGTCGATTCCGGAACTGCTTTTCTGACGGCTATTGTCCTCATTGGAAGCATGCAATATGTGGTCTATACAAAAGTCAAGATCCGATCCTGATCGGTGTGTGCTTACTTTTTACTTTAAAATAGATATTTTGTTTCGAATTCGACTCCAGATCTGTGATTGAAAAAAATCATAACCCTTGTCGTAGATCAGCCATACAACCTGTGCTACTAAAAAAATCAGAATATAAAATCCAGTGAAGAGTTCTCCGGGATAGATCAGTTTTGGAAAAAAAAGAAGGACCGGAATCAAGAAAGCATGAAAAAGAATCCATTTTCCCAAGAGATAAAACACATTCCTGTGGCGTAAGCTTTCTCGCCTGCCAAGAAATAGGTACATCCCCTCCCGACCCAGGATATAACAGGAAAATACAGAAAATGTAAGTAGATACAGTTTATTCGGTGCCAGAAAGATTCCGAGCATAAGACAGGCCGCAAAGCATGTAAATCCGGATCGAATACCAAACTCCCGTATTGCGATCCCAATTCCATATGCTGCGGCGCACAAAAAAAAGAGTGAATTGAATTCCAGAATAGAGGAAACTACAATGCATATTGTAATCAACCCGCTCAAAATACCCAGAAATGCCATCTGCTTCGACTTTACATGCATGCGCAAATATCTCCTCCAAGGCATTCGCACAAACTATCGGCACAAAACAGATCACAGCAACAATTTCCGGTGCCGCAGCAGGCGCCTCCATACCCATATCCAGCACTTTGATTCTGGTATCTTTGTCCTGACCACTGCAGCCTTGTCAGAAGATCGGTATATGACCTATTGTTTGGCTCCATCTGTACAGCCGTTCTGGCATAGTTCAGTGCTTCCATATTATTTCCCATTCCAACGAGAGCGACCGCATTCAGATAATTCCAATATGCGTTATGACTTGTGATTCCAGACAGAACATGGAGTGCTTCCTGATAATGTCTGGCATTGATATAATTGGCAGCTGCCTGGAACTGTTGTGCATCAGGTCCGGATGTATCAGAACCAGATGCCTGATAATATCTGTTACCATTCCAGCTGGAATTTCCCTGGTTTCCACTTTCTCGTTCCGTCATGATCTGATCATAAGCCTGCTGTATCTCTTTAAAACGTTCCTCGGCCAAATCAGCCAAAGGATTATTTGCGTTTGCATCTGGATGGTACTTTCTACTCAGCTTACGGTAAGCTTTTTTCACTTCATCATCTGAAGCACTTCTTGAGATTCCTAGTACCTGATATGGATCTGTCATTGATTTGTTTCCTCTCTGTTTCCTATAGTTCCATTCTTATTATATGACTGCTCTTCCTCGAGTCTCTTCTTATTGTATTTTGACCAGACACCACCATATAATATATTTCTTATTATATCCGCTTCTTCTATGCACGGCAGTTTCTCAAAGGAATTTGCCACCTCCGAGATCATCATTGTCAGTATCTCAAAGCAATAGTCCTCATAATCATCCTGTTCCCGATAGCTGAGCAAAGGATTGTATCTTCTCTTCTTTACATCCGAATCCAGATCCATATATGCATCCATCAGATAGATATATGCTCCAAGATAGAATCCAATTCGTCGTAACTCATTTTCCCACATTCCCTGTTGATAAACAAGCAATTCTTCCATAAGGCGTCCAAAACATGCACTGACTGCATCAAGACTTGTTTCTTTGTTATGTTCAAACTCCTGAAGGTTCTTAAGTTCCTGTTCAATCGCCGCACATTGTCTTGGGTACTTCTTCTCGATCTTTTTGTATTTCGTTTTCAGCATCATAGCCCCGCCAAATCCAGCTACACTCTTGTCATCTGCCCAGTCATCAAGCAGATGGTGATAGGACAGAGCAATGTTCATATCAGCTGCATATTCCGTAATTTCATTGATCAGCATTTCTCTCAATTTCATGGGATGGACAAGACAAAATGACTTTGACTCTCTCGACTGCGTTTCATACAGCGATGTCAGTAAAATAATTAAAAATGTCATATCATAAGTCAGCGTCATCTTCCCAAGCAGTCCATGATGCTCACCAAGTGTTCTGCAAAGTCCGCAGTAATAGGCATGGTAACGCCGATAGTCCTTAATTTTCATTTCCGGCTTGTTTACAGTCACGTATCCGAACATTATTCACCCACTTGCCGATCCTTAGTCAATGACACCCAATGCTCTAAAGGCAGAATGTAAGCCATCATTGCGTATTGGTCTCGTTACAAAATCAGCAATTTCCTTTAATTCTTCGATCGCATTGCCCATTGCGATCCCAACATGTGCAAATGCGATCATTTCCAGATCATTTTCACTGTCGCCAAAAGCAATGGTATCCTTCACATCGCGCCCAAGAGATTCTAACACCTTTTCTATTCCATAGGCTTTGTTGATATTCTTTGGTCCGATCTCCCCCGCCCAGGTCGCATCAACGGGGATACTGAGATTTACGATATTAAGATCATTTCCCCACTTCTTCTTTAATCGTTCAGGAGAGATCTCCTCACTAAAAAAAATCATTTTTTCAATTTCATCTACATCCATCGGTGATTCCACCACTGTGGACGGCATAACAAGTTCCTTTTCACCGCCGAACATGTCATGCAGCTTCTCTCCAAGTTCGTCAAAATAGTCCTGCTGAGAATTCAGGATATAGCTGTCCTTATAGGACTGCAGCTGAACTGCACAATCATGCTCGACAAGGTAAGTCGTTAGTACAAGATAGGTCATTTTAGTAAAAACAGTATGGTCGATGATCTTGCCATCGATCTCAATATAGCTTCCAGAGGATGCAACAATACCATCCACACCAATATCTAATACTTCCTTATCGATCTGGCTCAAAGGCCTGCCCGTACACAAAAAGACCTTATTCCCTTTGATCCTGGTCTCTCTGATCGCTCTTATAGTAGAATCCGGAATATATCCGTCAAAATCCCTGATTGTTCCATCAATATCGATAAAGATCAGTTTATTCATAATTCATTCTCCTTTATCCACTTTTTCTTTCAAATAAAGATGATGATTATTTTAACACACTTTCTCAAAAAAATGTTGTGTAGTTCTAAATATTTACTATATTTTTCATTATTTTCACAAGATGCTGCTTGCAAAAACTTATGACTCGATGTACAATTGCATTATTACATCTCTATGATGCATTTATGCATCATTCAATCTGAAGGAGGAGTTTTATGGCACTAATGACAGGTGAACAATATATTGAAAGCATCCGAAAACTGGATATGGAAATATATATGTTCGGAGAAAAAATCGAAAATCCAGTCGACGATCCTATTTTACGTCCATCCCTGAACTCTGTCAGGATGACTTATGATCTTGCCCATGATCCGGAATACGCAGACCTGATGACTGTCACCTCTCCCTATACCGGTGAAAAGATCAATCGATTCACCCATATACACCAGAGTACAGAGGATTTGAAAAATAAAGTGAAAATGCAGAGGCTTTGCGGGCAAAAAACTGCCTCCTGCTTTCAGCGATGCGTTGGAATGGACTCCTTCAATGCAACTTTTTCCACCACCTTTGAAATTGACAAGGCGCATGGTACCTCCTATCACGAAAACTTCAAAGCCTTCATGAATTACTGCTCCCACAACGACCTTACCATTGACGGTGCCATGACAGATCCTAAGGGTGATCGTTCTAAGGCTCCTCACGAACAGGAGGATCCTGATCTTTATCTGAGAATCGTAGAGCGCAGAGTGGATGGCATCATTGTACGCGGAGCCAAAGCACATCAGACCGGTATCCTGAATTCCCATGAGGTCATCGTAATGCCTACCATATCAATGGAACCAAAGGATAAAGATTATGCAGTAGCATTTGCGGTGCCCGTGAACGCAAAGGGATTGTTCATGATCATCGGCCGCCAGTCCTGTGATACCCGAAAGCTGGAAGGCTCCACCATGGATGTTGGAAATTCTGAGTTTGGTGGTGTGGAAGCGCTGGTGATCTTTGAAGATGTGTTTGTGCCAAACGAACGCATTTTTATGAATGGGGAAACTGAATTTGCAGGAATGCTGGTTGAGCGATTTGCAGGATATCATCGACAGTCCTATGGCGGATGTAAAGTCGGAGTCGGTGATGTACTGATCGGTGCTGCGGCTGTTGCAGCGGAATACAATGGTGTCGCAAAGGCTTCTGCAGTAAAGGATAAAATTATTGAAATGACTCATTTGAATGAGACCTTATACAGCTGCGGTATCGCCTGCTCCTCAGAGGGTACTGCCACAGAATCCGGCGCCTATATCATTGATCTGCTTCTTGCCAATGTCTGCAAACAAAATATCACCCGATTCCCCTATGAAATCGTTCGTCTTGCTGAGGATATTGCAGGAGGACTCATGGTGACAGCTCCCTCCGAAAAGGATTTCCGGGACGAAAAGTTAGGTGCATATATTGACAAATATTTTCGCGGTACTGCCGCAGTCAGTACAGAAAATCGGCTCCGGATCATGCGGCTGATCGAGAACCTTGCCCTTGGAACTGCTGCTGTTGGATATCGAACGGAATCCATGCATGGTGCAGGCTCTCCTCAGGCCCAGAGAATCATGATTGCAAGACAAAGTAATTTAGAATCAAAGAAGGATCTTGCAAAATCCATCGCCCATATTTCAGAGTAATCAAAAGCAATCCTGTGGTTATTATTGAATTTTCTATTTCTTTTTTATATACTCTATAAAAACGGATGCATATGTCATCAGAAACGCGGTGCCTGTTTATGAGCAGTCAGCAGAATATCAATACTTCCCTTTCATCCATAAGCTACAATGAAGAAATTATGGAATTGTTGAGTGAGGGAATCTATATCACAGATCATGAAGCGAATACGATCTATTTGAACCACAGCTATGAGTTGATCAGCGGGCTGTCTAAATCCGAAATGCTTGGGAAAAATATGAAAGATCTTGTTGAGCAGGGTGTCATTTCTATCAGTGGCACCCTTGCTGCTTTGGAAAAAAGAGATACCTTTCACTCAGAACAAAGCTTTCGAACCGGAAAACGAGCTATGATTACAAGTACACCGATCTTCGATTCCCTGACTGGAAAAAATATTACCATGGTCGTTACGACCGTAAGAGAAATCACTGAGCTCTATATCATTCGAAAGGAATTGAAAATCAAGGAGCAAATGGCAAGAAAATCCAGGCAGCAGATCGATCGTCTGCAAAAGAAGCTTGAGGGAGATGAAGAGGTAATTGTATCAGACCAAAGGTCCATTGCTCTCCTGCAGATGCTTGATCTGGTTTCTCCCGGACAGGATCCTGTTTTATTGATTGGAGAAGCCGGGGTCGGTAAAGAAACCCTTGCAGCATATCTTCAGAAGCATTCCACAAGAGCAGATTTTCCTTATTTGACGGTCGATTTTTCCCTAATTCCAAACAGTAGTCTCTATGGATATTTTATTGGCAAAAATGGGGATAAAGAGGAGGCACCTGAGATCGGGCTTTTAGAATATGCAGACAGAGGAACTATCTTTCTCACAGAAATTGCTGATATTCCTGAGGATATCACAAGCTTACTTCTCGCATTGCTTCATCGGGACAGGATCAAGATGGGCGATGGATCCCTGCGTAAACTGAACATACGAATACTGGCGGCAAGCAGGTACACATTACCAGAATTAAATGAGCAGAACCGAGTCCACCCAAAAATACTTGATTACTTCACGACATTTCCTTTTGAAATTCCTCCACTCAGAAATCGCAGGGACGATATCATTCCACTGGCCGATAAATTTCTGCACCAGTATAACTGCCGAGGCATGGGCAAAAAATCCTTTCACCGGGATAGTCTTAAAAAGCTGCTTACCTACTCCTGGCCGGAAAATATCACCCAGCTAAAACGACTCGTAGAACAATCCATTCTGCGCTCCCAGGAGGATGTCATTCTACCAGATGATATCGAACTGCCTCAGGAATGGTACCCGGCAGATAACCTCTGTGAAGACTCCTGCAAAAAAATCGATCTGAAGGAAGAGGCTGCCAAATTAGAGGCGCATTATATGGAAGCTGCCTTTGCCCACTTTAAGAACACCAGGGATTCTGCTGCGATTCTTGGCATGGATAGTTCTACCTTTGTCAGAAAACGTCAGCGTTATCAAAAAATGGGATTCATGAAAACAGAATGATCCCTATTTTCCAGGATCAGTGCAGTTCCCATTCCACCGCCTGCACAAAGCGTTGCCAGGCCGTATTTCTTGCCGCTTCTTCTCAGCTCATAGATCAAAGATGTGACAATACGTGCACCAGTGGCACCTACCGGATGTCCTAGCGAGATAGCTCCGCCATTTACATTAAGCTTATGATCCGGAATGTCGAGCTCCTGCTGGCAGGCCAGGCACTGCGAGGCAAATGCTTCGTTAATTTCAACCAGATCGATGTCTTCAATGGTCAGTCCTGCCTTATGCAATGCCGATCTGCTTGCACTGACAGGTCCGATTCCCATGATCTGCGGATCAACACCTGTTGTGGCGGTGCTGATGATTCTAGCCAGAATTGGAAGGTTCATTTTTTCGGCCAGACTCTCTTCGATCACAAGTACTCCGGATGAAGCATCATTCATCCCGGAAGAATTTCCTGCAGTCACCTTTCCCTGCTCGATAAAAGCCGGTCTAAGTTTTTCAAGTCCTTCCATTGTAATATCTTTTTTGGGATATTCATCCTCTGCCATTTCACAGACACCATGTTTTGATTCCAAGCGTACTGGAATGATCTCTTCTAGAAATCTGCCATGTGCCATCGCATCGACCGCTCGAATTTGTGAGCGATAGGCAAATTCATCCATCTGTTTCCTTGATATATGATACTTTTCGGCAACATTTTCCGCCGTAACACCCATCGCCGGACCGATTCCGAGATTGGTGAGAGAATCCCACATAGAATCTCTTAACTCCATATTCCCGTATTTTTGACCGAATCTGGCATGAAATACCATGTGTGGTGCGGTGCTCATACTATCTGCACCTCCAGCCATGATACATTCTGCCTCCTCTGCTTTGATCTGATAATAGGCTAACTGGATCGAGGACATGGAGGAAGTACAGTTTCTATGTATCGTAATTCCGGGTACAGTCACAGGCAGTCCTGCCTTGACTGCTGCTACCCTTGCCAAATTATTCTCTTTATATGTCCTCTGGTAATTACATCCCCAGATCACATCATCGATCATTTCACCTTTGATCCCGGATCTTTGTATGAGTCCCTGCATGACCGGAATCGAAAGATCCAGGGCAGTGAGTGATTTGAACTGTCCGCCTATGGTTCCTATGGGTGTTCTGCAGGCTGCTGCGATTACTACATTTCTCATCCTTACTCCTCCCGAACTATATGCGTCCCAGAGCTCTTTGTACTTTGATCAAGTCCTGTACCAGCTTTATTTGAGATTCTTCCCTATATTCAGCAGACCACTCTTTTATTCCTTTTCCCGTTTTAAATCCCAGATCTCCATTCTTGATCGCCTCAGTCAGCAGTACGGAGGGAACTGTCCCATTCTCCAGAGCAGGAAAGAGGTATTGATGTATCGCATAGGTCAGATCCAGCCCGCCCATATCCATGACCTCGATCGGCGCACAGATACCAAGGCGCATACCGAACCCATATTTGATAGCATCATCCACATCATCCGGATCTGCAATTCCCTGCTCTACGATGGAAAGAGCTTCCCGAAATAATGCATGCTGCATTCGATTCGCCAAAAATCCCGGCACATCTTTTTTAACGATGACCGGATGTTTGCCCGCTTCCTTTAGCAGATCATAAGTTTCCGTTACTACCTGCTCCGATACATGTTCTGTCTTAATGACTTCGACCAGTGGTATGATATAGGCAGGATTCCAGAAATGTGTCCCGATGATTCGTTCCTTGTGTGTTGCATTTGCAGCGATTTCTGTGATACTGATCGCTGAAGTATTGGTGGCTAATATGGTACTTTCCGGGAATATCCTGTCCATTTTTTCAAAGTAATCCTGTTTGATCTTAAGATTTTCTATGATTCCTTCAAAAACGAATTCAGCAAAATCCTTTACCTCCAGCATATCATCTACAAAGCCGATTCTGCTCTGAATCTGATGGACTTCTTCTTCTTTTATGACATCATTTTCTACAAGAATACTTAAATTCTCTGCAATTATCTTACGGGCGTCATATCTGCTCTTATCATCATAGACATAAATGACCTTCACATCATGACCCTTTTGTGCGAACAGCAGGGCTATGCCGAGTCCCATTTTGCCCGCACCTAAAATAGCGATCTTCTTTTTTGACGACATCCTCTGCTCCTCATTCACAGCACTCTCGCAAAAAGCGATGCGCGATCTGTCTTTCGATTTTAATACACACCATATTTATAGGTTCTGTCTGGCACATCATTCATATCATCCTCGTCAATAAAGGCAACTGCACGAACGATCGTACCATCGCCCATATACCACCTTAATGGGAATGCGCAAAATGTAAACCGTTTTCCGCTTACTTTTTCAATATCACCGCCTATATTTTCAATTCCCATTACATTGTTGCGGAGCAGAATATCATGGCAAGGCTCCCATTCCGGAAAATCTTCAATCGGGGGATGTCCGAACATCTGTGTATACTCTTCAATCAGTCTCGGAACATAAGGTCCTGGGCCATGGTCGATCATATAGGTATAGCAGGGATGATCTATAGCCTGCATATCGAATCCTACTCCCTTGACTTTTTTCTCAACGAACCATTTTGCTCCCTCAATGGATAGCCCTGGACTGTACATAAAGTAATCATCGTTCTCACCCCAGCGCTTGTGGGTTCCTGTGTTCAATATGACCCAGTCACCTTCTTGAATTTTAGGGGTGGCGTTTTCCAGATCTTCAACTGTGATCAATTCCCATTTCTTCTTGGGAATACTAACACATACAGCTTCCCCATAATAGTTCTCCAATGGTAATTCATGTGTAAATGCGCCCTCTGGAATCACATGGGACGGCGAATCGGCATGGGTGCTGTTATGCATGTGAAAATCATTAAATGTCTGCAGCAGTCTA
This sequence comes from Lachnospiraceae bacterium, assembly GCA_047974745.1. Taxonomy (GTDB): domain Bacteria; phylum Bacillota; class Clostridia; order Lachnospirales; family Lachnospiraceae; genus JBKECO01. Next base: position 27,946 of record JBKECO010000011.1, read on the forward strand.
TAATGCATTGGCATATGCTGCACTCTGTCAATATGAAAATCACCATTTGACGGCCACAATGGATTGCCCCTTCCGAATGGATGTGACAGATCGACTAGTTTTAAATTTCCCATTTTTTTCTCCTTTAATTTGTGATTTGTGATCTATGTATCAAAATGTACTTTGATCCATGGCATTCTTTAGCTTACGGAGATCCTCATCCAGATGCTGATACATGCTTAAATAAAATGGATAGATCGTATCATACATTTTTTCCCATTCTGCAACAGGCTGTATCACCTCTTTGATTTTGACCACCTTTTCGACTGCCTCGGATAGATCTGCAAACAGACCAAATTTACAGCCTGCGATCAGTGCATCTCCCACCGGAACATCTCCCGATTCTTCATCCAGCAGATAGACCGGCATATGCAAAACCGAGGCTTTGATCTGTGACCATGTCCTGCTCTTTGCACCACCACCGCAGATTCTCAGCAATTTCGCATGTGCTCCTGACTCTGCAACCGTTTCTAATACATGACGCAGGGCAAATGACGTACCCTCGAATATACTGCGGATCAAATCAGAACGTTTCGTATCCAGATCAAGGCCGATGAACATCCCCTTGGCGTGATCATTCCATAAGGGAGCCCGCTCTCCCAGCAGATAGGGAAAAAAGATCAGTCCGCCTGAGCCGGCATTCGATTCGAGTGCCAGTGTGTTCAGATATTCGAATACATCGATCCCATGCTTTTGTGCATGCTTTTTTTCTTCCTCGCCCAGCAGCTCTAAGAACCATTTCAATGTAGCTCCGCTTGTTTGGATCGGAGCATCAAATATCCAGGGCATTCCGCTGACCCCACAGGTTCTTGTGACGACCGGAACATTGCTGGCACTTTTTTGATCACTCCCAACAAATACAAGTGATGTGGTTCCAGACGACTCTGCCGCTTCCTTTAAGCGACTCAATCCGGTTGCATACATGGAAGCCATCGCGTCACTGCAGCCTGCTAGAACCACTGTGCCTTCACTTAAGCCTGTGACTGCTGCTTCCTTGTTCACTGTACCGACAATATCATCCACCTGATACAGCTTCGGAAGATAGTTGTCGAGATCGATACCAATTGCATCCCCGATTGTCTGAGACCATTTTAGCGTATTAATATCGAGACATTGCGTTCTGCCGGCCTGGTCAAGATCCATGGACATGATTCCGGTCAGCTTAAAATTGAGATAAGAGCTTGCCTGCAAAAAACAAGCTGTTCGTTCGAACAATTGGGGCTCCTTTTCCTTGAACCACTTTAATTTATTTGGTAAAAAAGCTGTAGATGGCTGTCCGCCCACGATAGTTACGAATCGCTCGTTACCAATTGTGTTCACTATCTCCTGCAGCTCACCTGCGGATCTTCCATCTTGATAGGTAAGTGCATTTCGCAGAGGGACTCCATCTTTATCCACAGGAAGCAGCGTGACAGTATGTGAACTGATGCAGATTCCTTTGACCAAATATCTATCCGCTTCTTCTATTGAACCCAAGAGCTCCCTGATGATCTCGACCGTTCTCTTCCACCAGCCTTGCGCATTTTGCTCTTGCATGAGCGGACCAGGATGCAGATATTCGCTGGGTCTACTGGCTCTGGCAATGATCTTACCCTCTGCACTCAGCAGCACGGCTTTTAAATTCGTTGTTCCACAGTCCATGCCGATCACATAGCTCGTGTCATGATTTGTCAATAAAACACCTCCTAAATCTTTGGAATCCTTATGAAAACATTAGCAAATCCTACTCATTATCACAAAATCATTTTTTCCATAATAATATGGAAATTTCTATTTCAAATTTATGCCAGAAGCATGTGGCAATTATATATTTGCGTTATTCCTGTCAGATTCACTAAACTGAGTGTATCACTATTCTGAAAGGAGAATTAAATCTATGAAAATGAACGCTGCACTTATGTATGGTCCTAATGATATCCGTGTGGAATCTGTCGAAAGACCTGCTTGCCCGGAGGATGGACTGCTCTTAAAAATAATGGCGGTCGGCTTATGCGGCTCTGATATTCGTAATCTTACGACGGACTCCAGAAAAGGGGATTATCCGTTTATTTATGGACATGAAATTGTTGGAATCGTGGATGAAGTCGGACCAAAAGAAACAAAGTATAAAATTGGTGAAAGACTTTTTCTCTTCCCCGGAACTTACTGCATGGAGTGTGATGACTGCATCAGCGGACACAGCGAGAACTGCACGAATATTGAAAAAGGGCTGGCCGGTGTTGGCGGTTTCGCACAGTATGTAGCAGTAAAAGGCAAAAAAATCGAGCTCGGCGGCATATATCCCATCCCGAATGATGTTACCTTTGAAGCTGCCAGTCTCGGCGAACCTCTGACCTCCGTATTTACCTGTCTGGAAAATGTTAACGTAGGTTATCCCGATACTCTTGTAATTATCGGTGCCGGCCCAATTGGCTGCTTTATGTCACAGCTTGGAAAGATAAGAGGCGCACAAAAGATCATTATGATCGACATTAACGATCGCAGACTTGAAATGGCAAAGGAATTTGGTGTGGATCACATCATCAACAGCAGCACCACCGATCCGATCGATGCTGTGCTCCAGCTGACGAATGGAAAAGGCGCAGATAAAGTCATCTCCGCAACTCCTGTTAATTCCACCCAGACCCAGAGTATACATATGGTCAAAAAAGGCGGTCTGGTCGTGTTCTTTGGCGGAGTCCCAAAAGGATCCCTGACAGAACTCGACTGTAATCTGATTCATTATAACAACATATGGATCAAAGGACATTTTGGTGCCTCCTATATGCAGTCAAAAAATGCATATTCCCTGGCGATCTCACCAAATTTTCCGACCGAGAAATTTATCACCCATATACTTCCTCTTTCACAAATCAACAAAGGAATCGAACTCACAAGAACCGGGGAAGCGATCAAAGTCGTTCTGCATCCATGGGATGAATAAACTATCTGCCATGGTACAAAGAGGCTGTCTCATTGATGATCAAAGCATCATAAGGAGACAGCTTTCTTTTTGTGAATTATGTTTTTATTGACCTTTATACCTTCGATCGGCTGCAGTCATGACCATTTCATCCCAAGTCGAAAATTTCGTGCTTTCCTTTACAAAATTATCCATAAGCAGCTTCGCATAGACCATTTCTTCGGATTCCCAGTTCACTATGACCGCACTGGAGAACTGAAAGGCTGCGAACTCAGAAAAATTTGTATTCTGCTGCATAAATTCTTCTGTGAAAATCTCATTCAGAAGAGCTTTACATGCAGCATCATTTTTTACATAGATATATCCTTCCACTACTTCTCCTCCGGATGATCCTTGTAATACTCTTTCGCAGCTGCAAATACATAATCATGCCAAACTGCAGAATCTCTCGCCATACATGGCCGAATGATTTCTTCCTCCTGATTGCCCAATCCATTTATCGTCTCTTTTCTTTGAACGGTCAGATAAAGAGCCGGTTCATTCGGAGGGCAGCCCAGAATCCAGTATGCGTTTGGATGATCCTTTAAATATTTCTTAGTGCAGTTCCCATGAAGTACGATCCTTTCGTCAGGGATATCCTTCGGGATCTCGTTCTTGCCGCCAATGACAATTGTCATTCCTTTGTTTTTCTCATATTCATCTACTGCCTTTAGTTCTTCCATATTGATTGCCAGAAGAGCCTGACAGCTTGAGCAGGCACCTTCGCATTTCACGTCATATTCCGGCCAGCTGGTACTCATATCTCCAATATAAGGAATCCACATTTTCTTATAACATTCCTCTATGCTGTTTCCAACCAGATCGATCTCATTTAGATCATAATTTCCAAGCCCTGTCTCCTCTGCCACCTTAAAGTAGTCCACACAGCTGGTATCAATTCCGGTCACTTCACAGGCAATTCGGTCGATTGCAACAGGATCCTTCGAGCCCAGAATCATATTCGTATCGATAGGAACCGGCATATGCGGGCTGTAGCCGCTTGCTGCGTGCATAGCATCCATGATATTGATATCCGCTCTGCAGGCCGACCAGACATCCATCATCGCCATCGTGAGATTTTGCTGGTGCATCTGCATATGTACCTTGTCCTGAACGACGCCCTTTATATTTTTTAAAGCACCGGAAAATACCATACTGGCATGTGCCTTTAAAATCGGAAGATTGATTAGGTGATCTGCCTCGATCAGAAATTTCGGAAGCAGCAAATGATCGATATTGGATCTAAAATCCCGCACAGCGATATTGACAAGATCTTTGTCACGTTTTATATCTCTTAACTCGATTCCTTCCTCAAGAGCAACCGCCTCGATACCACTCACACGAAAGCATTCCATAGTATCGCATCCGATTGCAGCCGCCTCGGCTATGATGATCTGCTTTGGTTCCGCTTTCTTCACCTCACGAATGACAGCGCGAACCACCTCTGGATTGGTACATACAGAAGTTTCAGGTGGTTCTGCATGTCCGGCATTTGGCTTTAAGACAACGATCGAGCCTTTTCGAACTAGATTTTTTACGCCTCCCATCAGATCAAATACACGTGTAACATTCTCTTGTATATTTTCACCTTTGGCGATTGCAACTAATGATTTTTTCATACTGCTTCTCCTATCATTTCTTTTGATCTCAACATCAATGAGATGTCTTTTGCTCTGATTCTATTCTCTTTGCGCCACCGTTTCAAATCTCATTTTTCCATAATGTAGCGGAAATATGGGAGTGAAATTCGTTGACAGAAGGAATTCTGATATACTATGATTGATCTGAACGAACCTACTCTAAAAGGAGGAATTATGATATCTATGAATTTGTCTTTAAGGCAGCGAAAACTTCTCCACTACATGCAGAATAAAAACACCTTTGTGACCAGCCAGGAACTTGCTGGACATTTGAACGTATCATCCAGAACGATCCGAAATGATATTACGGAGATCAATCACGAGCTCGCTCCGCTATCCATCAGAATAAAGTCCAAAAGCAGCCTGGGATACTGGCTGGATTCAGAAAACGAAAAGAACCTGTCCAAATTAAATCAGTCCAGCAATTCTTTTCTTACCAGAGATGACCGGATCCGGCATATCGCTTTTCGCCTGTGCTTATCCGATGACCCCATTAACCTCTACGATCTAGAGGATGAAATGTATGTCAGTCATACGACTCTGGAACACGATATCGATGCCATGAAGCAAAAATACCTGCTTCCATTTGCTGGCACGGATCTTGTCCGTTCGAAGAACTGTATTCAGATCTATTCTGTTGAAAGACAAAAAAGGGCTATTTTGAACCGCCTGTTCGCAGAGAACTGGAATTATAATGCCCGGGGCAATGCCTATTATCAATACCAGTTTCTGGAAGAAGCCATTATAAATCAGATCATGACAGAAACAAATTATCATCTTAAGAGATATGGTATTGTATTGGAAGATATAAACATGGTAATGCTGAATCTATCGATTGCGATCATGTATTACAGAGTCATGCAGGGGCATACTCTGACGGTCGAGTCTTTCGACCAGCAGACGGACCTTACGGCTCTCCATGCTTCCAACGACCTGTTAGATTCCGTTCAGGAACTGCTCCAATGCAGTTTTTCCGAAATTGAGCGGTACGAAATCTATCTCCACATATCCTGCAGTAAGACCATGGATTCCGGCAATTTGAATTCGGTGACCGTTGGTACTTTTTTTGAAGCAGATGTCGTGGATTTTGCAGATCGGTATATCGGGTTGGTTCATACTATTTTTCATATTGATCTCTCTGAAAACGAAGATTTTTACCATATTCTTCTTCAATTTCTCCGATATATCACATTGCCTGTTCATAATTTCAATGAAGTTCAGACCCACTCAGATATTATCCGTACGAATTTACTGATTTCCTTTGAAATATCCTATATTATTCAGCCTTTGGCACTGGAATTCTATGGCTCCTACCTTACTTATCACGAGCTTCTCTATCTTGCCTTTTCCATTGAGGGTGCGTTAAAAGCGATCCATGATACCACAAAAAAACTGAATACGGTCATCCTGTGCCATTTGAATCTTTACTCCACCTGGTTCCTAAAGCAGGCTCTTCTGGACAAGTTCCAGCATTCCCTTGAGCTAAAAGCCCTATTGCCCGTATACATGAAGGATAACTATGATTTTTCCAAAATCGATCTGGTAATTACGACTGCCAATAAAGAAATTTCTTCCCTGCCAAACTTTGAGACCGTTGTGATCTCACCCTTTTTTACCGAGCAGGATCAAAAGGACATCGAGACCTATATCTACAAAAGACAGCTGAGTAAACTGTATCGTTCCTCCTACCCTTCGATTCAGGAACTGTTATCCACAGCCAAGTGGCATGAATCCTTAGATGCTTGTGACTATCACACCGTCATAGAAACCTTGTTTGAAAGTCTGGTGGCAGAAGGACTGGTCTTAGATCAGTTTGCCGAAAGCATTCTCGCAAGAGAAGAAATACTGACCTTTGCTTTTCGACCGAGCATTGTCTTTGTATACTCCTTACTTCCAAGCACAAAGACACAGCTTTTAGCCGCCACACTGGACCATAGGATCAAGTGGAATTCCTACAAGATCCGAACAGTGATCATGGCGGCCCTGCATCCTGATGATACCTCACTGGTATTTAAGTTCATTCACGATCTGTTTTACAGTGACTACAATTTGAATGAGATGCGGTTCTATAAAACAAAAGCTGAGATATTGAATTTTTTAAAAAACGAATGACTTTAGTTCAATTTCCACAAATACTTCCTAGGTCTGTTTTCAAGATAGGCAATGACCTCATCACCCATCATAGTGCCTGACCAGCTGTCAACATCCGTGGTAAGACCTGCCATATGCGGAGTACAGACCACATTTCTCATTGAGAGGAGCGGGTGGTTCGAGGGAACCGGTTCTTCCCAGTACACATCAACTGCTGCTCCTGCAATCTGCTTATTCTCAAGTGCCCAGATAAAATCCTTCTGATCGATCACAAATGCCCGTGCCGTATTGATCAGATAGGCAGATGGCTTCATGAGCGTGAACCATTCCTTATTGACCATATTCTTTGTGGCTGGAATCACCGGCAGATGCAGCGATACCATATCGCTTTCACTCAGCATGGTGGATAGGTCCACGGATCTGACTCCGTCTGCTTCCATGACCTTTGCACTGCAATAAGGGTCATACGCGATAATTTCCATTCCGAAAGCTTTTGCCCGAACTGCTACTTCACGACCGATCGCTCCATAACCAGCGATGCCAAGTACTTTTCCATAGAGCTCAAAGCCTATTCCATAATCAATAAAAGGATGGTTCTCGTCAAGGGGTCCGAAGGTCACATTTTTCACATCAGGAACCTGATAAATATCTTCTGAAGGCGGGCCGGTATGCTCTCCCCGGGACAGACCCGTTGAGCTTAAGGTCATATTACGTGCGACTGCAATCATAAGACCAAGATTAAATTCAGCGACAGCCACCCGATTCCTGCCAGGTGTATAGGATAGTTCCAGACCTGCATCTGCGATAGCTTTGTAGTCAACGGTAGCAGGTGTCCCCTTTGCGACTCCAAAGAATTTCATACCAGAGTCGGCCCAGGCGTGTATCGTATCAGCATCCGCATACTCATCTCCGAGAATGACCAGCTCATGACCCATACACTCTTCTCTTGTCATTTCTTGTGTTACATTTCCTTTTCCATGCTTAAGCTCTCCGCATTCTGTTATTTCGCAGAATGTTCTTATCTGATCCAGCTTCTTCTTAGGTATAGGCGTGCACAACGCTAATTTTTTCATTTGCTTCTCCAATTTTCTTAATAAGCTTTTTTTAAAATTTCGATAATATCTTCTTTTGTGATATTGCTTCTGGGATTAAAATTCAGCACTGGCTCCTTTAAAACATCCTCTGCCAGCATATCAAAATCACTCTCATGGATTCCCTGCTCATTCAGACTTTTAATTCCCAGGCGTTTTATCATGCTGACTAATTCGTTCGAAAGTGCGTAACGATCCTGTGACAGATCACCAGTCAAGGTCAGATCCAGTGACTTTGCCAGTTCCACCATTTTTTCCGGACAGCTTACAGCATTATATTCCATAACGTAGGGAAGCACAGTGGCATTGGCCATACCATGGGCTAAATGAAAATGTGCACTGAGTGTATGGGCGATTCCATGCACGAGTCCAAGGTTCGCATTGGAAAATCCGAATCCGGCTATCACACACCCCAGCATCATCTGCTCTCTGGCACTAAGATCCGATCCATCTTCAACTACTTTTGGCAGGTTTTTGTAAAAAATCTGAAGCGCCTTGATCGAGTGATACTCTGTCAGATCATTTGCCATATTCGAAATATAACTCTCGATCGCATGGGTAATTGCATCCATTCCGGTGGCCGCGGTTACTGATGCTGGAACTGTCAGTGTAAATGCCGGATCTGCAATTACTTTCGCTGGAGTAAGTTTATCGTCAATAATCACATATTTGCAGACTTTTTTTGTGTCTGTCAAAGCTACAACATTGGTAATTTCACTTGAGGTTCCTGCCGTTGTCGGAATTGCGATCAGTGGCAGAACCTGATGCCTGACATTCCCGATTCCACCATAAGCATCGATTGGACCTTCGTTCGTCATAAGAATATTTACGGCTTTTGCCAGATCTATGCTGCTGCCGCCACCGACCGCAACAAAGGTATCCACTTCAGCCTGACGTGCGATCAGTGCTGCTTCCTCAACGACTTCATTGGTCGGATTTGGAATTACCTGATCAAATATGGTTACATCTACCTCTGTCTTTTCAATTTCATGCAGTACGATTTCAGCAATACCGGCGATCTTTACGCCCTGATCATAGACAAGCATGACTTTTTTGCTCTGCCATTCCTTCAATATCTCTGGCAGGACATGAATCGCATCTTCTCCAAAGGTGATATTACTGCTGACAAAAAATTCTTTTATCATGTAAGTCCTCCACTATACAGCCTGGTCCGCAGCGATCAGCTCCTGCATTTTTTGAATCGCAATTTCCGGCATTGGTTCAAAATTGCCAAGGAGTCTTGCATAGTACGCTGTCGTAGCCATTTCCTCAGTGTAGACTGTTGCTGCAAAAGCTGCTTTCATATCCTTGCCGCAGCAGAACATTCCATGATTTTTTAAAAGTACGACTCTGCCGTCACCTAAGGTCTCAACAACGATCTCCGCTAAATTCGTACTGCCAGGCATTGTAAAGGGTACGATTCTGATGGGTACGAATTCACACTGCGGCGGTGTCGTCGGCTGCAGCCCTTCATCGCCCATTGCCATGATCGTTGCGAACATACCATGTGTGTGAATCGTTGCTTTTATATCAGGTCTTGCCCGGAGCACTGCCGTATGCATTGGAACTTCTGAGGATGGCTTATATGGTCCCTCCAGCCATTTTCCGTATAAATCAACGATCGCAATATCTTCCACAGTCATCGTCTTGTAGGATATTCCACTCGGAGTCACTGCGACAACATCCTCTTCATCATCACGTAAACAGATATTACCAGAGGTTCCTTTGATCAATCCCTGATCTACTGCCTCTAAAATAGCGTCTAAGACTTGTTTTTTGATTTTCTCGTATTTCATTCTTAATTCCTCCATTGTTTTTCTCAAGTTTACCTTTTGCGATTTATTACATCAAACGTATATTTTCCTCATCAATGCGGTAATTGACATGTTTGCCTGATGTTGCACCAGGAACCCTGTATTAAACCAGGAGCCCTGTATAGTAGCCTTGTTCCACCGCATCATAGATCTGTGCCACCTTTTTACAGTCTCCGATCACAAAGGACTCTTCTGCCAGTTCACAGAATTCATCTACTTTTCCGTAGGGTGCTCTAAATCCAACTGCACATACTACTGAATCAGCAGCAACTACAAATTCCTTGCCATCCTTCTCACAAAGTACCCCTTCCGGAATGATTCCTCTGACCTTAGTTCCTATGAGAAGTTCAGCGGATTTTTCTATTTCGACCATCAGGCCTCCGCGGTAAAAATCGTTTACATCGATCGCAACATCTTCTCTCATTTCAATGATCGTACATGTTTTTCCCTCATGGTGGAACGAAACAGCAGCTTCGGCACCAACTAATCCACCACCTATAATCGCCACATGATTTCCCAGTCGTTCCGGCTGCAGTTCTGCAGCCGATGCCATAATGACATTCGGCAGATCCATTCCAGGAATCGGAGGAATGAATTCCTCTGCTCCAATGGCAATGATGAGAGTATCCGGCTTCTGCTCAGCAATCACGCCTGCATCCACTGACAGATTCAGGATGACCTTGACATTACCAGCATGAACTCTTCGAATCAGCAGATCCTTGAACTCAATAATATCCTGCTTAAAATAGGGTGATCCACCGGGCAGCAGATTTCCGCCCAGTTCACTGTTCTTTTCGATCAGAGTGACATCATGCCCTCTATTTGCGGCTGTAATGGCTGCCTCCATTCCCGCCGGACCGCCTCCGACCACCAGAACCTTTTTCCGTCTTTTCGGCTCGGGTCGATATACTTTTGCTGCTAACTGCTGCCCCATAACAGGATTGACTGTACATTTGATCGTTTCCGTTTTTGTCGTTTCACCAAAGCATTCATAACAACGGATGCATTTTGATATATCGTTCTCCTGACCAGTCAGCGCTTTATTCGGCAAATACGGGTCAGCAAGTAATGCCCTTCCAAGCATAACAAGATCAGCCTGTCCACTTGCAATGATCTGCTCCATGTGTTCAGGGTCGTTCAAGGAACCCACGCAGGATACCGGGGTCTTCACATGTTTTTTTATTTCAGCCGCAAGATACACATTGACTCCGCGCTCATAGAAAGCAGATGGATGGGTTCTGCAGAACATATCCGGATCTTCATGATTTCCTGCGGATACATTGATCAGATCTACCTTGCCATCCACGCACTTTGCAATTTCAACACAATCTGCCTGCGTTAAATTCCCTTTTGTGAGGTCATCGCCAGATAAGCGGATCTCGATGGGAAATCCCGCTCCTACCGCCTTTCGAACCTCATCAAGCACCTCCATAAGGAATCTCCCTCGATTTTCAAAGCTGCCGCCATATTCATCTGTTCTTTTATTTTGACCTGGTGATAAGAACTGTGATAACAGCCAGCCATGAGCAGCATGGATCTGAATCATATCAAATCCGCAGTCTTTCACTAATTTAGCGCTTTTTCCATATGACTTCACGATTTCATGAATCATTTCGACCGGCATTTCAAAGACCTCCCCCTGAGGTGTCCTCTCAGGAGATGGTCCATATGCAGTGCTGCAGTTATCAAATTCTCCTCCAACACTGGCCAGCCCGCCGTATTTTCCTCCATGAGAAAGCTGGATACTTGCAAGTGCACCTCCATTGTGAATAGCCCTTGTCGTTTCCACGAGGCATTGCTTCACACTGTGTTTATCCAGCTGCAGCTGAATATTATGTGATTTTCCGGTGGCAGAGTGCACGATCGCCTCACCATAGGTCACAACAGCGACTCCGCCATAAGCCTTCTCTTCTAGATAAGCAATCATAGCCGGCGTCAGCAAACCATTATCGGTAACATTTCCAGGACTCGTTGGTGCCGCCATGATTCTGTTCTTCAACCTGATATTTCCGATTCGGATCGGCGAAAAAAGATGTGGATATTTATATTTTCCACTATAATTTTCTGACATTCTTCTACCTACTCTTTCTGTTACAAGATCTATTCCAGTTTAATAATATGGAAATAATTTCAGCCTGTTATCGCCGGTACGATCCGGTTTCTCTAGCGTGACCCTTCCTGTTGCTGCCCATTCCACTCCACGAACCAGCATCGTAATGAAGTTGAATCTGTCCAGTGCTTCCCAGTGACCAATGGAAGTAGCAAAGACACGACCTTTCCCATACTCATTTGTCCAAATTACCGGTGTATATGCATTTACTCCTGCCATGTTCTCCAGTTTTCCGTCTGGAATGTCAACAGGATGGTGTTTCGGAGGAAATCCTGGGATTCTATAATATTCAACATCATCATATACAGATGCAAGCACCTGAATGTTAGACTCTGGATGAATCATCAGCTGTGTAAACAGATCATCAAATACATTCATCCATTTAGAATCGATTCCCTTTGTAATCGGATGATCCTTGTTCATTGTTTCAACAAAGAAGTCATCCTTCGGACATCTTCTGCAGCCATCTTCCATCGAACAGTATCCACCCAAAAGTTTTTCCATTCTTCTGACCATCCCGCATCTACCCAGATCGAAGAATGATAAAAAACAATTCCTTTACCCTTTGATACAAAATCAAATACAGCTGCTTCGCTTTTCTCACCGAATCTTCTGGCACTGTCAGTTGGCCATGTTTTTCCATCATAATCAATAAATAATACATCATAAGGTTCCAGATATTCCGGTGTGATATTACGAAATTCTTCTACGATCGCAACCTGAAAACGACCTGTAGCTTCAAGCAGATCGCGAAGTCGCTGTGTGATCAGTCTTCCCTGATGTTCTGCTGTAAGCAGACCAGTCACAAGCAGTACATTTAATTTGTCCATTGACATCCCCCACCTTATTATTTATTCATCAAGTTCAAAAAACAGTGTCGTATATCTTCCCATATCAGTAAAAGCAGGTCTTACACGAACCGGCAGCTTTTCTGAAATTTCACGGGCTTTCTTCTTGTTGATACCAAGGATCACCGCATTCATTTCGGGTCCCTCATCAAACTGAACTTCACCGCAGACATATTTTAAGCCCATATCCTCAAGTTCAAGTCTTGCATTTAGTGCACCTGTAAACACAAATGTCTTAAGAACCCCTTTTCCAGTAAGAGTGGTCCACTCTGTATCATGATACCCACATGTATTGCATGCATGATGTGGCGGAAATTCAACTGCGCCGCATTCGTTACATTTTTTTGCATAAATTATTTCATTTCTTAATCCATTCCAGAACTTCTCTACGACATGTTCCGGATTCCAAAATTCTTCTGTACTGATTCTATTCTGATCCATCGTAATTCCTCTCTTAAAAGTTTGCTCTTAAAATGATCGCACGAACGTTCTGTGCTCCACCAAATCCCCTTAAGAAGGTATGCTTTGGCATCCTATTAATCTGACGTTCTCCAGCTTCACCACGCATCTGAACTACTGCTTCGAATATATCTGCCATACCAGATGCACCAAATGCATGCCCGTATGAAGTACGTCCGCCATTTGTATTCATTGGTCTGTCACCATCATATGCCAGTCGTCCATCCAGTGCATATTTCCACCCCTCCCCCTTTGGAAGATATCCGATTTCTTCCGCAGCAAGAAATGCCGAAGAACCGATAAAATCATTGACGTAAAGTAGATCCATATCATCTGCGGTAAGACCTGTTGCCTGAAAGACCTGACGGGTTGCTTCGGCAGTCGCTTTCTTCTCCAGATGCGGTACGATCGCATCCAATACAGAAGCACCGATGGCCAGAACCTCAATTGGACGATCCGTGAACTGATGGGCAATTTCTGTTGGAACGACAATACAGCACGCTGCACCGTCTGCAACGCAGGAATCGCTGGATGTTCTAAGGTACTGTGTCATTTGGGGGTTATGGGAAGATTTCATATACTCCCATACATCATCATATCCTGCTTCCTTTGCAAGTACCTCAAATGGAGTCCTGCGAATCGCTCTTGGACAAAGTTCAGCAGCACGTCGAAAATGATATGCCTGATGGTTCAAAACATCATCGATCTGTTCTGGTGTCAGTCCGTTTTCCTTTGTATACAAATTGATCCAGTCATCATGGTTCATACCAGGTCCACCACCCAGATATCTGCCATAGGCACGATCAAAAATAGAGTCCAGATCTGGAAATAATACTTCTGTTGTTAGTGCAGTTCTCATATGATCCGGTGTATTGCCATCCGGCATTCCTGTTCCCTGTTCGCTACAGCCAGAAAGCACGATGTCATATGCTCCGCTAGCAACTGCAAACACAGCCTCTTCTAGTCCGATATAACCAGTACAGCATCCCTCTGAATGGGAGATCGAACCCTTACCCCTCATCCCGAACCAGTCTGCCACCTGTAAATTCGGTGTAATACTTCCATTTAATACATGGGGATTTGCGGAACCATGAAAAAAATACTGTACATCCCGAGGTTCCACATGTGCATCTTTCATGGCATCCAAAGCTGCATAACCAAATAGTTCACCGTTTGTAATGCCTTGATACTGTGTATTGGTGATTCCATTAAAGAATGGTGTTGCTCCAATTCCTACAATGGAAACACTTCTCATGTTTTTACCAATTTTTACGTTTTGTACCATTGTGTGTCACCTTCTACATCTCTTCCAAAATAAAGTCAGCCAGTTCACCGATTGTTTTATAATTTCCAAATCTTGCAATCGGTATCATCACGTCAAAATCATTTTCAATGGATGCGCTCATGGCTACTCTTTGTGTGGAAGCAACCCCCAATTCCTGGGCAATGTTCGTATTCTCGTTAATATTCGCTGCATCCGTACGAAATGCCATTGCTGCAAATTCTATCAGTTTTCCAATTATTTCTTCTCTTGTCATTACTTCATTCCTCCAATTTTTTGATATCAATGATCTCTGTTTCCATTGTTGCTTTTTTCTCTGTTGCACAGCTTATGAAGTAGTCCTCCACTCTGATCGAGCAGCTCGGGTAATCTAGTATCGGAGGACTTTCTTTCGCCCAAGTCTCACAGAACCCGGTTCCCTTAAGTTTTAAAACTGCTTCAAACTCTGTCCATAGCTTTGTAAAATATTCATTTCGCTCTGCTGATGGCAGATCCAGTAGATATTCTCTCTGACTTGTACTGAAAATTTTTTTGGCTGTTGCATCATGATACTCCATGATTTTTTCTACATCTACTCCGATTAGCCCCTCTGAAACTGCAAGTACAACATACTCTTCACTGTGAGACAGGTTAAAATACGCCTTTCCCGAAGAAAGGAAGGGTTTATGAAATGCATTGTAGGTCAGCTGCTCATTGCTGTCGACATCCAGATATTTCTTTAGTAACAGCCCGGATGCCAGTGCTTGTCTTGCCTCTGATTGGATCTTTGTTCCCAAATACCGTTCCCTGTAATAGGGAGCTATAAGATCCATTTTTTCTTCAAGATTTTTGAAATCTTCCTTTATCTTTGCTATGACGACCTTTACCCGCTGCATAGGTATACTCCAAATCTGTTTCTTATCTGTTTCTTATCTTTTGCGTATCTATCAATTAAATATTTGCGGCTGCACGAACTGCACCGATCACTATATTTCCCTTTATTTCTGATACAGGTGCCCCTCTCGAACAGTCACATACAATTTTATTAAATCCCTGCAGCATCGGTCCATAGGCATTCGCATGACCAAAGGTCTGAATCAGTTTCACCGCTGTATTTCCCACATTCAAATCTGGCCAGATCAGTATATTTGCTTTTCCAGCCACTTTACTGTCTCGCGTAACCTTCTTGGATGCGACTTCGATATTTATTGCTGCATCTAACTGAAATTCTCCATCGATATTTAAATCAGGTCTTTTTTCATTTGCGATCCGAACTGCATCAACGACTTTATCGATCAATTCTCCATCTCCACTTCCCAGAGTAGAATAACTGATCATTGCACATCTGGGATCCCAATCCAGCAGGCTCTTCACGGTATCACATGCTGAAATTGCAATATCCGCCATCTGTTCTGCCGTTGGGTTCGTGCACACTGCACTGTCACCTACTGCCAGCAGGGAACCTTCACTGCCTTGGTAACCTGGTATGTCGCAAAGACCAATACTGGAAATCGTACTGATTCCTTCTTTTAAGCCGATCATCATCTGCCCCGCCAAAAGAACGTCCCCTGTCGTATTATCGATTCCTGCAAAGGTAACTCCAACTTCACCGACAGCCTGCATCACCATAGCGTAATACAATGGGTCTTCCATCCTTCTGCCAACTGCCTTCTCTTTTAAAAGTACTCCTGGAAGCGACACATATTCATCGATCAGTTTCTTTTTGCGTGTTTCCTCATTCACATCTGCGAACAAAAATACATTTGTTTCATATCCTCGTTCCATACACAATGCTCTTAATATATCTTCCTCTCCAACAAGCATCGGTTTTATGTAGCCCTCTTTTCCCGTTTCATAAGCCGCCTGCATCATTTTTGCATTCGAAGCCTCCGGAAAGGCTACGATCTGAGGGTCATTTTTCGCTTTTGCATAGAGCTGATTCAATATACTCACTTGATCTACATCCTTTCAAATTTATTAGATTTCTTGCGAAACCACTGATTCTACTGTATAATTTGTGATGTATCTGCTTCTATTATAGGAATCATTCTAGATAGAAAACAGAACAGTACTGATATGTTTGTTAAATTCATACACTTTTATAAAATATGTCTAAAAAGGAGTTCCATACGAATGCAAAAATCCGATCTGACCAGGCAAAAAATCAAAGAAGTATATGTACAGAATATAGAATTCACAAAATGGGACAAAATTACTGTAAAGCAGATCTGCGAATCTGCAAGCATCACCCGCGGTACATTTTATCAGTATTTTAATGATATCTATGATTTGATGGAGCAGATCGAAACGCCTCTCGTGAAAGAGATCGAAGAAAAGTACAAAATTGCTTCCCGCAAACTGGCGAAAGCATATCTGCCTCAGCATTTCGAAGAACACTTTGACTATTCTCCCCCTGGCATCCTTCTTACATGGTTCGATTTCTGCCAATGCCACAGGGAAGAAATGGCGATTTTGCTAGGCAGTAATGGCGACCCCTATTTTACCTCAAAGCTTAAGATCATCATTAAAGAACAGATCAGTACAATGATGGATCAGGATGGAATGCCGAATGATGAGCTCCGATCTCACTTTTCCAAGATATTCCTGGAACTGCATTTTATGGCCGCAAAAACCTGGCTCTCATCCGATGAGGACAGTTTTCTTCCAATCGAATCTATTATCAACCTATTAAATACCATGAGAGTCGGAGCAAACTATCTTACTTACAGAAGGCTGACCTCTCCAGATTTTGATATGAAAATGAAAATTCCATCTGATGAATAATTAATTCAATAACAGAAAAAGAGACCCTCGCATCGGATACATCGAACATACGAGAAGTCTCTTTTTCCATTATTCTTATTCCAAAATCAGTCTCGTCATCATCTCATGATGTCTTCTGACCTGTTCTATTTCATCGACAAGATACTCTTCTCCTCGATCCTGCTGATCTCGTTGTCCTTCAAATTCTGAATTGATATATCCATCATATCCATTTTCTTTTAGAATTCTGATTGGCGTCGCATAATCTATGGACAGATCCTCATAGCAGTCAGGCTTGCCTGGTATTTCTGTCATATCATAGAATTTACCATGCATACTTACAATGTATGGTACGATTTCTGCAAGATCCTTCACATTTGCAGACGCCTCATGCAGGCGCATGCGCTCGATCGTTCCCAGATCCAGTCCATGATCCGGATATTTTTCCCCAAGCACATGAATAAGTTCTTCAAATCCATAAAGTGCTGCATTCTCCCGAATAAAATCGATGGATTCAGGATTTTTTGCATGACGTTTTGCATAATCAACTGCCACCCGGGAGGGACTGTGCTGAAAGATACCAAAATCCGGTACCAGACCTACATGCTTACTGCCTGTACGATCCGCAAGCTCCATGATCTGATCTGCCATTCTAAAATCAAGTGCCGCACCCATTCCCATCGTTGGTTTCGTTTTTCCGGCCGCCTTGATCGGCAGTGGTGCATGGATCTCTTTTCCGATTCTCACATTGTACTTCTCTGCTGTATCAAGTGCCATTTCAATGACATCAATTGGCACAAGGCAAAGGGGTCTGACATTTTTAAATCCAAGCCTGGAGGCAAGAATAATGTCTGATTTCAATCGTTCCGCTGCTTCCTTGTGGTTCATGATATGATCACGGAACTGATGTACATCTAGATAAATATCCATAGTTACCGCATTCATCTCATATCTGGCGATCTGATTTCGAAATGCAGCAACGAATTGTTCGGTCGGAAATGGATAGCCTGTAATGATCGCCTCATCGATAATTTCAATTCCATCGGTATTCAGATTTTCACGAACTTCCCGGATCATACCTTTCCAGTCTATTTTCTTAAAGAATTGCGTCTGCTGGTAGCTATATAAGGATACCCCTCTTTTAATTCCCATTACTGACACCCTCCTTTCTGGAGTTCAAGTACAAATTCACAGATATTGGCTGTCTTTCCAGAGCCTTCTCCCTGACCAGGAACAGGTGGATTCCGAAGCCACTCCTCATCCCATGGCATGTAGCCATACTGAGCAAGTATTGACTGCTGCAGCCCAATGATATGTGTTCCCTCAGACAGACCGCCTTCTTTCGTCACATACACATAGCCCTCATCATCATAATCCCAGTGCTCCCATACACAGGTCTTGATTTCTTCATAATCTCGGGGTTCAATTCCATTGATCTCGAATTTCTGCAGTGCCTTTGGGTATTCTATTCCATCACAATTAATATAATATCCATTGTGCAGGGATAAAAAGCAGCCTCTGTAGTCAGCAATTCTGACAGCAAATTTAAATCCGACTGCCTGTCCGTTTTCATAGACATTTTCTAAACTGTTCTTTCGAATGAGATACTGATCAAACATGTCACTCCTCCTTTTACACTTGTTGTAAGATCCATTTGTTATTCCTTTACGCCTCCAAGAGAAATGCCGGCAATAAATGCCTTTTGGAAAAATGGATATAGGATCATGATCGGCACAATACCTATAACAGCCATAGCCATACGGATACTCGTTCCCGGCATTTTTGCCGCTGCAGCTGCTGCATCTCCGGCCTGTGACATAGAGGATAATGCACTTAAATTATCGATAATACTTTTTAACAGCTGCTGCAGCGAATACATCTTCGTATCACTGATATAATAGAGTCCGTTGATCCAGTCATTCCAGTAGCCTAAGCCCACCATTAGACCGATGGTAGCAAGTATAGGCAGCGATAGCGGAAGAACAATTTTGAAGTAGATATAGAACTCTCCGGCTCCATCTATCTTTGCCGCTTCAATCAGTGCCGGATGGATATTCGACGAGAAATTATTCTTATATAAAATAATATAAAAGCCATTCATCAGCAGTGTAGGCAAAATCAGTGCCCATAGTGTATTTTTTACATGAAATGCCTGAGTCCACATAATATAGGATGGTACGATTCCACCATTGAACAGCATGGTAAAAAACACGATGAATGTGATGATCTTAGAACGTTTGTAATCCCGTCTGGATAGTGGCCATGCCAGCATAGGTCCTACGAGCAGACTGATCAAGGTTCCGCTGATCGTAACAAAAAATGTTATTCCATATGCCCTAAATACCCTTTCCGCATTGGATTTGAACAGATATTCATATGCATAGAAGGAAATTTTTCTGGGAATAAAGGTATATCCCTGACTGAGTAATGTTGCTTCATCCGAGATGGATGAGGAAACCAGTAAAAGGAATGGCAGCAATGCACATAGTGCAAGCAACCCTAAAATGATAAATATCAGAAGCTGATAGGATCTATCCGATCTGCTTTTCACACTTGAGTCTTCCATATCGTTCCTCCTTTCTTAGAATAGGGCATTTTCTTTATCTACCTTACGAACAATCAGGTTCACAGATATAACAATAATAAATCCTACGATTGCCTGATAGGTACTAGCAGCAGACGCCACAGAAATATTATTGAGAACCATCAAACTTCGGTAAACATAAGTGTCGATTGTATTTGTGACCGGATAAAGAGCGCCCGAGTCCATAGGAACCTGGTAAAAGAGACCAAAGTCAGAATAAAAGATTCTTCCGACCTGTAGAAGCATAAGTGTAATGATCGTTGGTTTTAATAGCGGAAGCGTCACAAAACGAATCTGTTTCCATCTGCTGCAGCCATCCACTCTGGCAGCTTCATATAAGCTTTTGTCAATTCCAACAATAGAAGAAAGAAAAATAATCGCACTGTAACCGATCTGCTTCCAGATATATACGGCCACAAGTATGAATGGCCAGTACATCTTTTCAGAGTAAAAATTTATTTCATTTCCATCTCCGAGCATTTTATTTACAAGTCCAGTTTCATTACTTAGAAAAGCAAATACAATATATGCAACAATAACAGTCGAAATCAGCTGTGGCAGTAAAATACTTGTCTGAAAGAACTTTTGGAATGCTTTACTGAAAATATCAGCAAGACAGATTCCGACAATAATACCCATCACTGTTCCGAGAATTATAAATACCAAATTATAAAGCAGTGTATTCCTTGTAATAATAAATGCATCGCTCTGGAAGAAGTTTCCGTTGTTTGCAAAAAGCACTTTGAAGTTCTGCAGTCCCACCCAGGGACTTTTAAAAATGCCGAGACTATAGTCGATCTGTTTGAATGCAATTGCGATTCCGATCATAGGGATATAGTTATTTACAATAAAGTATAATAGACCGGGTATAATCATAAAATCTAATGTAGATATCACTTTGCTCTTCCATAATTTGCGCAGACCAAAGATCACAAGCAGCAGGCTCACTAGAACAGCGATTATGCTTCCATAAGAAATACCGACACTTTTTGCCTTTTTCATAAGAGATTCCAGCTGCATTGCAAGCACAATGTTCGCGATCAGACTGACCACTGCTGCGATCGTCAATGCGGCAGCTGCATATTTCTCACCAATTTTTCTATGCGTAATAGAAATGATCAGTATCAGGACTGCAACAATTGGTATGATAAAAATGAAATAGGAAGGAGGCACCACTATACTCCCGCCAGCGATAGTCTTTCCCAGAAATAATTCCAGTCCAGTTACCGTATAGGTCACTTTTTTGTAGGTATAGCTCGCAAAGGGCAGAAAAAATGAAACTGCTAACAGTACCGATAGTATCATTCCTTCGAGTATAATGCGATTTGAAGAATAAATGATCTCCTTCTCTCCAGAAGGCTGAACCCGTGTTTCTTTCCGTTTCATATTTGGATTCCTTTCTGATATTACCCATAAATTTCGTTCATTGATTTGACGAAGTAAGATTCATCAAATCAATGAACGTGGTGCCTGTATTATTTACTTGCCATAAATGCATCCAGCTGTTCCTGGTAGGCTGCAATTACCTTATCGATTCCTGCTGCTGTCATCTTATCCTGGAACTCTTTCAGTGTTCCTTCTACATCACTATAGGAACCAGCTCCAAGACCTGCTTTGTACTGTTGTACCACATTAAAACATGCTGTTAACTCTGTTTCATATTCTGTTGCATCAAAGGAGAATCCCATATATTCAGAAATTGGTGCTGAATCCTGCTCTGCTTTTTGTACTGCTCTAAAGTCTGCTCCATTACCTTCCCATGGCATGGTAATGAACTGGTTTCCATTCAGGAAGTCTGACATATGATAGGTCACAGTTTCTGCTGTTACCCCATCCGGATAAGTTGCTTCCCCATTCGCTTCTACCCAGTCTCTGCCTTCAACGCCCCATGCTAAAATATTCTGGATATCAGAGCTTGAATACATTAAATTCAACATTTTCACTGCTGCTTCTGGCTCTTCTGCTGTAATAGGAACTGCAAATCCAAATTTCAGAGTCGATCCCGTCGATAATACTGCATCTGTCACTTTTGTTGCCACGATTTCATAACCCGTGGAAGCTTCTTTGGTCTCGGCAGCTCCAAGCTCACCGGTAACAACATAAGAAAAGGCAACATTGTTCTTAATTAAAGTGTCAGCAAAATCCTGTGCTGTTCCTGCATCTTTATAGATCAGACCTTTCTGATACCAGTCAGCAGTTCTTGTCACTGCACTTGCATATTCATCGGAAAAATATACACATCCGACTTTTCCATCTGTTCCTGCATAAATCATGTTATACGTATCGCCAAGGGTATCGAATCCTCTGCCATCAGAGAAGTTGTCCCCATTTGTAAAAAATGGCATAACTGTTAATACACTGCCCTCTGCGTCGCTGTTTGCAACAGGAGCCAGGTCTGTATTCTCTTTTACTGCCTGAAGAATCTCTTCGTATTCCGCCCATGTAGTCATATTCTGTGCTTTTTCAGTAAGACCGAGCTGATCGAGAACATCTTTTCTCATAATGACATACAGGCTGCTTGCAAGAAGTCTGTTCGCTGCAACTCCGTATACCCCGTCTGTTGTTGTTGTGCCTTGTAAAAAGTCACCCAGTTCTGATTGTATATCGCTACCATATTCGTCGAGGAGATCGCTGATATCCATCAACTGATTTTGTCCCTTAAAGGATGTATAGGATGCTCCCGGAACAGGTGTATACATCAATAAATCAAGCTTTTCATTTGCCTGTATTTCCATAGGAATCTGTGTTCCATAGGTTGCAGGATCTAAAAACTCCATATTAACATGCACATTGATCTCTGACTCTGTAATTGCATTGATTGCTTCCACCACTGCATCTGTCTTACTTGTATCTGTCACGCCAAGTGTCATCCAAGCTATGTTAATTTCCGCCATTTCTTCATCTTCAACTTCTGCATCTGCTGATTCTGTCGATGTTGTGTCAACCGATTCCGTTGTAGTCCCCGTAGATGCCTGTTCTGAGTTTCCACATGCAGCCAGCATCGTTGCAACCAGTGTAACAGCCATTAACATTGAAACAATTTTCTTTCTCATATAGTAATACCTCCTTTTTTATAGTTTCATTATATTGCATTGAAATAATTTGAAATCACCTTTCCTTATCGAATTTAACCTAGATACCTTTCAATTTTCGTTCGAAATAGAATGTAGAAAAAAACATCGAATTAATCTTAATATTTTCATAGATTCGTTAATTTTTTTATGCTATAATTTGTGCAAATAACCATTTATCTTCCTTTTTTTAATCAAAATCGAGGTCACTATGAACATTTTTAATACTAAAGTCCCAATTATTACATCTAGTTTGTACCACTTATTCGATGAATTGCATTCACAGAGTGCCTATGGTCAGTTCCTGGTCATAATGAAAGGTTCTCTAAATCTGACATGCCAAGAGAAGACCTATCAACTGGGTGATTCCGATATCCAATATATCCCTTGTGAGGCAGCATATACACTGGAACCTGAATCTGCCTGCTATTTGATGTATGTTTCTTTTCATCCATTTTTCCTGTTAGGTGCACTTGGCCTCATGTATCAGAGCGTGACCTATATTTCGACTCAGGATTCACAAGAGAAGAAAGTAATTGTTCTTGAGAGTTTGTGTGCATTGTCCTCTGCTCTTTTATCATCCGAAGAAGAAATCACCCCCACCGTATATGCTAAGGCTTATGATCTGCTCTCTTTATTCACAACCGGCAAATTTGATAAGTCAATGCGCTCCATCAGCCGCTCTGAGAAAATAATGGATAACTTCTATCAATTTCTCGGCAATCATTTTTCCTTTAATACGACACTGACAAATGCTGCAAATGAGCTAGGATATACACCGCAGTATCTCGCCAGCTTTTTGAAAAAGAATACAGGTCTGACTTATCAGGAACATTTAAATCAATATCGGATCAATGCCGCACTTTTATTAATAAAATACTCTGAGGAATCTACAGTAAGAATCGCTGTTCTTTGTGGCTTTCCAAACTCAGATTCTTTAAGGACTGCAGTTTTGAGAGGGACGAATCTGACTTTTGACGAAATCAGAAGGACAGGTGTAACACATAGCGACAAAGATTTTGGCAAGATTCTGATTCAGATCACAAATACACAATTGTGTTTTGATTATTTATTCAATTATCTACATTATTCTCCCTCCAGTACGGTCGCATTTGAAAGACTTGCGACGGAATCGATTTCAGTCAATCTTCAAAAGTCTAAAAAATATATTCCAAATTGGAACCATATCATTAATTTGGGTAATATATTAGACTTTGACAAGCCTGAGTACCGTTATGCAATTAAAAATATGCAGGAAGCGCTTCATTTTTCCTATGGAAGAATTGTTGGGATCATGCTGCTGGTGGTGCAAAATTCCGACCGTTCAGAAAATCCATATAATTTTTCGAAAATTTTTGAAGTGACGGATTTTTTGCTGAAGTTGCGAATGAAACCGTTTTTTGAGCTGAGCAACAAACCGTTTCATATCTACCTTGCAGATGAGAATATTGAAACAGACATCCAGCGTTTTCTGGAACCCGAGAAATATGATGTATTCTTCTATAGTGCACTTCCTTATTTTATTCGGGCGTGTATTGGGCGCTATGGATTTGATGAGTTTTCCAGCTGGAGGTTCGAGCTCTGGCGAAGATATAATCCGAATATGACCTCTTGTGAATCCGTTGATGTCTATACGACCCGCTTTCAGAGAACGCGGGATATTTTAAAACAGCTTACACCTGATATCCAGATCGGTGGTCCCGGATTCAATACCTTTATGCCATCTGAATATTTTCAGGAATTGCTGAATGAATTTCAACACAGGGATATCATTCCTGATTTTTTTACTGCTTACTATTTCCCATATCTCCCCACCAAAGACAGACCTGAGCCTGAAGAGAATGGGTACGGCTATACTACTGTCGTAAAAGAACATCAGATGAGCGAGAAAACGAATGAGCTTCTAGCCTGCATGAAGCGTTCGGATTTTGAATCACATCCCCTTATTTATACAGAGTATAGTGCTTATCTGAGTACCGGCAACTATATAAACGACTCTGTCTATCCAGCTATTTTTATCTTTCAACAGGCATCTGAAAATATGGAAAAGGTCCACTCGCTTGCTTATTGGCTGGCTTGCGATATCTCCTTGTCCTATCATGATTATCAGGCTCCCTTTTTCGGAGGGAATGGAATTATATCTAAAAATGCGATACCAAAATCAAGCTACTTCGCTTTCCAGTTTCTCAATCAGCTTGGGGATCGGATGATATCTTCCGGCAAGCATTATATCATTACGACAAAAAACGAGGTGAACATCCAGCTCCTGGTGTTCTATCCCACCTCCCTAAATACAGAATTTGCATCATCACCTGTAAATGTCGAACTTCTGCACTCACCGTTTTCAGCATTTGTAGACATACCGACCATGTTCTTTGAAATGAAACTCTTAAAAATGAAATCCGGGAAATATCTCTATAAGGAACAGTCTTTAAATCTTACAACAGGAAATATTTTAGCCTCCTGGGGCAGACTTGATTTTATCCGAGACTTAAAAATGGATGAGCTGGATTATATCCGACATGAAAGTATACCTACCGTACGATTGAAAAATATTGTTGTTTCCTCTGAATACCAAATCGAGGTCAAATTAAACTATAATGAAGCAAAACTGATCACGCTCGAGCTACATTTATAGGAAGGAGTCTTATGTTTATACATTCCAATTTATCGTTAAATTTAAATGCTCAGCTGGAACATATTGATCAGTCCTTTGTATTTTCATCAGAGGAATATACTTTTATGATCCTTCAGCAGGGAACCCTGCGTTTTTCGTACCCAGATAACTCAGAATCTTTTATTCTGGAAAAACATGACTTTATACTGATTTCGCCTGATGAAAATATCACGATCCTTCCGGTTCATTCCACATCACTGATTCGGATCACTCTGGATCAAGGCTTCATTCAGAGTATAACTCCCTTGAATCATCGACTTGCCTGCAACTCCGTGAAGCATAGCAATGCAGACGACCAAAAGCTTCGTGACATTCTTCTGAGAATCTGTGCAGCCTATATCACGATTGCTGATCGGGCACTTATGATCTCTTTGGTCTATGAACTTATTGACGCCTTAAATCACAGTTTCATGGAATCCATCAGTACCGCCTCATTACAAAGCAAAAAAGAGGAGACCAATTACCGTATCACACAAATTACAGATTACATTAAGTCCCACAGCCATACAAAGATCAGTTTAAATGATCTTGCTGATGAGTTATTTTTATCACCTCAGTATTTATCCAAATTCATAAAAAAGAACCTGGATTGTAATTTCACGTCTTTTCTTACACAGATTCGTTTGAAAAATGCGGTCTATTCCCTGGAGAATATGGATACTTCGATAACGATGATCGCTCTTGACTGCGGATTTTCCAGCCTCACTGCCTTCAATCGCATTTTTAAAAATGAATATCAGATCTCTCCTACTGAATACAGGAAAAAATATCTTAAGAATCAGCTGGCATTCCATACCGGTTCTTTCACTTCACAGGAGCTGCCTATTAAAGAACCAAATAACGATCAGCCAACTATAAAAATATCCTGCGAGCGATCCTTTTCGTTGCGTCGACCCTGGTGCGATACAATCAATATCGGAGCATTGTCCCATGCACAAAAGCACTCCTTTCATGAAAACTTTAATCGATATCATGCGAAAGCGAATTTCAAATATGTCAGATTTTCAAATATGTTCTCAGAACAATTAGTCACTTATCACGCTGAAAATGATGAATTCGATTTTTATAGTCTGGAGATCCTACTTTCATCCTTTCAAAGAATCCAGGTGATTCCTTTTATTGAGCTTAGCTTCAAGCCGAACAAGGGTATGGTGGATATCAGTGCAAAGGGAGATGATTACTATATTCACGAAAAGGATCTCTCCTATTATCTAAAAGCACTTGATGTATTTTTAAGATATGCGATCAACCATTTTGGATATTCTTATGTCAAGCAGTGGCGGTTCGAGATCTGGAATAAGCTTGATGAAAATCTGAGCCCCCTGGAATCCACCAGCGAATACATTCAAAAGTTCAGATCTTTTGAAGCTGTGATCCGATCTATCGTACCGGAATGTATGATCGGTGGCCCAGGATTTAATATGAGCGGACAATTCGACAATTTTATACAGTTCATTTCTGATATTTCAAAATCGGATCTGCACATGGATTTTATCTCTTTTACAGGCTATTGTTATAAGCTTCGCTCCCATTCAGAACAACAAGATCGGGCTACACTTGGTATATTGTCGACAGATCCGAGTCACCTGAAATCCGTTTTGAAAATGTTCAAGAATCATTTGAAGAGAACTGGTCTGTACTCAGATCTACCGATCTTTATCACGGAATTCGGATCAACACTTTCTGTAAAGAACTATATTCCTGAATCTGTCTTTCAGGCTGCCTTTATCAGTAAATCCATACTTGATGTCTCCGAATATGCTGACAGCATCGCCTACGCATACTTGAGTGACAACCAGCAGCCATTAAATACTTCCGAACGGACTGCTTTTTCATTTCCGGGACTGATCGGTGAGAACGGGATTGCAAAACCATCGTTTCACGCATTTTCTTTTCTGTTCCATCTTGGGCGAGAACTGATTTCAAAAGGAAATGATTATATTCTGACCAGGAATTCCGAAAACCAATATCAGCTACTCTACTTTCATTATGTGCACTTTAGTAAGAATTTCTGCCTCAATTCCTGGGAGGAGGTGGATATCATGAAGACCTATGATATTTTCGAGCAGGCCGAGCAAAAGCATATGAATTTTGAATTTTCTCATATTTCTCCCGGGAAATACAAAGTCACACGTTTTTCGCTGAACCGGAACTATGGCAGTATTCTGGACAAATATTTAAGAATCATCGAGATCAGCCAGATGCCTCCGGGAGAACTGCTTTCTATTATTGCCAATCTGCGTGAGGATGAAATCGAGTATTATCAAAAGACCTCACTGCCTCGCCAGGACATTTTTTTTATTGAATGCCGGCAGCAGCTGGAACTGGAATTTGTTCTGGATCCCCATGAAGTCGTATTTCTGGAATTGAATCGGATCCTATAATAAAAAGAGTGAACCAACCTGTTTCAATGCTTGGTTTCACTCTTTCCTCTATTACTATTGAATTAGCATAGCTGCAGAACATCCCAGTGTTCTGCAAGCTTTCCTTCCAGTACGCGGTAAATATCAACGACTCTGACTTTCGTTGTTCCATCTGAATTCAGATTTTTCAAATAAACAACGACCATATCATCCTCCTGGATCATTTTGTCGATTCTCAAATGAAACTCAGGATTCGATTTGAACTTATCGCGAAACGCATTCTTTAACCCCTCTCTCCCTTGTGGAACTCCCGGATTATGCTGAATATAGTCTTCTCGAACATAATCATCTGCAGCTTCCACATCATGCTGATTAAAAAATCTTTCATAAAATTCTCGGATCATCTCTTTTTCAGCCATACTGTTCTCCATTTCAATAAAATTCTTTGACAAAAGGCTCTGTGGTGCGGTAAGGCTTCCAGTCCCCTGATGTGGTCGGATGCCCTGTCTTCATAAATGTGGTCCAGTCATCCAGCATCTCCTGACTCAGTTCTTGATCTGCTTGCGTCATTGGTCTCCAGCATCTGTCCAGTGTGCCGAACATATACCACAATTCTGCTGAGTGGAAGGCTCCACTGTCATCTCCTGGAAGGGGATGTGAGAAATAATACAGATAGGCAGGTTCTCTTCCCAGTTCTTTGAGATGAATGCACCAGTCTATGGCTTCTTGGGAAAGTGGTCCGATCTCTCCTCTTTCCATCTGCTGCGGTGAACCACCAATATCCGAAGCCACCGTTCCGATCATGATCGGTATATCTTTGATCTTCCCTTGTCGGAACACTTCACTCACAGAATCACGGAGCAGATAACCATCCACATTTGGTACCAGTACGATTCCATTCCCCTCCTGCCAGGCCTTTTCCATAAATCGATCTCTGATTTCATTTAATTCTTCGATCCGAAGGGATCTTAGATCTTTTAAGTCCTTCGCACCGGAGAGATCTTGTATCTTTATTCCTATATCCAATGCCTGTGCGAGATCTGGCATATAGAGCAGATCGCTTTTATACATTGCACCGCTTTGGAGAATCACCTTCGCGATCATATTCTTCGTCAATTCTGAGGATAGCAGCACCTGGGTACTCATGCAGCCGGCAGACTGACCAAATACGGTGATATTGGATGCATCTCCTCCAAAGAACTCAATATTTTCATATACCCATGTGAGCGCTTTGATCTGATCGAAGATTCCATAATTCCCGGAAATCCCTTTCGGACTCTCCTCCGAAAGCCATGGATGTGCCAGAAATCCAAACAGGTTCAGTCGATAATTGATGGTAACTAAGATAACATCCCTGCTGCAATAGGCTGCGCCATCAAACTCCAGCTCGCTGCTGTATCCGCCGGAAAAAGCACCACCATGAATATAAAATGCAACCGGAAGCCTTCCCTTTTTCTCCTTTGGCGTCCAGATATTCAGGTACAGGCAGTCCTCACTGCTTTCTCGTAAATACTCTGTGTTCTCATAGAATTCTTTTTTATACAATCCATAGGCATGTTCACTTTGCGGACATTTTGCAGAAAAAGAATCGGCATTGTAGATCCCTGACCAGGGCATGCAGTCTTCCGGCTCCTTCCATCTGCGTTCGCCGACCGGTGGTCTGGCGTAGGGAATTCCTTTGTAAATGATGCATTGGTCTGTTTCCACTCCACGAATACTTCCTGAATTTGTAACTACTGTTGTATCCATATTCAATACTCCTCGTCATGTTAATAGAATTTGCAACACGAAAATCTATATGTTAGAATGTATGCAATTATGCAGTTTAGGAAAGGCGGTCCTTATGATTACAATTGTAGACGTAGCTGCTGAGGCAGGTGTTTCAGTTGCTACCGTATCACGGGTTCTGAATGATAGCTATACCGTTTCAAATGCCAGAAAAGAGCTTGTAATGAAGGCGATCGAAAAGACTGGATATGTCATTCCCCAGCGGATGAAGCTCGCCCAGCGAGATGCGCCCGGAAAAATCATCCTGATCATTACCGGCACACTGATCGGTGCGATCATCGATTCTATACAGTGTCAGGCTTCCTCTCATAATTACCAGACCATGACCTATTCCTATCATAACAAAGGTGACCTGGAAAATCTCAATCAGCTTCTTGCAAATTTAAGGGAAAAGCTTGCCGGTGTTATTTTGCTGAACAGTATTGACAATTCGCCGGAATTTCAAAATTCTCTGGAAGATATTCCGGTCATTCAGATCGGCGAACCTATTTTTGAGAGCCGAGCAAATTATACCGTATATATGGATGAAATAAAAATGTCCTATGACGCTGCAGAATACCTGGTGAAGCAGGGCAAAAAAAAGATCGCTCTGTTGACTATGAATCCCTATTCCCAGACCTTTTTTTCGACCGACAAAAGAGAAAAGGGTTATTTTCTATCTATGCTTGAGCACTATGAGCACGTTGACTATTCGTTACGCGAATATGCGGATGTAACGATAGAGGGCGGTTTTGAAGCAGCCTTAAAGCTGTTGGAACGTCATCCTGACGTGGACAGTATTCTCTGTACACAGGATGCGATCGCAATGGGCGCTCTTCATGCATTGCTGACAAGAGGAATCCCCGTTACGAAGATTCAACCTTTTTCTCTGGATTACAATGAAGTCTGGGAGCTCTTTCATCCATTCTTACCTTACATCGACTGCCATCAGGAACAACTGGGAACTGCAGCCTTTTTCATGCTCCATAATCTGTTGACACAGGAAGTCATGACAGACTGCTATCAAATCATACCTCATGATATCATAATAAAATCAGCCCGTCCTGTGTAACAAGACAGGCTGTTTTACTATATTACTACTCTTCGATATATTCCACTGCACTCATACCGGCAATACGACCAGTGTTCACTGCGTATCCCATGGAATTGCCCGGCAGAAGGAACATATAGCTGTCATCATAAATATTACAGGAGTCAGCTCCTGCAGCATAAAGACCGGGAACAGGTTCAAATTCCTGATCGCATGCTTCACAATTCTCGTTGATTCGGATTCCACCAACTGTTCCATAGCCTCCGGCGCGAACCTTTGCAGCATAGTAGGGTCCTTTTACAAGTGGTCTCAGGAATCTTTTGTCTTTAAAGAATTCTTCATCGACACTGTCACAATAATCATTGTAGTCATCGATGGTCTCGACCAGATTCTCCTCATGAATACCGGACATTTGAGCCAGCTCCTCGATCGTATCTGCAACAAAGAAGTCCGCACCGTTCTCCTGTCCCATTTTGATCCCTTCAAAGAAATCCGATACATCTGGATTCGTTCGGACCAGGCTGACATTATCAACACCATTGCGGATATAATTTTTAACAATGGTACTGTCGACGATACTAAAGCAGACCTTTCCCTTTTGATGTGTTACGACATTGGAAAGATAGGTCGAATTCTGCATATAGTCTTCATTCATGACTCTCTTGCCATGTAGATTGACCAGTACATTTGGCTGACTGAAAACATTCGAAATGCTACCAGGCAAGTCATCCATACCTTCGATGGATGCTGCACTTTCAATTCTGACAGGTACTTTATCAGCTCCTGCTTCCCAAGCCATTTTCAAACCATCACCCGTCAGTCCCGGAATCGCAAAGCTGAACAGATCTTTATCGTGATGATACCCAGTTTCTTTTAAAATCATCTCATTATTCGATCCGGCTCCGCCAGTTGCGATGATGGCTGCCTTACAGCGAATCTCAATTTCTTCTCCGTTTTTATCTGTAGCAAGAACGCCTGCCACTTTATTATCCTCCATGATAATTTTTTTGGCTGGAGTATCCATTAGAAATGTTACACTAAGCTCAAGTGCCTTAGCGTAAAGTGCTTTATTCAGAAAAGATGCTGCTCTTGGGCCAATTCCTGTATCTGTTTTTACAATATGCCAGGTGGCCTCGGACTGAGGGAAATATTTGAAAGCACCTTCAAACTCAACGCCCATATCCTCCAGCCATTCAATGGTTTCTGCAGACTGTTCAAAATAACGTTTTACTAATCTGGCATCCACATTATAGTGGGTATATTCCATAAACATATGAAATGCTTTTTCTACTGTGATATCAATCATCTGCTGCTTCTGGTATTTGGTTCCGATTCCCAGAGGTCCCATGCCCATGTTAGCAGCTCCGCCAACAGAAGAAGCTTTCTCACATACGATAACTTCAGCACCATCCTCAGCAGCCTGAACTGCGGCAGAAAGCCCTGACGGTCCTGCTGCTATTACAACGATCTGTGTCTCCATTTTTTTCATTCTAACGCCCTCGTTTCAAAATTTATCATTCGCTCTGTCTATCATACGTTTTTTCCGGAAGATTAAAAATGGAAGATTTATGTAAAAAGAGATACATTATTGTCATTTATTCTTACATCTATGGTTGAATGATAAAAAAGAACGTATCATTTTTGCTATTCAAAAATGATACGTTCTCTATTTGATCCTAATGTGTACCTCTATGTCATTCTGCTGATCCTTTTAAAAGTTCATGATAGAAGTTGATATCGTTGGTCAGCCATTCGATACGCTTTCCAGAAGGTGCATATTCCCGTTCTACGATAAAATAGTCGCATCCATTCTCTGCTGCAGTCTGCGTCATGATCTTCCAGTCCACCAATCCATCTCCTGCTGGACAGTTGATCATTCGATTTTCGTCCAGTGTTTTTTTGATCTCTTCTGGAAGTACTGGTCTTCCATCCGCATCCTTCTCAAATCCTGAGAAATCCATTGGAGGCTGTGGTCCGATCACCTTGCTGCTCTCTTTGATGTGCAAAAGTCTGACTCTTTGTGTGTGGTCCTTGACGAATTGAACAGGATCCACTCCTGCGGCTGCCGCCCAGCCTGCGTCCAGCTCAAAGCTCACAAGATCCGGTTCCGTCTCAGCCATCAGAATCTCCATAATCGTCTGATCCTTATACTTTGCAAATTCCTGGGTGTGATTATGATATGTCAGGCGCAATCCGTTCTCTCTGCAGATGCCTCCGATTCTGTTCAGCTCTTTGGCAAAAGCATGGACATCACTTTCATTCTTTAGTGTCTCCATTCCGATTCCGATATAGCTCATACCGACTGTCTGAGCATAAGGAATCAGCTGTTCCACCATAGCTGTCATTGGAGCGTGCAGCGATACTGCCTGAAGGCCATATTCTTCCAGCAACTGCTTCATCTCCTCCGCTGGAATCATAAAATCAGGTCCAAATAGCTCCACTCCCTGAAATCCCATCTGGGATGCCAATTTTAGATTTTCTTTGCTGTCATTATGTTCCCCATCCATAAAAGAATACATTTGAAGATTTAACTTCATTTCCCTTTCAACCTCCTTACGTTTTCTTTTATTATACTACTCCTTTTGCATTTTCACATTAACATTAATGATTCTTATTATCGATTCTTATTGTCGATTCCTGCTGCAGCCTATTTGACTCCCTTTGCAAGCAGAAAATCTTTGTATAGAAAATCTGTTGATATAATATGCTTGAACACCCACTGAATTATTTTGTTCAAAAGCTCCTGCAGAAAGATCTTCTGGTTTTCGTCCACTTCATCAAAATTTACTGCATTCAGATAATCAACAAATGCATCGTGTTCGATCTTGTGGTCATCGGCACCTTCATAGCCATATTCAGCGAACAGGATCTCTTCTGTTTCAAAATGATATTCCGTATAATCCTTCAGTTCTCCAAGAACTTCCATGATTTCATCAAAATTATCGATAGAATCTGAAGATGCTTCCACCAGATCTCCGATTTTGTTCCCGATCTCGAGCAGCTTTTTGTGCTGGTCATCAATGCTTTTAATTCCAAGTTCAAATTCGCTCTTCCAAATAAACATGTCCTATGATCCTCCTGATATTTGTGAAATTCCAATCGTTGTTTTGTGTTATTATATGATTTTATGTTCACAAATACAACAGATTTTGTGTAGAATTTCCAGAACTTTCTTTGGAATGCGCAAAGGGTCATCATCTGATATAATGAAGTGATATATTACCAGAATCAATATCATTGTAGTCGACTGGAGAATCCCAATATGCACTATGCAGAATACAAAACTATTCTATCTCCCAAAAATGGAATCAATTTATATCGCGGCTGTACACATGGTTGTATCTATTGTGACAGCAGAAGCACATGTTATCAGATGAAGCATGAATTTGAAGATATCGAAGTCAAAAAGGATGCAATGCGTATTCTGGAACAGCAGCTACGCAGACGGAAATCGCCCTGTATGATAAATACCGGTGCAATGTGTGACCCTTACATCCCTTTGGAAAAAGATCTCCAGCTGACAAGACAAATGCTCCAGCTGATTGAAGGCTACGGCTTCGGTGTCTCTTTACTGACCAAATCCACACTCATACTGCGAGATCTGGATTTGATCACTTCTATTAACCGAAAAACAAAAGCCGTCGCTCAGCTCACACTGACCACCTATGATGATGCTCTCTGTCAGCTGATCGAACCACATGTATCTGTGACCAGTGAGCGATATCAGGCTCTTTTAAAGTTCAAAGAACAAGGCGTGCCTTCCATTGTGTGGCTTGGTCCGATTCTCCCGTTTATCAATGACAGCAGAGAAAATCTGGAGGGAATCTTAGAATACTGTCTAAAGGCAGGTGTAAAAGGAATTCTTTGCTTTGACTTCGGTGTTACGCTCCGTGAAGGAGACCGTGAGTACTTTTATCGAATGCTGGATCATTCTTTCCCTGGGGTCAGACAAAAATACGAACAGTATTATGGGAACTCCTATCTATGCCGCTCGCCGAATCAAAAGGAACTAAACGCCATTTTTACAGATTTTTGTTCCAGATACAACATGCTGACTGGTATGAAGGCAATATTTGCCTATCTTAGCGAGCTGCCGCAAAGTTCGGTTCAGCTTGGGCTTTTTGACTAATCGGAAAAGAACATTGCCTTCTTTGGTTTCTCCGGGAGCCATTCATAGGAGAACCATTTATAGTATGCTGGTTCCGCTGATTTTTTTCCGTTTCCAGATGCATAGAGACCAATATAGGTTCCAATGCAACCACCAACAACTTCTGAAGACAAGAGTTTCACTGCACCTTCCCCTACGCACTGAAGATCATTGCCTTCCTCATCACAGAGAATAAATTGAAATGTATATCTGTCGCCAATTATTTTGAGTCGATAGGCATTGCCTTCCTGCAATTCACTTCCTTTTTCCTCCGTGACCATGTCGAAGAGGCGTTTTCGAAGTAAGGGGATTTTCTTTCCGTTCTGATATGAAATTACGAATTCCATATGCGCAAACGGCGTATGTGCGATTGCCAGTCCAGCTTCTGTTCCTTCGGAACCACTGTATTCGATCAGCGTCTCCGACTGAAACTCAAAGTGATCGATGCGGCGTCCTATGAATGCAGGTGTTGCCTTATCGTTCAATGTCTTCCCGTTTGCAAACAGGGCAAAATATCCCGGTCGGCTGGTGAAGGAATATCCATCAAAGAATGTCCGAAAAAAATTCCATTCCAGATCCAACTTCTGGTTGTTGAACTCTGTGAATTCCTTTTTCAATACCTCTTCGGTTTGCTCCTGGCCTCTGCTGTCTACAAATCTCCCTGGCACCTCACCATGATTAACCAGTGGCCATCCATCGATCCACTCAACTGGTGCGATCGCCGTTTCTCTTCCCATATGATGATAATAATTCTCTGACATCCGATAGCCCAAAAAGACCATCCACCAGTTCCCTTTGCCGTCTTCTATCAGATCAGCATGTCCGATACCAGCGATGTAGGGATCGTTTTCTTGTGAAGCTGTCAGAATCGGATTCTTCGGACAAGCCTCATAGGGTCCCCAGATATCCTTCGATCGAAAGATCGTAACCATATGACCAAATTCGGTTCCGCCTTCCGCCAGCAATAAATAATAAAACCCATCTTTCTTGTAGATATGCGGGCCTTCTGGAAATCTTCCACCACCTCCAAATGAAATAATCTTGGATTCGGATAGTAACACTCCCGTATCCGGATCGATGATCGCCTGGAAAATGGCGTTCTTCAAAGATCCGATCGAATCTGGAGCCATCATCGTACTCTGCAAATAGCAAGTTCCATCATCATCCCAGAACAGTGAGGGGTCGATTCCTCCCTGGGATACCCACATTGGAAGAGACCAGGGTCCCTCAATGCTGTCGGCTGTCATGATAAAATTACCGCTTCCGCCTGGTGCAAAAGCTCCTTCGTGACACACATTGGTCGTTATCATGTAAAATCGACTATTATGATAACGAAGTGTGGGAGCAAAGATTCCTGCGTTGTGCTGACAGTCTGTGAATTCCATCTGTTCTGCCCGATCGATGCAGTGCCCGATCTTTTTCCAGTCTTTTAGGTTATTACTTTTAAATAGCGGTACTCCTGGTAAAAACTCAAAGCTGCTGTTGGCGATATAGTACTCGTCTCCTACTCTGCAAATACTTGGATCCGGGTGAAATCCGGAAATGATTGGGTTTTGAATCATATGATCTCCTTCTTGACTGATTTCGTCCATTAATCTGTTATTTCATTGAAAACCATGCTAATATATTAATATTATATCTTTCATTGTTTTTCATTTAAATCGTAATATCGTGGTGGCTGTATAAGAATATTAATGCAGTCTGGCTGGAGGTCCACTATGACGAATGAACCGGAAAAAAATCTATCCTATACAGGCGATTCCAGACGATATCCAGGGATACCCCTGGCACTGGACGGAATCGGAATCTCACATCTGCAGGAGCATGTTGACCGACCTGTCGGCATACCCTGCTACCAGTGGATCCAGACACTGTCAGGATGTGGAAGGCTCTGGATCGAAGAACAGGTATACTCTGTCGAACCAGGTCATGGCATCTTTATTCCAAGGGATACCCCTCACATCTATTATTCTGCGGGCGATCCCTGGGTCGTTAATTATTTATGCTTTAGCGGCGAAACAGTCGGGGAGATCTTACAATCACTATCCATAGTAACAGCTGGTGTTTATTTTGTAGAGCAGTCCGAGCATCTCCTGTTGCTGGAGGACCGCATCTTTGAGCTGGCCAAGCTGCCCTCACACAGACATTCTATCGAGATCTCTAAGATCCTGTATAGTATTCTGCTGGATCTTTCTACCGATATCCGACATTTGGGCACTTCACTTCACCCTGGAAAAAATGAACTTGCCCACTATATCATCCAGTATCTGCATGAGCATCAGAGCGAGCCTTTTTCCCTGGCCGACCTTTCCTCAGACTGTGGCAGATCCAAGGAATATCTCTGTCAGACATTTAAGACTTCTACTGGCTTCACGATACTAAATTATATGATCCAGATTCGAATCGCATCTGCCAAATTCCTTCTTTTGGATCCAAATACTTATACCGTAAATGAAATTGCCAAAAAATGCGGTTTTGAGTCTACTAGCTATTTTTGTGCTGTTTTTAAACGTGAAACAAAAATGACGCCGGAAACATTCCGGCGTCAAAGCGAATGATCACTGTCTTTTCTGACTTAGAACTCGACTCTCAATTCCTGCATTAACACCTGTGCAGAGCTGCCGCCTGCAAAAAACTGAAACGCTCCATTTTCAAGTAAATAGGCACCTTCGTCATTGTAAAATCCCATATTTGCTTTTTCCAGTTCAAACTGAATTGTTCTACATTCACCTGGTTCCAGACTGATTTTTTGAAATCCTTTCAGTTCCTTCACTGGTCGAACGATGGATGCGGTAATATCTCTTACATAAAATTGTACTGTCTCTTCCCCGGATCTGTTCCCGGTATTGCATACTGTCACTTCATAGACCATACGATCCAGTTTCTGAGTAACTGTAAAATCAGAATAAGCAAAGGTGGTATAGCTTAAGCCAAATCCAAAGGGAAACAGGGGATCGAACCCGGCATCCAGATATTTTGATGTGAATTTACTTTTACTTCCGGGACGTCCGGTATTTGGATGATTGTAATACACCGGGCACTGACCTGACATGGTTGGAAATGTTGCTGTGAGCTTACCGGATGGATTGTATTCTCCATACAGGACCTTTGTTACAGCATGGCCCATTTCGATTCCAAGATGCCAGGATTCCAGGATCGCATCTAAGTTCTCCTCTTCCCATGCAAGGGCAAGCGGTCGCCCATTCATTAAAACTGCTACAACCGGTGTCCCTGTTTCTTTCATTGCCTTTAAAAGCTCTTTTTGATGACCCGGAATCGAAATATCAGCTTTGGATGCTGCTTCTCCTGACATAGAGACCGATTCGCCCACCACTGCAAGAATCACATCAGACTCTGATGCAGTCTGCATTGCAGCTGTAAGCTGCTCCTTATCTAATTCCCCATCCGGTCCGCATACTGCATGATAGTGATAGGATATGCCCTGTTCTGTTAATGCATCCAGGATAGTGACACAGTCCTCCTGCTTCCAGCTCATAGCCCATGCACCTATGATCTCTTCTTT
Source organism: Lachnospiraceae bacterium (assembly GCA_047974745.1). Taxonomy (GTDB): domain Bacteria; phylum Bacillota; class Clostridia; order Lachnospirales; family Lachnospiraceae; genus JBKECO01. Next base: position 66,186 of record JBKECO010000011.1, read on the forward strand.
ATTCTCAGCCAGCGAACCTACAACCAGCACTTTCTGACTTGGATTCAGCGGAAGTGTCTCATGCTCATTTTTTAACAGGACGATCGACTTGACAGCTGACTCCCTTGCAAGCTCTTTATGCTCCACTGGTATTGTCCGAAAACGATCCATACTGTTCTCTGTCACGTAAGGATGCTCAAAAAGGCCCAGCCACATTTTTACACTGAGAACCCTGCGAACCGCCTCATCGATCACACTTACAGTGACCTTGCCTGCACTTACGGCCTGCTCCAGGTTATGGAGATAGATCTCAGTCCCCATGTCCATATCAAGACCAGCATTTGCTGCCTGAATTCCCGCATCCATATCATCTTCCGCAATCCCGTGCACTACACATTCCCTGATCGCATTTGCATCGCTGACAACAAAGCCATTCAGACCATAGGATTCCTTTAGTATCCTGCGCAGTGTAAATGCATTGACCGTTGCCGGAATTCCATTGATATCATTGAAGGAGGCCATCGCTGAGGCTGCACCTTCTTCCACAGCAGCTTTAAACGGTGGCAGATAGGTGTTATATAACTGTGAAACAGCCATATTGGTCGTATTGTAATCACGACCTCCTTCTGACGCACTGTATGCCACGTAGTGCTTCATACAGGCCGCAACGTAATCAGTCAGCTCTTCCTGATTATTTTGCAGACCCTTTATTTTTGCTCTGGCAAATTCACTCGTCAGAAAGGGATCTTCTCCTGCGCCTTCTGATACTCTGCCCCATCTCGCATCCCTGGCAACATCTAGCATTGGTGCAAAATGCCAGTTCACACCACTGCATCTGGATTCTTTTGCAGCCATAGCTGCTGTTTTCTCCATCAATTCTGTATCAAAAGTTCCTGCCTCTGCAATGGCAATGGGATACACGCTTCGAAATCCATGAATGACATCAAATCCAAAAAGCAAAGGGATTCCCAGCCGGCTTTCTTCAACAGCGATTTTTTGAAGTCGATTCGACAATTTGGGATCGTCCGACATAAAGGCTCCAACAAGACCATCCCTGATTTCAGATTCATGATAGTCTTTCTCGGAAGTCGCCAGCATTTCACCAAACTTTTCCTTGCTGATCCTGCCATCTGTGACCATTTCGATCATTTCTTCAAACGATACATCAAATCCTCCCACGATCGACATGGAAGCAAGATTCATCTGTCCGATTTTTTCTTTCAACGTCATCTGATCGATCAACGATTCTACCTTTTGTAACTGTTCTGCTGTCAGCTGCATATTTTCCCTCCATCATACATTGTTCCTTATTCAAGAATGCAGAAATCTTTTACTGCATCACATCACTATATTAATATTATATCAGGAAAAAACTCTGCAAAACATAATAAAATCCTAATATCTATATAAGATTCTTAGGATTTTATTCTTGATTACAGTGTCAAAAGTGTTTTACCACTTCATGCTAGCATGTAAGTGGTGACAACACTTTATGACACGCCCCACAATGAGGATGAAGTGGGGCTGCTGCCCCATGAGAATCCGAATTGTGGGAGGATTGTGGGAGTGCAAGGCACGAAACAATCCGTAATTAAATAGGCTGGCTGTTTTGACACCTTAACCATTCTTTGTTTCCTATTATGCTACAAACACTCCTTTTTCTTTCAATTTTATAGCATTATTTTATTCAAAGCGAATTGCATTACCCGTTCTTTGGGACTCACGAACTGCTTCCATAACTGCAAGTACGCGTCTTACCTGTTCTGGTTTTACAAAGATCTCCTCTGTTCCATCAAGAACTCGCAGGAACTGTTCAAAATAGTTCCTGTGAGCCACAGACACTTCCGGAAGCGGTTCTTCGATCAGAACGCCTTCCGCTACCGGACCAAAGCTTCTGGTTGGTCCTGCTGCTGACATGGTGATTTTACCTGGAACATTTTCGAGTAGTCTTGTGGTCTTTACGATCTTTCCAGAGCATTCAAATCCATTATCCATCATGGCTGAACCTTTGTTTCCTCCCATGAACCAGAAACGTCCATGCTGCAGATAATAGGAACCTAGTTCGATCTCTCCTGTGACACCATTTTTGAATTTCAGGATGATATGAAAATAATCATCTACATTCTCATTTATTACATTTCTAAGATCTGCATAGAGTGAGTCGATTTCTGAATCCACCATGCAAAGCATCTGGTCGATCAGGTGCACGCCCCAGTCATAAAGCATACCTCCTCCCATTTCCGGATAAATATGCCAGTCATGCATGTTGCCGTTCACACCGAACAGCTGGGACTTAATGACATAGACATCTCCAAGTCCTCCCTCATCATAGACTTTCTTCATGATCGCATAATCTTTGTCAAATCTTCTTTGCTGGTGAACCGTGAACAGAACCCCATTTTCTTTTGTGACCTTCATCATCTTGTCAAATTCTGCAACTGTCATTGCTGCCGGTTTTTCACAGATGATATGCTTTTTTGCAGCTGCTGCCTTTTCCACCATTTCGATGTGGCTCGGATTTGGTGTCGATATCATAACAACATCAATATCTGCATGTTTTAGCATCTCGTCTAAAGAAGAATACGTCTCAACACCCTCTGGTGCATCCGTCAGCATGTCCGGATTCGTATCAGCGACTGCAACAAGTTCGATTTCATCAAATGTTTTCATCATATCTGCATCACAGTGACCCATAAATCCAAATCCTACGATGCCCAATTTCATTTTTATCATAATTACCCCTTTTCAATTTCTCTTCGTAACGCTTCCTGATGCCTTCTGACCTGCTCTACACTATCTACTTCAAGCGCATCATTTTGCATTCTGTTTCCTTCGTATTCTGTCGAAAGGTAGCCTTTGTAACCAGCGGTCTTATAGGCCTGAACGATTTCCGGCAGTGGCATTGATGTCTCAACATAATCTGCTGTCAGATTGTAGCATTTCGCATGGGTATGATAGATATAGTCAATATTATCAATGATATCCTTGGGATCATTCCAGGAAAATTCATAGGAACCCATCGCATAATTGAAATCCGCCTGATTGCAGTTCGCCTTCTTAAGTGATACCATTAGCTCCGGAAGTCCGTTCGCTACCATATAGTCGTGATGTGCAGCTCCAAGATTCAGATCATAGCGAATCTTTTGTATTCCCTTTTCCACGCGGCTCGCAAATGCATCATCAACGATTTTCACACCTTCTCTGGTCGCACCAAATCGAAATGCCTGTTCTCGTTTGATGTCTGGAATGCTTCTGCAGAATATCCCAAAATCCGGCATAAATCCAAAGTATTTTGTTCCGGTGCGAAGAATCATCTCCATATATCCATCTGCCCAGCCGGAGTTTAAAGAAAACGGAGAATGAACTTCTATACAGACCTTGACATCGTTCTCCTGGGCACATCCGAGACTTCCTTCGATGACATTCATCGGTGTGGAAACCAACGTTCTAAGTGTTTTAAAACCAAGGTCTCCTGCAATTTTTATATCTCTGTTCATCATGTCGATCTGCTCACGCAAAGTCAAAGTCCTATTGTCATAAATTTTATTTTCCAAAAAAGCATCTGAACAAGTCGGTTCTGTATGATATTTATCCATCAGCCCGAACCATGTTTCCCTGAATTCTGGAGTCACGACAGGAAAGGAATCCATCATCTGCTCTGGCAAGAGCTCAATTCCTGTTGCTCCTGTTTTTGCTGCTTCACGAATACATCCTTCCAGATCCAGCCTTCCATCATAGTATTCCTGCTGATAACTGTATAATGAGATACTGCGCTTAATATTATATGACATGCCTCGATTCCCTCCCTAAATTTCAAAATCATATTCGCCGGGATGAACAAGGATCATTGGCATATATGATGGTGCGATTGTCTGGGTGCATTTTATATGATGGATTCCTCTTGTTAATCCACCCTCGGTCAGAACAGTTACCGTAGCATACTGTCCGAAGAGCCATCTGTTTGAAATTACTGTTCTCATCTCTTCTAAGGTAAAGGTCTCATCATTTACTGTAAAACGGATAGCATCTCGATCAAATACGATACCATCGACCTCAACTTCAATATTCCGGATAATGGAAAGCGTAACTCCTCGATAATACTGAATTTTCATATCAAATGAAAATCCGATTATTTTCTCTGCGTCGCTTATATTCCTGAATCCATCCGGGCGATACATTTGTCTTGGAAACATATGTGTTCTCCTCCTATAAAGCTAATTTTTCATTGTTGAGATTGCATGCTCGATTCCAATCAGATCCACTCTGCTGCATATCCCTTATATTTTTCTTTTCTCATTTTAAGATCAGGTATCTGACCTGGGTGGGCGGCTCGCGTTTTGATTTCGGTCGAGTGCTCTAGTTTTCCCTCCCAGAATAATCTGGATCTCTTCTGCTCTTCTTCACTGAATTCTACACGGATCTCACCTGACTCATCTAAGGTAAGCTTGCCGGCAATTCCGCAGACTGGACATTCCACCGATTTTCTGTCCTCGGATAAACTCAGCATATTTAGATGACATACGGGGCATGTACCCTCTTCATCTCCCCGCCACTTTGTTCTGTCTTCCTCACTTTTGGCATTGGCAGATTCTGCGATATGCTGACCAATCAGACGCATACGCTCCATCACTTTTTCATTACCAAGTACATGCTCATGAGCCATGGCACCATAGTATTCATATAGGTCGATCACATCAATGCCCATAGGCATGGTAAATTCGTACATAATGGGAAGTGTAAAGGAGAGCCAGTTCTTTGTCATCGCTCCACCTACTGAAATCAGCGCTGCAGTTCTCTTTTTAAAAGACCTGGAATCCGGCAGCTCTGATGGATCTTTCCCCGCCGCGAGCCCTTCGTCATAAGCAGCCTGTCTGAATGTAATGTCGTGGGACGGACCAACTCTGTCACATACGATCTTATAGGTTCCAGTGGGGGAGGTTTCATAGGTCGGACTTGCAAGGATGATTGCATCTGCATCGAGAATTGCTTCATCCAGGATATGGAATTCATCCTTTTGAACGCAGTCCCCTTTTCCTCTTCCGGAAATCAGACCGATGACACAGGCGATACATCCAGTGCACATTTTAAGATTCAGATCATCTGCTCGGATAAATTTAACTTCACAGTCATAGTTACTTGCTTCCATCAATGCATGTTTTACCATCACATCACAGTTACTCATGTTTCTTCCAAATGAAATTCCAAGTACTTTCTTCTTTGCCATACTGCCCTCGTTTTATTTTTGATTGTCTTTAGACTCTGGTATTATATTACGAACTGTCTTAAATAGTTTCGACTCAGATCTAAGGATGCCGCTATACGATCTTTACTGCCTTCAAATGCTTTGTCTTCCACTTCAATACAGGTGAAACCGTTGTAACCGATATCTGTCAAAGCAGATACATATTTTCCCCAGTCCACATCACCGAGTCCCGGAAGCTTTGGTGACATAAAGTCAAGTGGGTAGGACATAATTCCACAGTCATTTAATTTATCCTGATATACTTTGATATCTTTATAGTGTACATGGAAGATTCTATCCGAGAATTCATAGATCGGTTTGATATAGTCGATCATCTGCCATACAAAATGAGAAGGATCGTAATTGATTCCCAAATTCCTGCTTGGCAGGATCTCAAATACTTTACGCCAGATCGCCGGTGTTGTCATCAGGTTCTGTCCGCCAGGCCACTGATCGGGTCCAAAGAGCATCGGGCAGTTCTCGATTGCAACCTTTACATTGCATTCTTGCGCAAGGTCGATTATGGATGGCCATACCGCCTGCACGAGCTGCAGATTTTCATCCACTGTTTTATTCTGATCTCTGCCGATGAATGTTGTCACCATCCCGATGCCCAGCTTCCCACTGGCTTTGATCACAGTCTTCAAATGGCTGATCGCTGCTTGCGACTTCTCTTTGTTCTGATCCAGACAGTTTGGATAAAATGCAAGGGAGGATATTTCTACACCCTTTTCCTTACTGTATGCAAGTACGTGCTCCCCATACTCTGTATCCTCAAGAACCCGAGCTGCGTCTATATGGCTGACGCCTGCATAGCGTCTTTCTGCCTTACCCTGAGGCCAGCATGCTACCTCCACACATTCAAATCCATGATCATGTGCAAAATCCATCATTTCCTCATACGTCCATGTATCCAAAATAGCACTGACAAAACCTAATTTCATCTCGTATCTCCTTCTCCTGATTTTTTATATTTTTATGTAACGATTCTGTACTTTTCCAGACAGGCTTCCGCATTTTTGATCAGAAATCAAAAGCCTATCTCAGTTATATCAAGTATAGAACGAAATTCCGAGATTTGCTTTCGGATGATTATCCAGTTTTGTATATGATTTTGACTCGATTTTCCATAAACATTAAGAAAGAGCAAAAATCAGGGTGTGATTTTTGCTCTTTCGAGATCAGTTCATGGTCAGGAACTCAAAACTACGTTGATTCAGTAATCAATATTGCAGGCTGATGTCCAGTGCCCGTATTTCATGGGCGATCAGCTTTGTATCAAGATGGAGCGTGTGATTTTCTACCTTAAGACGCCTCATTTCCACATGGGGCATTGAACTTCTTTTTAAGTATTCGATCTCACCCAGTGCCAGATTTTTGGTGTAATCCATCTCTTTCCATGCGTCCTGCACACTGCCATTATATCGATTGATATAATAGATCTTGACAATATAATTGCCATTTTCCACATGGTCGATCTGAAATTTCAGATGGACAGCATCCAGGTCTTCGTACAGGCTGTCTTCATCTTCGATCTGTATTTGATCCTCCAGCTTCATGGCATAGCGATAGGTGAGTTTTTTACAGTTGTGGCACACAATGGTATAGCCACCACGCATGTTCGAGGAAATAATTGCGTACTCGTTTTTACCAAGCAGCTTTCCATGCAGAAAATTCAAAAAGTGAAATGCATAGAACGAAGGCTTTTTGATTCCGTCCTTTGTTAAAAGACCACTGTCTCCATTTATAATAGCATCAGCATCATAGTATTCCGAATAGAGATCCGAGCCGTGCCAGTAGGCAAGAAGATCCACGTCCCCTTCTGCCTCAATGCAGTTCCTTACAATAAAAGCACCTTGTGCACAGCTGTCATTGATCGGGTTGCGGTTCGATATGGTAAAATTCCATTCACTGATGAACAGCTCGGGAATTGTAAAGTTCGCTTCCCTTAACACCTGTTTAAAGATGTCCAGCTGATTCGTCAGAAAATTCGTATCCAGTGAGGTTTTTCCATAGAGGATCCCATCCTGCTGCATCGTCACATAACGATAGCCATAGACTGAAATAAAGTCCGGCCAGATATCCCGCAGCTTCCAGATATTTAAAATGTCCTTATAGGTATAATTTTCGTATCCCAGTATAAAGCCGGCTCCGCCCACTCTGATATTGGAAGATATCTTCTTCAATGCCCGATAGCCAGTCTCAAATACATCATAGTACCACCCCTTCGGATCTTCGATGTGCATCCTGGGATCCTGCCAGAGTTCAAAGTACCATGCTTCAATTTCTTCCATGCCATATCGGTTCACCAGATGGGATACCAGATCCTGCATCGCCCACTCATAGCTTTTGTGACTTTTAAATAAAATCTCGTGTTCGCTTTCTACGATCATTTCTTCAGTGGAACGAATGACCTGCGTTGGCTTGAACGCCAGATCGATAAATGGCCTGATTTGATTCTCGATAAGAAAATCCAGTGCACGGTCAAGCTTTCCATAATTGAACCTGCCACCTTCTGTATCGCTGTCCCGATACATAGTCGAATCAAAAATATTCCATATGCGCACGTAGGAGAATCCAAGCTCTTTCTTCAGGATCAAAAGATGCTTTGCAACATCGGAACGAAGCAGGGAAAGGGCATCTCCAAGATTGATCACCTTGCCCCAGGGTTTTTTTAAGACAGATGGATTTCTCGTATCTACAACTAATATATCCGTATTTTGAGAAGGAACTGCTTCCTCCGTTTTCATGGCACCTGTCAGATACTGTTTTACGATTTCTCCCACATTTTCGATTTCATCCTCCCGCAGCTCTGTATCCTGTGGACTGTTTTTGATCTTATCACGATATAAGGAGGGTGTCATATGGTAGGCTTCCTTGAAAATTTTATTGAATGACGCCGTGGTGGGAAACCCGTTGTCCAATGCGACTCTGATGATTTTTTTATCCGTATATAACAGATCATCAACGGCATGGAACAATCTCACATTATTGAGATATTCCAGAAAACTGAGTCCAAATCTCTTTTTGATATATTTGGAAAGATAGGCATTCGAGAGATACAGCTGCTTTGCAAGGTCGTTCAGACTGATCTGTTTCTGATAGTTGGACTGTACATAGTTCTGAATTTCAAAAATCCTGTTGTTATCTGCCATCCCGGCGATCTGCAGTCTGGTGTCATCTGCTTTTACCATAAAATAGCTGGTCAAAAGATAGAGTGCTTCAAAATACAGACTATTCAGGTACAATGCCCCCTCGTCACTTTTTTCAAAATATCGATTGAGGATCCTGTCAAATACTTTACGCAGATTCAGGTATTCGTCATTTTTATCTGTGGTCGTATTGCACCAAAACAGCAGCTGATAGGTTCCTAAGTATTCTACCAGCATGGTGTAGTTGATATCAAAATATGCGGCGAGAAGTTTGCCATCCGATTTCAGAGAATGTTTTTTGTTGGCATTGATCAGTATGAAATCACCCTTTTTCAAATGGAACTGTTCTTCATCTATCGTGACTCTGGCTTCCCCCTCCACCAGATACACAATTTCCAGATTCTGATGGAACTGTGTGGTGAGAGTTCTGGCCGTACTGAATTCAAAATCCATGATCTGTCTTTTCTTATCCATAATCAACTCCTGTTTAGTTTTCTTCCTCCGGTTTTTCCTGAGGATCAAATCGGTTCATCTGAATTAGTATGCGAAAGGAAAGATGGAGCATGAACATACTCTCTCCCCCTGTAAGGTCGTTTCCAAGCATCTGCCTGATCTTATCCATTCTGTATAGAAGGGTATTCTTGTGTATGAACAGTGATTTCGACGTGTTCGCCGTGTTTCCATTGTGCTCAAGATAATGATAGAGGGTCTTCATGAACTCCGTCCCGTTCTCCTCGTCGTATTTCAGCAGTCGGAATACTGCAGGTACACAAAAGGAGAACATATTTGCCTGTTCACGGCAGATATCGAGCATTTCCATATAGGAAAAATCTTCATATAGGAAAAGTGTCTTTTCTTTGTGAATAATATTTCCATATTCAACAGCCTTTAGAGCCTGATGATAAAATTTCCCTGCCTCTGTAATCTCATAGAATTCATTGCTGATTCCCGTTTTCATTTTATTGATCCTGGCATATTTCTTCAGAGTTTCCATGGTATACTCACCAATGGAATGCTCCCCTTCCCGATTGAATAAAATGACAAAGGTATCTTTGTAAGCTGCATAGATATTTCCGGTCAGTATCCCACGCATCTGCTCTGCAAGTGCTTCTGCATCCTTTGCGCCAAGATCCATCTCTTCTGTCTTTATTACTGCAATATAATACTTGCCTAAGGGTTTAAAATGAATCAGCTTCATTTGCCTTTCCGCATTATGAACGCTTGGCTGCACATCCTGCAGAAGATCGATTAAAAAATAAGAGATCATCTGGCCTCGGTTCTTCTGATAAATCGGGATCTTTTGCAGCTCCTGTGTCACAAAATGAACCAGTCTGATAAAGACTTCCTCATCCAGATGTTTGAATTCATGATTTTTCTGCGCCATGAGTACATGTCCCACGATAATATTTCGAATTCGAATCACACCGATCATCGTTCCGATCTCCATCATCTCATTATAATGATAGATCGGTCTGTCAATATTACCTGAGGTCTCATCCAGATTTGCCTTACGGATGTAGTCGAGACCCTGATCCATGATCTGCTGCTCTGAGAGCTCTTCCCGCATGATATCCGCAAATTTACTATGGTCCTCATCTGTGATATTTGAGAGCGACCGTGCGATATATTTGTAGCTGTTGTCCACCACCAAAATGGGATTTCCCATAATTTCTGCAGCCTCATCAACCATATACTGCAGTCCTTTGTTTGAAAAAAAAGCAGACAGCAGCCTTCGAATCCTGCTCGTGAGTATCTGATCCTCCAAAAAATACTCCTGCAGCCTGTTGTACTGCTCAAAGGGATCGACTGTTGATCCAAACCTTATGATGTTTACGTTCTTACTGTCATGATAGATGGGAGCAAGCTTTCCCGGTCCGATCAGAATAAAACTAAAGAACATCGTCTCATGAATGTGCTCAGGCATTCTGCCAATATCACCAACGTAGAGAATGTCACTTTGGATCTCTCCCATGTTTTTCGAAAGAAACCGCAGTCCATGGACCTCCTGCTTCGGGTCTGCCATGTGCTCTATCGTATAGTCTTGTTGTTCAAGTCTGCCTAAAATCGTTTCCAGATTCATATTTACACCTGCTGTTATTACAATGATTCGAAGCTATTTTAAAACTGTCGATGTGCAAACGCACAAGATAGTCTGTAAAAAGCCGAAGACACTTGTTCCTTTTTCCAATGTATTTCTGGTTCCATTTTCTTATAATATAACGCGAGAGTAAAACAAACGTCAAATATTTTACATGAAAGGATAAAAAAATGGAAACAAGAGAAGAGATTTTAGAGGCAATGGCAACTCGTTTATCACAGGTCATCGGTAAAGCAGCTACAGATCTGACAGAGGATACGGCATTTGCTGATCTTGATTTAAAAAGTGTAAATTATTCACAGCTTACGACCTATCTCGAGGATGAATGTGATGTAGAAATTCCTTTTATGGAGTTCAGAAGAAAAGCTACATTAGGTGAAGCTGCTGATTATATCGTTGCATTGATCGAAGGTTAAGTCAAAAAAGGAGGGCAAATACATGGAACATTTTCCTGCACCGGAAATTTCAACCAAACAAGAAGTATTCAACGGAAAGGAACTGACAACTTACTATCGTAAAACAAGGGTTCCGGTGGATCCGGATGAAAATCTTGATCTCTCCAAGCTGGAGGGCATTGCTGCTACTGCTCATGGCTTTTGTGCGAAATTTAACCAGAGGACTTACATCACAGAGGATGGTCTGATCTGCGAACAGGACGTTCCAGTGATCCTGCGTGATGGAACAAAGATCTATACTGACATCTACCGTCCGAATACGACCCAGAAAGTTCCTGTCTTAATTTCCTGGAGCTATTACGGCAAACGTCCTGGAGACGGAATGAGCGAGTGGCAGGTCATGGGCGTGACGCCGGGAACGATCTCCACAATGTCCAAATTTGAGTCACCGGATCCTGGATTCTGGTGCCATCAGGGTTATGCTGTGGCAAATGTCGATCCCCGTGGAACCGGACATTCAGAAGGCGATATCAATATGTTCGGCACACAGGATTCCATTGATGGCTATGATTTTATCGAATGGATCGCTGATCAGCCCTGGTGCAGTGGTAAAGTCGGCATGGGCGGGAACTCCTGTGTTGCTATGACACAGGTTCGTATCGCTGCTATGCAGCCTCCACACCTGGCATGTATTGCTCCTTGGGAAGCAACCTGCGACATCTACAGAGAATCTATCTTTGAAGGAGGCATACCTGCTCTTTCCTTTAATGAATTTATAGTTGCTTCACTGACAGGACCAAATCTTGTGGACGATCAGGTGGAAATGGGTCGTCATTACCCTTTGATGAACGAATATTGGGAAGATAAGATCCCTGATTTCAAAAAAATAAAAATACCGGTATATGCCTGTGCGAGCTGGCATCACTTCCATCTTCATGGAGCCTTTAATATGTTCCGAAAGATCCGCTCCAATAAAAAATGGATGCGGGCACACAGAGAGCAGGAATGGCCAGATCTATACAATACGGAGCATGTCATGGATCTAAAAAATTTCTATGACCGATTCCTGAAGGAGATTCACAACTGTTTTGAAATGACACCGAGATATCGCATCGAAGTAATGGATGCCTATGATTTTGATTTCCAAACAGACCGTCCTGAGAAGGAATTTCCACTTGCACGAACAGATTATCAACGGCTGTATATGAATGCGGCTGATATGAGCCTGAACAAAGAACCTGTTGCAGCCAAAGACAGTGTTCGCTATGACGGTGCGACTCAGGAAGTAAGCTTCGATATCAAATTTGAAGAGGATACTGAAATTACAGGTTATGCCTATGTTCGTCTATTTGTAGAAGCTGACGGCTATAATGACATGGATCTTTTTGTTACCCTGAAGAAGCTGGATGAAAATGGAAACTGGCTGCCATGCAGTATTCTTGGAGAACCACATCCTGGTCCATGGGGAAAACTTCGTGTGTCCCATCGTGAACTGGATGAAAAATTAAGCACTGCATTTGAACCTGTGCATTCCCATAAAAAAGAAGAAAAGCTTTCTGCCGGAGAAATTGTCGCTGTTGATGTTCCGATCGTACCAACAAGCTGGATGTTCCACAAAGGACAGCAGCTCCGTGTGGAGGTTGCCGGAAGATACATCCGTGAAGGCTGGTTCGAGCCTCTCAGCTGGGAAAGCGATAACAAGGGAGACCATATCATCCATACTGGCGGATCCTGTGAATCCTATATACAAATTCCAGTCATACCTCCAAAATATACTGCCGGAGACTATGTCTACCGATAACTACAGTCACAAAAATAAAATTATACTCAGGAAAGGGATCCACTATGACATTCACTGAAAGTCTGTTAGAAAAAGCAAAAGCGAATCCAAAAAATGTAATTTTCCCTGAATCTGAAGAGATAAAGGTTCTGCAGTGCGCCCGTAAACTGAACGATCTTGGAATTTCCTCGCCAATTCTGGCAGGAGACCCAAAGGCGATCGAAGCACTTGCTGCAGCCGAGGGAATCTCTCTTGATGGGGTTCAGATCGTAGATCCGGAGGATGAAGCATTAAAGCAGGACATCATCCGCGAATATTTGGCACTGAGTGACATGCTCAGTGAAAAAGCATTGAATCGAAAGCTGAAAACACCTCTCAATCTGGCCGCTGCAATGGTCAAAGTGGGACGTGCAGATGCATTGGCAGCCGGAATCGTGCATACAACAGGCGATGTAATTCTGGCAGCGCAGATGATCATCGGAATGCAGGAAGGTATCTCTACTGTGTCATCTATCGGAATTGCAGAAATTCCCGGTTTTGACGGAAGCGAAGGCAACCTTCTCGCCATTACTGACTGTGCCGTAAATCCTGCCCCAAACAGTGAGGAACTGGCTGAAATTGCCATTGCATCTGCAGCGACTGTATCTTCTCTGCTTGGATGGGAACCAAGAGTTGCCATGCTCACCTTTTCCACAAAAGGATCTTCCGTTCATGAAGAAATCGACAAGGTTGTCCAGGCTGTCGAAATTGCAAAGCAAAAACAGCCAGGTCTAAAGATCGATGGCGAATTTCAACTGGATGCAGCAATCGTTCCAAAGGTTGCGGAGAAGAAAGTAAAAGGTGATTCAGAGGTTGCCGGAAAAGCCAATGTTATTGTTTTTCCAAATCTGGCTGCTGGAAACATCGGCGTAAAGATCCTGCAGATCTTTGCTCATACAAAAGCTCATGGTCCTTTGCTCCAGGGCTTCGCTAAACCTGTGACTGATTTTTCCAGATCTGCTCCTGTTGAAGAAATGATTGGAAATCTGACCATGTTGATTGTTCGAGCAAATAGTGAAGGGTAAGGTTAATATATGACATACAAAATTTTTACAGTCAACCCAGGGTCTACCTCGACTAAGATCGCAATGTTCGAAGATGAGGAATGTACCTTCTCTAAAAATATTACTCACGATGCTGCAATTCTAAAGACATTTGCAGAAATCAAGGATCAGCTCCCTTATAGAAGGGATATGATCCAGGAAGCTTTGGACAGTGCCGGAATATCTCTGGAGGGAACAGCAGCCTTTGTAGGTCGCGGTGGTGGTCTCATGCCATTGAGCGGCGGTACCTATACAGTAAATGAAGCCCTCTTGCACCATGCCAGACTTGCACTTCCGGGTCCACATCCGGCAACTCTTGGTTCTCAGATCGCATTCGAGTTCGCATCCAGATATGGCGGCTCCTGTTATGTCGTAAATCCACCTGATGTAGATGAATTTTCTGATATGGCAAGAATGACAGGCTTGAAGGGAATTTATAGAGAGAGCCGGATTCATGCACTTAATCAGAAAGAAATCGGAATTCGATATGCAGAATCCATCGATCGAAACTATGATGATCTAAATCTTATCATCTGCCACATTGGCGGTGGAATTTCCATTACAGCCCATCAACAGGGCAAGATGGTCGATTCCAACGATATTTTAAATGGAGACGGTCCAATGGCACCAACACGCTGCGGTTCTATTTCTGTAAAATCCATGATCAAGCTCTGCTTATCCGGAACCTTTACAGAGCGGGAATTAAAAGATAAAGTGACAAAAAATGGCGGATGGACCGATCACCTTGGTACCTCCGACGGTCTTGAGATCTGTGCCATGATAGAAAATGGAAATGAGTATGCGAAACTGGTGTGGGACTCCACGATCTATCAGATCAACAAAGAAATTGGTGCCATGGCAGCAGTTCTTCGCGGAACTATTGATGCCATAGTATTGACAGGCGGCATCGCACAAAATAAAGGTCTGACTAAGGATATTTCAGATGCAATTGGTTTCCTTGCACCTATTGTGATTATGGCAGGTGAGTTCGAGATGGAGGCTCTTGCAGCCGGTGCGATCCGGGTACTGGATGGAACTGAGACTGCAAAAGAATATACCGGTGTTCCTGTATGGAATGGTTTCTCCTATATGAAAGGATACGAAACAGATAAGCAGAGCTGATTTTCGTGCCCAGATAGTAAAATATACAAAGAAAGCAGTCTGAACGCTCTTACAACAGAGTTACAGACTGCTTGATTTATGATACAATAATAAAAATTTGAGAAAGAGGATCGTAACCATGCAAGTACAAGAAACGGATCAGAAGGACTTTGTGATCAAACAGATAAAAGCGAATATTTTTCAAATAAAAGACAAAAATGACTGCTATTGCTTTCTATTCCTGGGAACCAAAGAGGCTCTGCTTTTTGATACCATGTCGGGGACTGCTCCGCTGCTTCCCCTGATCCGGACTCTGACATCGCTGCCTGTTACAGTCGTGATCAGTCATACCCACTATGATCATATTGGCGGTATTTTTGAATTTTCTAAAGTCTTCCTGTCTGAAAAGGAATTCGACAATTATAAGATACACAAGCAGTATTTGAATCAGCTCGTTCCATCCGAAACACAAAGGATCGATCCCATGCTCTGCAATTTTTCAGATGGAGATGTTTTTGATCTGACCAATCTGCAGCTGACAGCTGTTTCACTGCCTGGTCATACCCCTGGATGTATGGGGTTGATCTGTCACGACTATGATCTGCTTTTTTCAGGAGATGCAGTGACTCCCATTATGTGTCTTTTCTTTCCGGAGAGCACAACGATTTCAGACTATAAAAAGACCATCGAAAAAATTCAGTCACTTGCCATCACACACTATATGACCTCACATCATGAAACACTGTTTCCAGTCAGTGAACTATCAAATTACCTGCTCTGTACAGACTTTGCCATGGAGGATAAAGGAATGCGCTTTTATCACGACCGAATCGAGGCATTTCAGGGCGTACTGCATATCTATCGTGGAAACAACAGTAAGAGCAGGGATTTTCTGGCGCTCATCAGCAAAAAGACTCCTCCAGCTCCTTCGCCATTGTCAAAGCCAGAATATTCCAGTTGATGAATCCGCCATTCATGACTGGATTTCCTGTTTTCGGATCATAGTATTCATGCATGACACCAGTTTTCAGAATATCTTCTCCCAGCAGCTTCAGGGTATCCTGACATAGGGATTGTGCCTCTTCAATTCTTCCATATTCTAAAAATCCTTTGAACACAAGGTAATTCGCTACAAGCCAGATCGGTCCCAGCCAGTTCGACGGATTATTGGTCACTGAGATATTGTACATCTTTTCATCCTGAGCAAGTGTTGATATCCCGAACTCGGAGTAGAAGGTCTCTTTGTCCCAATAATGCTGTGCAAGTGCAATGACCTGTTCTCTCGTTGCGAACCCCTCCCACATCGGAAGAAATCCTGACCAGGTACGAATTTTAATTGGCAGTGTTTTCCAGAAAACTCCAAGACCTTCATGGAACCAGTCATATTTTCTTGTCTTGATATCGACATCCACTGAGTAGAAGAACTTATCTCTTTTATCATAACATTCTTCCTGTATTGAAAAGATCAGCTCCTCTGCCTGAGAAAAGACAGCTGCAGCTTCCACATCCTTTCTGAGCTCAATCAGATATTTTCCATAGTTTTTTAACTCTCGGACCATAAAAGTATTCAAGAAAATATTCGCAGTTGAATCGTTTGGTCTGCCAAAGCTTGCAGGATCATTATCCATACCGATCATAATATCATCATGCCACACATAGAGTCCGCAATTTGAATTAAAATAGTTTTCCCGATAGTGGGTAAAATAGTTCTGCAGTCCATCAGCAAAGTCTAAAGCCCAGGTGTAATCTCTGATATATTCACTGATCAAGCAAATCTGACTGCATAAAAAGGGCTTATGCATATTCATCTTTTTCCCTTGTTTATGCTGCAGATTCAGATATGGTGCAGGCCAGTCTGCGACCTCAATCATCATGGGAATATAACCATCCTCGAGTTGATGGTCAAAAAAATTCCTTACATTCCCCTTGCTGTGTAGCAAAATTTTACTCTCAAGTTCTTCATCATTAAGATCCGGAAGAATGGAAAGGAGACCATAAACAGACCAGTAAGTGTCCCAGTCCCAGACATTGCCATCATAAACAGATCCTGGGTCTATAAATGGAAAATGAATAAAGCTTCTCGGCTCTTTTAAAAGATTTCTAATATTTTTTTTCACATAGTCAAAGATCAGATCTCTATATTTCCTCATTTCAGTCGTCATGTTACAGTCTTTCCTCTCCCGGGCTAATGCCAATTTTCTTAACCTTTTACAGCTCCTGCTGTCATACCCTCGATTACCGTTTTATTCAGTGCGGTATAAAGTGCGAGCATTGGCAGAATACTCATGGACACAGATGCAAAAATCGCACCCCAGTTCTTATTTCCAAATTCATCTGAAAAATAAAGTAGTCCTGTCTGAATCGTTTTTAAGTTCGTATCACTGATAAATGTCATTGAGAACAGCAAATCGTTCCATTTGAAGAAGAACTGCAGTACGAGTACTGTTACAATTGCATTCTTCATAAGTGGTAGTACAACATGCCACATCAAACGATAGATACCGCATCCATCAATAACTGAAGCCTCTAGAATTTCATTTGGGAAAGATCTTAAGAAACCCGTCGCCAGAAAAATGGAAAGTGACAATCCAAATGCAATATATGTGTAGATCAGACTCGGTCTTGTATTGATCATTCCCAGTTTGCTGTAGATCTGGAATAATGGCATTAAAGAAGTTGTTACCGTGACCATAATTCCAAGCTGAAAATATTTTTGGACAATCTCTCGTCCCTTCCATTCCATTTTTGTCACCGCAAAAGAGATAGTAACCGTAAAAATGACGATGAATATAAGAGCTGTCATCGTGGCAATCAAACTGTTCTTGAAGAACGTAGCCATGTTACCTCTAGTCCATGCATCTATATAATTTTGAAAATAAAATCCGTCATTCAATGCATAGGCTGGCTTGCTTACCCATTCATAGGACTGCTTAAAGGAAGCTGTCAACATCCAGAAAATCGGGTATGTCTCGATCAGGACAAGCAATAATATAAAAAGTGATATAAATACTCGTTTGATACTAAAATTTTTACTTTTCACCAATATTCCTCCCATCTGATCAATCATCTTTTCGATCGAACTTTTGAATTACACTGGATCCAACAACACAGAGAAGGAATATGAATAACGCAATCACGCTTCCATAGCCTACCTTACTGTATGTAAAGGATGCCTGATACATGTACATCGAAAGTGATCTGGTTGCTGTTCCCGGTCCGCCACCAGTCAGTGCAAGTGAGGACTCGAACATCTTAACAGTTCCTGAGAAGCTGAATACGAGCGAAACAATGATAATCGGGCGAAGCAATGGTGCCATAACATAGCGAAATAAAGAAAAACCTCCTGCCCCATCAATTCGGGCTGCTTCGATTACATCTTCCGGGATATCAAGTATGGCACTATAGAAGATGACAGAATAAAATCCCATAGCGACCCAGATGTCCATTGCGCAGAGTGCCAATAATGCTGTCGATGCTTGCCCGATCCATGGTTGTACCAGAGATTCCAGACCGACATTTGCAAGAATACTATTTAGCAATCCATAGTTCGGCTGAATCTCATAGATCTTCTGGAACAAAGTACCAACGGCAACGGTAGGAAGTACAACTGGAAAAAATACAAGCGTTCGTATGATATTTTTAAATCGTCTCAGCCAGAAATGAAACATCAGTGCAAGTAATAGTCCAAGACCGACCTGACCTAACATGGTGACAGCAATATATTTTAATGTTACCCAGAGTGCTGATCGAAAATTCTTGTCAATAAATAACATTTGATAGTTTTTCAGACCGCTGAATTCCCACTTCAGACCTGGCATTCCCGAATAAAAGGAGTAATAAAAAGACCAGAAAATCGGCAGAATGACAATAATCGTGTAAAGGAGCAGTCCTGGAATAATAAAGAGTGCTACTGCTTTTCTATTACTTAATACACTTTTCATTTTTCTCACCTTTCATTTTCAAAAAAAGGGGGAAACCGAAGGAACGGTCTCCC
This sequence comes from Lachnospiraceae bacterium, assembly GCA_047974745.1. Classification (GTDB taxonomy): domain Bacteria; phylum Bacillota; class Clostridia; order Lachnospirales; family Lachnospiraceae; genus JBKECO01. Next base: position 85,009 of record JBKECO010000011.1, read on the forward strand.
CCATAATGTATCTTATGGTCCTATTGTGACAAATCGTGTGCGTCCTGAATCATCTGCATGTAGTCCTCAGGTGTCAGATCTCCAGTTAGAAGAGCCTGTACATTATCCTGTGCTACAGATGAAGTTTCACTGTTCATGGTTGCTTCAAACCATGTAAATGCTGAAGTTGCCATATCGATATTATCTAGAACGAGCTGAGTATAACCTGTTACGGAATCACTTGTTGCATCATAGTTATAACCTTTAACAGTACCTTGTGTCTCCATAGCCATATTTCCCATATTCTCTACGAAATATTTGATGAACCATCCGGTCGCCTCGTCATATTTTGCGGAGCTGACTGCAAGGATATTACCACAGTTCATAGAATACTGAAGGCTGTCACTGATTGACTCATCATAAACAGGAACATTAAAGAATCCAATTCCATCTGGTCCTGCTGTATTTGCTGTCTCATCATTTAAGTTGCTTGCGAACCAGCTGCCATTATAGAAGATTCCAGCCTGATCATTCATCAGCATACTTCCTGCTGTATTCATATCAACCGTATTTACACCTTCACCGAACCAGCCTTTGTCTGCCCATTCCTGAATCTTAGCTGCAGCTGCTACGTATGCTTCGTCTGTGTACATTGTAGTTCCATCTGCCGCATTTCTCATTGCTTCTGGTCCTGCTGTACGAACAAGATATGCATTGATCAGTCTTGTTACGCCCCATTTGTCTGCTCCACCAGCTGCGATTGGCTGAATTCCTGCATCTTGAAGTTTCTGGCATGCTGCTTCAAATTCTTCCCATGTCTCTGGTGCCTTGTCTATGCCTGCTGTCTCAAATGCTGCCTTATTATACCAGAATCCTTCCACATTCAGTCCCAGTGGAAGATCATAAATGTCATCTGTATTGGTCAGTGTCTGTAGCAGTGAAACAGCTGAAGAATTCAGAGAATCAGCACAGTCATATTCTTCAACAACATCTGAGATATTAACTACCTGATCTGTATCAATATAGTCTAGAAGTGGTGTTCCGGATTCGTAAGCAAAGATATCAGGCAAATCGTTTGAAGCTGCCAGAGTTGCGATCTTTGTTCTAAGATCATCCGCTGATACAAATTCATATTCATAGCTGAAATTTGGATTTACTTCTGCAATATACTGATCGACCAGTTTTGTAATCAGAATTCCATTATCATTTTCTTTGTCCCAGATCGACAGGATCTTGATTGATTTTTCAAGCTGTGGATCTTCCCCATCTTTTGCAACTACTTCTGTTGTTGCAGATGTATCCTCTACTACTGCTTCTGATGACTCAGAAGTCTCTGAACCTGATGCTGTCTCAGATGTTGCTGCACCTGAGCCTGAACATCCTGCAAGCAGACCTGCTGTCAATGCTGCGGTCAGCAGAACTGATAATACTTTTTTCTTCATGTGTAAATCCTCCCTTTGATTAACATGTCTTATGTTCTACTTAACTATAGCAATTTCGAAGGCTGAATATCAGTCCCTCATTTTTTATATAATGTACACATTTTTTAGATTGATCTTCTTGTGGACTGTGTACACCGAAATTCATTTGGAGTCATGCCGGTGCTTTTTTTGAATAGATTGCAAAAATATCGGTAATTATTGTAGCCTACCATTTCACTGACTTCACCGACCTTGACACCGTCTAATAATAATTCCCTGGCTTTCTTCATGCGCAGACTGGTAATATATTTAGAATAGCTTTCTCCCACTGTATCTTTGAATAAATTGCTGATATAAGCAGGATTCAGGTTCACGACATCCGCAAGATCCGACAGACCGATATCCTTGCTGTAGTTGCTGCTGATATATTCCAGCAGCAGATTGATCTGCCTGTTGTCAGTATCTACTTTCTCTGCCTCAAGCATACTGACCATCTTATCGCCGACTTCCATAATAAAGAAACGCAGTTCCTCCTGTGATTCCATCTGCATGACCTTATGACACGGAATCCACAGGACATGCACTTTCCTGCTTTTCTGGCTATGATAGACCTCCACCAAAAAGCACAAGAACCGATATGCCTTTTCCTTCATTTTTCCAAAATCTGTATATTTATTCTGAAGATGTATTACGTATTGCTGCAGGGCTTTTTGAAACATAAGGGTATCTTCCAGTAAGAGTGCATTGATGACAGCATCATCCCCTGTATCGTTTAGATCTGCTCTTTTCTTCCTGTCTTCTTTCTGCATGATCTGTGAAAAGGCTTCCTCTACCTGTTCCAGTGTAATTGGCTTATCCAGATAACTGCAGACACCGATCTGAATCGCTTTTTGTGCATAGGAAAAGTCCGTATATCCACTGATCACAACAAAATAGATATCTGGAAATTCTTTTCTGACAGTTTCAATCATAGAAAGTCCGTCAAGTCCCGGCATTCTGATATCTGTCACTACTATATCAGGCTTTTGTTCCCGAATGAGCCTGCACCCATCCACTCCGTTGTCTGCAGAACCGACCAGGGTAACATCGAGTTTTAGTCTGTCAAAGATTGCCTTCATACCTTCTACTACGATAAATTCATCATCAATAATTACGATCTTCATAACGGAACCCCTCCTTAAGCCTCGGTAATTTATATGTGACTCTGGTGCCAATGCCCTCCTCGCTTTCAAAAAGCATTCGGAATTCATCTCCATAGAAAATCTCAATTCGCTGCTGTATGTTCTTCACACCATATCCTTTTTCCAGTGAGGAAAAATCTGATATTCCGATCCCGTTATCCTCTATGATAAAAATCAGAAAATCTTCTTCGATGAATCCTGTCAAAGAAATCTTACCTACCCCGATTTTGCCCTCAAGTCCGTGATATACCGCATTTTCCACGACCGGCTGCAGAATAAACGACAGGATCTTTTCCTGAAGCATCTCTTCCTCCACTTCCATGACAAAGGTGAAGCGGTTGTTATATCTTAAGTTCTGTATACGGATATAAGCTTTGATCTTCTCGATTTCCGATTCGACCTTAATCAGCTTCTCCCCTTTATTCAGACTCAGTTTAAAGGTATCAGACAAGGCCTTTACCATCTCAGCAATATCATCTGCCTTCTTGATGACAGCCATAAAATAAAGTGCATCCAGTGTATTATACAAAAAGTGGGGATTGATCTGCGTCTGCAGCAAAAGCAGCTCGGCCTCTTTTTCCTGGAGCTCCATCGTCAAGAGCCTCTCACGCAGCTCAACATTATTCGATACCATCGAGATGAAATTCTGTCCGACCTTACCAATCTCGCTTTCATCGAACACGACATCTAGTTTGTAGTTCCCCCTGCCCACTTCTTCGATCGTATCCTCAAGTGTTTTCAGCGGTCGGTTGATCGCCCGGCTGATGATATTTGCGGCAGCAATCGAAATGGTACCGAGGAGTAAAATGCCCAGAAGCATCATCCACATTATATAATCGCTCTGGCTTGAAATATCACTCTTTGGCAGAACACTTACGATGACCCAGCCACTGGTGCGATCCTGATATTCGGAGAAAATGTAATGGCCTGACTGTTCCTGATTCTGATAGTCCTCCACCACTTCCTCGAGCTTGCCTTCACTGAGATTCGAGTACACGACCTGCAGCTTACCAGGCTCTTCAAATTTCCTGGGATTCCTGTCAAAAATCAGATACTGATTATTTTTAAAGGAGTCCGTCTTTGTTCCAAATGTCTCGTTGATCATTTCCTTTTTTATATTAATGACGAGGTACCCAACAAGTGTATTTGTACCAGGTCTGTTCATTCGTTTTACCATGGAAAAAAGTGATGTACTTTCTTCGTCCAGAACATCATATCCGAAAAAAACTTCCTTCCCTTTTGCTGCATCTGCCACAGCGATCCAGCTCTGCTCAAGGATATCTCCGCTTTCATAGTATTTTCTGACATTCCAGTCACTGTCTAAAGATTTTTTAACATAGCGAAAGCTGCCATTTTTGCTGATCGCTACAATGCCGTTAATATAATTGTTATTGTACTCTACATTGAGTAATGCATTTTCTACGACAGCCTGGTCAGGTGCTGTAAAATAGCCATGTTTCCCCTCATCTTCTTCAAGCACCGTCATAAAAGAAGTGTTCTCGATCAGATCTCTGGATGCTGCAATGATCGTTCCGAACCTTAGCTGTATACTGCTGGAGAAAAGCTCCATATTGTATTCATGAGTATTCTTATAATTTTCCTCAAGTGTTCTTTTCGAAATCTGATACAAGAGTGTGCCCAGTAAGCTCATCAGTAAAACTGTGACACTGACCATCATCAGTATCATCTGGCTCCGAAAGGTGAGTCTTGCAAATCTGTCCTTTAGTTTTGACATAGTCCCCCCATTTGTCTGCGTTTCTTTCTGTATGACCTGTTGTCAGATAACGCATACAGGCTCTGTCTGGTTTTGCCAGACAGAGCCGATACATTTATTGCATCATTTTTGATTTTATCACCAGGTCATAAGATATGGCATCCATATCTTCATCTCCCCAAATCCTCGGTTATCCCATGCAAAATAAGGAATCATCCGAATTTCCTTTTGTTTCTTCTTTCTTGGTACAAGTGTCTGATACAGCTGCTGCTTCTGTCCATCTTCTACTGATCCCGAAACAGCCAGTGCCTTTGTGTGCAGGGATAACATCCTTCTTCCCTTTATTTCGAACCATTCTTTTGAAAAAGTCTGGTCTGGATCCAGATATAGGTCGGATAAAGTTTCCGCATCCGTGTCTGCCGCTTCGATGCAATAGATCAGTGGTCCATATTCCACAGCTGCCTGTGCAGTATTTTCCTCGACACTGGCATGTGCAGTCGTCAGTCTTGCTTCCATCGGCAGAATCAATTCCACAACAGACTGCTCCAGCTGTTCTAGTCTGATGCAAACATAGCCATTCTTTATCTCTGAAACCTGTTTTTCCTGTTTGTAACTTAATTCAAATTCCTTTGCCCAGTCTGGAATTCTCAGACAAAGAGTACTCGGCCGATCGCATTTCACATCCGTGATTTCAAATCGGATTCTTCCGTCATAAGGATATTTTGTCAACTGATTCAGTGTGAATTCAGCCTGATTTTTGAGTTTGACCTGTAACTTTGAAGCCCCATACATACCGGTTCTTACAGTGTCATCGGAACAGATATATGCATATTCTGCAGATTCCATGATCACTCTTGCTAAGTTAGGCGGACAGCAGTAACTTAAAATGTATTCGCTCCTGGTGAGAGGCCATATCAATTCGTATTCCATCTTTTTGAGTCTGCGAAGCGGATTCTCGTAGAAAAATTTATTCCCCTCCAGATTGACTGCGGCTAAATTGACATTCAGCATAGCTCTTTCGAGAACATCCATATACTCGGACTTCGGTTCGATCAAAAACATGCGATATGCCCACATGACCAGACCTACAGAAGCGCAAGTCTCATTGTATGCCGTTACATTCGGCAGCTGGTATTCGTAGCCAAAGGCCTGATGTATCTTTTGATCTATGAAGAAATTTCCATATGGTGACACGCCGTTATACAGTGCTCCGATGCCTCCGGTAATATAGATCTTTGTGCTGACCATATTGTCCCACACTCTGTGAAGCATCGACAATAGCTCTGGATCGCCCTTTTCGAGATACAGATCTGCGACTCCGGCGTAAAGATAGGTGGCGCGAACCGCATGACCAACGATTTTTTCATGCTCCTTTAACGGTATACGGTCTTGATTATCATCCAGCCCCTGCTTCACAGAATCTCTCAGATCTATGGCAAGCTGTGCCAGATCCAGAAATTTCTGATTCTCTGTTGTACGATACAATTCGATCAGTCCCATATAATGCGAAGGACAGACTGCAGTTTTTACTTCATCCTTTTCCTTTGCATCCTGATACATCTTCTCCAGATAACCGGCAGCTTTTTCTGCGATATTTAAAAAATTAGTTTTCCCAGTTATCCTATAGTGCAGGCAGGCTGAAGTAAACAAGTGACCCATATTATATACTTCAAAATCGTTTATATCACCCATTCTGGCTTCTTTATTTCCAGCACGCTCATCCAGAATCTGCTTGGTGGAAATATATCCATCTTCCTGTTGGACTCTTCCGATCAGATCTATATACGTATCGAGTTCCTGCAGTTTGTTTGGATCTTGCTCCGTCACCGCTGCATATAGGCAGGATTCCATCCATTTGTAAAAATCCCCGTCTCCAAACACGGTACCTGCAAATTCTCCTTCTGCTTCGTTGGCACAGATTCTGAAATTTTCGACCACATGGCTGATATCCGCTGCCTCAAACATTTTCTGTAAATGAGGTACCGTCTTATTAGCACAGTTTTCATTCACTTCTTTCCAAAATCCTGTAGTCCAGGTTACCTGGCGAAAATCCGGTGCGCATAAGTTCGTATTTGGTGAGTTTAGTGTATTTGTCAGCATTACATAATTCCTCTCCTTACCGCATCCTTCCAGCGGTCATTTTTTCTATTTCGTTCTTCTATCGACATCTTTGGAGTATAAGTTTCATAACTCATTCTGTTAAAGATACAATTATCATAGATACCAAGGGCAGTTCCAGCCATATAGGCAGCTCCAATCGCCGATAACTCTTCATCTGCTGCAACGCTGACATTGACATCGGCAATATCACTTTGGAACTGCATTAGAAAATGATTACTTGTTGCACCACCGTCTACTCTTAGTTCCATCAGCTTTTCTCCGAAGTCAGCTGTCATAGCTGATAGAACATCATTGATTTGAAATCCAATGCTTTCAAGCGATGCTTTGATCAGCTCTTTTTTACCTGTCAGTCTCGACATTCCATAAATACTTGCTTTCGCATCACCGACCCAGTATGGCGCTCCAAGCCCCGAAAAAGCAGGAACGAGTACCGTCTCATCTTCAGGATTTGCCATCTTGGCAAGGGTTTCTGATTCCCCTGGAGATGTGATTAGCTCCATCTCATTTTTCAGCCAGGTTATTACCGCTCCGGTATAGTTGATATTTCCTTCCAGAACATATTCCACGACACCACCTCTTGCCCAGGCTAAAGATGCAGCCAGACCATGCTGGCTCTGAATATAGTGCTCACCAACATGCATCATGATGGAAGAGCCCGTTCCGTAAGTCGTTTTTACCATCCCGCTCTTATGGCATCCTTGTCCAAACAGCGCTGCATGAGAATCTCCGATCGCACTATGGATCGGAATTTCTTTGGAAAAATATCCTTCCAGATCAGTCATTCCAAACAGAGAATCACTATCACAAACCTCAGGCAAAGATGAGATTGGTATCCCGAACAAGGCACAGATCTCAGGATCCCATGATAAAGTATGCAGATTGAACAATTGTGTTCTGGAAGCATTGGAATAGTCCGTTTTATAAGATCTTCCATTTGTCATTTTGTAGATCAGCCATGTGTCCATGGTGCCAAATTTCAGATTTTTCACATCCACATCTCGTTCTGACTCCAGGAACTCCTTGAGCCAGCACATCTTTGCAGCAGGAAAATAAGGGGACAAGGGAAGACCTGTTTTATCCAGAATCGCAAGTTTACTGGCAGCATGGCGCTGGGTGATGGACTCCGCCCTTGCACACTGCCAAACGACGGATTCAAGTGCAGGCACTCCCGTTTCAAAAAAAGCTGCTGTCGACTCTCTCTGATTGCTGATTCCCAGTGCTGCCACATCCCCTTTATCGATCTGAACCTGTTCGATCACCTGCCGGATCACGAACTTTGTATTCTCATATATTTCTGATAAATCGTGAGACACCCACCCTTTATCATTGATCAGCTGTCTGTGAGCCCTGTCTGCTCTGCCGCAGATATCTCCTGACTCATTAAAGAGTACCGCTTTCGTGCCCTGTGTGCTCTGATCAATACCAATGATATATTTCATCCGACACCTCCGGTTCACGCACGCAGGATGATCTTAACGGTGTCCGCAATTCCTTCTGCGTCGATCTTATAATATTTAAAGATCTCGTGGTTCTCTCCACCGATCAGATGTCCATCCGGCAGAGATAGATTTACGACTTTTTTCGGATCATTCGCTGAGATTACCTGTGCGACCAGACTACCCAGTCCACCGTATGGAGAATGTTCTTCCACAGTCACAACTGCTTTTTTACCGGCTGCTTCATTCAAAAGTGTTGCAATATCAAGTGGTTTGATACAATACATATCCACCAGTCCAGTGGAGACGCCACATTCTTCCAGCAATTCCCTAGCTTTGACCGCATAGGGCACCATCTCACCGCAGGCAACTAAAAGGACATCCTTTCCATGTGCAATCACATTAGCACGATTTAAGGTGAATTCCATATTCTCATCATAGACATCTTCTGTAGCAGAACGACTCACGCGAACATATGCAGGCTTCTCATCTTCTAAGAGTGCTTCAAAGAGCTTATTTGTCTGAAACCGATCACTCGGAAAATATACACGCATTCCAGGCAGTGCTGTCATGGCTGCAATATCCTGCAGGGAATGATGTGTCATACCCAGTGCCCCATAGCTTACTCCACCACTAATTCCAACCAGCGTCACATTCGTTTCAGAATAAGCGACATCAATTTTCGCCTGTTCATAGCTTCTTGTTGACAAAAAGCATGCCGGAGATGCAGCAAATGCTTTCTTCCCACAAGAGGCAAGTCCTGCAGAAATACTGACTAGATCCTGTTCAGCAATTCCCACTTCGACGAACTGATCCGGATAGGTATTGGCGAATTCTGTCAGAGAAGCAGAACCTCTAGAATCCGAACAAAGAACCACAATATCCTTATCCTCTTTGGCAGCTTTTACAAGTGTGTCATTGATGACCTGACGGTTCGTTATTTTATTCATACGAGCACCTCCTCAATATCTTTTATTGCCTGTTCGTACTGCTCCTTTGTCATAACTCCGTGATGCCATCCCTTCTGATTCTCCATGAAGGAAACGCCCTTGCCCTTCGTTGTATGTGCCAAAAGTACAGTTGGTCTGTCTTTGCACTCTTTCGCCTGCTCATATGCCAAAGACAACTGTTCGCAGCTGTTTCCATCCTCAACATGTATCACATTCCATCCAAATGAACGGAACTTGTCACCCAGATCCACGTTGCACATAACATCATTCGTACTTCCACTTATCTGCAGACAATTATAATCCACCGTAGCACAGAGGTTATTCAGCTTATAATGACTTGCAGCCATCATAGCTTCATAATTCGACCCCTCTGCCATTTCTCCATCTCCCAGAACAACGTAAACACGATAGTCTTTCTGATCCATTTTACCGGCGATGGCCATTCCAACACCGATCGAGAGTCCATGACCTAGGGATCCTGAATTGATCTCGATCCCAGGCACATCTGTATTGGGATGACCAATAAAACGTGATCCAAAGGCACTGAAGGTATCGATGACCTCCTGTTTGTCATAGAAACCTTTCTCACCCAATACAATGTATAGAGCATCCGCACAGTGTCCCTTGCTCAGGAGAAACCTGTCTCTGTTACCATCTCGAAAATTCGTTGGTGATACATTCATGACATCGAAATAAAGTGTCGTGAGAATATCGATCACGCTCAAATCTCCACCCACATGTCCGGCACTTGATTTGTAGATCATTTCGATAATATCTTTTCGCAGGCTATTTGCTTTTTTTTGTAACGAATCCATACTTTACATCCTTTCACTGCCGCTATTCGCCGCGGATATATGCTCTGATCTCACTTTCGTTCTCATCATAAAGATCCGGAGTGACGCCAATATATTTACATGCTTCAAAAAGTACAGGGACAACATCTTTATGAATACCTACGCAATGATGTATGTAGGGACCTTCTACCACTTTCGCCTCAAGTCTCTTTAGATTTGCGACTTCTACCCATACATAAGTTCCTTTTGTATAAGGTCCTTCCACTCCTCTGGCATTGCCAAGCAGCAGGGAGTATTCTCCATTATCTCCATCAAAGCGGCATAACGTCATCTCTCCGGATTTCGCTTTTGCCTCAACAGCACCTGGATGATCAAATGCAAGTGGATATCCAATAACTGGTTTGCAGGATGCGCAGGATAATGGCCAAGGTCCGCAGTGCTGCAGGAGCTCTCCATTTTCATTGTCCGGATGTCGCACCGTCCAGTCAGCAAAAAAGGTTCTTGCTTCATCCATACCTGCTGCTTCACAAAGGAGTGCAGTGATCGCACCGTGAATATCTGTCTCACAGACTACCGGAAGTCCTTCTTCGTTCAAAAGTGAATTTGCTGCACATGGCATGATTCCAATTTCTTTCTGTAAGGCATTCCAGCACTGGATTGCGATGGCATTGCATTTGTATTTATCCGCAAGGTGGCGCATTGCAACTTTAAGGGCTGCTACTGTTTGAAGCTGCTCATCCTTGATTTTTACTTCATAGTTTTCTCTGATAAAAGCTGTAACTTCAGCAACTTCAACGATTTCTTCTTTTACTTTTTTGATCTCTTCTGTCAGCTCTGGCATAGGAATCGGCGAAAGCTGAATGTTGAATCTTTCCAGAAGTTCCCCTTCATTACACATCGTTGACCAGAAATCGAAGGGTCTGGGTCCGATCTGCAGAATTCTGGTGCTTCGGAAAACTTTTACAACATTACACACTGCTAGAAAGTTCCGGATTCCACGTTCGAACTCAGGATCCGTCAGTCTGCAGTTGCATAAATAGGTAAATGGAACACGAAAACGTCTTAACACTTTACCTGTTGCAAACAGTCCGCACTGACTGTCTCTGAGACGAATGCCATTCTCATCCGGACTTTCATCCCGAGGTCCCCAGATCAGAACCGGTACATTTAATTCCTTTGCAAGTCTCGCCACTTCATATTCTGTTCCGAAATTTCCATGAGGAAAGAATAGTCCATTTACTCCTGCCGCTTTGAATTTTTCTGCTATTTTAATTCTGTCATCATCGTCATGAAGGAGTCCATCCTCTGCAATATCATTGATATCAACAAATTCGACTCCAAGCTCTGTTAATCGTTCTCTTGTGAGATCTGCGTATTTTACAGCATCCGGTGCAGAAAATATACTTCTTCTCGTTGGTGCATAACCCAATATCACTTTTGCCATTCTGTTACCTCCATCGCAAATTAATTATTTATTCATATTATTCAGTATAATGAACTTAATTTCAATTAACTATTAAGAATTATTCAGGTTCTATTTGACTTAATTCACTTAATGACCTATACTTCAACCTATCAAACAGGAAAAGGAGTATTTCAATGGCAGTGACAGCGAAAGAACTGGCAAAGGAATTACAGCTTTCAGAAGCCGCAATCTCTATGGCGCTGAATAATAAGTCCGGCGTCAGTACTGCAACCCGTAAAAAAGTCATAGACTATGCAAAGGAACGGGGATATGATTTTTCAAGAATTCAGGAAGCGAACCACGCTCCCCTTCCTTTTTATGGCACGATCTATTTCATCATATTCCGAAGGCATGGTGCCATCGTAACGGATTCTCCCTTCTTTTCCCAGCTGTCCCAGGGAATTGATTATGGATGCAAGAAGGCACGCTATTATCTAAACGTCTTTTATCTGTATGAAAATAGTAATATAAAGAAAGAGCTGGATGAAATCATTCAAATGGGATGTAAAGGAATTATCCTGCTAGGTACAGAAATGAAACGGGAAGATTTCTGGCACTTTGAAAAGCTGAATGTACCCGTGGTGCTTTTGGATGCCTATTTTGAAACCGTCAATGCTGATTGTGTTCTGATCAACAATGTACAAGGAGCTTATCTTGCTGCCAATCACTTGATCAGTCGCTGCAAATGTCAGCCTGGCTATCTGAAATCCTCCTATCCCATCAATAATTTTCTGGAGCGCTCAGATGGGTTTTATAAAGCAGTTCGAGCCAATGGTATGTCTACTTCCAAATCAATCGTTCACTATCTCGCCCCGTACATGGAGGGTTCCTATGCTGATATGCTCGAGCTGTTAGAGAATAAAGAAGAGACCGCTGCCTGCTATTTTGCAGATAACGATCTCATTGCTGCTGGTGCTATGAAAGCATTTAAAGAAAAAGGATATCGTATTCCGGAGGATGTGGCCTTCATAGGCTTTGATAATATGCCCTTATCTACCTATATTGACCCAACTCTGACAACGATTCACGTACCAAAACAATATATGGGAGAGCTTGCAGCAAAAAGAATGGCGGAACTACTGCAAAACCCAAATTCGCTGGCGATCAAGATCGAGATCACGACGGATCTTGTGATTCGGGGAAGTGCTTAATGGATCCGTAAGACATCTTCCTACTTGTGATCCAGCAGTTCAAATAAGTAGGGCTCGAAACAGACCCCTGCATTGGAGGGCATATTCAGTCTCATTGCTTCTCGAATGGAGAGTTCCAGAAAATGCATCGTTTTTTGGATGGCTTCTTCAATTTTGACTCCATTCATCAGATATCCACAGATACAAGAGGCTAGTAGATCACCTGTTCCCGAGTAACTTAAGAGCAGATCTGACTGCTCCAGGTATATACTTTTATCTTCTTCGATGCAAAAATTTCCGATCCACTTCTTTTGTGCCGGAACATCCGTATAGCGAATACCAGTAATGATCACAGTCATCTTTTTTTGACTGATCTGCTTGATCTTCATGCCTATTTCTTCAACTACCTTGAGTCTATCCTCTTTTTGGGGATATTTTTCCACATCCTCAAAAGAGTCACTTGTCAGCAGGCAGGCTTCTGTCAAATTCGGCGTAGTCACATCTGCGGATCTAATTAGCTCTTGCATTCCCTGCCGCAACGCATCTGAATAAATTGGAAAGGCTTCTCCATGATCTCCCATAATGGGATCCACCAGAAGAAAGCTGTCCTCTTTCTTTAGTCCTTCGTAAATTGTGAGGACCTGCTCGTATTGCTCAGCAGATGACAAGTAACCGGAATAAAAGCCATCCATCCTCTCACCGGCCTTTCGCCAGTCAGCAACAGTGAATTCCATTAGTGCTTTCAGATCACGCATATGATAGGATGCGTAGCCTGTCTGGGCAGTATACACCGAAGTTGGGATGGGGCAAACCTGATGCCCCAATACGGATATTACAGGTATTGCTGCTCCCAGAGAGCATTTCCCGAGTCCTGAAATATCATTGATCACTGCAATTTTTTTCATTCCTTATTTTATCCTTATTTTATCTCTGTCACTTCATTTAGTGTAGCATCTTCCTCTATATAAATCAAAGTGATCTGATCGCCCTCCTGATAGGTCACGATAGGGATCAGCGCATCATTTGTCAGATCAAGATCGAATATCTTCTCACTCTGCATTAACGAAAGATAATAATGTGTGTCCCCTTCAATGACAACAGGTGCAATCGTATTGATTGACCCGGTCAGTTCTTTCAGATCAGCATCTTCCCCTGCGTCCAGAATATTATTAGCGTCCATTAGATTCATATAAACTTCCTGGCACTCATCCACAGTGTCTCCGATTGCAACCAACTGATATTTTTGTACATTGACCATCGCATATTTTTTGACCAGACCCGCTCCGTCTTTGAGCGCCATAAAGTAGGTTGGCTGACCTGATATATTCAAAAGCAGCGGAAATGTGGACTGATATCCTAGATCCTGTACCTGCCCCTCAGCGGAAGACATCGCAGAATCCTCGATCGCACCCTCTACAACATAATAATTTGTTTCCATGGTACGCTGATTCATCAGAACAAAACCAACATTAGACTGATCACTTCCCAGGGACGTAACACCTGTATAGACCCAGACATCATCATCCTGGGCGATATAATTGTATCCGTTTGTAGCCTGCAGGCAATCCTTTTGTCCCAGAATACTGTTGAAATATCCGTTCTGCAGCACACCATAGTAATCAAAAAGCTCTGTTAAAAGCTCCGCAGAATATACTTTATCTACCCATGTAGGAACTTCAGATACATCATAATCCGTACATTCTCCTGTAATTGCATTGCATAAGATGACACGCCCCACTGTCTGTCCACCGAAGAGACCAATATTGAATTTCTTAACCGGTACGACCCAGTATGGAACCCCATCATCTTTCACTTCGAAGAAAATTTCATCATCAAAGATGGCTGTTGGATATTTGAAACGAAGGTGTCTGTAGATATAGCGGTTCAAATACTCCGATTTCGAATATTTGATTCCCTGGCCTTCTGGCAGCTTGACCACCTCCACATCCTGTGTCGCCATATCGATCATCATATAGGCTGGAATTCCTTCCGAGCGATTCGTCAGCCATTTGATGAAGCTGGCATATCGGAGCGGAGAAACACGAACCGGCTTACCCTGATAGTTAATCTGCGTATAATCAGATTCCACCTCGAACTGTGAGACCATCTCTACCATACTTCCCATTTTTCTATCGCCCAGTAGCTCTGCAGATCCCTTGTCCAGTATTGGGATCTCGTTGAAATCAGCTTCCTCTATATCTGTAGCAAAATTTCCAGTCTCGACTGTCAAAAGCTGACTGTAATTTGAGGCATTGATAATTGGTGATGACAAAAATGATCCAACGATAAAAATCACCAGCACAACCACAAATGCTGCTGTTCCAGCCATAATACCCTTCGATTTTTTCATTTTTCCCAGCACGCTCGGCTGCAGACCGTTCTTACTAATATCGTAGCGAAATGTGCGAACAGCATAAATCACTGTTACCAGTGCGATCAGAAACAAGACCGCACCCCAGAACCCATGAGCATGTATGTTGATTGCCGGAAGTGCAAAATAGTAATAAATACCTAATACTAAGATCAATAAAATGACTGTAATTGCAATTCGTGTACCCTTCTTTTTCATATCTTCTCCATGATTTCTCTTTATTTCAAGCCAATGATATAAAGGTTGTGATGATCCTTTTTAAAGATTTCATATTCTTTTCGCAGTATAAAATCTCTATTGAGTCTCAATTGTTTTTTTATAAATCCTTCTTCATTTGAAAAAAGGATTACATTACCGCCGGGTTTGAGAATTTCTCGTGCCTTTTCAAAGAAATTCTGATAAAAAGCATCCAGCTCTTCTTTTGATTTACGTCCTCTGACCGGCATATTTGTTACTATTTCATCAAAATGGTGACTATGCTTAAATTCAAAAAAGTTTCGATTGATAAAATTAACATTCAGTCCAGCAATTTCCATATTTTCTCTGCCCAGCTCAATGGCATCACCGAACACATCAATACCATACATATCACTTGCTTTTGTATTGAAAAATCTTTCTGCCAGCATAGTTCCAACACCACAAAAGGGGTCGATAATATTCGACTGTTCCCGCAGATACGGCTTCGCCAGTTCCATGATCAGTGCAGCACTCGACGGATGTATCGAAGCTGCGATCGAATTCTTACGATAGGAAAAGCGTTCCATTGGTATCGTCATCATTTTCAGCAGGACTGCAATTTTGCCATCTCTGTCTGCGAGGATCCGAATTTCAAATTCATAATTTCCAGTTGAGTTTATTAGCTCTCTTCCCGACATTTCCTCTAGAAGGATCCCAAGCTTTTTCGAAAATCTGCTTCGATCTGTCAGATCCAGCCTGCTTCTGACCTCAAGGCGAAAGCTGTATGGGCCCTCCTCCTTGTGACAGTTCTTAATGAGGGATAGCAGGTTTGATTCTAGTATCGCCTTCCCGATCATTTCCTCTGAATCCGTTATATAATGTGCCGTGGAAAACCGAATCGGAAACAGCAATTCTCGAAATGTTCTGATTTTCAACACGGATTTCAGACCGTCTACAACGGCAGTAACTCCGATTGTATTGGATGACTTCTTTTGCGCTTGGATTTGTGACAGCGTAATGTCCTGATGACCGGGAATGGTCGTCAGCAAAATTAAATGCCTTTGATCAAATCCTATAAAGGTATGATTTCGTTCTGTCTCATTTTTTGAAAGTATGCGTTCGAGTGCTCTCAATTCCTCTGTCACATGCTTTTGTTCCGTTTCTTCTGGATCATATTTGACCAACTGTTCATATTTTTGCCGCAACTGAGGTACATACTCCTTTGCCCCGAGCTTGTCTAGTGCAATCAGATAATCCGCTCTGATGAACCGTGTGTTTTCACGGTTATACCTTTCGAAGAGAATGTCCTTTGCTGCCTGCAGCTGCAAATCTCCGATTAATAGCGCAGCATTCTTTCTCGTTTTTGCATCTTCTAGTTTCAGCATTGAAATAAGAACTTCGATCTCTGACTCCTTTAAATCCTGCAAAAATTCGAGCCTTTGTTCCTCATCTTTTAATTCAGCCCGCAGCCCGCTCAACGATGTTCGCAGCTCATTCCCCAAAATGATATTTGTCCAGTTTTTACTTATCATGTAGATCCCCTCGTATTTTTGATTCATGATTACTAACTTTATACTACTGTATTTTCCATTGTAATGCAAGGAAATCGCAATTCAAAAGCGGGATACTCCTCAGATTTTGTTGTGATATTTTACAAATTTTTTACATAATATTTGTTGATTTTTCACAATAGCTGTGGTATGCTGAATAAAACTTGAAGGGAGGACAACCTATGCCAAAGGAAATTATGGATGGTCTGCATGGAATAAGCAGCGAATACGATGATTATTGTCTAAAGAAAATGAACGAGAACGAAACACCAATGACTTTTCTGTATTATGTAGCAGATCTGTATAAAAAGCCGACGGGTACAATTCTTAAGCAAACTGCTTAGAATACCCGTCGGTTTTTTCTATTCTATTGAGTTCTTAAAGACAGAAAGTGTCTGATCAAGCTCCTGATCTGTATGAACCATGGACAAGAACATGGCTTCGAACTGGGACGGTGCCAGATAGATACCACCCTGGATCATTTTTCTCGCATAGACCGCATAGGCCGATGTATCTGAAGTTTTTGCCGTTCTGTAATCACGCACCTTTTCCTTTGTAAAAAATAAGGTGCCAATGGATCCCAGATGATTGAGTGTCGCATGGATTCCAGATTCATGAAGGATAGTTTGAATCTCACCAAAGAACTGATCGGATTTCCTATTTAATGAGGTATAATATTCAGGATTCTTATTTAAGATAGAGAGAAGTGTATGGCCTGCAGTCATAGCAATTGGATTTCCACTCAAAGTTCCTGCCTGATATACTGCTCCAAGTGGTGCAACCATCTCCATGATCTCTCGTCTTCCGCCGTATGCTCCCACTGGCATGCCTGCGCCAATGATCTTACCGAAGGTTGTCAGATCTGATTCGACTCCAAAATAGCCCTGAGCTCCCTCTTTTCCCAAACGAAAACCGGTAATGACCTCATCAAATATCAGGACTGCACCATGTATGGAACACAGGTTACGGAGCAACTGTAAAAATCCCTTCTCCGGAAGCACCACACCCATATTGGCAGCTAGCGGTTCTATGATCACTGCTGCGATCTCATTCCCATTATGATAAAAGATCTCTTTTATCATCTCCTCATTGTTATAATCCGCCGTGATCGTGTCCTGTGCCGCACCACAAGGAACTCCGGCACTGTCAGGAATACCTGCAGTCATAACTCCGGAACCTGCCGCAACAAGAAGACTGTCGGAATGCCCATGATAACAACCATTGAATTTCACGATCTTGTCTCGTTTTGTATACCCTCTGGCGGTTCGAACTGCACTCATGACTGCCTCTGTACCAGAATTGACCATACGAACCATCTCAATGGAAGGAACCATTTCACAGATCAGTTGTGCCATTCTGACTTCCATTTCCGTGGCAGCGCCAAAGCTGAGTCCTTTCTCAACTGCTTTTAAAACCGCTTCTTTGACCTCTTCCTGATTGTGTCCAAGGATCATCGGTCCCCAGGAGCCAATGAAATCTATGTAGCTGTTTCCATCTATGTCATACAGTGTTGCCTTATTGGCATGGTCGATCAACGGAGGTGTCATCTGAATCGAGCCAAATGCCCTGACTGGCGAGTTTACGCCACCCGGTATATAGGTCTCACCCTCATGAAAGATCTTTTCTGATTTTGTCATTTTCATTTCCCCTTTATTGAATCCGCTTTTAACCTATGATTCCCTTATCAATACAAGCCCCGATCTCCTTTGCAAAATAGGTCAGATAGAGATCTGATCCTGCCCGGAATGCACTGACTGCCGCTTCACACATCATCTGCTGTTCATCCACAAAGCCTGCACTTGCTGTCGTTTTAATCATGCTGTATTCTCCACTGACACTGTAAGCTGCCACCGGAAGTTGAATAAGATCCTTTACTTCTCGAATAATGTCGCCATATGCCATTGCCGGCTTGACCATGATGATATCAGCACCTTCCGCCACATCCAGCAGTACTTCCTTAATAGCCTCTCTGCGGTTATGATAATCCATCTGATATGTCTTCCGATCACCAAAAGAAGGTGCAGATCCTGCAGCCTCACGAAATGGTCCATAAAAGGAAGATGCATATTTTGCCGAATATGCCATGATGGGAGTCTCTAAAAATCCACTTTGGTCCAATGCTTTGCGAATCCCCAGAACCCTTGCATCCATCATATCCGACGGAGCTACCATATCTGCCCCTGCCTGGACTTGCGAAACTGCAATTCGTTCAAGATAGGTGACTGTTTCATCATTTGCGACCTTTTCGCCTTTTAAGATTCCACAATGACCATGTGATGTATATTCGCACATGCAGGTGTCTGCGATCCTATAGATTTCCGGGACTGCATTTTTTGACTTCATCAGGGCTTTCTGCACTATACCATCCTCTGCATATGCCATGCTTCCAGTCTCATTTTTTTCCTTTGGTATTCCAAAAAACATGACATTAGTGATTCCCACGTCTTTTAGCTCGATCAGCTTTTGTTCCATTCTGTCTACGCTGTAGCGATACTGACCCGGCATGGATCTGATCTCCTCTTTTACATTTTCACCATCTATGATAAAAATCGGATATATAAGTGCAGATTTATCAAGTCTGGTCTCTCGGACTGTTTTCCTCAGTCCGGGACTCGTTCTGAGCCTTCTTGGTCTAACAATTAGATCCATACTTCCCCCCAGCGTGTTCATTCAAAATGAGTTCTACCAAAGCTTCTATGCTAGCCTCTTCTGAAACCAGGCACTGCATTCCGGCTTTTCTGGCTTCTGCTGCTGTCATCTCTCCAATACAAAAAGCCTGTATCTTTGAAACATCTGCATTCCTAGCCTGTGCCAGAAATCCTCTGACCGTTGATGCACTGGTAAATACTGCCTTTGTCAGTCTATTAAGTGCGATCTGTTCTGCCACATCTATCGCTCCAGATGATATCGGAAGCGTTGTGTATAGTGGAATATCTGCAACAAAAGCATCACTGCGTTTTCTTATTTCTTCTATGATCAGCGGATTTCCTTCACTCGCACGTGGTATTAGAACTCTGTTCCCGGAATGGATCATTTCTCCGATCAGCTTCCCGAGCTCTGCTCCATCATACTTATTCGGCATATGATCTGCATAGATTCCATAATTTAAAAGTTCATTCTTTGTACCGCTTCCAATTACTGCGTATTTTAAATGCATCAGATTTCGGATATCGATTTGCTCTGTTTTTAAAAATTCAAAAAAGTAAAGGACTCCGGCTGGAGATGTAAAGACGATCAGATCATAATTCTTTATGTCTTGAACTTCTGTCAGCAGTCTGTTGTTCGGAAGGATCGGTTTCGTTTGGATACAGGGCAGCTCAACCACCTCAGCTCCATATTCTCGAAGCAGTTCTGCCATTTTCGTACTGCGCTCTCTTGGTCTTGTAAGGTAGTAGCAGTCACCGTCCAGTTTAAGATGCTGTCTCCATTCGAGCTGTTCGTCATAGGCACATACCTCTCCTACAATCAGGATTCCCGGTGTTTTGATCTCTCTGGTACGGATCAGTTCCTTCAGATCCTTTAGATTTGCTCGAACTTTTTCCTGCCTTGCAGTTGCTCCGCAACTTACGATCGCTGTGGGTGTATTCGGATCCATGCCAGCCTTCATCAGACCTTCACTTATATCTCCAATTGCAGATATGCTCATCATAAAGATCAGCGTTCCACCCGCTTTAGTCAGCGCATCAAAATTGATATCCAGCTCTTCATCCTTTTTCTTATGACCAGTGATAATATGAATCATTGATGCCGCGTCCCGGTGCGTTACCGGGATTCCGGCGTATGCAGGAACGGAAATCGCCGAGGTCACTCCCGGTATCACTTCGTATGGAATGTTATTTGCAAAAAGCAGTTCCGCCTCTTCTCCGCCTCGTCCGAATAAAAAAGGATCTCCACCCTTTAATCGTACGACCCGTTTTCCCTGTTGTGCCAGATCCACCAGCAGCTGACTGATATTATCCTGCGTCATTTTATGATTTCCTGCACGTTTTCCAACATCAATTTTTTCTGCATCCTCTGGTATCAGAGCCAGGATCGCTGTTCCTACCAGGCTGTCATATACCACGACTTCTGCCTGTTCCAGTACTTTTTTGGCCTTTACTGTTAATAATTCGATATCTGAGGGTCCCGCCCCAGTCAGCCAGACTTTACCTGTCATGATTGTTTTCCCTCATTTCTTTTGCAAGCTGTGATCCCAGTTCCTGTGCTGAGTCCTGATCGTTTTCTCCCAGGACGGTACGTTTCTCATACGTATCCGTACCTTCATTATAATAGAGACCGGTCAATTGGATCTGATTCCCCAGTATGACTGCATGCGCTGCCACCGGTGAAGAGCATCCTCCATCCAGTTCCCGAACAAAAGCACGTTCCGCTTGGATACAATTCCAAGTCATTACATCAAAAAATCCTGTCATATCCGGGTAGCTCTCGCCAGCCCTTCCCTGTACTGCTAGCACTCCCTGACCTGCTGCAGGAAGCATTTCTTCTACTGTAAAATATCTTGAGATCCTGTCTGATAAGCCCAGTCGTTTCAATCCGGCAGCGGCTAGAATCAATGCACTATATTCACCGGAATCCAGTTTTCTCAGCCTGGTCTGTAAGTTTCCTCTGACCGATCGAATTTCAGCCATCGGATACAATGCCTTCAATTGAAGGATTCTTCTTCTACTCTGACAGCCGATGGGTCTTGACAGATCGATGTGGTCTGATCCAGCTGGAAGCACCAGAACATCTCTTGGATCCTCTCTTTTTGAAACACCTAACAAGGGCAGATCATCAAGAACCTCCATGGGCAGATCTTTCAGACTGTGCACAGACAGATCACTACGTTTATCCAGCAGCGCCAGATCCAGTTCCTTCACAAAAAGTCCTTTGCCGCCTATTTTTTCTAACGGACGATCTAAAATCTTATCCCCCGTTGTTTTCATTGTCAGAATCTGTACATCCAGATCAGAATTATTCCCACTCAGATACTCTTTGAGCATATTCGTCTGTACGACAGCCAGGGTGCTCTCCCTGCTTCCAATTACAATTTTTTTCATAAACCCTCTGCCTCATCTTATTGTTCACTCGTCCGCTTCAGGGAGATGCTCACGCAGATACTCTGCTGTTTTTTTCAGATAACTGTGATTCCAGCCATCAGATGTCATTCCGATCGTCAGATGCTCCCGTTCCACCAGAGCAGGAAAATAATAGTCGCATAATTCGTGGCGGGATGCCACATTGACCGGAATTTCCTTATGCCTTGCTTCCAGACAGACCGCCATATCCACATTTGAATCGTTGGTCGCTGTCAGGACAAAATCAAAATCCTCCAGAATATCTCCACGTTTGTATGGTCTCTGCTCAGCTGACAGGATGCTCTCTTCATTCTGAATAAGGACTTGCGCCTCTTCACTATATTGTTCTGCAATGATCCTAATGTCTGCTCCATACCGCAGCAGTGTTTTTATTCTGCGCACTGCAATATTTCCAGCACCGATTACTAGAAATCGCTTATGCTCCAGATTCAGGAACATAGGGAAAAATTTCTTTTCCACTCTATTCTCCTCCTACTCGCCCGTTTATTCTGCTTCCTTTAGAATCCTAAGACAACTCCGAAAGACCTCGGGCTCCAGTTCATCTCTAAGGGTAAACAAAAGACCGCTGACCACCTTGGCAGACGCCTTCCCGATCGCTTCACTCAGGTCATGTTCTTCTCCCGAATCCTGTGTATATTTCTGAATTGCCTTCTGAAGTCTCATATTCAGATCCTCTGAGACCCTTTCACTGATCGAATGAATCGCAGGAATCAGATCTCTGCTTCTGTGCCAGCTCTCATAGTCGCTGATTGCAGCATTTAGGAGCTCCGATGCTTTTTCACATTGCACCTTCATGGTATCCGAGCAACAATTAATAGAAAAATCATCGATATCGTAGAGGCTGACACCCTCCAGCTCTTTGATCTGAGGATCAATATCTCTTGGCACTGCAAGATCCAAAAAGATTTCTGGTCTGTTTGATCCAAGGAATTGTACATCTTTTCGAAGGATCGTCAGATTAGGACTCGCTGTTGCAGAACAGACAAAATCGCACTGCTTCATATATTCATATCTGTCGCTATAGTTGATTCTGTCACAGCCATGGGGTATCTCAACAATTCCACTTCGATACTGCCGAATCGTCACGGTCACATCAGCGCCTTCTGCTTTCAGTGCCAGTGCAGTGATTTTGCCCATGATTCCATTGCCGATCACAAGACATTTCTTCCCCTGAAATCGATATCCTTTTGTCTTGAACTCCTCGATTGCAAGATCAGCAGCGGAAATGTTCTCTTTCTCGAGAACCACTTCGGTCTTCACCTTCTTTGCAGCTGTTATGGCATGACGAAACAACACCTCTAATACTGTATCAGCTGATTCCTGGTCTCTGGCAAAAGAGAGCGCATCCTTGACCTGAGCCAGAATCTGATCTTCGCCTACGATCTGGGATTTCATTCCTGCGCAAAGATAGAAAAGATGTCTGACTGCGTCAAAATCCTGCCTTTCAGTAAAAAGATGTTGGTCTACTTTGATTCCATGCTTCTTCTCACAAAGTATGGAAAACAAATCCACTTTGTTTTGTTTCTTTTTTCTGCAAATATAAAGTTCCATCCGGTTGCAGGTATTCAAGAGAATACAGCCGCTGATTTCCTCATGCTGTCTTAATTCACCAAGCAGTTCCGCTGTTTCTTTTTTTGTAAATGCATATCGTTCACGCTGACTTATTTCCGCCTGCGTATGATCGATTCCAATCATTTGAATACTCATTGCTACCCTACTTTTCTTAATTCTTCTAAAAAACGGCTTTCCAATTTTTCCAAAATGATCTGCCGGCTCGTCATGCCTTCTGTCCCGTCCATCGGAATAAATCCACCGGCCATTGATGAATGTCCGCCGCCACTGCCGATTCCCTTCAAAGCCTGGCTGGTGATTTTGCCTGCATCATACTTGATTCCTTCACTTCGGACTGATAATTTAACTCCATCCTTTCGCACAGAATATACGACTGAGAATTCCACTTCAACCAGTGCCAGCATAAAATCAGAAATATTTGCGATCAGTGCTTCCGGACAATCTTCATTGGTGCTGGCAAAACTGATATTCTTAAATACGCGAATATTATCGATTGCTTGGGAGTATGACATAAGATCGTTAAAATACAGTTCCCTGCTCTCTAGCAGCTGTATGATCTCTCTGTCGCAGTTCTGATACATAAAATAGAGCATTTCCATATCTGTAAAGGAAGTTCCACGAAGTAATCTGTCCGTATCACATCGGATACCAAAGCTCAGTGCTGTAGCTGTCCTTTGATCCATGGTGGCACCACACTCAAAAAAATACTCTGCTATCATCGTAGCACATGCTCCGATTTCCACGCGAATATCTTTATAAAGGTATTCCACCTCTTCATAAGTCGGATGATGGTCGATGCAGGCGATCTGCTGCCCTTTCATTTTCAGAATATTGGAGTTGCCCTTTTGAGCATCCACTAATATAATTTCGTCGGTATCTGTTAGAACCTCTGCAAGATCCGCAATATTGATCAGCTGGATCTGCAGAAGCTCAATCATTTTTAATGTATTATAACGATCAATTTCGCCCATATAACAGATCGTTGACTCGATCCCTCTGGATTCTAACAGTTTTTGCAGTCCATAAGCACTTGCTATAGAATCCGGATCAGGAAAATTATGCGACTGTATGTACACATGAGAATTTCTAATCTGCTGGATAAGCTGGTCAATTCTGGTCAATTCTGCACCTCTGTTTCTAATTTTCTTCAGTATCTAAACTGTACTACTTTTTACGTACTTTTTCAAGATACTAAGCATAATACATTAAATTAGGAGGCAGTAATTGCATTCCCTGTATATAATTGGAAGTATTTTCCTTTCTCAAGCAGCAATTCATCGTGAGTTCCCTTTTCGATAATACGTCCCTGTTCCAGTACTACGATACAATCGCTGTTCTTTACGGTGGAAAGTCTATGAGCAATAACAAATGTCGTACGTCCATGCATCAGCTTATCCATTCCGTCTTGCACGATTTTCTCTGTTCTGGTATCGATCGAGCTCGTTGCTTCGTCAAGGATCAGGACCGGTGGGTCAGCGATCGCTGCCCTGGCAATGGCAAGCAGCTGTCTTTGTCCCTGACTTAGGTTCGCTCCATCTCCGGAAAGAACCGTCTGATATCCCTCTGGGAGTCGTCTGATAAAGCCATCGGCATTGGCCAGCTTTGCTGCTGCCTTGACTTCCTCATCTGTGGCATCCAGCTTGCCATATCGGATATTTTCCATAACTGTTTCGGTAAAAAGATGCGTATCCTGCAAAACGATTCCAAGGGTTCCCCTAAGGCTGTCTTTCTTAATGTCGTTAATATCGACTCCGTCATAACGGATGATACCGCCCTGAATATCGTAAAAACGATTGATCAGATTTGTGATCGTTGTCTTTCCTGCTCCAGTGGAGCCTACAAATGCAATTTTTTGTCCTGGCTCAGCATAAAGGGAGAGATCATGCAGCACCATCTTATCTTCCTGATACCCAAAGTCCACATGTTCGAATACGACTTTTCCCTGAATCTGGCCAAGGTCGATCTGGTAACTGCCCCCATCCTCTTCCGGAGCTTCATCCATAAGACGAAATACCCTGTCTGCTCCAGCCAGTGCCATGACCACTGCATTGAGCTGCTGGCTGATTTGGTTGATGGGCATATTAAAGCTTTTATTAAAGCTTAGAAAGCTTGCAAGTGCTCCGACCGTAAATCCGCCAAATCCGTACAGTGCCAGAAGACCGCCGATGATCGCACAGGCAACATAACTGATATTTCCCATTTGCCCAATGACCGGCATCAGTATATTTGCAAATTTATTGGCCTGATATGCCGAGTCGAATAGTCTGTTATTGACCTCTTTGAACTTTTCAATGCTCTCTTTTTCATGGCAAAATACTTTCACGACCTTTTGCCCTTCCATGATCTCTTCGATATAACCATTGACCTCGCTCAGATTTTTCTGCTGCTCCATGAAATAGCCGCCGCTTTTTCCTGCGATCGTTTTTGATGCAGCCAGCATAAAGCCGACAAATGCAAATGTCAGTAATGAAAGGGGAATGCTCAGCAGGAACATACTTATTGTTACACTGCAGACCATGATCGTACTGCTGACTAACAGGGGTATACTCTGACCGATCATCTGACGGAGCGTATCGGTGTCGTTGGTGTAGGTCGACATGATCGCACCGTGTGAATGGGTATCAAAATATTTGATCGGGAGTTTTTCCATATGAGCGAACATGTCGTCTCTAAGCTTTAGCAGTGTACCCTGACTGACGTATATCATGATCAGTGAGTAAATATAGGTGGATACGACACCTAGCATATAAAAGACTGCAACTCGAATGAGTGCATGTGCAAGACCTGAAAAATCACGACTGTTCGATGTGAGCAGCGGGGTGATGTAGCTGTCGATCAAAGTCTGGATGAACAGCGTTCCCTGAATATTCGCCATGACTCCGGCTATAATGAAAATGACTACAGCGATCAAATGTATCGGATATTTTAAGAACATATATCCCACGAGCCTGCTAAATACCCTGCCTGGGTTTTCGACTCCTGACCTTCTCTTATTCTTAGATGACATTTTCTGCTTTTCTGCCATTACTGTTCACCTCCCTGCTGATCAAAATCACCACTGCCGCCGATCTGTGATTCATATACATCGCGATAGATATCACTTTCAGACAGCAGCTCCTGATGCGTACCAAAAGCACTGACCTTACCATTATCCAGAACGATGATTCTGTCAGCCTCCTGAATACTTGAAATCCTTTGTGCAATGATGATTTTTGTGGTATCAGGAATTTCTTCTTTGAATGCTTTTCTAATCTTAGCATCGGTCTGTGTATCCACTGCACTGGTGGAATCGTCTAAAATCAGTATCTTTGGTTTTTTCAGCAGAGCCCTTGCGATACAAAGGCGTTGCTTTTGACCACCGGAAACATTCGATCCCCCCTGTTCAATATAGGTATGATACCGCTGAGGCATCTGTTCTATAAATTCATCAGCACAGGCCAGCTTGCAGACACGAATACATTCCTCCTCGGATGCATCCTTATCGCCCCATCTCAGATTCTCGAGAATGCTGCCGCTGAATAATACATTTTTTTGCAGAACAACAGAAACTTCACTGCGAAGGGAATCCAGGTCATATTCTCTGATATCGATTCCTCCCACTTTGATGCTGCCCTCGGACACATCATATAAGCGGCTGATCAGATTAACAAGGCTTGTCTTCGAGCTTCCGGTTCCACCGATCAGACCGATCGTCTCGCCTTTTTTGATCTCCAGATCGATTCCGGATAATACAGCTTCTCCGCCTTTTTTCTGATAGGAAAAACTGACATCTTCAAATCGTATTCCACCATCTGGTACTTCCATAACTGGATTCTGGGGATTCACGATGTCCGCCTTATCGTCAAGTACCGCTACGATACGAATGATACTTGCACTACTGATAGAGATCATGACAAAGGCCATGGAAAGCATCATCAGACTCATTAAAATATTCATGCTATAAGTCAAAAGGCTCATCAGTTCTCCTGTGCTCAGGGATCCGCCGACTATGAGCTCTGCCCCGAACCAGCTGATTGCGATCATACAGCTATACAGTGTGAACTGCATGAGCGGTCCATTCCAGACAACTATTTTTTCTGCCTTGAGGAACATCCTATACAGATTTCCACTTGCCTTATTAAATTTGCCGATTTCATGCTCCTCTCGAACATAGGCCTTAACAACTCGCATTCCGGTAATATTCTCCTGAACACTTGCATTCAGATCATCATATTTTTGGAATACGGTCTGGAATGTCGGCATTGCAGCACGAATGATGATCGTCAGACAGACACTGAGAAAAATAACAGCGATCAGATAGACCGATGCGATTTCCTTATTGATATAGAAGGACATGGCCAGTGCACTGATCAGACTGGCCGGTGCTCTGGTACACAGACGCAGGATCATCTGATAGGAATTCTGCAAATTCGTAATATCTGTCGTCATTCTGGTTACCAGACCTGCAGTGCTGTATTTATCGATATTTGCAAAAGAAAAGGTCTGAATATTTTTAAACATTGCTTCTCTGATATTTCTTGCAAATCCCGCAGAGGATCTGGCAGCATATTTTCCTGATAAAATTCCTGTGAACAGGGCGCAGCCTGCCATAACTACCATAAAGAGACCGACTCTGTAAATATGTCCAACATTTGCGGCCTCAACGCCCTGATCGATAATGGATGCCATCAGGAACGGAATGACCATCTCGAACAGAACCTCTAATAATGTAAAAACCGGAGTCAGGATCGAATCCCTTTTGAACTCCTTTATCTCATGCATCAACACTTTTATCATTTGCTCTTTGACTGCTCTTCCAGGTTGCATTTCAGCTTATCTATAAGGCGAAAAAATTCGTCCAGCTCCTTTTGACTAAATCCCATCTTGAGATCATTATTGAACTTCTCAAATTCTTCCTGGACCCTCTTTTGATGTCTGATCGCTTTGTCTGTTAATTCGATTTTCTTAAGCCTGGCATCAAATTCCACTGGTGATCTGGTGAGATAGCCCTTTTGCTCAAGCCCCTGAATCATAACGGTTGCTGTTGATCTGCGAATATTGAACGCCTTTTCGATATCCTTTTGAAAAATATCCTGCTTTCCTATATGATCCAATACATGTCCGAGTACTGCGTTCTGCATCCCGGTGAGTTCTTTGAACTCCTCTTTTGAAAATACATAGCCCAGGCGTCTGTGAATCATATTTGTAAGTGATTTTATCTCATATCCAATCTTTCGATCTGTCATTTCTCCCTCCTGATGTACACGGCATTCTTACGTCGACTTTCCGACATTTCTGTTAGCCTTCTAACATTATAAAATAATATTTTCTGAAATACAATTCTTTTTTAATAGGAAAAGTGCACGAGCAGGCGATGTCACACAAAGCTCATACGATGTCACGCAAAGTTCTTGACTTTCCCTCGAATTTATGTGATAATTTTTTCCGACATGTGATATGAATACAAGAGTATCCATGCAAATATTATTTCGACCACCCTACATGGGGAAAGGCCATACGGACAGCCGGGTCAACTGCCGATCAGCAATATTGATTGCTGGTATTGATTGAGTTAAAAGCTCAATTTTATAAGTTGGTTACTTTATAACCAATACGCGATGCGTACATCAACTTGTAAAACGATCAATAGGGAGTAGTAAAAGTAAGTATTTGCTATATAGGCTCTGTATGTCATGGATATCTTTTTGTCATGATGTAGTATTGTAATTTTACAGGCACTGTGCATTGCGCATGTGTCTTATTTTTTTGCTGTTGATGAATCATCAATCCGAAAACTGAAGGAGAACGACCATGTCCGACAAACTTACTCTATATGGATTCAACAATTTGACGAAATCTTTAAGCTTCAATATTTATGATGTATGCTATGCCAAAACTGCACGAGAGCAAAAGGACTATATTTCCTATATCGATGAACAATATAATTCCGAAAGACTGACCAATATTCTGACGAATCTGACGGATATGATCGGTGCTCACGTTCTTAATATATCCAGCCAGGACTATGAGCCCCAGGGTTCTTCTGTCACGATCCTTTTGGCTGAAGAATCGATGGTCACCGCCGGTAAGACACAGGTCGCGCATCTTGATAAGAGTCATGTCACGGTCCATACCTATCCGGAATACCATCCAGAGACCTGCCTGGCCACCTTTCGTGTCGATATTGACGTGGCGACCTGCGGTGAAATCACACCGCTTTCGACTCTGGATTATCTGATCGGATCCTTTGATTCCGATATCATTGCAATCGATTACAGAGTGCGTGGTTTTACGCGAGAAGTAAATGGAAAAAAAATATTTCTGGATCACAAGATCACGTCCATCCAAGACTACATCGATCCGAATACACTTTTGGATTATGACGCTGTTGACATCAACGTATATGAAGCAAATCTGTTCCATACCCGGATGATGTTAAAGGAAGTCAATTTGCAGAATTATCTGTTCAACACCGATGTCTACGAGCTTCCGCCAAAGCAAAGACTCGAGATCATGGGAAATCTGCGGCGGGAAATGATTGAAATCTTCAGCAGCAGAAATATCTACTGATTCTCTGCTTTTTGAAAGGACATTACATGAAATCTCAACAAAACGCACCTATCTATGAAGCCTTAGAGAACTTTAAATCCATGCGTGTCGTACCCTTTGATGTACCTGGTCATAAACGAGGACGGGGAAATCCCGAGTTGACAGAATTACTCGGAGAGCAGTGTATTTCATTGGATGTGAACTCTATGAAACCGCTGGATAATCTCTGTCATCCGGTGTCAGTGATCCGAGAGGCAGAGGAATTGGCGGCAGAAGCATTTGGGGCAAAACATGCCTTTTTAATGGTCGGCGGTACAACATCCTCCGTACAGAGTATGATCCTATCCGTTGTCAAAAGAGGAGATAAAATCATTCTGCCACGAAATGTACATCGCAGTGTGATGGGAGCGATGGTATTATGCGGTGCAGTCCCTGTATATATCAATCCGGAAATTGATGAAAGACTGGGTATCCCCCTTGGAATGCAGCTGGCATCCGTTAAAGCTGCCATTAATAAGCATCCTGATGCCAAAGCGATTCTGGTAAATAATCCGACCTATTATGGTATTTGTTCCGATATGCGTTCCATTGTTGATCTGGCGCATGCCCATGGAATGTATGTACTGGCAGATGAAGCACATGGCACCCATCTCTATTTCGGAGAGGATCTCCCGATCTCTGCCATGAAGGCAGGTGCAGATATGGCCGCTGTTTCCATGCATAAATCAGGCGGGAGCCTGACCCAAAGCTCACTCCTGCTTTCAAATGGTTCCATTCCGGAAGGAGCGATCCGACAGATCATTAACCTGACCCAAACTACCAGTGGATCCTATCTGCTGCTCTCTAGTCTGGATATTTCCAGACGTAATCTGGCATTAAGAGGCAAGGAAGCCTTTGCCGGTGTGATATCCATGGCAGAATATGCCAGACAGGAGATCAATAATATTGGAGGATACTATGCCTTTGGCTCAGATCTGATCAACGGTGACAGTGTATTTGAATTTGACAAGACAAAGCTTTCCGTCAATACCATCGACACCGGTCTGGCCGGAATCGAAGTCTATGATCTTCTAAGGGATGAATACGATATACAGATTGAATTTGGAGATCTCGCTAATTTTCTGGCATATCTTTCGATCGGAGACAGACCAAGAGATTTAGAGCGACTTGTCAGTGCCCTTTCGGAGATCCGAAGGAGATATGGAAAGCCAAGAGCCCAGACCATTCAGCCGGAATACATTGATCCGGAAGTGGTAGTTTCTCCGCAGGAGGCATTTTATTCTGAAAAAGAATCCCTTCCGATCGCTGAGACAGCCGGCAGGATCTGTACCGAGTTCGTCATGTGCTATCCCCCCGGTATCCCGATTCTGGCACCGGGCGAACGGATCACTGAAGAGATCCTTGCCTATATTCGCTATGCCAAGGATAAGGGATGCTCTATGACTGGCCCTGAAAATCCCAGGATCGAGTATCTGAATGTTCTGAAAGGAGAAAATTAGAATGGATTTTTGGTTTTCTGAACCACATACCAAGGACGTTAAGCTTTCTATCCGTGTTGATAAGCAATTATACAGCGGGCAAAGTGAATTTCAACGGATCGATGTCTTTGAATCTCCAGAGTTCGGTCGCTTTCTGACTTTGGATGGTTTTATGATGCTGACGGAGCGAGACGAATTTATCTATCATGAGATGATCACACATGTCCCCATGGCCGTGCATCCGAGCATAAAAAGAATACTGCTTATCGGCGCCGGAGATGGTGGTGCTGTCCGAGAATTGACAAGATATCCAGAGATCGAGCAGATCGACATGGTTGAGATCGATTCCATGGTCGTTGAAGTATGCCAGAAATATCTGCCGAATACTGCTTCCCATCTCACAGATCCCAGAGTCAGGATCTATTATGAGGACGGTCTGAAATATGTCCGCCGTTTTACGAATGAGTACGATCTGATCATTGTGGATTCCACGGATCCTTTTGGTCCGGGGGAAGGACTTTTTACAAAAGAATTCTATGGCAACTGCTTCAATGCTCTAAAAGAGGATGGCATCATGGTAAATCAGCATGAAAGCCCCTTCTATAAGGAGGATGCCATTGCCTGTCAGCGGGCTCATAAACGCATCGTAGAAACCTTTCCGATCAGTCGAGTCTATCAGGCGCATATACCCACCTATCCTTCCGGACACTGGCTTTTTGGATTTGCATCCAAGAAATACCATCCGCTCAAGGATTTAAATGCTAAAAGATTCGATGAACGAAAGCTCCCCTGTCGCTACTATACGACTACACTGCACCGCGGTGCTTTTTACGTACCTGCCTATGTAGAAGAGCTGCTGAAAAATGTTGAATTACTGGAAGACTAGCCATACTATCTAATTCCAAAGGAGAATCATAATGGGAAAAGTACTAATCATCGGCTGCGGCGGTGTTGCCACAGTTGCTATCAATAAGTGTTGTCAGAACAGCGATGTTTTTGAAGAGATCTGTCTTGCAAGCCGCACAAAATCAAAATGTGACGATCTAAAGGCAAAGCTCGAGGACAATACACGCACCAAGATCACAACGGAGCAGGTAGATGCTGATTATGTAGAGGAACTAATTGCATTAATTCAAAAGGTTTCGCCAGATCTTGTGATGAATATTGCCCTGCCTTATCAGGATCTGACTATCATGGACGCCTGCCTTGCATGTGGTGTAAATTATATGGATACTGCCAACTATGAGCCAGAAGATCTAAGAGATCCCGTCTGGGAACAGCGCTATCAGAAAAGATGCCATGAAGAGGGCTTTTCTGCATATTTTGATTACAGCTGGCAGTGGGACTATAAGAAACGGTTCGAGGAGGCCGGATTAACAGCCTTACTTGGTTCCGGCTTTGATCCAGGCGTCACCCAGGCCTACTGTGCTTATGCACAAAAGCATCTCTTTGATCAGATCGAGACGATTGATATCTTAGACTGTAATGGTGGTGACCATGGTTATCCCTTCGCTACTAATTTTAATCCTGAAATCAATCTGCGTGAGGTATCAGCTCCTGGTTCCTACTGGGAGAATGGACGGTGGATCGAGATTCCTGCAATGAGCATCAAACGTGAATACTGTTTTGAACAGGTTGGACAAAAAGACATGTACCTGCTTCATCATGAAGAAATAGAATCTCTTGCAAAAAATATACCCGGGGTCAAAAGAATCCGATTTTTCATGACCTTTGGTCCAAGCTATCTGACCCATATGAAATGTCTGGAAAATATTGGAATGCTTTCTACTGATCCAGTTGATTTTGATGGACATGCGATTGTACCAATACAGTTCCTCAAGGCACTTCTGCCCGATCCTGCCAGTCTTGGTCCAAGAACAGTAGGAAAGACAAACATTGGATGTATTTTTACAGGAATAAAGGATGGCAAGAAAAAGAATGCCTATATCTATAATATATGTGATCATCAGGAATGTTATCAGGAAGTAGGATCACAGGCTATCTCCTATACAACAGGCGTTCCTGCTATGATCGGTGCTGCAATG
The DNA here is from genome assembly GCA_047974745.1 of Lachnospiraceae bacterium. Classification (GTDB taxonomy): domain Bacteria; phylum Bacillota; class Clostridia; order Lachnospirales; family Lachnospiraceae; genus JBKECO01. Next base: position 117,999 of record JBKECO010000011.1, read on the forward strand.
CTTTTGACAAAAAAATGGGACAGACCCGGTGTATTCACCGTTGAAGAATTCGATCCAGACCCTTATATGGAGGAGCTGAACAAATGGGGATTACCGTGGGTCATTGATGATGCTCCTGCACTGGTGGACTAGTGCAGAATAACCAATTGTTAAGTGAGGTCCTTCATGTCTGAGGAATTAGATTATTTCAACCAGTATCCTGTTATCAACACAATCCCGACCCCTTGTTTTTGTATTGACGAAGAGCTTCTTATCCAAAATCTCAAGTTGCTGCGGTTTGTAGCAGATCGTGCCAGCTGTAAAATACTCCTTGCGCAAAAGGCATTTTCTATGTTCTCTGTCTATCCGCTTCTTGCTCAATACCTGGATGGCACTACTTCCAGCGGTCTCTATGAAACAAGGCTTGGAAAAGAAGAATTTGGAAAAGAAACACATGCCTACTCTGCCGCTTTTATAGAGGAAGAATTCGAAGAACTATTAGCTTATGCCGATGATATTGTATTTAATAGTCCGTTGCAGCTTGAAAAATTTGGCAGCAGAGCAAAAAAGGCTGGAAAATCCGTGGGGCTTCGGATCAATCCAGAACACTCCACACAAGATGATCATACCATCTATGATCCCTGTGCGAGTGGCTCCAGACTTGGAACGACCCGTTCTGCCTTTTTAGAATCGCAGCTTCCCCTCATAGATGGATTTCATATGCATACTCTCTGTGAACAGAATTCAGATGCTTTGGAGGAGACTGTCGCTGCACTCGAAGAGAAGTTTGGTTCCTTTCTACATGGACTTAAATGGATCAATTTAGGAGGCGGTCACCATATCACAAGACCGGATTATGATATAGAGCGACTGATTCGAATCATCCAGCATTTAAAGGAGACCTATCAGGTGGATGTTTATCTGGAGCCTGGAGAGGCAGTCGTTTATTATACAGGTTTTCTTATGACTAAAGTGATCGATATCGTGGAGAATGGTATGAAAACGGCGATTCTGGACACATCCGCTGCCTGCCATATGCCAGATGTGATTGAGATGCCATACCGCCCACCGTTAAGAAATTCTGGTGCATCTGGTGAAAGGTCATATACCTATCGACTGGCCGGACCGACATGTCTTGCCGGAGATATTATCGGTGATTACTCCTTTGACCGACCACTAAAGCCGGGGGATCTGCTGGAGTTCGAAGATATGGCACTGTATACCATGGTCAAGACGAATACCTTTAACGGCATGAAGCTGCCTTCCATTGTCATACGTGACAAAGAAAAACAGCTTCACCTTATTCGTTCCTTTGGATATTCAGATTTTAAAATGCGTCTTTCCTGATATTCTAGATCCCCAGATATCTGGATGCATTATTGGAAGAGATCCCTTCGATGATTTCCTTTAAGGATTCTTCATCATTGGGATACTCTCCGTTTTCCACCCATTGTCCCACCATCTCACATAAGATTCTTCTAAAATACTCATGTCTGGTATAGGATAAAAAGCTTCTGGAATCAGTCAGCATGCCAATAAAATTCCCGAGTAGTCCCAAATTGGCCAGTGATGTCATCTGTGCGATCATACCGTTTCTCGTGTCATTGAACCACCATGCGCTTCCATGCTGGATCTTCCCAGCCACATCTGTCCCTTGAAAACAACCTATTATTGTTCCAATTGCTGCATCATCATTCGGATTAAGCGAATATATGACAGTTTTTGGAAGTTCATTGGTCTGATCCAATGCATTCAGAAAATCAGCAAGTTGTGATACAGGTGACTGATCTGCAATGCAGTCGAACCCGGTATCCGGTCCAAGAATCTGATGCATCCTTGTGTTGTTATCCCGCTTACAGCCAAAGTGCAGCTGCATTACCCAGTTCCGCTTTGCGCATTCTTTTCCCAGTTCGACCATAAATGCAGTCTGAAATTTTGCTTTTTCCAATGGAGTGATCTCTTTTTCATCGGCTCTTTTTAGAAAAATTTCTTCCACTTCTTTTACAGATGCTGGTTCATACGCAACGTAGTTCAGACCGTGATCACTTGCCTTACAACCCACTTCATCGAAATAATCCATTCTATTTTTTATGACATCCATCAGGTCAGAAAATCCAGTGATCGGCATTCCAGTCAGATCAGTCAGTTCATTTAAATATTCAAGGAAATCCGGTTTTTCAAGATTCATTGCCCGATCCGGGCGAAAAGAAGGGCAGACCATGGTTTCAAAGTCCGGATCATCTTTAAGCAACTTGTGAAATGTCAATGGATCCTTTGGATCATCCGTCGTTCCAATAAATTTTACATTGGATTTTTTAATCAGATTTCTTACTGTCATCTCTTCCTTTGACAGCATCTCATTGCACAGATTCCAAACCTCTTCAGCGGTTCTGGCATTTAAATGTCCTTCGTATCCAAAGTAACGTTTCAGTTCCAGATTGCTCCAGTGATAGAGTGGGTTTCCGATGGCTTTGTCCAGTGTTTCTGCCCACTTCTGAAATTTTTCTCTGTCGTCTGCATCACCAGTAATAAAACGTTCATCCACACCATTCGAACGCATCTGCCTCCACTTATAATGATCACCACCAAGCCAGACCTGGGTGATATTCTCAAATTTGCGGTTCTCATATATTTCCTTTGGGCTGATATGACAGTGATAATCAATGATTGGCATATGACTGGCAAATTCGTGATACAATTTTTTTGATGTTTCTGTCGACAGTAAAAAATCTTCATTCATAAATGGCTTCATTTGCTTCCTCCTAAATGTATAATACCAAATGTAAGTACTTACATTTGGTATTATACATCATATAACTTTAAATTTCTACTGTATTATGCACTATTTCACTTCATTTAGCTGATTTAATTGATGATCGATCTGATCCACGATTTCTTTAGGAAACTGATTTCCTGCCATCTCCTGAAGCGTTCTCGGTGAAAGTCCCATTGCCATCTTTAGCATGGGGTTATTGATTCGCTCCCCTAAAATGCTCTCCAGAATTTTTTTGCCTTGTGGATCCTGTAAGATCACACCGAGTGAAGAATCTGCACTGAGCTCCTTCTTCTCTGGCTCCTCATCTTGAAATGCATGTTCATTTGCCAAGAATTCTTCTATGGTATCGGCATCCTTTAATCCTAATCGTAAGAACTGCTCCTTTGGAGACTCACTTTTCTTCATTGCATCTATCAATTTCATTGCCATTTTGTATTCCACTTTGGCATCCCGAATTGGGTTTTCCTGCTCTGGATCTTTATGTATATCAAATAACAAATTCCCATACATACTGGAATGCAAAAAACTGCTGCAGGGTATTTTCATGACCGGACAACACTGAAATGAAAAGCTTCCTTTTGGAACGATCTCCACACCTTCTAATTCTGCTGGTTTGAACATGGATCGCATATGTGTGGGCATCAGAGTATATTCATTAGATGGTCCATTATCCTTTGTCTGATTCGCTCTCATATAGACATAGTCATCATCCACTATATTGACATGTCCGCCAAACATACCAAAAAGTGCGCAGTCTCTTATCTTTTCATCTCTGTCAACAACTTGAGAAAGTGGCTTTCCTTCCATGGTATCTGGAACCTCAAGTCCGAAGTATTCCAGTATTGTCGGAGCTATATCTATAGTCTGGCAAAGTGACTGCCGCCTCTCCCCCTGTCTTGGATTTCTTGGATCATAAAGGAAGAATGGAATCTGGGCTATCTCATTGTAAAATGGTTGAATATTTTTTCCGTACCATTCCTTTTCACCGAGCATGAATCCATGATCTGTATTGACGATCAACATAGTATCTTCCCACATATTCTCTTCGTCCATTATATCCAGGACTTTGCCCAGATAGGTATCACACATGGTGACAAGTGCTGCGTACTCTTTTCGCATATGATCGATCGTTTCATTTGGATCGTTCGTTTTGCCATAATTTGGCCAGTCATAATGTTTGCCTTTATAATCTCTTGCATAAAGTTCTTTATAGTGATTCATTGTGTAAAAAGGTTCGTGTGGATCAAAGGTCTCTAGCTGTAAGAACCAGTTATCCTCTTTTTTATTTTCCTGTATGAATTCCAGGCCGAGCTCGAAGCTGACAGGCATCGGCTGTTTTGCTTCATGATCCAAATACTGTCGGTTCACCCAGTCCTGCCGCCAGTTGTCAAGATTGATCGTTCTTGGATTCTCGCACTCCGGTATATGAGGGTCTGCCACATTGCCCTTCCACGCATCACCTTGCTGCCCCCTCACACATTCCCACGAATTATATTGGGTATGGTAAGTAGCTCCACCCTCTTCAAAATAATGAAAATGATCCGTGACCAAATGTGAATAAATGCCATTTTTTCGTAAAATTCCAGGTGTCGAGACATCGAAAGGCTCTAGTGGACCCCAGGAGCGGTGTAAAAAGTTATATCTCCCTGTATGTAATTCTCGTCTCGCAGGCATACAGGGCAAGCTGCCTGCATAGAAGCGATCAAAGGTCAGGGATTTCTTTTGCAGACGTTCAAAGTTCGGTGCTTTGACCCATTGATTCCCATAACAGGGAAGATAATTACGGTTCAGTGAGTCAAACATAATCATAATTGCTTTCATCTAGTTCTCCTGCCTGTTTATTTTCTTTCCGCCATATCCTGCAACATTTTTTCATGAACATCCTTCTTTAATGGATGGAATTGCATTCCTATAATGGAAAAGAAATGCCCAATGGCCGGAGCGGCACAAAATGTAATCAGAACAGTCCAGAACATCTTATTAGAAATTGGTGTTTCTGTAATACTTACAAAACCTGCGGCTCCTAAGATCAATCCAACGAGTGTGGAGGACAAAGAGCTGATGATCTTATCTACAAAGGAAAATGCTGTTCCGATCATGCCAGGAATAAATCGCCCATTCTTATAATATTCATAGTCAGCGGAATCTGCAATCATGGATATAAGGTTTTGATCCGTTGTACCGGAAATCATCATGGCATTGATCCCAAATACAAGCACAAGCCAAATCATGCTGTGGGGATTCATTGCAATCAGAGGAATCATGGCAAATCCATAGAGACAACCTGCAATAGAAGAAAGACGAAATGTCTCGACTCTTCCAAGTTTATTGATTATTTTCACGCTAATAAACATGAACATGATTGCAAACACCATATTGATCAATGGAACAACCCCTTGCAATGCCTCGTTTTGAACCACATAGAAATAAAATACAACAGTCATACCACCTGTTATCGTCTGCGCAATTTTATTTGTAGAAGCTGCTACAATCAACATCTGTAACGCTCTGTTATGTGCAAATATGTCAATATAGTCCTTGAAATTCGGACGACTTGTCTGTCCTAGTTTATTGTAATTTTCCGGAATATCTTTTTTTCGAAGTGCAAAGAATACGATCGTTGCAAAAATGACCTGGGTGATTCCAATTATGACAGCTGCCTTTTTCCATCCAGTAACGACATCCTTGCCGCCTGCACCATTTACAATTGGTAGAACGGTTCCAAGAACAAGCCCATAGATTATCATCGTCCATATCATACCCAGAGTATTGAGAATCGTTCTTTGCTGCTTATCTGATGTCACAATCGTCTGTGCACTTTTTGTACATGCCGTCTGCATCGTATATCCAATGACGAATACAGAATACAGTAAGGTGATTAGTACATAGTTGCCCATTGTCGATCCTGTCTTCAAGCCACTGAACATTGTAATGAATGAGGTTGCAGAAATTACCGCTCCACATATGATCCATGGACGAAATCTGCCAAATCGGGTATCCGTACGGTCAATCAATATCCCAATGATTGGATCTGTAACCGCATCAAACAAACGTGTGCCTGTCATGATCAGACCGACTGTAACCGGAGACATCCCATAAATTTCCGTACAGTAAATCAGAAAATAAGTTGATAAAGTGATAAATACGATATTGGTCGATGCATTGTTAAAACTAAATCCCAAAATCTGTCTCTTTTTTGCCTTGTTACCTATTTGTGTGCCCATTATGACCCCCTGTGTATCCGATTGAATTGTTAAACCATTTGTAGCTTAGATTCATTATAGACTGCCATAAAAATTATTACATGTACAATTATGATGTAAACATATATAATATTGATATATTCGGAAGGAGTTAAGGGAATGACCAAAAATCTGATACCCAAGTGTGAGAATTTAATGCTTTTTTTACAGAGTAATCTATACATCCATTCTAAGGAACAAAACGAAACAATCCAATTTTCAAAGCTGACGATTCCTTCTTTTTTACAGGCATATAATAATACCGCTGTGACGCATCTCCTGAACAGATCTGAGAATTCTCAAAGTGATTTGACTTCATCACAGGATGTAAACCTCTATATTGATCCCTTTAAACTATCCTATCTCACCTGGCCAGTAATCCAACAGGAAAAGCTGCAAAGCACCATCACTCTAGGTCCATTGCTTAGCGAGCATCTCACAAAAGATGAGATCCGATACATTGGTTATAAAATGAAACTGTCCTCTGACAATATGTTCATTCTAGAATCTTTCTATGGTAATGTTCCCTATTTTGACAAGATTCAGATCGCAAGGATCGCCTCCTTTTTTCTGGAATACCTGGCTGTTGAACATGCGCTTCCCAGAATCATTCGTGATGACGATTCGATAGAATTTTTAAGAGACGAAAAACTTCTAGAAACGACATTCCAGAATTTTGACTTGTATGAGCGAAATCGTAATCAGGAAATACAGATGCTAGAGGCAATTGAACGAGGGGATGTCAGCAGTATACTCGACAAGATCAATACCTCGACTGTTTTTCTGGAAATTCCGATTCGATATCCCAGTGATCCGCTGCGTGAGAAGAAAAATCTTGCCATCACGACAAATTCACTTGCTATGAGAGCAGCGGAAAAAGGTGGAATCGACAGTGCGATCGCACATGATCTTTCACATAATTTTGCAATTACGATTGAATCACAGACAACCCCGGAAGCAATCGGGGAACTGATCCGTACTATCATTGAAACATATGCCCAGTCTGTCCGAGACTATGGACTCAAAGATCATACTGAAACGATTATCCACGCAGTCACTTATATTCGCGCAAATTTAACAGAGAAGATCCGTTTACATGATATTGCATCGGTTTTGCATCTAAGTCCTGAACATCTCAGTCGAAAATTTAAGGAAGAAATGTCTGTTACGATCTCTGATTACATTCATAAGCTGAAAATATCAGAATCCTGTAGGCTTCTTGCCTCAAAGAAATATACAATAAGTGAGATTTCCTATATGTTCAGCTACAGCTCGCCTGCACATTATTCAAGGATATTCAAAAAATTTATGGGAACCTACCCAAGACAATGGCAGGCAAGTAATTGACTATTTTTTTCGATTGCCTTAAAATTAAATTAAGATATCAGTTGGTTTTTGTAAACATGTTCAGGGGGAAAAGGTGAGAGTATGAAAGAGGATGGATTTAGCCAGAATGTAGAGATTTTAGACATTGAAGAAGTAGATACGTATCATAAGTTGCCTCCAGGAAAAAGATCGGTATACCATGATGATATGTTCATGGGTTATCGGAGAACGGATGGAAGCGTAGGCGTTCGAAATGAAATTTGGATCATTCCAACAGTAAACTGTGTCAATCCCATGATCATGAAATTAGAGCAGGAAGCTCGGGCTATGGTTCAAGGAACGGTGGAATCGATCCGTTCTTTTCCGCATCCTCTAGGCTGTTCTCAACTTGGCCATGATTTAGACAATACGCAAAAGATCTTAGTAAATTTAATTCGCCATCCGAATGCTGCTGGTGTACTTGTGGTTGGCCTTGGATGCGAAACGAATCAAATTTCCAAGATTTGTGATGTTTTAGGTGAATACGATTCGAATCGCGTTCTTTTTTTACAGATTCGAGACTTTGAGGATGAAATCAGTGCCGGGCTTCAAATGATCGAACAACTATGTGCGTATTCTGCCCAATTTCAACGCAGTCCAGTCAGCTGTAGTGAGCTAGTTATCGGTATCAAGGGGGGACGTGCAGATGGACGTGTGATTCTCGGTCATTGCCCGCCATTACAGCACCTTGCCGCTAATTTGATTAAAAAGGGCGGTACCGCAATACTTACCGAGGTTCCAGAAATTGCAAGCATCGACTTTTTCCCAGACAAAACAAATTTTGCAAACATCGCACCCATATCGGATGATAACAAAGACATTGTCTGTATCAGAGATGTTCTCACCTATGGTGATCCCATAAAATACAAGGGTCTGAACATTCTCAGCTCGCCTGCGAATGACCCCATCGCCGCAACAGCGCTTGCTGCTTCCGGTGCTCATATTATTCTATTTGCAACAGGAGGCGGCTCTCCATTTAGTGCACCTGTCCCTGTGTTCAAAATATCCTCCTCTATAGGATTTCAATATAAGAATAAGAGTTGGTTCGATTACCAGCTCTGCACAGAAGAAAAGCATTCGGATACATATATCGCAGATGAACTGTATACCTATATTCTGGATATTGCATCAGGAGAACATGTGAAGGCTGAAGATAATCACTATACAGAGCTTGCGATCTGGAAACAGGGAGTAACATTATAAATAAAAAAGACTGTGATAGAATCTAATTCCATGCACAGTCTTTTCATTTTTTTGTTTCCTAGTAATAGTTATAGTTATTCATTGCAGTAAACAGTGAAACTCCGACAATTGCATACAAAATAATCATAAGTACGAGAAGAACTGCGCCTACAATAAGTTGTGCTCTACAGAAATTCTTACGTGATACATTTCCTGATCCAAAGCCCCAAACGAATAGCATGATCCATCCCACACATGGAATCATTAATACTATAAGTGTAATTATCCATTGTCCAAGGGATAATGGCGCCTCCATTTGATCCGGATTCGGATACTTGATTTGATTTGTTTCATTATATTCCATAATCTCTCCTTTCTCTGTAATGCATATTATGGTAATCCTGATAGCAGGATCTGCATTACATTATTACTATAGTAACTCATTGGTTCTGTTTGTGGAAACATTGATGCAAATCGATAAATATAGACTGCAAATGTCACCAACAAAAAGATTATAACATTAACTCTCATACATTTGCTAGAGTTTTTTGTTTTTAATAAGAATGGAATTAAAATTATCTCAAATACGATTGCATAAATCAAGGGATGCATGAAAAATGCACCCTGAAAATCCCCCCGCAGTAACAGAAATGCCGCTCTCGTCATGCCACATGCAGGACAGGGAAGCCCCAATACCAGTTTCAAGGTGCAGCTGGTATCAAATATCAGATTGAGAAGTATGACAGCACCTATTCCAAGCAGAATTCCGACCCAGTACCTCCGAATCAAATACCACCATTCGGACCACCACTCAGACAACCAGCCTACCATAGCTCTGCCAAATCGTAAATCAGACGCTGCGTCTTCTCCCATCCCAGGCATGCATCTGTGATCGATTTTCCATAACAGTTCCCATCCACAGGTTGTGCTCCATCTTCAATGTAGCTTTCAATCATCAGACCTTTTACTAAATGACGAATGTCTGTGGAGACTTTACAGCTGTGGAGTATATCCTTTGCAATTCGAATCTGCTCCAGGTAGTTCTTTCCGGAATTGGAATGATTCGTATCCACGATCACGCCGGGATTCGCTAAATTATTGTCTCGGTACAGCTCGAGCACATGATGCAGGTCTTCGTAATGATAATTTGCGAGGTTTCTTCCAAAGCTATCTAAATACCCACGCAAAATGGCATGGGCAAATGGATTTCCAGGTGTTCTGACTTCCCAGCCACGATATAAGAACATATGCGAAGACTGAGCTGCTGTAATCGAGTTCATCATGACAGTAAGATCTCCGCCGGTCGGATTCTTCATTCCTACCGGAATACCAAGCCCACTTGCTGTCAAACGGTGCTGCTGATCCTCTACAGATCTTGCACCGACCGCTACATAGGATAGCAGGTCAGATAAATACCGATGATTCTCAGGATAGAGCATCTCATCTGCACAGGTGAACCCAGTCTCTTCCACTGCTCTTTTATGAAGCTGGCGGATAGCGACGATCCCCTTTAGCATGTCTGTCTCACCTCTTGGATCTGGCTGGTGGAGCATGCCTTTATATCCAACACCGATCGTTCTGGGCTTATTAGTATAAAGTCTAGGGATAATAAAGATCTTATCCTTCACTTTTTCCGATACTACTGCAAGGCGACTCATATAATCAACAACAGCATCCTCCTGATCAGCAGAACACGGTCCAATGATCAGCACGAGTCGATCCAGATCCCCTTGAAAGATTCTCCTTATCTGTTCGTCTCTTTCTGCCTTTATTCGCCCGATCTCATCTCCAACAGGGTACATTTCTTTGATTTCCTTAGGAGTCGGTAGTTTACGCAGGAATTCCATATCCATATCTTATGACCTCAATTCTTTGCTTTTTTACGTTAAAGTCCAACACTGTAAACAACTGCTATCTATTATGCAATGAAACGGAGTGAACCGTCAATCTATTTCAAGAATACTTGAGTGGCAGCTCTAGTCCATGCTCCTGCAAAAATTCTTCGTTCCTCATGATCGCCTGTGTACTGCCGTCATAAGCCACTCTTCCATCATCCAGAACGATACATCGTTCACAGGTGTCCAATATCATATCCAGGTCATGTGATGCAATCACTTTTAGCCTTGGCATAGCATTCAGAACAGCAATTAAGTTCTTTCGATTTCTTGGATCAAGTGCGATTGTTGGCTCGTCCAGAAGAAGGATCGACGGTTCCATAGACAGGATCGATGCGATGGCGATCATTTTTTTCTCTCCGCCAGACAATTTATAGATCTGCTTTCCATACAGATAGGATGCCCCCACTGTATCTAGTGCCATATCAATACGATTTTGCAGCTGTATGCCTGTCATTCCCTGATTTTTAGGACCAAATGCTACATCCTCCTCCACTCTGGACATAAAGAGCTGATTTTCAGAATCCTGAAACATATACCCTGTTCGTCTTCTGATCTGCTTTAAAGAAGATTTTTCAACTCGGATACCATCGATATAGATACTGCCGGAAGCGGCCATATGTATTCCTGTTAACAGACGAAGCAAGGTTGACTTTCCTTTTCCATTTGCCCCAATCACTCCTACGCTCTCACCCTGTTTCACTGAAATACTAATATCCTTAAGAATAAGATGACCAGCATCATAGAAAAAGGACACCTTATCCATCTTTATCATAGGGTGGGAATTTTGCTTACTTTTCATTTTCTGTACCTTACCATTTCTTATGTTTGAAAGAGGCTGCCGATGAGTTCAAAGACAGGCAGAATCCGAAATACCATCAGAACGACAAAAACAACAGATAGATAGGCCACATCGATCCTTGTGATCCCCTCCACCCGCTTAAGAAAATATTCTCCCGAAAATCCTCTGAGACTCATGCTTTCATAGACATCCTGTGCCCTGTCTATGCTCCGCAACAAAAGAAGTCCTGCAAGGGAGCCCCAGACCTTAATATGAATTCCTTTCTGCGATACAGCACGTAAAGAATAGGCAAGTGTCAGATTTCTGGTCTCTTTTAATAAGAGAATCAGATATCGATAGATCAACATAATGATCGTGACAATCAGTTTCGGTAAATGAAGCTTTCTAAGTGCATAGCAGATCCCTTCTATTCCTGTAATACTGATCAGCAGATATGCTGCAGCCAGACAAAACATCCCTTTTAGGAATAGACTGGCCATGGATATCATCCCAGAAGTGATACCTATACCTGCAAGATAAAATACAACATTCTTGTCAAAAAAAGGATTTGCGATGCCGAATAGAAGCAGGATCGGCAGAATCAGCCTTATATGAAGAAAAAATTGCAACAATTTCAAATCAGCCAGTTCGAACTGCACCAGTAATAGCAGTCCAATGGACATCAGCATCAATAATTGTTCTGATTGAAAAGACACTACTGCAAATATTGTTAAAAAGGCAGTCAGCAGATTGATAACGGGATTTCTTTCGTGTAAAAATGATTTCTGCAGATTGATCTGTTCCAGATGATCGATTTCATTCAGCAGAGCATCAAAACGGTTCATTCGTGAATACGCTTTCTTTTGAATCTTTTTAACACTCTGAGTAAAAAAATACAGAAGGCGAATACCAAAAGTGCTCCAAAAATACCAGCAAGACTTCCGCTTGCCACAGACTCAGATCCTCCCACCGTATAATCCGGAAAAATTGAAAATACAGACTGTATTTTACTACTTATGGAATATATAAGACCTGATATTTGTGTTTCTGTGTTACTTATCGTATTCTGTATGGACCACTCCAGTCCATCCGGTTTCGCTGATGCAAAGTAGGATAAAAATCCGGCCATCACAATGGCACCCGACATCAAAATTGCCAGCAGTTGTTTTACTGAGACTTTATCTCCAGTCCTCCCTATGAAATTAGAATCCTTTGCACCCCAGATTAGCTCAGGTCTCATTTCATGAACAAAACACAACACCGCCGATGTAATCAGACCTTCCACAATTCCGATCGCAAGATGGATCGGCTGCATCAGGGATAGGAAAGGCAGGAATGTCAGCTCGCTCACTCCGGATATTGTTGTTTCAGCAACTACAGAAAATGCACCTAATTGAAGTGTCAGGATCGAGCCGATCATAGATGCTGCAATAATCCGTCGTTTTGTAATCCCCCGCGAAAAAATCGGGCGAAGGATCAAAAATCCCCCTAGAATACAGCCATAAAATGCCAGATTCCAGATATTGCAACCGAGAGCGAGAAGTCCCCCATCCGCAAAGAGCAGGCTTTGTATCATCAAAACACAGGACAATGTCAGAAATCCTGCATAGGGACCAAGCACAGCAGCCAGTAGAATTCCACCCGCTAGATGACCAGAGGCTCCTGTTCCTGGTATTGTAAAGTTGATCATCTGAGCAGCAAAAACAAATGCCCCCATAACGCCCATCAAAGGTACTTTTTTCGCATCCTCCTGATATTCTACTCGCTTCACGGATATTCCGGCAGCAATTCCCGATGTTGTATACATGGTAATTGCTACCGCTGGTGCTATAAAAGCATCTGCCATATGCATATCGATTCCTCCCAAAATAAAAAGACAAAAGTCTCCTTCAGGAGGCTCCGTCTTCTCAATATAATTCATATTTTGCCTTTGCTTTTCTCGTAAAAGTCAGAAATAATGGTATTTCCTGCCTTCTGGCAGTTTCCACTGTTCTTACAGCCTAACGTTCCCATACCATATCGCCGATCAGTTCAATCGCATCTTCAATATATTCTGTTACTTTTTTTTCTTTCAGTCCTGCAATAAAGGCATGGGTCTGATTCAACGGAATCAATACCACCTTTGCTTTACTAGAAGACACTGCTCTGGCCATCGCCGGTGTGATCTCACCCATCATGGCATTGGCCATTATGATTCCGATCGGTCCGATAATCAAATCCGTGCGTTCACAATTATAGATGACTGCATTTTCTCCAGTCGCCGCTTCGATACTTCCGCCCTTGAGCATATTCGCAGTCGCATTCGCATTCGTTCCGACAGCTACGATCACTGCTTCAGGATATTCTCGTGCGATCTTCTCGACCAGGCTCCTGCCAACGCCGCCTCCCTGACCATCTATCACTAAGATTTTCATGTCAATGCTCCTTTTTTTATTCCTGTTAAATATTGTATTACTTTCTGACTGCATTTGTCAATTCACGATTCACAAGAGTGAATACATCCTGGTAACCAAGATCAAGGGTTCGGCAAATTTCGGCAATACTTTCATATTCTGGGTAGTACCTTTTTATATTGTGGTAGGTGCACTCCTTAACCTTAACGGTTCCAAGTGTTGTCTCGATTTCCAGATGCTTTCGCTGCAGGATCCTTCTCTTCATAATACTCTTACGAATGCCGATCGTTGTGGTATCCAGAAAAATAATTTCCTCCATTTTCTCAGTATCCTGCCTGCGGCAAAGAACTGTAAGAAGATAAGAAGGCCGATTTTTTTTCATGTAGATAGGCGTATAAAAGACATCAAGAGCTCCTTTTTGCAGTAGATGTTCAAGCACATATCCCATTGCTTCTGCTGTGCTGTCATCTATGTTACTTTCCAGTTTCATAATGGTGTCTGTGCTGCTGCTCTCCCTTTTGATTTCAAACAGCCGTATCTCCTGATCCTTCTGGGTCGAAGTAATACAATTCAGCAATGTATATTCAGGCGGAAGCTTTGTATTTACTTTAATGCTGGAATAAAAGGCTGCCTCCTCAGCATGAATCAGGTGCTTCGCCTCCTCTGTCACACACAAGTCCAGATCGCCTGACTGAAGCATAGTAATCACTGCCGTTTGTGGAATTATGGTCCGTTTTCCTTGTTCACACAGGATTCCGTGTCCTTCATATAACTTATCCAGATAAATGATTCCCTCACCCATCATTCCTATACAGTCAATCGCTGAAAACAAGCTGTAGCAGCTGTCAGCTGAAAGTTCAGCTTTATACTTGTCTAGTGTTGTAAATATCTTCACTGCTGTTTTCCGAAGATTTTCTTCTGGGTACAATTGCGTTATGATAGAAAGCACCTCTTTTGGACGAATACATTCATTTGCAACCTGTACTGATTCCCTAAAGACAGCAATTTTTAACTTTAGCCTGTCTTTTAGCTCCGCAGCTTTATCAGCAAATTCTTCCAGCTGTAGACAGGCATTCACAAATAGCTGCAGACCACATCCATTATAGCATTCTATGATTATGTCGTTTTTCATCTGCTGCTCCTTTCATGACCAGGTGATAGTACCGATATCTGTTGCGTGAGAGATCTTTCTGCTATTTGCGATAGGGTGTATGCTCCAATGGCAGTTTTGTCCGAAAGATTCCATCCCTCTTATAATATGCACATGCAAGAGCGGGAGCTGTGGGAATTAAGGTGATCTCTCCGACCCCTTTTGCTCCATATGCGATTTCTGAATCATTTTTCTCAATAATGATCGTCTCTATTCTGGGGACATCCGTCGCACGCAGAAGTCCAAGTGTACCATATGTCGCTGTTACCTTCCCACCTTGTATCTTCATATCTTCTGTCAGACCAAATCCCAGTCCCATGACAACTCCGCCTTCAATTTGCCCCTCCACATTGATGGAATTAATAGCTCGTCCCACGTCATGTGCAGCGATGATCCTATCCACCTTGCCTTGTTCATCCAGAATTGCGACCTGTGTTGCATATCCATATGCCAGATGACTGACCGGGTTTGATTTTTCGGATCCCATAGAATCTGTAACTGCCAGAAACTCTTCGAAATATTCTTTCCCCTCCAGATCCCGAAGAATATTATATTTTAGATCCTCAGAAAGCAAATGTGCGGCTTTTCTTGTCGCCTCTCCGGTGATCAATGTCTGCCTTGAGGCAGTGCTTGTTCCTGAATTCGGCGTAATTGCTGTATCAGGCTTTTCAACGATGACTTGATCTGCAGGGAGTTTAGTTGTCTCACAGCAGATAGCCCGTAGCGTTGATGCAATTCCCTGCCCCATGCAAGATGCACTGGTCAGAAGATGCACCTTCTCATCTTTCACCACCAGCTTTACTCTGCCGATATCCGGAACGCCGACTCCGAGACCGGCATTTTTTAGCGCACAGGCTATACCTGCCTTATCTGCATTTTGATAATAGATCTCTCTGACTGCATCTAATGTCTCTGCGATTGCTGTACTCTCATCTGCGATCTGCCCATTTGGCATGATCTGACCAGGGCGCAGAGCATTCAGATAACGAATCTCAAAGGGGTCGATTCCAACTTTTTCAGCGAGAGCATTCAGATTACATTCTATCGCAAATATGGTCTGTGTTACACCAAAACCACGAAAGGCACCAGCTGGTACATTATTTGTATACACAGCTGTTCCAATAATATCAATATTTTGATAATTATATGGTCCCGCAGCATGGGTGCAGGCTCTTTGCAAGACAGGTCCGCCAAGAGAGGCATACGCCCCGGTGTCGGATAGTAGTCTCAGCCTCATTGCGGTCAATTTTGCATCCTTGTCACAGCCTGTTGTCATTTCCATTTTCATGGGATGCCGTTTGGGATGAACTGCAAAGCTTTCTGCTCTGCTCAAGGTGACCTGGACAGGAGATTTTGTCAGATAGGTCAAAAGTGCAGCATGATGCTGAACACTCATGTCCTCCTTTCCTCCAAATGCTCCGCCTACAAAGGAACTCTTGATTCGCAGCTGGTCTGCTGAAAGATGAAGCATTTTGCTGATTTCACGATGTTCATCATACACTGACTGTCCACCTGTATAAACCGTTAGTACTCCGTCCTCATAAGCTGCAAGTGCGCATTCAGGCTCCAAAAATGCATGCTCCTGAGCTGGTGTTTCATAGATATTCGTAACAATATAGGCTGATTCTGCCAGTGCTTTTTCCACATCTCCCCTGTAAATCTTCTCTACACGGTATCTGTTTCCTCCCTCATGTATCGGTGCTGCATCTCCTTTTAAAGCATCCTCCATCGAAAGGATCGGCTCTCTCACCTCATATTCGACCTGGATCAAAGATTTGATTTCCTGCAGCTCCTTATTACTTTTTGCTGCGACAAGTGCCAGGGAATCACCAAGGTATCTTGTTTCCTCTCCCTCTGCGATCAGAGCCGGCCAGTCCTGGGTGAGATGTCCAAGGAGCCTGTCACCAGGAATATCCGCTGCAAGTGCGATACAGACAGCTCCTGGATGCTCCAGTGCTTTGGTAATATCGATTTTTTTGACCAGAGCCCTTGGATGGGCTGCCCGCAGGGCACTGCCGTATAACATCCCAGGAATCTTGATATCAGCCGTGAATTTACTGGTTCCGAGTATTTTTCCGCCAGCATCCGGTCTTATATTCGATTCACCCACATAGCCCTTTGCTGACACTGGTTCGATCGGAGTATGACCCAGTAAACAGTCTGCTGCCAGCCGAATTGCTTCTACGATTTTCTGATAGCCCGTACACCGGCAGATATTGCCTTTTATTGCCTGTCTGATTTGCTGTTCTGAAGGGTCTGGATTTTGATCCAGAAGTGATTTCGCACTGATTACCATTCCGGGGATGCAGAACCCGCACTGGACAGCACCTGCAGTTGAAAAAGCAAACTCATATACTAGCTTTTCCTGATCACTCAGGCCTTCTACCGTTATAATGCGGTGTCCATCCACTCTTGCTGTCGTCAGTTTGCAGGAGGTCCTTTTTTTTCCATCGAACAGAATCGTACACGCCCCGCAGGCTCCCTCACTGCAGCCATTTTTTACAGAAGAAAGCTCCAGATCATCCCGCAAAAATTCAAGCAATGCCTTTTCCTGATTCGTTTCTATCTCGTTATCATTGACCCAAAAGCGGTACATATCCAGTCCTCCTATCTGATTATCATTCCTTCTCTATTTGTCTGCTGTATGCAGGCGAATCACTTTTCCACAACGATGATCTGTAAAGATTCCGTTTTCCACAATCATTTCACCGTTCACAAAGACATGTACGATACCCTCTGGAAACTGTTCCGGCACTGTAAAATCGCCCATGTCCCTGATCGTCTCGTAGTCAAAAATAGTTAGATCCGCATAATAACCTTCCCGAATCAGTCCTCTCTCTGAGATCTTCAGGGAATCTGCTGCTCTCTTTGTCATCTTATACACTGCAGTTTCCAGGCTCATGACGTTTTCATCTCTTACATATTTGCCGATCATTCTGGGAAAAGCACCATAAGCCCGGGGATGCGGTTTCCCGGAAAGAAGTCCATCGGTACACAGATTCATTTCCGGACGTCCCATGATCTCTTTGACGTGATCCTCGGTTCCATAAAAATCTACCATGCCCACTGCATTTTTTTCTTCCAATAACAGGTCAAAAGCTGCATCCAGCGCAGATCTGTTTCTCATCTGTGCCAGCTCATCCAGGCTTTTTCCAATTGCATCACTATTTTTTTCTGAGGTCACACTTGTAATGAATATCCCATCTGTACCTGCAAATTCAATAAAGTTGTCCCAGTCTTCAATGCCTTCTCGTATATCTTTTTTCATTTTATCCCGTTCATGTTCATTTGCAAGTCGTTCCAGCAGCCTGTCTGTTCCCCCATCATGTGCCCAGGGAGGGAGGATGACGCCTAGCATCGTACTTCCCGCTACGTACGGATATTGATCCAGTGTCACATGAATACCTGCTTTTTCTGCGATTTCCAGCTTTTTCAGCATCGCCGGCAGCTTGTCCCAATTGTTTTTACCGCATACTTTAAAATGAGAGAAATGAACATCTACACCGGATTCCATTCCAATTCGTATGATTTCATCCATGGATGGCAGTATTGCATCTGCTTCACTTCTTTGATGTACCACGAAGGTACCTCCATACTCTTTGACGACCTTGCACATTTCTATAATTTCTTCAGTATGTGAATAGGCACATGGCATATAGATCAGTCCTGAAGAAAGGCCCAGGCAGCCTGCTTCCATTTCTCTTCGTGTGATCTCACACATTTTTTGTATTTCTGCAGAGGTTGCTGCTCTGCCAGCCAGTCCCATGGCCTCCATCCTCACATTACCGTGAGGAAGCAGATAGGCTTCATTCAGAGCAGGTCGAACAGCTTCAATTCTAGCCAGATAATTCTCTGTGGTCTGATACGTCCAGTCCAAATTCTCATCTTCTCCGTCCAGACCGGCTAAATTTTTTCTCCAGGGCGTGATAAATTCCAATGGCAGGGGTGCCATGGAAATGCCATCCTGACCCAGAACCTCACTGGTGATTCCCTGAAACACCTTTGGAAAAAGCGTCGGATCAGACAGAACCTTTAAATCACTGTGGCTATGGGTATCGATAAAACCCGGTGCACAGATCAGTCCTGCAGCATCTAGGATCCTGTCTGCATCTGTAAGTTCCTCTTCTAACTTCTCGTTACTATGCTCATCGGATATGACTCTCACGATCCTATCCTGGTCTAAAAGAAGAGATCCTAGAAATCTGTCTTCTCCGCTCCCATCAACAATTACTGCGTTTTTGATCCACATTCTCATGTCAGACACCTGCCTTTATGCTATTTTAACAACGCACTCATGATTGCACCATAACACTCTGTTACGCGAAGGAGCTGATCGATTTCTATGTATTCATCGATCGTATGTGCCAGACTTTCTGTCGAAGGTCCCATTCCAATGGTCGGGATTCCTGCTTCTCCTGCATAATGACTGCCATTCGTGCAAAAATTATACTGCGTGATCTCCGGTGTGAACTGTCTGTTCTTTAATTCCGCTAAAACATCCTGAATATAGGTCTCATTCTCATCGAAGAGCCATCCTGGAAAAAAGCGTTCTCCCGAAATCAGATTGCCGGTGTAGCATTTCTCCTTTCCTGTTGCATAAGATACCTTAACCTTCATAGAAGGATCCTCCTGCATCAGCTGATCCAGGACCTTTTGAATCGGTTCTAGTACACCTTCCCTTGTCTCTCCGACTAAAAGACGCCGGTCATACGTAGCAACACAGTATTCCGGAACGACGGATGCCCCTGGGTAAGGACTTGACTTAATGTCCACAAGTTCTAGGATTCCTTTTCCGAGAATTTCGTGCTCCGGCGGGACAATCGTTCTGATTGCATTGATTACTGTGCACATTTGATACACAGCATTGATTCCTTTTTCCGGATTAGCTGAATGAGCAGGTACACCAAAGGTCTCCACTTTGATTTCCGCTCTGCCTCGCTGGCCGATCTTTAGATTCAGATCCGAAGCCTCACCGATCACTACATAGTCAGGATTCACTTTTTTACTGATGCTTCTTGCCGCAATGCCTTCAAAGCATTCTTCATGCACAACGCCGGCTACATAGATCTCGCCCGGAAAATCCCGCTTTGTTTCTTCGCCGAATATTGCTGCTGCTGCCGCCATCGCTGACACAGCTCCCTTCATATCTGTTGTTCCCCGTCCATAGATCCTGCCGTCTGAAATTTCAGCACCAAATGGATCTTTGCTCCATTTTCCTGCTGAAACTACAGGGACTGTATCGATATGACCATCAAATAAGATCTTTTTACCAGGCCGATTCCCTTTCAAGACTCCAATGACATTTCCATATTCATCTACGATCGTTTCATCGAACCCGGAAGCTGTAAAGTATTCTTTTAGTACATTTGCTGCAGCTGCTTCTTCCCCTGAATAGCTTTTTGCTGCGATCATGCTCTGGCAAAGTACAATTACTTCATTTTTTTGTTTTTCTGTTAGCATAAGTCTCCTTTATGGTCTCGGATATGCGCCGTCCCATATTATCTTTTCATAATTTTTTTGATCGGTATCCCCTTCAGTACTGATACATAAAATAACGGAGTCCTCCGTTAGCTGAAGTGCTTCCTTGATCCAGCCGCAGGACTCATTGGTCATTGCTTCGTAGAACAGTCCGAACCCGGCTGCTCCACTCTCCCCTGAAATAATTCTCCTATCACCGTTAACAGGTGACGATAACACTCTCATGCCCTCAGCGGCCACATAATCTGGGCAGGAAATGAAATGATCACAATAGTGCCTTAAGATCTCAATTCCGACAGTTACCGGTTCACCGCAAGCCAGTCCTGCCATGATCGTTTGCATATCTCCTGTCACGGGATGTATCGCTCCGTCTGCTGCCTTCATCGTCTTGTATATGCAGGCAGCTTCATTTGGCTCTACGATGGTTATAATAGGACCATTCTCACCATAGACATCACGAAAAAATCCTGTCATTGCTGTTGCGAACGCACCAACACCGGCCTGCAAAAAAATATGCGTCGGCTTTATCTCCTGCAGCTGCTCCAGCATTTCGCAGGCCATTGTTGTATATCCCTGCATGATAGAGACCGGTATTCTCTCATATCCAGGCCATGACGTGTCCTGAACAAGGATCCATCCATTTTCTTTCGCCTCCTGGTCAGAAAGACGCACCGCATCATCATAATTCAAATCTGTAATATCAGCTCTTGCACCCTCTGCCCGAATATTGTCAAGCCGCTCTGAGGCACTTCCCTTTGGCATATGAATAACACAGTTTTGTCTGAGCTGATTCGCCGTCCATGCAACCCCTCTTCCATGGTTCCCATCTGTTGCAGAGATAAATGTCAGTTCTCCAATTTTGGATCTAACCTCCTCAGAGATCATTTGCTCATAAGACAACTGATTAATATCAAGCTCTAATTTATCTGCGATATAAGTTCCAATTGCATAGCTTCCGCCTAAAACTTTAAATGCGTTCAGTCCAAAGCGATAGGACTCGTCCTTTACAAAGACTCCTTTCACGCCCAGATGCTTTGAAAGGGCTGTCAGGTCAACAAGAGGTGTTTTCTGATACATAGGAAAGCTGGCATGAAATTCTGCTGCTTTTTGTGCGGTCTCCCTTCCAAGGAAGGCTACGGAAGGTTTTTTCCCCTTTGTTCGTTCGTGACTTACTAATTCAAATCCCATTTTTTCACCTTTCTGTCTTTACTGTGATCACAGATATCCACTCTGCCTTAATTCCTCGATAAAACTTTGTGCCATTTCTTTGGATATTTCACAGCCTCTGATATCTGCTGCGATTCTTTTATTTTCATAGTCACTCATCACAAGCCCTCCTGGATTCGAGCTAGTATCAAAATCTTCCCTGGATTCAAAGATCGTAAATTTTTCTTGATATGGTATGTGTCCCATTACACAGGAATACCTGCAATTACCGCACTCATTACAGAGTCGGTCTTTGTGCAGGACGTAGGAGATGTTATCAATCGTGATCCTGACATTCGCCCTGTTCGGACATACATCGACGCAACACCTGCATTTGGCACAGGTGGACTGGTAATCATCCTTTGGTGCGGTAACAGGCTTTTTCACGACACTTGCCTTTGTCTCTTCAACTGACTCCATAAGTCCTCTGAGCTTATCCTCATCTAAAAACTCAGGAATACTGACTCCCTCCGCTGCTTTTTTCATCCTGGACAAATGAGAATAGCCTCCGGGTCTTAGTAGAATGGAGGTGACGGAAACAGGAGAGATTCCGGCACCAATAAGACCGGCAATATTACGATCATCTGCTCCGCCAGAATAAGAAATCTTTATTTGATTTCCAACTACTTGTTCTAATAGGTAAGCACACGATACGGCAAGCGTATACAATGCAGGTCCTGACATATACATCGATTCGCCCGCCAGTTCATTTCCACAGATCTTGACCGGAAATGTATTGGTCAGCTTCACACCGAATAAAAGTCCCATCTCCCTGGATCTTTGCATGCAGTCCGTAATGATCTTCGCCGCATCTTCTAACTTTAGATCGATCTCGAACTGATCTTCATCGAACACGATATCAGCACATCCGTTTTGCGCCAATAACTCCTGAGCTCTAGTCTTCCCGATCAGAGTTGGATTTAGTTTGATATAAGTGTTCAGTCTTTTTTCACACAATAGATATTGAGCGATTTCAAAGATTTCTTCCTTTGGGCAGCCATGCATGGTAGAGAGCGTGACTGTATTGCTTATACAGCTGTTTGCCTCTATTTCCTGAAGATCTGATAGCTTTACCTTCTCAAAGAGCTGCAGATTCCCTTTTAAAAAAGTGAAGTTTTCCTGCCAGACAGCTGTTTGTTCTGCATGCTGCATATGATCCAGAAATTGATCGATCTTTTCCGAGCGAATGCCTTTCATATCATAACCAACGCTCATTACAAAAGAGACCGCATGAGCATCCAAAAAAGAAAGTTCTCTGCTCAGGATCTGAAGGATAAGATACGCATTAATATACTCTGTTTCTGCTTCTTTTACGGTCAGTTCACTGGACCATTCTGTATTATATACCTCCTGGGATACATAGATACAGGGTTTTTTGATTCCCAGCTCCTTCCCCTCTAAGATCTGCACGGTCTTTAACTCAAAATATATAGCACCTGCTGCATATGCGGCAACAATATTGCCGCAAAGCTGTGTGTGCGGTCCTGCTGCAGGTCCAATTGGAATGCTTGTTCGCTCAGTCTCTGGCCGGATTCCCAGAATCGTGCCCCTGGATCTATACTCTGTAAGGATCTGCGAGAGCTGTTCTCCAAAGGGAACCGGTGTCATGTTATCACTCATATTCCTATCCTATCTTTCATTCAAATGGTATGTATTCTGACTCAGTCAGTGTAATTGTCTCCACAGATCCTCGGCTGACCTTCTGCACTCAGACAACAGGAGCGTTTCGTCCGCCGTAAGAATCTTTCGATTCTTCATGACGAAGGTTCCGTTGATCATGGTCGTATCTGTCATGGAGCCCTGTACTCCGAACATGAGATGACCATCCATATTTCCTTCATTTAACGGCGTCGCCGGAGTATAATCCACAAGGATCAGGTCAGCCAGTGCTCCTTTTTTCAATATACCGATCTTATCCTGTAAAATAGTTCCGGCAATGACTGCATTGTTCAGAAAAAGCATCCTGCATGCTTCTGTAAATCCGATATCAGATCTATGCTGATCGTGCTTCATCAGAATCTGTGCTACCTTCAGAGATTCCAGCATATCATGGGTATAACCGTCTGTTCCAAGTCCTGTTAAAATCCCCTCTTCGAAAAATTTTAAAATATTTGGTGTACCCACTGCATTCCCCATATTCGATTCCGGATTATGTACTACCATGACACCGCAGTCTCTCAAAAGCTTTCTGTCTGTTTCACTGATATGGATACAGTGCCCTGCAACACTTTTGCTGTTGAGTATCTCCTCATCCACAAGTCTCCTGGTAACAGATTTGTGATATCGCCTCTGGGAATCCATTTCATCCTCAGCCCCTTCTGCCACATGGATATGATATCCCAAATTATGTGTATTTTCCCGTCTGCAGATGCTTAATGTCTCATCACTGAGTGTGAAGGATGCATGGAGACCAATCATAGAGCTCAGCATATTTGACGGATTTTTACAGGTATAATCAGCAAATTCCATAGATTCTGTAATGGCTTCATTTCTCGCTGCTATCCCATTCCTGTCTGAAATCTCGTAAGCGAGACAGGTTCTGATGTTCAGCAGTGCTGCTGCATCTGCGATTCGAAACAGACTATTGCGTATCTGTCCGTAGCTCGCATGATGATCATTTACAAAGGTCACTCCGTTCCTGATACACTCCAGGTAGGTCATGACAGCACTGTAATAGGTATGCTCAAGCAGCAGGTGGCTATCGAGCTTCCACCATATTTCATTTAAAATGGCTAAAAATCCATTCGGTGCAACTGGTGCGATTGCTCCGCCTCGAGCAAATGCACTATAGATATGCTCATGGGTATCCAGATATCCAGGCATAATCAGCTTCCCCGCTGCATCATGAAATTCTGCTATCGGATAGGTTCGTTTCATTTGCTCCAGGCTGCCAGCATCTAAAATTCTCTCATCTTGTATCACCACAGCTCCGTTCGCATAAAAAGGATGCTCTATATCTCTGGTGATTAACGGTCCATTTCCGATCAAAAGCATGCTGCTTCCTCCAAAAATGCATTCAATAGATTCAGGCATACTTTTTTGCGATAGTTCGCTGTGGATCTTTGATCATTGATCGGCCAAATCCGCTTACCATAGTTTTGCATATAGTACTCCTTCTTTTCATTTAGATCAGTTAATGACATATCTATCATGCTCTGCTCGAGAATGCGGTCTCTGACTACTGTAGTACCCACCGACCCAAAGGTCAGCCTGACATCCTTTATTCTCCCATTTTCCGCCCATAAAATTCCGCAAAAAGAAAGCTTGGCGATGGCTTCAGCCTGTCTGGCTCCTACTTTTTCAAAGCGTTTTAGAGTATAACGCTCCAGACTATCTACTGGTATTTCCACAAATGTGACCATCTCTGTCTCGGAGAGATCCAGTTTTCTGACCCCTGTAATGAATTCTTCGATGGGCTGGTGCTGATGAACGAGTAATCCACCTTCATCCATTCTGCTCTTTACGATCACTGCATTGAGAGCATATAGGACCGGAAGTGTATCACCGGCAGGCGATGCATTGCAGATATTGCCGACGAGTGTCCCTGTTGTTTTGATTGCAGGAGATGCAACCTGCTGCATCGACTCCTTTAGCAGGTTCGGGACACAGTCGCTGGCAAGCAGCATACGGTATGTTGCTGATGCTCCAATGCGAAGGACTCCATCGGACACCGAAATTTGTAAAAATTCCTGAACCTGGTTCAAAAAGATGATATGCTCTGCATACTTTCTTGTGACATTGGCATCAGTTCCTCCATTGATCAGCTTTGCACCTGGGTGCATCTGCAGCTGCTGCAGTGCATCTTTTTGCGTCTTCGGATAATAACCTGTTACCATAGGCCATTCCCCCTCTCAGCTGCCAGTAATACGGCATCGACGATCATATTGTAGCCGGTGCAACGGCACAGATTCCCGGAAATCCCTTCTCTTACCTCTTCTTCCGTTGGATGGGAGTTGGAATTCAGAAGTGATTCCGTTGCCATGATCATGCCAGGGATACAGAATCCACACTGTACAGCCCCTGCATCCGAGTAACATTGCTCAATCAGCTTATACTTTTTGGTCTCACGAAAACCTTCGATGGTCACGATCTTTTGCCCTGCTGCAGTTCCGAGGACTGTGATACAGGAGTCTGCCACATTTCCATTCAGAAGAATCGCACAGGCACCGCATTCTCCTTCTCCACAGCCTTCTTTTGGACCTGTCAGACCAAATTCATTGCGTATCACATCCAGAAGTCTTGCCGTGGGTTCTGCACTGCTCTCCACTTCTATTCCGTTTAATTCAAAGCGAATCATTGTCAAGTACCTCCATTATCCGTTCCGGTGTGACGGGTATGCTGCTCATCTGCTTGCCAATCGCGTTCTCCACAGCCGCTTCGAAGGCCGGTGCTGCTCCGATCAGGGAGAGTTCCCCGGCACCCTTTGCCCCAAATGGACCTCCATCATACAAATTCTCAATAAATTCCAAGGTGATCGGAACGGTATCCATCGCTGTCGGAATCATATAATCTGTAAAACTAGACTGCCGGATTCTGCCTGTTTGAGAATCCATATGTTCAATGGATCCATATCCCAATCCCTGAAGGATACCCCCTTCACACTGCCCCTTCATGATCATGTCATCAATTGCAGTTCCAATGTCAAAAATTGCCCAGATCCCTTTGATCTTTGTCATAGCTGTCATCAGATCCGTTTCCACTTCTATGACGTTCACGCCCCAGGAATAGGTCGGATAGGCATCTCCCTGGAATGTCTCAAGACTCCATGGAATCATTTCAGGATGCTGATAGTCTTCGACGATCTCTATCTCTTTTCCACTCTCCCACTGAGCCTTCATTTTTTCTGAAGCTCTTTCCAGAAGTTTTCCAACGATCATTAATGAACGTGATGCGACGGTAGGTCCGGAGTCAGGTACTCTGTCTGTGTCCGGGTTCTCGATCATGACATGGTCAAGAGGTATGGATAGAATGGTCGCAACGATCTTTGAAAAGGTCGTCTTTAGCCCCTGTCCGATTTCGGTATTGCTGACTAAAATTTCGACTTTGTCATTTTTGTATTTCACAAGTCTGATTCTGGAGCGGATGTGATCCTTTTCCGCTGATCCTGTAAAACCACAGCCATGCAGGAAAAGTGAAATTCCGATTCCTTTTCTGAATCGTCCCGTCTCCTGCTTCGCATATTGCTCATATTTACTCTTATAATCAGACAGCTCCTGCACCCGCAGGATCATCGGTTCTAGCGGTACAGAATGGTGAAATCTTCCGTTTGTGGAGGTCTTATCGCCTTGTTTGACCATATGCTCCATCTTAAATGAAAGGGGATCCTTACCCAATGCAGCGGCCAGATGATTCATCATAGTTTCGATCGCAAAAAAAGTCTGTGGTGCTCCGAATCCTCGGAAGGCACCGTTTGGAACTAGATTGGTCACCATCGCTTTCCCGGTTATATGCAGATTTTCTATACAGTATACACCGATCGCTGCGATCAGTGACCTTTGCAGAACGACACTGGAAAGTCCTGCGTAAGCACCGGCATCCAGAAGTACCTCCACTTCCATTCCTGTGACATATCCATTTTTTATGGAAGCTTTATATGTCATTACAGCAGGATGACGTTTTGGTGTCGTTCCCATATCCTCTCTTCTGTTCAAGATCAGCTGAACCGGACTTCCTGCCTTTTTTGCTGCAACCGCGACCTGACACCCGATCAGGGACGGGTAATCTTCTTTTCCGCCGAATCCTCCGCCGGTGGTCGTCTGTACAATCTGTACCTGATCTTCTTCTAGTGCCATTGCCTGCATGACTGCACTCTTGATATAATAAGGACACTGCATTGATCCATATACACTGGATTTTCCACCTTCAAAAATTCCTGTCATTCCCTGTGGTTCCAGATAAGCCTGCTCCTGATAACCTGTCTCAAAGGTCTCTTCCAGGATTTGATCTGCCTCTTCAAATGCTTTTTGAATATCACCCTTCTGGTATTCATAGGCTGCAACACTTTCTGTTGCCTCGGAAAGACTGAGAACTGCAGGCAGCTCCTGGTATTCTAT
This sequence comes from Lachnospiraceae bacterium, assembly GCA_047974745.1. Taxonomy (GTDB): domain Bacteria; phylum Bacillota; class Clostridia; order Lachnospirales; family Lachnospiraceae; genus JBKECO01. The sequence continues at coordinate 145,499 of JBKECO010000011.1, forward strand.
AACAACAGCTGCAGCGATCTCTTCCAGCTTCGTTTTGTCCGGTCCCGCAAGCATTAGGATGCCTTCCCCACAAAATCTCACTTCATCGGAGGCAAAAATCGGTTGCTCGATTGTGATTACCTTTAAAAGCGGATGTCCCGGCACATCATCCTGGGAAATGCTGCAGTAGCCATCCGGCAGCTCTGGTAATATGATTTGTTTTATTTTGGCATGCATCTTATCAGAGCGAATCATTTTTCCATAAATCATATTCGAAAATTTGATATCTGCGATGTATTGTGCACTGCCCTCTGTTTTTTCTTTATGATCCTTTTTCTGAACTGGTCTGCTGATTGCATTGCAAGTCTTCATACGTTACGTTCCTTTCTTTCAGATTGATTATTCAATCAAATAATGAACGAATTTATGGTAAAGGAAAAAGCGGCATCGACCGCTTTACGTTTCTGTATCCTCAAGCAGTATCTCAAGACTCCCCCCACAGACCATTCCTTGGGCCATGGCATCCTCGCCATTTAAATCTACATGATATATACAATACTTTCCTGTTCCTGCAAGCTCCATCCCTTTTTTTATGATAGCAGCTTCAACGCCTCCGCCTCCAATCGTTCCCTGTATGGAGCCATCTGGAAAAATCAGCATTTTTGCCCCTTCCTTTCTTGGTACGGAACCATGTGCTTTCATAATCGTCGCAAGAGCAAAGGGCGGTCTGGCATCACAAAGCAACTCTAGTGCGTTGACATCCATATCAGACCGGTTCACGACTGTGCTGTCCATAGACTCCATTCGTTTTCGCTGAATGATTTCTGCCATGATCGAGATACCGATCTCCTCTGTCGTCTGGGCTCCTATATTGAGTCCGATCGGACTGTTGATTGCCTGAATCCTCTGAGGATCCTGACCCTCATCTAAGAACTTCTGAAATACCACCTTCGTTCTTTTTCTAGATCCGATCAATCCGGTATAGACTGGTTCCGGATATTTCAGCAGCTCCTGAATACACAATGTATCCTGACTGTGGCCTCTTGTTATGACCACAATATAGTCGGAGGCTTGCGGCTTCATTGCTTCAATGCATTCTTTGTAGGATCCTGTATGGACTTCATCAGCCAAAGGGAACCGCTCTCGGTTTGCGAACTCTTTGCGGTCATCATAGATAACAACATAGAAACCAATCATTTTCGCAAATTTTACAAGGGGTAGAGCAACATGTCCACCTCCAAAGATCAGTATTCTCTCTTTGGTATAGAATGGCTCTGCAAATAAGGTCCTTTCATCCTTCTTTAGCATGACCGGTTTGCCCAGCCTGAGGATGTGATAACGCTCTTCTTCCGAGATTCGGTATAGATCCGTACTTTTACTCAATTGTTCGCATTCTCCGTGATCTGCACTGATATCTGAAATCAAGATCACAGACTCACTTCCCTGTTCTAATCCGTTTCGGATATTGTTATATAGATTCATAGGTGCCACTCTTTCCGCCAGACTTCATACGAACATGGATTCCACTGATGACCATGCCTCTGTTCAACGCCTTACACATATCATATATTGTCAGCAGGGCTGTTGAGGCTCCTGTCAGTGCCTCCATTTCAACTCCTGTCTTTCCCTCTGTTTTCACTGTGCAGACTGCTTCGATCTCATAGGTGTCCTCAAACAGATGAAAATCAACACTGCAATTTAATATCATCAGTGGATGGCACATGGGAATCAACTCCCCCGTCCTCTTTACAGCCATGATTCCTGCGACTCGGGCAACTCCAAGAACATCTCCTTTTTCAATGCTGTGATTCCTGATTCGCTCAAAAACTTCTTCTCCGACCAAGATTCTTCCGGCAGCGACCGCTGTTCTCGCAGTTACTTGTTTCTCGGAAACATCTACCATAATTGCATTTCCGTCTTTATCAAAATGGTTCATTTCCATAATAGACCTACTTTCCGAATCCACAGTTCGGGAAATGACAGATATCGCAGTTGAGGCAAAGTCCACCTTCACCCAAATCTGTAAGATCCTCTTTTTTTAGCAACTCACCTGCTAGTATTCTTGGCAGGATCAAATCGAAAATTGTTCTTCTGCTGTACATGACACAGCCCGGAAGACCAATTACAGGTATTTCATTCTCCAGATATGCCAAAAGCAGCATTGCCCCGGGAAGTACCGGTGCACCATAAGTCACAACATGAGCACCTGTATTTTTTATTGCTGCAGGTGTCGTATCATCCGGGTCTACACTCATTCCGCCTGTACAAAGTATCAGATCAGCTCCCTGACTAACTGCAGTGTGGATTGCCATTGTAATTTCTTCAGGGTCATCGTCGAGAATCTTTTGTCCGAGAAGCTGTACGTTATACTCCGCAAGTTTTCTTGATAATGCCGGACCAAATGCATCCCGGATCCTCCCACTATAAACTTCACTTCCTGTGGTTATAATATAAGCCTTTTTTGCCTGATAGGGAAGAATAGATAACAACGGCTTCCCATCAGCGATTTTAACAGTCTCATCGAGTAATTCTTTCCGGATCACCAATGGTACCACTCTGGCAGCAGCAAGTTTATCACCTGCCCTGACCGGATAATTTCCCTGGCAGGTTGCAATGATCACCTCACCGATTCCATTGATTTTCCGAAGTTTTTCTGAATTAACCTGAAACATACCTTCCACGGATGCTGTGATCGTGACCTTTCCTTCTTTTATCTCGCTGCTGACCATACCTGGTCCAATGCAAATATCCTTTAACAGAACCGCGGCATCATCCTCATGTACCATGCCTTCTTTTTTTTCCCAGACATATAGATGTTTTTTCCCCATTGACAAAAGAATTGGAATATCTTCCTCTGTTACGATATGTCCTTTGCGGTATACAGCATCTTTAAATTCTCCCGGAATGATCTGTGTCATATCATGACAAAGTACATGTCCGATTGCTTCTTCTGTATTAATCAATTTCATATTTTTTCCTGATTTCTATCTATAGGGTGCCACTGCATTCAGTATCATTTTTTTACAAGCCAAAAAATAATGGTCTAAATCAAAATTGTCTTCATCGATCAAATACTGGATCGTTGCACCCTCCAGCATAGAAACGATCTGATATGGAATGAAGGTGCGTACCTCCTCATCGAGTCCTGGAATATACTTATCCAGAATTTCTCCGATTTCTCTGCGCCAGCTGGCAAAAGAAGCTGCGAATCCATCTCCGATTTCCTTGTAGATCCTGCCCTGGATCCAAAAATCCAGTTCCGCAAAGTCATATTCCTTGTACTCCAATATAAATGCCCTTTTCTGAAGAATAAAAATATCAAGCTGAGATTCAAAGGTATCCTCTGATTTCTGACTGAGTTCGGCTCTGATCTCAAGGCATTTTTCCAGAACCCGTTTTTGAAGCGCTAACATGAGGTCATCTTTGGTCTTATAATAATAATGCAGATTAGACTGTCTCATCTGTGCATTTTCAGCAATCAGATGCATTCTTGTTCCGCTGATTGTATGATCTTTTACTACTGCTAATGCAGCCTGTAGTATTCTATCCTCATTACGATTCATTTCAGGCTCCCTTGCATGTTCTATGACATTGACTAGCGTTCTTCTCTAAAGTATGATTGCCCAAGACTCGCTGGCGGCTGACTTTCATGCTTGTTTCGTTTGCTGGTAATTACAAGTACCACGATCGTTACAACATATGGTAACATCTTGCATAACTCTTGTGCTGACCTGGTGAGACCAGGAATATAGATATACAGAATGTAGAGCCCTCCAAATAAGAAGGATCCCCAGATCGCATGAGTAGGATTCCAGAGTGCAAGTATAACAAGTGCGATCGCAAGCCAGCCTCTGTCACCAAAACCATTATTCGACCAAGTGCCTCCGAGATATTCCATAACAAAATAGAGTCCGCCAAGTCCTGCAATCGCTGCCCCTACCACAGTGGCAGCATATTTATAAAGTGAAACAGATATTCCTGCTGCATCTGCTGTGGCCGGATTCTCGCCGACTGCACGGAGGTTGAGTCCTTTTCTTGTCTTAAAAAGAAAATAGGAAGCAGACACTGCACAGATCACCGCAAGATATGTCAGAAAACCATAGGAAAACAGTAAGTCTCCTATGATCGGAATATTACGCAGTATCGGAACTGAGGTCTGAAATGCTGATGCTGTGGTCTTCACGGAGATCTGTCCAACACCACCTGCAAGTTTTGAAATCGATCCCCCGAAGAAATTACCGAATCCTACTCCAAATGTGGTCAATGCCAGACCGACCACATTCTGATTCGCTCGCAATGTGATCGTTAAAAAGCTGTAGATTAGTCCGCCAAGTGCAGAGGCTGCAAGGGTTGCAGCAAATGCGATGAGCAGTCCCACAATCGGAATTGGGTTCTCCGCATTCAGCTCGTAAAAAAATGCTCCCATCAGTCCACTGATACCACCCATGTACATGATTCCGGGAATTCCCAGATTTAAGTTTCCTGATTTTTCTGTTATGATCTCACCGGTTGCTCCAAAAAGAATGGCGATTCCCTGTCCAATGGATTTTTGAATAAAAGTAAGAAATAATTCCATTATTGCACCTCCGTATTCTTTTTGCGGAACTCCAGCTGATAGTTAATAAAGAATTCACATCCTATCAAAAAGAATATGATGATTCCGGTTATGATACTGGAAGCATTTTCGTTAAGTCCGAACTGGGATGCGATCTGTATGGAACCCTGCTGCATGAATACCAGTATCAGGGAAACCACGACCATGGCCAGAGGGTTGAATTTAGCCATCCAGGCTACAATGATCGCCGTAAAACCTCTTCCTCCTGCTGTACTGGTAGAAATCGTGTGACTGGAACCACTTACGATCAGTGCTCCGGCAAATCCACAGATCGCACCTGATATCAACATGGTTCTGATGATGACCTGTTTCACCTTAATGCCGGCATAATTGGCGGTATGTTCACTAGCTCCAACAACTGCGATTTCATATCCATGCTTTGTATGTTTCATATATACTGTGACACCGATCGTCAAAAGCAGAACAAGTATCACGTTCAGACTATAGGGATTGCCAAAGAGTGCCGGAAACCAGCCAGCCTTTGACGCAGCATTGATGATGCCTACTGTATTCGATCCAACGGGATTTTCCCAGAATACAATACAAAAGGTAACGATCTGCATGGCAACATAATTCAGCATCAGTGTGAACAGTGTTTCATTCGTATTAAAATAGGCTTTAAAAACTGCCGGCAGAAGCCCCCAGAGCATTCCAGCAACTGATGCAGAGATGAAGATCGCAATCAACAGAAGAACCGATGGAATCTTATCTCCTACATAAATCATCAATGCTGCTGTGGCAGCGCCACCCATTAGAATCTGTCCCTCTGCACCGATATTCCAGAATTTCATTCGAAATGCAGGCGTCAGACCGACTGCAATACATAAAAGTGTCAGAACCTCTCTGATGGTGACCCAGAGCCTGCGGTTCGACCCCACTGCTCCGTCAATGATCCCCAGATAGACCTGTATCGGATTCTGTTTTGTGATTGCAACGATCACAAGTGCTGAAACGATCAATGCGATTACGACAGCTAAAATGCGGATCGCCCATGCCTTTAGTATGGATATCGTATCACGCTTTTTCATGCGTATCATGGGTTCCTTCTGGACCGCTGTATCTTTATAACTCATTTGCTATTTTCTCCTCTCTGCCCCCAGTCATCAGAACTCCGATCTCCTCTTTTGTGGTCGTTCTGGCATCTACGATTCCGGATACCTTTCCTTCACATAAGACCAGTATTCTGTCACAGAGCTCTAAAATAACATCCAGATCCTCGATGACGCAGATGACAGCTACACCATTTTCCTTCTGCTCACTCAACAGATTGTAAATCGTATAGGAGGAATTGATATCGAGTCCCCTGACCGGATATGCAACCATTAGTACTGTAGGGCTCAGTGAGATCTCTCGGCCTACGAGGACTTTCTGCACATTTCCTCCTGACAGTCTTGCCACAGGGGTTTCGATCTTAGGTGTTACGACACCCAGTTCATCGACTATTTTTTCTGCAAGGATCTTTGGATCCTTACGGTCGATAAATAGTCCTTTTCCATTTTTATAGCTGCGGATCATCATATTATGTGTAATATCCATGGTTCCGACCAGACCCATTCCAAGGCGATCCTCCGGAACAAAAGCAAATCTGATATCCAGATCCTGTATGGCATCTGCCTTCAGTTTTGTGATATCGTGGCTCTCTCCCTTTTTATCATGGAATAAGATCGTTCCACTGTGAACATGGGCAAGTCCGGCGATCGACTCAAGCAATTCCTTCTGACCGCTGCCGGAAATACCTGCTACACCCAGTATTTCTCCGCTATATGCTGTAAACGAGGCATCCTTTAATACATCGAGCCCCTCTTTATTTCGACAGTAAACATTCTTCATATCAATACGTTTCTGGGGGTCGACGGGATCTGATCTTTTAATATCCAGACTGATCTTTTCTCCCACCATCATCTCTGTCAAGGATTCCACAGTGGCATCCTTTGTATCGATCGTACCAATGTACTTTCCTTTTCGTAGTACGCTGACCCTGTCAGAGATTTCCAGTACTTCATTGAGCTTATGTGTAATAATTATGATGGATTTCCCATCCTCTTTCATGTTTCTAAGAATCTGAAACAGCTTTTCTGTCTCATGAGGTGTCAATACAGCTGTTGGCTCATCCAGAATCAGGATCTGTGCGCCTCTGTACAGCACCTTGATAATTTCTACTGTCTGCTTCTGTGAAACGGACATATCATATATTTTTTGCTGCGGATTCAGCTCGAATCCATATTTTGATGTCAGACTATTGATTTCCTCTGTGATCTGCTGCATCTTCTGCCCTTTTTGCTTTGGTAGTCCCAGAACGATGTTTTCTGCAGCATTGAGTATATTGATCAGCTTAAAATGCTGATGTATCATTCCTATCCCGAGAGCAAAAGAGTCTTTTGGAGAGCGTATCATGACTGGTTCCCCATTGATATGGATCTCACCATGATCTGGAAAATAAATTCCCGAAAGCATATTCATTAATGTTGTTTTTCCACTTCCGTTTTCTCCAAGTATTGATAATATCTCGCCTTTTTTCAAGGTAAGGTTCACATTATCATTCGCAATGACTTCCCCAAAATGTTTGCTTACATTTTTTAACTCTATTGCATTCACCTGTTCCACAAAAACTCCTCCTATAAAATGAATTTGCGGAACTGCAGCAGCAGTTCCGCGAAAACATGGTATCTGTCCTGATTTCTACTGTGTCAGTTCTGTAATACCATCAATACGAAGATCAAATGATGGAGCTGAACTAAGCTCTGATTCATGGAAATAACCATCTGATACATAATCTGCATATTTTGCATAAGCTTCATCAGATGCAATCAAATCTTCAATTGTGGAACCGCCAATTGTAAATGTAGTGGTATCAAATACATGCAGTGTACCTGCAATGATCGCTGCTTCTGCTTCTGCTGCTTTTGCATCTGTTCCTTCTGCGATAACAGCTGTATTCAATGCTGTGATGCCAACCGCATCATCTACATATCCCTGGCACCAGTCTGTTGAAAATTCAGTACCTGTCATAACGCTCTGAACTGCATAGGTGTAATATGCTCCCCAGTTGATGTATGGTGATGTCATTGCTGTGCTCGGTGCTACGGATGTCATATCTACATTATATCCTACACAAGGTACTCCTGCAGCTTCACATGTGGAAGGTGCTCCTGTTGTATCAGCATGCTGGCTGATCAGTTTTGCGCCATTTGCGATCAGCTGAGATGCAACCTCTGCTTCTGTTGACATATCAGCCCAGCTGTTCGTATACTGAACATCCATGGTAACGGTAGGACACACGCTTTTTGCTCCGAGGTAAAAAGAGGTATATCCTGAAACAACTTCAGCATAAGGGAATGCACCAACATATCCCATTTTTGCCTGATCTGCTGTGATCTCGCCTGCATCGATCATCTCATTGAGTTTCAAGCCTGCTACGATACCGGAAACATATCTGGCTTCGTAAATGGAAGTAAAGTAGTTATGCATGTTCGTAAGTCCTGAAAGTGCTGCCTGATATCCTGTTGCATGTGCGAACTGGATTTCCGGATATTCTGTTGCTGCCTGAATCAGATAATCCTCATGACCAAAGCTTGTTGCAAAAATAATGTTACAGCCCTGATCTGCAAGATCAACTGCAGCATCATATGCGGATTCATCCTCTGGTATATTTGTCTTTTCGATGACCTGATCCTCAGACAGACCAAGTGACTCCATCATTTTCTCAATTCCTTCCATGTGAGATGCTGTATAGCCTTCATTCTCATCTCCAACATAGATCACGCCGACTTTGATATCGGTCGCTTCCTGTGCTGCATCCGCTTCAGACGTTTCAGATGTAACTGATTCTGTTGCTGTTGTTGATTCTGATGCAGTAGTATCTGTAGTAGTTGTACTATCAGATGTTGATCCACAGCCAGCAGCTAGACCTGCGACCATGGCAACTGCCAAAAACAATCCAAGTGCTCTTTTCTTCATAATATCCTCCTATTTACTACTTGTTAAGGTCAAAATTCACTCTGACCTGGTATCTTCAGATCGTGTCAGACTTTGTTCCCACACAATCCTTAAAACAGCCTTTTTCATTTTACAAGCAAAACGTTAAAAAATCAATAAAAGTATGTCATAAAAGCAGAAAAAAGAAGTCACGTGTGAAAACACGCAACTCCTTTGCTGCCTTTTAAAAAGTATATCATGATAAAAATAAATGTCAATCCTGTTTTTGATTATTTAGTCAAACTCAATTTTTCGACCTGCAACATATTTGTCTTTTAACCTTGCCTGATCAAAAAAGTACATCAGACGCTCCACTCGAAGGGACAGGGGATACTTCACCAAACTTCTGATCGCCGAGTCATCGATCACAAGAATATCTGCATCATACCCTTGCTCGAATGCTCCGGTCTTGCCAAAATAACTTCCGCCAGATCTTGTCGCCATATAAAATGCCTCCGCAAAGCTTAGATACATCATGGACGGATCCACCAGCCTCCAATACATCTTAGAAGCCTGTATCGCAAGCGTGACAGCTCTTGGCATTGATAAGGTCGCACCGCCGGCCACATCCGTTCCGATGGCGACGCAGAGCCCCTCATTCAAAAAAGCTCGAACGGGTGCGATTCCTGAAGCTATATTCATATTGGAATCAGGACAGTGTGCAATATAGGTGCCTTTTTCTCTTAACAGCCTTCTCTCATCTTCTCCAAGGTAGACGCAGTGTGCCATGATAGCAGGCTGCTCCAAAGAGCCGAGCATATGAAAGTCATCATATGCCTGACCATAGCTCTCAGCCATTGGAACAAGTTCATTCACCCACGCAATTTCTGCATGATTTTCCGAAAGGTGGGATTGCACGGGAACCTTGTATGTTGCTGAGAGCGTTCCAAGACCATTCATCAACTCATCCGTACAGGTAGGAATAAATCGAGGCGTGATCATTGGGAATGTCCTTTGAAATCTCTTTTTGGACGTTTGGACCCATTCCTTAGTCTCTCGCAGCAGCTCCTGCGTACTAAGATAACAAAGTGCAGAATCTGCGTTACGATCCATATCGACCTTGCCCACGTATGTGATCAGACCACTCTTCTCGAGCTGTTCCATCAGCTCAAGTGTTCCAGCCTGATGCAGAGTTGCGTAAACACAGGCTCTTGTTGTGTAACTTCTTTTTAGATCCTCTGTAAAAATCTCATATGCTTTTTTTGCATAGGTGATATCCTTGTATTTTGCTTCTTCCGGAAAAGTATAGGTCGAAAGCCAGTCAAGGAGTTCTAGATCCATGCCGAGCCCCCGAAAAGTATACTGGGAAGCATGCAGATGAAGATCTGTCATACCCGGAATGATGATCTGTCCGCTGCAGTCCCTGACAGGGATGTTTTCGAAGGAATCCGGAATCTTCGAATAGATTCCCTCGATCCTTCCATCCATACAAATCAGATAGTGATTCTCATAAGTAAGCAGCTCCCTGTCGCTGCCGGAATAAGCAATATCGCCTTTTAATATAAAACAGTTCTTCCTGTCCATATATGCTCCCCCTCTTGTTGATTGCAGGCATCTCCATCGCCGGCGGTGCAATCTTTTTTTACAGAAAAATACTCCGGAGAAATAACTGCTTCATTGCAATCCATTCCTCAGGAGTAACATTATGCTCTTATTTGCCCAGGATCTTGTAGAGTAAGTGATAGAGCTGTCTGATTTCATCCTGATCGATCGTAAGACATTCACCAAGTCGCATCGGAATATCCTTCGCCCTATCTCGAAGATCGGCTCCTTCTGCAGTAAGCGTGACAATCAGATTTCTCTCGTCCTCTTTCGAGCGGCATCTTTCGATATAATTCTTTGCTTCCAGCTTTTTGAGTACAGGTGTCAGGGTACCTGAATCTAAATATAAATACTCGCCCAGCTCCTTGACATTCAATTCCTTCTTATCCCACATGACCATCATGGTGATATACTGTGTGTAGGTAAGGTCGATTTCATCCAGTAGCGGCTTATATTTTTTAACAACTTCCTTTGCACTCGCATAGAGAGGAAAACAAAGCTGATTTTCTAGTTTCAGTGCATCGTATTCTGTATTCATTGGTACACTCCTTACTGCCTTACTATCCTTGTATCATTTAATCCTGGTATTATTTTATACTATGCACTCCCGGTTGACAAGCCGAAGGATACAATTCCTGTCAGACTGATTTACTGACAGGCTTTTTGAATGCTGCTCTCGAGCTTTTCCGGTGTGACGGTCGGAGCAAATCTGGCAATGACATGTCCTTGCTTATCCACTAGAAATTTTGTGAAATTCCATTTGATCTTTTTACCCAGGATCCCGCCCTTCTTTTCTTTGAGAAAGGTATATAAAGGGGCTTCATTGCTGCCATTTACATCGATTTTCTTGAACTGAGGGAATGTTGTACCATAGTTCAACATACAGAACTCAGAGATTTCTGCCTGACTTCCTGGTGCCTGATTTGCAAACTGATTACATGGAAAATCCAGAATTTCAAGCCCTTTGTCCTGATATTCCTTGTATAACTTCTCTAGTCCTTTGTACTGCGGTGTAAAACCACAGCCGGTTGCTGTATTCACGATCAACAGTGCTTTTCCTTCATACTGCTTTAGTGAAACCTCTTTTCCGTCACTTCCAACTACCATAAAGTCATAAATATTCATACTTTCTCGTACCGTTCCTTTTCTTATTTTTTCGTTTTCATTTTTTGTTTTCTTTTTTCATTTTCATTGCTTGATTTCATACTTAGATTGCATTGTTTGATGTCATACTTAGATTGAATTGTTTGATGTCATTGTTTCGTTTTTCATGTTCACAATGTCTGCACCATCCATATCAATTTTCGATTGCATGTCATTTAATTGTTTGCAATGATTATGTTAATAGTATACCAATCTCTTGCTTTTGTCAAGTACTGTCTTGATGACTTATGTGATCGTATTATCAAAAAAAAGAGGATCGCATCCTAATTTCTGACACTGTAAAAGGACAGCCAGGTGACTGGCTGTCCCTATAAAGCCCGAAAGAAGGGCGTACATGCGGTCTGGACTAGTATCTGCTCGACCTGCGGCGCATCCACATGTTGCGAAGCTTTAGAATCAGGATGACTGCACAGACAATCGCAAGTAAAATTAGTACCGGTGCAAGTTGACTGATCCGAATCTGATCAAAATTAAAACACCTTACATTGATCCACATCTGATTTAATTTCTCATTCGTCTCATCGCTAAAATAACCCATTACTGCACTGCGCTGCAGGACTTCGACCGGTGGATATTGTGCAAAAAGCTGCCTTTTTCCCTGTTCGCTGCTTGCGGTCAGTATATACTCCGTATCTGTTTCCTCTCCGGAAAAGAAATATCCAAGCGGATATTCCATCGTATCAACCTCATCCTCTGCCTCAAAATTCCATTTCAGATAATCATAGACCAATGGATCCTCTCCTCCGGAAATGACAGAGGTATATCCTATATAGTACATATTGCGAACAACATTGTCTGGTCGTGAAATGAAATTTATGAATGCTTCTGCGGCTTGTTGCTTATCTGCATCTCCGTTAATTCCGGATTTTAGCATTACCCATCCATCCATCCAGAGATTGGTGCACTCTTGTGGTACGGCATAATTCAAGTACAGTCCATCCTCCTCTGCAACATCCATGGCATAGACGGCGTCTCCGGACCATTGCAGATTTGCAACGATTTTTCCTGTTATCATATCCGCTTTTCCACTGTCTGTTTCAAACGAATATATATTCTGTCGAATTTCCTGCAACAAATCTTCCGCCTTCTGGATCGTTTCGTCGCTTGTATCATTCATGACTGCAGCAAGGTTGCTCTGGTAGTTCAAATCACTTCGGAAGGCAGGTGCCAGCAGCAGATCCTTATTCATGATAGCCAGTGTCGGAAAATAGGACTCTCTTGCACTGTCTTTTATAGTCACCTGTTTCTGATACTTTGGATTTCGCAGAATATCCCAGGTAGATGCGTCCTCCTCCGATACTTTTTCCGGGTTATAAATGATGCCAATGGTTCCCCACATATAGCCGGCAGCATAATCATCCAGATACTTACCATTGATAGAGTAGCCGCTGAGTGTTTTGTATATATACGGAGAAACTCCGTTTATATAATAGTTCGCATCTAAGCTGTCATCTGTAAATTCAGAAGAAAGCGGCCAAAGCCGATCCTCTGCCAAAAGCTTCATGATCATATATTCAGAAGGACAGACAAGATCATAGGTCTCGCCAATCATCAGCTTACTGTAAAGATCTTCATTGGTTCCAAAAGTAGAATACTCCACAACTACCTCTTGACCATATGTCTCAAGGTACCAGTCTTCATAGTCCGATACCAGCCCATCTATACTTGTGATATCTCCGGAAGGAAGGTCGATCGTCTCATCATCGCCCCAGTCTCCTTCATCCATATACTCCTCCCAATTCCCGATCTTTAAGACAATTGGATCACTTTCCTCTGCCACCTCTGTGGCTTGTACAGGCAGAGTCTGTATCGTAACAGGCAGAATCAAAAGCGCCAATACTGCAGGCTTTATGAAAGAGCCCTTTTTTCTAAATTTCTTTTCCGGCATTGCTTGAAATTCCCTTTCTGTCAGAGGTCAGATTGCTGATCAGTACTGAGATCAGTATTATTGCAAAGATCAAAGTTGATAATGCCCATAGGGCAGTCTTGATCTGTGTATTTGACCCTTTTGTGGCATTTACAACATAGGTACTGATCGTGTCAAATGTGGCAGGTTTTGTATAGGTCGTAATAAAATAGTCATCCAGAGATAAGGTTATCGCCAGAAAAAAACCAGAAATAATACCTGGAATGATCTCGGGTACAATAATTTTAAACATTGCCTGGGATCCACTCGCACCGAGATCTAATGCTGCTTCATACATACTGTAATCCATTTTACGCAGTCTCGGCAGAACAGATAGATAAACAAAGGGTGTCGAAAGTACTACGTGCCCTATCACGAGTGGTATAAAAGTGTCTTTGTCAATGCCCACTACAACGATCAGCAGAATGCAGATGGAAAAACCAGTAACGACATCTGCATTCACGATCGGAATCTGATTGGCAGCTGTCACGAAGCTTCTTACTTTTTTGGAAGAATAGAAGGTACCGATCGCACCGCAGGTACCAAGTATCGTCGCGATCACTGCACTTCGAACGGCAAGGGACAATGTGCCGCCTATCATATCCAGCAATTCAGGCGTTGTGAATAACTTTTGATAGTTATCCAGCGTAAAATTACCTGCAGCCCCTATTGTAGGTGCATCCAGAAAACTATAGACAGAAAGTACAACAATTGGCAGATAGATAAATAGAAGGATCAGACCTATCCAGCCGGCCGATATCATTTTTTTCATCATCGCACCACCCTCTTATCTGCTTCTGTATCGGAAAAGCCTCTGGTCACCCAGGTGATAAAGAAAATGATCAGCAGCAGGATCAGTGATATCATTGAGCCGCTGTTCCAGTCGAAGGCATTGAAATAGCTTCCGATCAGACTGCCCATAATAAAGGTATTGTTGTAAAGCATGTCCAATACGACATAGCAGGTCATTGAGGGTAAAAATACCATCATAACGCCGCTGATGATCCCCGGCAGAGACATTGGCAGCGTTACTCCCACAAAGACCGAGACCGGATCTGCACCAAGATCAGATGCCGCTTCCAAAAGACTGGTATCCAGTTTTAAAAGTGTTGTGTATAAAGGCAGTATCATGAATGGAAGAAAATCATATGTCATACCGATCACCGTATTCAAAAATGGATAGTAAGCCAGATTCCCTTCGATCACAGTCAAAATTTCCTTTAATGCAAGGATCCTGAGTGTAAAATTGATCCACATCGGCACAATAAAAAGTGCAAGCAGAACCGCTTTTCTCCTAAGTCTGCTTCGTGCCAGAATATATGCCACAGGGTAAGCCAGCAAGAGACACAGTACCGTGGTGGAAATTGAAATAGCAAGGCTATAAAATAATGTCCCGATCGTGTTACCGCTGATAAAAAAACCAATAAAATTATGTATCGTGAAGTGTCCATCCCCATTGGTGAATGCATAATAGATGATAACAACAAGAGGAGCGATCACAAAGAGCAGCAGGAATAGAATATAGGGAATTCCTAACTGTTTTCGTCCCAAATACCCCCTCATTTCTCAGTGCCCCCTTCCACAACTGGTGTCACATGGATCTGATCCGATGGAATCAGAACACTGACAAAATCGTTTTCATTCCAAAGATTCTTATCGTGCAGGTGAATATCCTCTCCGTTCAATGTTCTGACGATGTAATGATAATGATTTCCCTTATAAATGAGTGAAATGATATTACCTGTGGTTCCACCTGCTTCCGGGTCATCGCTCATGGATGGTGCGGTGACAGGTACCTGTACATGTACCTTGGCACCAGATGGCAGATCCCTGGTATTACACTGGAACTCTCCATCAGCAAATGTTACTCGTCCGTTCTCAGAAACGACTCCATCATATACATTATAATTTGTCTGTGCAGGTATCAAATGAATCCCGTCCGGAATGATCGACAAATGCAGTCTCTGTCCGGTGTCCACCTGTTTGATCGTCTTCATCAAAATCTCATTATCACCTGATTTGATCGTAACCTCGTAGTGCATGCCTTTGAAAATAACAGACAACACATCCCCGGAAAGCATCGCCGATTGTTCTGTGGTCATCTCCACATCCTCTGGACGTATGACTGCATCCACAGGTGTACCTATCGGAAGCTCATCCACACAGATAAATTCAGTCCCACAAAAGGTAACTTTTTTGGCACCGGTCATTTTTCCTGTGAAAATATTGCTTTCTCCAATAAAATCGGCCACAAATACAGTCTCTGGTTCGTTATAGATCTCCTCCGGTGTGCCTACCTGCTGTATCATTCCGTCACTCATTACAACGATCTTATCAGACATGGTAAGTGCTTCTTCCTGATCATGGGTAACATAGATAAAAGTAATGCCGAACTTCTCATGCATCGCCATTAATTCCAGCTGCATTTCTTTTCTCATTTTAAGATCCAGCGCTCCCAGCGGCTCGTCCAGCAACAGGATCTCCGGTTCATTTACAATCGCTCTCGCTATCGCCACTCGCTGCTGCTGACCCCCGGAAAGAGTGGAAACATCACGCTTTTCAAAGCCTTCCAGATCAACGACTGCGAGTACTTTTTTAACTTTTTCCCGAATCTCCTGACGTGTAAATTTCTCTTTACGTCCATGCTGTCTGCCCTCTTGATTCACATTGGTTCCTTCTTGTACCTTCAGTTTCAGTCCGAATGCGATGTTGTCGAAGATATTAAGATGCGGAAACAGCGCATATCGTTGAAATACTGTATTTACCGGTCTTTTATTCGGCGGCAGCTCACTGATATCTTTCCCGTTGAGATAGATACTTCCTTCTGTCGGCAGTTCAAAACCTGCGATCATCCGCAGTGTCGTCGTTTTTCCACAGCCTGAAGGACCTAGGAAAGTAACGAATTCACCTTTTTTTATCTCAAGATTAAAATCTTCCACTGCTGCAAAGTCATGATATCGTTTTGTAATACCCTTAAATTCTATAATCGTTTCATTTCTTTCCTGATTCATCCTGTCCTCCCACGAATCAATCATCATCTCTTGTTTTGATCGGTTCTGGTCTTGAAAACAAATACCCCTGTATGATCGTCACATCTGTTTCTTTGATTTTTTCAAGCTGCTCACCGCTCTCGATCCCCTCGGCTATGATTTTATAATTATACACACTGGCAATATTGCAGAAGATCCTTACCATTTCAAAAGCTCTCTCATCATTTAAAATACGGTCAATAAAAGACTTGTCGATCTTTAATTCATCAAAGTCCACCTGAGAAAGATAATTCAGGGATGAATATCCAGATCCAAAATCGTCTATCGATATCTTTACGCCTAAGTGGTGCAAGGACTTTGTGATTTTTGCTACCTCATCAAGATTTGTTATAAAAACATCTTCCGTTATCTCAATGATCAGTTTTTCAGCCGGCACACCGGACAGCTTTAATTCCGAAGAAATCATATCCGCAATTCCACTCGAGAGAAATGCCGTCGGTGAAATATTAACAGATACTGTAATATCTGGTCCATATTCGTCACAGAGCCTTCCATAATCACGAAGTGCAGACCGGAGCATATATGCTGCCAGCGTAGGAAGCAGATTTCGTTCTGCGATCACCGGCAGAAAATCCTTTGGCGGTACAATGCCGAATCGCTCAGAATGCCATCTTGCAAGTGCCTCCACACCAACGACCTTCTTTGTGACATAGTCCACCTGTTTCTGATAATATGGAATGATCTCTTCCTTTAAAAAAGCATCAGAGAGTTCTGCAAAAACATCAATTCTCTTTTGTAATAATATCTTCATGGAATCTTTATAAAATCCGACACTGTCCTCGGACTTGTCTTTGATCAACTTCATGACCAATGTCGCGTTTTCATACAACATGTCAAATTCGGTTCCGTGCTCTGGATACAGCGTGACTGCGAAGCAAAAATCAATGGTCTGTCCAAATCCCAATTTTGCAGTATGCTTTAAAAGCGACTGTTTCAGCTCCAGAATCCAATTCTCCAGATCATCGTCCTGATTCTTTTCGATCCAGATGCCGAACTCATTGCTGCTGGTCCTGGCTGTATAAAATGAGGCACTACGACTGTTCAAATAATTTCCCACCTCTTTGATCAGTCGATTTCCTTTATCATAGCCCATAATACCATTGATTACATTCAGTCCCATTAAATTCATCAAAATGAATACCGCTTGATCCGGTTTGCTTTTGACTCTTTTTGTAACATAATGCTCCATACCAAAAAAATTCGGCAGTTCAGTCATCACATCATGATAAGCGATAAAGGACAGCTGATCACTTTTAAATCGGATATTTTCATCAGCATCCTTTAAATACTGAATCATATTATTATAGCCATTGACGAGCCTGGCGGTTTCCGAATCCGATTTGATCTGTTCGATCGTTTTATAATTTCCCAATTCCAGATTGCTCATACCATCCAAGACTTTTCGAATTGGATCTGTGATCATAGAAACAAAATGGTTGATCATAATCGTAAGGATAATGGCCAGTGCCAAGGTCACAGTTATCGTTGAGATCAAAATCGACGAAGCATCTTTGTTGAACTCTTTTGTATAGGCTGTAGCGACTACGATCCAGTCCCATTCAGGAAAATACTCCCCATAGGAAATCTTTTCTTCGATTTTCGAACTATTCGGCAAATTCCAGTTGTAGATCAAAAATCCACCATCATTTTTTGCAAACTCGATCTGTTCCTGTACAATAAATCTTGTCCCATCTTTCATATCTATGACATGATAGACATTTTGACCCTCAAGATTCGGGTGCATGATCTCATTTCCAAGGCTGTCGTAAATAATAAAATATCCATTTTCACCTAGATCGATCTCATTTACAGTGCTTCTTGTTCCATCCGGGTTCTTTTCTCCCATCAAAGCGATCTTCACCTGTTCCTGGGCATCTTCTTTTGTCAGATAACCATTTTGAACCTGCTCATAATAAGACTGAATCATGTCAATAGACTGCATGACCCCATTTTGAAGAATTTGTTTCCCCCTCATGTCCAGAGCATTTTTTGCAGTGAGGAAGCCTGTCATTCCAACAATTACAGTTGATAAAAAAAGCAAAATGATAAATGCAACAACAAGTCTAATGCGAAAACTGCCTTGAATGATTCTATTTTTCATAGTTTTCCCCACTAATCTCAATTATCAGTTATTGAACAATGTTCTCACTAAATGCATTTTATAGCAAAACGAATTTTTTTTCCACTATATAAAAACAATACTTGACAAATTATTTTATGAATACTATTATAAACCCAACGATAAGCGAAATGCAGAGACGGAAAGTAGTACATAGTAGGAAGGTCACAGAGAGTGGATGGCTGGTGCAAATCCTCACCCGATCATTATGGAAGCAGTTCCCGAGCAGCAGTTCCAAACAACAGCTTCTTTAAAAAAAGGACTGTTCAGTAGGTTCTGACGGAATCCCACGTTACCGGGACGCACCATGACAGTGGTGACGGAGTGCAGGTTTTTCCTGAATTTAGGTGGTACCACGGATAAGATATTATTCGCCCTAAGCAATTATGCTTAGGGCTTTTTTAGTGTATGAAATTTGGAGGATCTAATATGAGAACATTTGAAAAATCATCAAAACTTGATAACATCTGCTACGATATCTGAGGACCGGTTCTTGATGAAGCGAACCGTATGATCAGCTGCGGAGAATCCATCGTCAAGCTCAATATCGGCAATCCTGCACCGTTTGGTTTCGAGGCACCCAAGGTGATTCTCGATCAGATGCGTGAGAATCTCACGAATACTGTCGGCTATTCTGATTCTAAAGGTATCCTTGAGGCCAGACATTCCATCATGGAATACTGTGTCAGCAAAAATATCCCAAATGTATCTGAGAATGATATCTATACCGGGAATGGTGTCAGTGAGCTGATCACCATGTCCATGCAGGCACTTCTTGATTATGGTGATGAGGTTCTGGTTCCCGCACCGGATTATCCTCTCTGGACAGCTTCCGTGACCCTTTCCGGTGGAAAAGCGATCCACTATGTATGCGATGAACAGGCAGAGTGGTATCCTGACATTGCTGATATGAGAAGTAAGATAAATGAACGAACCAGAGCCATTATTGTCATCAATCCAAACAATCCTACGGGTGCACTTTATCCCGAAGAAATCTTATTGGAAATTGTTGCACTTGCACGAGAATTTGATCTGATCCTGTTCGCAGATGAGATTTACGACCGTCTGGTCATGGACGATCTAGAGCACACGGCTTTGGCATCGCTGGCTCCTGATCTTTTTACAGTTTCTTTCAATGGTCTGTCCAAATCACATCTGATCGCGGGCTATCGAAGTGGCTGGATGTGCCTTGGCGGAAATAAATCGAGAGCCAAGGGCTATATTGAGGGAATCAATCTGTTATCCTCCATGCGCCTCTGCTCGAACGTTCCTGCTCAGTCCCTGGTTCCTGCGGCACTGCGCCATATGGATGAAAGCCGTAAGCTCGTCAGTCCCGGCGGCCGTATCTTTGAACAGAGAGATTATATTTATCATGCAATCAAAGATATTCCTGGTCTTTCTGTGGTAAAACCAAAGGCAGCTTTTTATATGTTCCCCAAAATTGATATCAAGCGCTTTGGAATTTACGATGATGAGAAATTCGCCCTGGATTTTTTGAAAGAAAAAAAGATCCTGTTTACACATGGCGGTGGTTTTCACTGCAGTGAACCGGATCATTTTCGGATTGTTTATCTTCCAGTCATTGAGGAACTTAAAATTGCGGCTGATGCTTTGCGTGATTTCCTTGCGCATTATCACCAGCAATAAGGGGCACAACCTATTAAAACAGCCCTTTCAGGCTACGGGATCCGGGTCAGTGAACCTCACTTGTTTTATTTCTTTGAGAGGCTCACATTCTAAGGTTCCCACAGAAATATAACCATCCCGGACTGCGTTGAAATCACTGTTTTCCTCATGGATCTCTGTCACCTCATCGGTCAGCATACAATCCCAGATACCCTCTGCGATCCTGGTTCTGGAATAAGTATCCTTATAATAGGAAAAGGAAGCCGGTGTACCAAATCGGATTCCCCTACATTCCTCACCAGCAATGGCCGGAAAATTAATGTTCCAAATCTCGTGTCGAAGTATTTCCTGTGAAAAAATATAGCGCAGTACTTGCTCAAGATATCGGTCTGCAGAGGAAAAGTCAGGCGATCCTACAGAAATTGCAGCAGACGGAACTCCCTGATAGACAGATTCTTTGGCAGCAGCCACTGTTCCGGAATAGACGGTATCATAGCCCATATTGTAACCGTGGTTCATGCCGGAGATCACAAAATCCGGTCTCATCTCCAAGATGGCATTAATGGCGACTTTCACACAGTCAGCCGGTGTACCACTGCAGCTATAGGCTGCAGTGACAAAAGGAAACTCCACCTGTTTTACCTGTATGTTCTTTTGTATGGAAATACCATGAGATATGGCACTTCTATTGCCATCCGGTGCGACGATATAGACTTCCTCTGCCACTTTTGCTGTGATCTCTGCCAGTTTACGCAGACCATCTGCCTCGATACCATCATCATTTGTCAGCAATACCCTCATTCAAATCCTCCATTTTCATGGAACTCTTCCAACAGAGCCAGTATTTTTGGCGTGCATCTTCTGCCTCCGCATGGTCCAGAACCTGCACCTGTTGCCTTGCGCACTTCTTCTAATGTATGAGCGCCGTCCCGAATCACCTGCTTCATTTTGGATCTTGGGATTGCTTTGCAGATACATACCTTTGTCATTTTATCGATAATTAATTGCTGTTGATCTTCCATCAATGCCTCCTATTCTAAAGTTCCGATACAGCTATACTGATACCATTATACGGTATCTTACTCACATATTCCACGTACATTTTTCGTCGAATCCATTTCATCCTTGCGTATTGTTCTAAAACCATGATCGTGCTATACTGACACTATAAAAAAGGAGGAATTCATATGATAGACAAATCCACATCGCCAGCGACGATCGACGAATACATTGCCGGCTTCCCGCCGGAAATACAACTGCTTCTGGTACAGATGCGAGAGACCATTAAAGAAGTATTGCCGGATGCTGTTGAAAAGATCAGCTATCAAATGCCGACTTTTTATCAGAAAAAAAATATTGTTCATTTTGCAGCATTTAAGAACCATATCGGCTTTTATCCTAC
This sequence comes from Lachnospiraceae bacterium, assembly GCA_047974745.1. Taxonomy (GTDB): domain Bacteria; phylum Bacillota; class Clostridia; order Lachnospirales; family Lachnospiraceae; genus JBKECO01. Next base: position 166,877 of record JBKECO010000011.1, read on the forward strand.
TCCTTCAGGAATCACCCATTTTGAAGAGGAGCTGTCGAAATATAAGAGTTCAAAAGGCACAGCACAATTTCCGATCTCTGAGCCACTCCCCCTGAACCTGGTTCGTGAAATAACCCTTTTTCGAAAAAAAGAAGTTCTCGGATCAGAATAGGTAACAGCAAAAATACTGCGTATTCTCATACGCAGTATTTTTAACTTGACCTGGTCTTCCTCTTTGATTGTTTGGTTACTACTATCTCTTGAGATAGGATTGCATCATCTTCATATGACGTGTTGTCATCTCAACCGCATTACCTGAAGCATGGTCTTCATATTCTGATACAATAAAGCCGTCAAAATCAGATGCTGCGATTACCGGCATGATCTGGTCATAAGGAATGCTTGCTTCCACAAAATTTTCATCCATATAATGAAACTTTCCATGCATATGAAAACAGTAAGGCATGATTTCCTTTAGTCCTTCCAATTCTTTGTAACAATCATTTTTGAACTGTACAAATCCATACATTCCCTGCACTGCTCCAAAGGCTGCAGCCGGTGCATGATTCTCCATTAAGAGTGCCATCGCCTCATCCTGCGGACGTCCTTCATATCTCATATCCCTTACCTGCTCCATCAGTTCTAGTGGTGTACCTGCTGCCAGAGCCTCATCCCACATTGGCTTGTTTGGCTTTGTTGCAAACATTCCAAAATCAGGAATAAATCCAAGGTATTTTGAGCCAGTCTTCTGGATGACATTCAGATACTCCTGCATAATAGGTGTGTAAGGGGTTTCCGGATTGTGGATCTCAATTCCGACTTTAACATTATAGCTTTCCGCATAGGGAGCCAGTCTTTCAAATGCACCTGTCCCAAGAAGATACTGGGCACGAAGAACCTTACATCCCATCCTGTTCGCACTTTTTATATCAGTGATCGCCCTCTGCAGCAGTTCATCCTCCGTCAGATCTCTATAACCAAGCACGCCCTTGTCCATATTTGCTGAATAGCAGATCGGATGGATATCGTAATGTCTTCCGATCGCTTCGATCTCACCAAGAAATCGATCACTTACAAAAGGATAGTCCGGTACCATCTGTGTCGCTACCATCTCGTAGCCCTGTGATCCAATCTCTTTTGCCTTACGAATACAATCCTCTAAAGACATTTCTCTGGTTATGTACTCCCTGGTAAAACAGTAGAGGGTCACACCAAGTTTTATCTCACTCATTTCCATCTCTCCTAATATTGGGCTAGTAACAGAGTCTTTTCTCCGCAGCCATCGATTGGCATATATCCAGCTCCAATCGGCATATATGGAGAATGGAACATCAGCTTCAGTTCAATGGCATGTTCACCGGGAGCGATTCCGTCTTTGCAATAGACTCGTATTGCAGCGGCTTCATCGATCCTCCAGAATTCACCGGATTGGTAGTTCAATTCACTGATTCCGAATTCTTTTCCATGGAGGCAAAAGGAAATAGTCTCAGGATCCACTTCTACCGAATCTACTTTTAATGCAATTTCATCGATCACAGATAAGAACTGACCTCTATAGTAGCTTAACATGATTTCGAACTGATACCCCATCTTGCAGCCATTGATCATGATATTTTGCAGACTATTATCGCAGATCACATCAACAAAGTTTATTCGCATTGCAAATGCCATGAGAAACCTCCTTATCAGAATTTTACTTCTGTTTTTGCTTCTGCAGATTTGTAAATAGATTCCAGTATTTTTGTCACGGCAAGTGCTTCTTCTGGTTTTACCAGTGGTTCTGTGTCATTGAGAACAGCTGAGAGCCAATGCTTACAGTCAGCAACACCTTCTGCGCTCTGGCCGCCTTCAAAGAAATCTATGCTGCCTGATGGCGAAATCACTTCTTCCATTAACTGTCCGTTTCTGCCGCGGTTATAGATCAGGTTCTTGTCCGGATAGCTCATACCGGATAAGATTTCAGCTCCGGCCAAGGTTCCGCAAAGTGTTGTTGCTGCTTCTCTGGAATCTCTGACATTTAATGCCCAGCTTGCTTCCAGTGAAATCGTTGCACCATTCTTCATTTTGATAAAGCCCATTGCTGAATCCTCTACTTCATAGGTATTGGGATCCCAAGGACCGAACATATTTCCTTCTGTTGCCTGCTGCAGTGCTCCAAGCTTATAAAATACAGATCCTGTTACACTTTCCACATCATAATTACCCATACACCATAATGTAATATCCAGTGCATGCGTTCCAATATCGATCAGTGGTCCGCCTCCCTGTAATGCTTTATTTGGGAAAACTCCCCAAGTCGGTACAGCTCTGCGGCGAACTGCATGTGCCTTTGCATAATAAATATCTCCCAGTTCTCCATTCTGACAGGAGGTATGAAGATTCATGACCTCCGGACGGAAGCGATTCTGATATCCCACTGTAAATTTTTTCCCTGATGCCTTCCAGGCATCTATCATTTTTTGTGCTTCTGCGTAGCTGTGTGACATTGGCTTTTCACAGTACACATGCTTATCTGCAGCAAATGCAGCCACCGCGATATCACTGTGTGAAACGTTCGGGGTACAGATATTGACTGCTTCCACTTCCGGATCTGCCAGCAGATCGCGATAATCAGCATAGACTTTAGCACCTTCTGCTCCAAATTCCAGTGCTGCTTTTTCTGCTCTCTCCACTTCAATATCACAAAATGCTACGATCTCGTTCAACGCTCCATTTACCTTTAATGCAGGAAAATGCTTCTGATTTGCGATTCCGCCGCATCCGATGATACCTATTTTCAATTTACCCATTACTTATCCTCCTATGTTCCACTCTTTCTGGTTTCTAGGTTCAGTATATCCAAAATCAATTTTTGAATCAGCTGCTTTTTTTGGTCAATTTTATTACCCAGAATCACTCTTTTTTTTGTAAAAAAAAGAAAAGAGTAAAAATCATACCCTGATTTTTACTCTTTTTTTGTTCGTAAGGAAAGAAATATGTGATTTCCCTCGCATTTTATTACAGGTGATTGACAAAAAATAAGAATGCTCTATCATAAATGGTACGACATAGATCTACGATCGCTTTTGATCCAGTCAGAAAGGAAGATAGGATGAAGCAAATCAAAAAAGTTTCACTAATTGGAATGGGCGCTATGGGATCATTTTTTGCACCCAGATTATACCAAGCATTTGGTGAGGACTTCCATATTATTGCCGATAAAAAAAGAGCCGAAAAGCTCAATGCATCGGGCGTTACGATTAATGACAAGACTTATTTTTTTCCAATTACTGATCCGGCAGATACAAGTGAAAAATCAGACCTGATTATTATTGCAACAAAGGGCTATTCTTTCGATCAGGCTATGGAGGATATTGCAAATCAGGTCAAAGAAGATACGCTGATTCTTGGAATCATCAATGGAATAGATGCTGAAGAGAAGCTGATCGCACGTTTTGGCAAGGAACATGTGCTCTATTCCCTGATGCGTGTTTCCATTGTTATGAAGGATCTTGTTACACAATATGATCCCGAGACTGGCAGTGTCCATTTCGGTGAATCTGAACATAATATTCCGGGAAGCTACTCTGAACGCGTCAAGTCTGTTGCTGATGTATTTGACCGTGCCAAAATCGCCTATGTCATCGATGAGGATATGCGCCGGGCAATCTGGTACAAATATGCCTGCAATGTCAGTGAGAATCTGACCTGTGCCCTTCTCGGAATCTCTTTTGGCTGGTTCCAGAAGAATGAAGATGCAAATTTTATAAGAAAAAAGGCGTTTTTAGAGGTCGTTGCTGTTGCAAAGGCTGGATTTGACATTGATTTTTCAGATGATGATTTCATCAAACAACAGCAGGTATTTTTTAACATTCCACCTCAGAACAAGCCTTCCACATTACAGGATATCGAAGCCGGCAGACCAACTGAAATTGAGATGTTTGCAGGAACGATGCTGCAGCTAGGGCAGAAATTTTCAATACCGACACCTTACTGCGAACTATTCTATCATTCGATCAGGATTCTGGAGCAAAAGAATGCTCTTGCAGCAGAGCATACAGCATGGGATTAAAATGAAATTCCTCCATTAGTCCTTGTGCTTCTTGCCTTCTTTTTTCCTGCTGCACCCGATCTGGATGTTTTCGCTTGACAGCACGAATCAGTACATTCTTCGGTGTGTGGGACAGATCTACGAATTCAAGGAGCTGAGTCTTATAACCGCAGTACTCCAGCAGATTTCCCCGAATCGCATCCGTTGCGAGTGCACTGAATCTCTCTTTTATAATACCGTAACGGGAAAGAATCGCAAAATGGTCTGATTCCAGCTGTCCATTCAGTTCATGCTGACAGCAAGGAACCGAAAAAATCATTCTGGCGTTCCACATGATCGCCTGATAAAGAGCAAAATCTGTAGCGGTATCGCAGGCATGCAGAGTGATGACCATATCTACCTCCTGTGCCGTCTGATAGCCTTTAATATCTCCAACTTCAAAATGAAGCCCCTTGTAACCGTATTGCTGTGCTGTACGGTTACATGCTTCAATTACATCTTTTTTCAGATCCAGCCCAGTGATCGTCGCTTCACGATTCCTGATCTCGGTCAAATAGTAATACAGAATAAATGTCAGATAGGATTTTCCGCAGCCAAAATCTACAATATGCAGCTTTTCCTTTGGGTCATTTTTGATTGCATCATCAATGATTTCAATGAATCGATTGATCTGCCGGTACTTATCATACATCGCGTGCACGATTTTACCTTCTTTTGTAAAAATGCCCATATCGATCAAAGCTGGAATCGATCTACCTTCCTCCAGAAGATAGGTTTTCTTTCGATTATGGTTTTTTTGCTCTGTGACCGCCTGAGTGAGCTGCTTCTTTGAGCGTGTGACCCTGCCCTTCTTTGAGACCATTAAAATGTGCTCTGTCTGTTCTGTAAAGCCATTGACCTGCTTATACGCATGAAAAATCAAAGAACTGAGCGTCTCCTCCAGTTCTCCGATTTCTATATTCCTATGAAAGACCTGCTGTTCGGTGAATTGCTCGATCTGGTAGCCATTCTGCTGTTTGATCAGCGTTGTCTTTTTAAAATTCGTGTTGGACTGATCCGGTCTGCTTAATATAATTTTTATTGGTCCGCTGTTCACAAGCTCTCTGATATAAGCACTGATTTCTTCTCTTTCCATATCTGTTCTTCTCTTTCCATATCTGTCCTTCTATTTCTGTCTTCTCAACTTACAATTCTGTTCTTCTAATATGCCGGTACATCCTGTGTCTGTACCATGTAGTCTATATCTGCAATCGAATACACAACAATATCATCCTGCTGTGCATATTGCATCCCCAAGGATTTTGCTTCCTCCAGGACCTCAAAATTGTTCATGACATTCGCCGTTCTTTTCAGGCTTTCCTGATTCTCTGTTTTCACTATATTGAGCTGCTGCTCAACGATCTCGATCTGATTGCCCTGATCACGGATCTCCATCTGAAGATAGATCATGGACAGGCCTCCTGATAAAAAAACTGCACTTAATATGCTCAGCACGAATGCTCGCTTTCCACGCTGTAATTGTTCTCGATAACGCCTAGCAGTTTCTTTCCTCTTCCGTGTCTTCTCCTGTTCTTTTATCAAAAAGAACTCAGTCATTTTGTCTGCAATATCATATGCTTCATTCTGCATGTTATGATCCGATCCTCTTTTTTATGATAGTCCACATTGTTTCAACATTGGATATCGTGCCCATGATAACGATTCGTAAAATTAAAGTTTGCTCCAGCATGCAGTATGCCAGATCTAGTTCTTTCTTACTGCTGCATTCCTTCTGTTGTTCGCTGAGCCATTCCGAGATCTCATCCCTATCCGCTCTCTGCTTTGCCATTAAATCAAAATCTGCGGCAAAACAACTGATATTCTCATCTTTTTGATTCTGATTCAAAAAATAACTGATCAGCTCTTCCGGTGTCCTGGTTCTGTTTTCAATGGACTGCGTCTCTAGAAAAAGTGCATTGATATCCTCTTCGGTAAATCGCCACTGAACACCGATCTTCTTGCCATGAAGTGTTCCATCCTTTAAGTAATTGCGGATGGTTCTGTCTGTTAACCCAGTAAGTTCAGCAACATCTGCAACCGTATACAGTTTTTGATTGAGCATGCCAAACTCCTCCCTATCACTATTCATTATATTTCATTTATTTTCATATGTAAATATATATTTTCGTTTTTATTCTTGTTTTTTATTATATTTTCTATATTTTGAATATGTTTTCTATATTATTCATCTATTTATTTTCTTTTTCATATATTTTCATATTATGAGCCAAAAAAAGAGACTGATCAATCAGTCTCTTCTACTCCATGTCCTTCAAGTTCGTCAATATCATCCACTGGTTTTTCAAGTCCTTCGATTACCAGGTTATGTTTTTCTGCATAATCCCATAATGCTGCATGAATCGCTTCCTCAGCAAGCAGAGAACAGTGAACTTTAACCGGTGGCAGCCCGTCTAAAGCCTCCATTACCGCTTTATTCGTAATCAGCAGCGCATCCTGAACCGTCTTGCCGATCACGAGCTCTGTTGCCATACTACTTGTTGCGATTGCCGCACCGCATCCAAATGTTTTAAATTTTGCTTCTCGAATAACATGATTCTCGTCAATATCCAGATACATCCTCATAATGTCACCACATTTTGCGTTGCCGACTGTTCCAACACCACTTGGATTTTCTATCTCTCCTACATTCCTTGGATTCTGAAAATGATCCATTACCTTTTCACTATACATGTGCTGCCTCTCTCTCTTTTTTCAAGAAATCTTCATATAATGGAGACATGCCCCGCAGTCTCTCAATAATTATTTTAAGTTCATCTACCATTGTATCAATTTCAGCCTTGGTTGTAAATTCTGACATACTGATACGCAGTGATCCATGTGCGATTTCATGAGGTCTGCCGATCGCCAGCAGCACATGGGAAGGATCCAAGGATCCAGAGGTACAGGCAGAGCCGCTCGATCCGCAAATACCCGTGTTATCCAAAAGAATCAGCATGGACTCACCTTCAATAAATCGAAAACAAAAATGTATATTATTAGGCAGACGCTTTACCCGATCTCCGTTCAATAGTGAATAGGGAATTTCTGTCTCGATTCTGTGAATCGCATAGTCTCTTAACTGTGTCAGTCTCTCCGTATCCTCTGACATCCGCTGATTCAGTCTTACTGCAGCTGCAGCCATACCGACGATTCCTGGAACATTATGAGTTCCGGCACGTCTTCCACGCTCCTGAGCTCCTCCGTGTATCAGTGTTCCGATCTTCACACCTTTTCTGACGTAAAGAAATCCGATCCCCTTTGGACCATGTATCTTATGGGCACTTGCACTGAGCAGATCAATATTCATATCCACCACATCAAGTGCTATATGTGCAAAAGCCTGAACTGCATCTGTATGAAACAAAACATTATGCTTTCTTGCCACTGCACCGATTTCTTTAATCGGCTCAATCGTACCAATTTCATTGTTTGCAGTCATGATTGAAATAAGGACCGTATCTGGCCGAATTGCAGCTTCTACCTGCTCCGCTGTTACGAGACCATTTTCATCCACATCCAGATAGGTAACTGCATATCCCTTCTTCTCCAAATATTCTGCTGTATGCAGGACCGCATGATGCTCTATCTTTGTCGTTATAAAATGGTTTCCCTTTGCAGCGTAGTTATCCATGATCATCTTGATCGCCCAATTATCAGATTCACTTCCGCCGCCTGTAAAATAAATTTCTTCCGGTCTTGCATTTATAATACCAGCAAGATCACTTCTCGCATCTTCAATGGCGCTTTTTGCCGTTTGTGCAAATTTATAGATACTGGATGGATTTCCATAGCTTTCTAAAAAATAAGGTTCCATAGCTTTAAAAACTTCTGGATGGAGCTGTGTTGTCGCTGCATTATCCAGATAAATTACATTCTCCATGTTGTCATCCCTTTCATTTTACGTATTTCCCATATGTTAACTATGATATCAGTCTGAAAAAAAACCCGCTCCAGGCGGAATATATAATAGGTGCTAAACCATCACTACTTATATAGTAATAGCTTAGCACCTATTTAATTGCGTGTCAATCACGGAATCACTATTTTCATTTTTGGATATTATTTATCTGATTTTGGCTTTATGGTTGTGCAATGTTCCCCTGATCCGGTGCAGTCTGTGGAATTTCCTGCGTGGAATCATCAGTTACTGCCGTTTCATTTTCCGAATTTTGGGAACCCAGAACAACAGATAGTTCCTGCTGTGTATAGCTTCCTGAATCTGCCTTTTGTATTGTTACAGTCAAAGTATCACCGACAGCATACTCACTGATCGCTGCTTTTAGCTCTTCCATTGAAGAAACTGCGGTTCCATTTACAGATGTAATAATATCACCCTTTACAATACCAGCCACTTCAGCACCACTGCCGCTGATTACCTGTGCGACATATACGCCCTGCGGCATATTATAGCTTGCTGCCACATCCTCTGTAACATCGATTCCATAGATTCCGATATAGGGCGTTTCTGCTGTTGTCGTCGTTCCATTATCGATCAGATCCATAATAATTGGCTCTGCTGTTTCCATTGGAATGGCAAACCCCATTCCTTCTACAGAAGTGTCCGAATACTTGGATGAGTTAATTCCAATAAATTCACCTGATGTGTTGATCAGCGCACCTCCACTGTTTCCAGGGTTGATCGCCGCATCTGTCTGGATCAGTGTATTCGTTACAGTGGCTCCTGTTGATTCATCCTGAAATGTCACTTCTCGATTCAAAGCACTAATGACACCCGTTGTGACGGACTGTCCATATCCGAGTGCATTCCCAATCGCAATGGCACCATCTCCAACATTAAGACTGGTAGAATCACCTAAGGTCGCTACTTTAATACTGGCCAGCGTCTCTGCACTCAGATCGCTTAATGCAACCTGTATGACTGCCAGATCATTTGATGCATCCGTTCCCCGTACAACAGCTGGTGCTGTTGTCTCATCAGAGAACTGCACTGTCAGGTCTGTAGTTCCGCTGATCACATGATTATTTGTCACAATATAAAGATATGTATCATCCTGCTTTATGATAATTCCGGATCCGGCACTTTCTGTCTCAAAGGTCTGACCCTGACCAAAATAACTCATGATTTCTTGTTCTGACATCGAAGTGATCGCAACGATAGATGGTATTACTTCGCTTACAACGCCAGAAACATCTGTCGATTCTACCGTTGCTGTCGTATTTGTCGCTTGAATGACATTGGATGCATCTGCCTGTGTGGCATCGCTCACAGCGGAAGATGCATCAGATTCCGACCCTGTCACAGCGGAAATCATATAGGTTCCTCCTGTAAAAGCAGCGCCGCCAACAAGCCCGAACACCAAAGCGACTGCAACCGTCTTCGTTATTGTTTTTAAAAAACTATTTTTCATAGCCATTGAACTCCTTTCAACTCTATCTGAATCATGCTTTTTACTTGATTTGTTTATGATAGTTGTATTCTACTTCATAATTATGTCATGATTTTGATAAAGCTGTGAACAAATTATGTTCAATTCATTTCCAGAACAATTTTTTTCTCTGATAATGATTTCGGTACATTAATGATGCGTTGATTTTTTGATCCTTTGAATTTTAACATCCAGTTTTTTTCATCCTCCTGAAATTCCCCATCCACCAGTACATCAATCAGGGAGAGGATTTCATCTGTAACTTCACAGCGCGCTCGGCTCTCCTTTATCAATTCATCATCCATAAGATATCCAGTGTAGCACCAGATCGATTTATTGGGCAGCTCGCTCTTGATCCTTTTCAGCAGCGGAAGCAACGCCCTCTGATTCTGCGGCTCAAACGGCTCCCCTCCCAACAATGAAAATCCCATAATGTGATCCGGCGAAAGATTTCCTATCAATTCATCGATCACTTTGTCTGTGAAGGTTGTTCCATAGTGGAAATCCCATGTTTCCTGATTAAAACAGCCCTTACAGTGATGCGTGCACCCAGATACAAAGAGGCTGACACGCACACCCGGACCATTTGCGATATCACAGGGTTTTATCTGTGCATAATTCATTCCAATATCCTTCCTTCTGCTATTTGGTCAAGGCTCATTACTTCTATAAATGCAACACCCGTTCCCGGATTTCCTGAGTCCTTCCCTGATTCCAGAACTGGGTTCCTATATATCCGCAGGTTCTTCTGGCAACATTCATTTTATCCTGGTCTGTGTTTCCGCAATTCGGGCACTCCCATACCAGCTTGCCGTGTTTGTCATCGTGTACGACGATTTCTCCATCAAAGCCACACGCCTGACAAAAATCACTTTTCGTATTCAACTCAGCATACATGATATTATCATAGATATACTGCATTACAGTCAGTACAGCGTCCAGATTATCCTTCATGTCAGGAACCTCAACATAGCTGATCGCACCGCCCGGTGACAGTTTCTGAAATTTAGCTTCAAAGCTGAGTTTTGTAAAAGCATCAATTGGCTCAGTCACGTGAACGTGATAACTGTTTGTGATATAGTTCTTATCTGTAACATGTTCAATGATACCAAATCTTTTTTGCAGGCATCTGGAGAATTTATAGGTAGTTGATTCTAGTGGTGTTCCATAGACGCTGAACCCAATGTTCGTCTTTGTCTTCCATGCATCACAGGTATCATTCATCTTCTGCATTACCGCAAGTGCGAACGGTGTGGCAGATTCATCTGTATGTGTCTTTCCCGTCATATAATACGTACATTCGCTCAGTCCGGCATAGCCTAATGATATTGAGGAGTAGCCTCCATAAAGAAGCTTATCGATGGGCTCTCCCTTTTTCAATCGAGCCAGTGCCCCATACTGCCACAGGATCGGTGCAACATCAGACTTTGTGCCCAGCAGCCGATTGTGACGAGCCATCAGGGCGTCGTAACACAATGAAAGCCTCTCATCAAAGAGCTCCCAGAAACGCTCCATGCTCCCCTCCGAGCTGCATGCAAGATCTACCAGATTCAGGGTAACAACACCTTGGTTGAATCTGCCATAAAACTTATACTGATCTTCACTATTTTGATAGATATTTAAAAATGAGCGGCATCCCATACAAGGATAACAGTTGCCCTCTTTCAGATTTTTCATTACTTTTTCAGAGATGTAATCCGGAACCATTCTTTTTGCTGTACACTCTGCTGCAAGCTTTGTGATTTCCCAATATTTACTATCTTCTGTAATATTATCTTCCTCAAGTACATAGATGAGTTTTGGAAAAGCGGGTGTGATCAACATTCCGGATTCATTTCTGACACCATGTATTCTCTGGCGCAGAACCTCAGCGATCACCATTGAAAGATCATCTCTTTGTCTTCCCTCCGGCACCTCATTCAAGTACATAAAAACAGTGACAAAGGGAGCCTGTCCATTGGTCGTCATCAGTGTGATCACCTGATATTGGATCATCTGTACCCCCCTGTTGATCTCCTCTCGTACACGCGACTCTACTATGGTATTGATCTTGGATTCGTCTAACATCACTCCTGCCATCTCGAATTCTTTTTGAACTTCTTTACGGAATTTCTTTCTGCTGACATCCACAAAAGGCGCCAAATGGGAAAGTGAAATACTCTGACCGCCATACTGTGAGCTTGCGATCTGCGCAATGATCTGTGTCGCAATATTGCAGGCAGTGGAAAAGCTGTGTGGCCGTTCGATCAGTGTTCCGCTGATCACTGTCCCATTCTGAAGCATATCTTCCAAATTTACGAGACAGCAGTTATGCATATGTTGTGCAAAATAATCGGAATCATGAAAATGTATGATTCCTTTTTCATGTGCATCTACGATTTCTGGTGTGAGAAGAAATCTCCTTGTGATATCTTTGCTGACTTCCCCAGCCATATAATCTCTTTGAACACTATTGACTGTAGGGTTCTTATTTGAATTTTCCTGCTTTACTTCTTCGTTATCACACTCAAGTAGACTTAAGATCTGCTCGTCTGTTGAATTACTTTTTCTGACAAGAGCATGTTTATATCTATAGGTTATATAATTACGAGCAACAGAAAATGCCTGATGCTGCATGATTTCATTTTCTACAAGATCTTGTATTTCTTCGACATTCAGAGCCCGTTTCATTGATTTGCAAGTCTGCTCCACACGGATCACAGTATCCTGAATCTGTTCTCCTGTCAGCTGATCCTTTTCCAGAACGGTGGCATTTGCCTTTGTGATCGCTATCTCAATTTTGTTCCTGTCATACTCTGCCTCTGTCCCACTCCGTTTGATGATTTTCATACCATTCTCCTTTAGCATTCCTGTTAATCTCATTTCAAATGAAAGAAAGAACTCTATCGGATCCATTCTAACTATCCAATAGAGTTCTAAATATCCAAAAAAATGATACCATATCTTGTATTATGAGTCAATAATCTTCTATATATTGTAAAAAATATTTCTCCAGAATTATTTTAATGATAAAAGCTTTTTGATTTCACCCACAAAATAAAGGGATCCCAGAGCAATGATCCGAACATCACTGCTTTTTTTCTCTTTTATGTATAGTAACATCTGCTCAACGGAAGCATAACTGTGCGAGGAGATTCCTTTTCTTCTGATATATTCTGAGAGCTGCTCTCCACCCATTGCCCTACTATTGTTCGGAGTAACCGTATCAATCGTGAATGCCAGGGGCAGCAGTGGTTCCAGTATGCCAGTGTAGTCCTTATCTGCCATGACACCAATGATAAATTCAAAGGTTTCATTGGGATACATTGCTTTCAGGCTGTCGCATAGTGCAGTGGCACCCTGGGCATTGTGTGCTCCATCAATCAGAAAAAAGGGGGCTCTGCTGATTATTTCCATTCTTCCCGGCCAATAGGTGTCTTTGATTCCATTATGAATCGATATCTGAGAGATTTTGTATCCAAATTTTTGCAGTAGCTCAGCAGACAGTTTGGCCGCTGCAGCATTTTCTTTTTGATATTCACCGGAAATCCCAATTTCATCCTGATATAGCTGATCAGCAATCCAAAGCTCTGCATTTAAATGATTGCACCTTTCCCGAATCACCTCCATGACTTTGGGACTCTGGCAGACAGAGACCACCAATGCATTCTCTTTGATGATCGCTGCTTTTTCTTTTGCTATCGACACAAGATCGTTTCCAAGAATATCCACATGGTCCAGACCTATCTTTGTCATAAGACAGATCATTGGCTCTGTTATTGAATTTGTTGAATCAAGTCTGCCTCCGATCCCTGTCTCAAGAATTACAATTCTGCATTTTGTCTCTTTAAAATACAAAAGAGACATAACAAAACAAAGATCGAACATGGTAGGTCTAACATTCAGTTCGATCGAAAGAAGCCTTTCCCCAATACGGATCACAGATTCCTGATCGATCATCTCTCCATTCACCCGAATCCGCTCTGAAAAATCAATCAGATGAGGTGATGTGAACAGTCCGTTCGAAATACCTGAAATATTTAAAATACTGCATAAAAAAGCAGCAGTGGAGCCTTTTCCGTTCGTTCCTGCAATATGAATAAATTGCAGGTCTTTTTCCGGATGGCCAACTGCAGCCAAGAGTTTCTTACTTACCTCAATGCCAGGGGTACTGCCGAATCGTTTGGCTGACTCTATTCTCCCGACAATATCCTGATATCTGTTTTCAGGCATACTTACACCGCCACAATAATTCCGCCATCATTTGCATACATACTGCTGATTCCCGCAGTATTTACAATTATGATCTCTTTAAATTCAGCCAATTTTAGTATCTCTTCTTTAAAAGTCTGTGCTCGATCGGGACAATTACAATGAGCAATCGCAAGGATCTTCTCTTCGCAGTTTTTGGTCTTTTCAATTACCATATTTCCCATCTTTTTCAAAGCTTTGGTCATACCTCTGCTCTGACCAAGCTGGCAGATCTCGCCTTCTGGTGTAGATCCCATAATCGGCTTTATATTAAGCGCACTTGCAACGAACGCTTTTAAGTTGCTTAATCTGCCGTTCTTACGCAGTGTTTCCAGTGTTTCGAGAATGAAAAAGGTCTCCTGCTCAGCAATATACGCTTCCACCTGATCCACCACCTCTTGAAATGGCATTCCTGCCTCTTCACATTCCTGGATCTTTAATGCGATCAGTGTTTCACCGCAGGATGCTGATTTTGAATTGAATACATGAAGATTTTTTTCAGAGCTCTTGTTCTCCTCTGAAAACAGATTCGTTGCAAGGACAGCACTATTATATGAGCCACTCAGTTTGTCTGATAATGTAACGACATAAACACGTTCCGTCTCTCCAATGTATGACTGCATATATCGTTCAGGAGAAGGACAGGATGATTTTGGTCCCACCGGACTTAGTCTTACACGTTTTAAAAAATCAAGCTGATTAAAGTTCTCGTCATCCTGCAAACGATAATCACCCAATTCTATGCCCAGCGGAACTGCATCGAAAATGTCTGAATCCCGCATTTTGTCAGTCATATCACAGCAACTATCGATTACTATTTTATACATTTATACTCCTCCAGCAATTATGCAACTATAAAACGGATCACACGCAATAGTTTTACAATACAATCTGCTGTGTCTATTTTTTCTAGCATATGTAGTTATTATAACTACATGCATCGTATCACATATCTTAATCTTTGCATAGTGGAATGGTATAATTTTAGTTTAATTTCATAATTATTTTACCTGAATTGGATCATCAGCACATTCATATCTCGATCGCTCAGATAATACACCGTTTCAAGGCCAAGACAGTAATCAGAGATTTTAAACTCATCGATAAAGGTGGTACTGGCCATGTCCATATCTTCTTCTGTTGCAAATTTTACAGCTATCCGATCTTCGTTATTATTCCAGGCATTTTGTATCTCCTGACCTATCTCCTCTTCAGCATATTCAGAAAAATACAACCCTTCCTTCACAAAATAGCTATTATTTATTGCTGTACAGACCGGTACTTCAAAATCATTTCCCACCCAGTGTGTACGCTCCATTTCCTCTGTCGTAAAAGCCATGTAGGCATAGTTCACGTATTTTGCGATGGTTTGGTCTGTGTCCTGATACCTCGAATTGCCCCAGGTCGCATCGAAATAATACGGCTCGCCATCGATATAGATCAGATTCCACGCGTGGGCTCCGCTATTAGCAGTGCCAGTAACTATAGCCGACTGTATTCCCAAAAGCTTCAATAGATATTGAGCAGCATCTGCATATCCCTGGCAAACAGTCTCCCCATTCATGTAAACGCTTAAAATATTCTGATTGTTCTCACTGCCTTCAACGTAATCCACATGCTCGATCAGATAACGAAATACATATTTCACTTTATCATATTCGCTGGCATCCGCAGGCAAACCTGCCAGTATTTCGTTGTTTTTTTGGTCGATCTGAGACTGGTACTGACTTCGCGCAGACTCCGTCATGGTATAAGTTGGCATGAACTCGATACCTGTCACCTTTCCTGAAAATGTATATTCCGTATAGGAATACCCATCAATCCAGAACAATTCACCATGATCGGCCGTAACGGCCTCAAATGCCTGCTCTAGGATGGAAGCATCATACACGGATAGCCTGATTTCTGACTTATGACCGAGAATCGTATCCAGTACTTCCTTATATACAGTCCTGACTTCTTCACTTACCGCCTGATAGGCATAAAATGTCTCCACCTCATCAATACTAACTTCAGATAATTCTGTCTCAACAACATATGGAAGCTCTGCAGGTCCAGATTCGATCGCTGGTGCAGCGGTATCGTCATCATTCGTAAGTCCAGTGACCTGTTCCACGCTTTCTATCACCTGATCAAACTGTGCATTGGTACAGGCGGCAACGGAAAATGCCATCAGGCAGCACCAAACTATAAGATAAATGTTTTTCATTCCTGGTAAGTTCCCCCCGGTTTATTCTAAAGTAAAGTATCCGTTCATCAGTTTAATAAATGATGTCATATCCTGCATGCCCATAAGTTCTCTTGCAGAATGCATGCCAAGGATCGGAACGCCAATATCCACAATTTTTAGCGGCATGATCGTAGAGGCGATCGCCCCTAGAGTATTTCCTCCGAGGCTGTCAGACCGATTAAAAAATTTTTGATAAGGAATACCCATTTCCTGACAGATCCCCTGTATTACGGCCACCACCACGCAGTCCGTTATATAGGATTGTGAGGATGACTCCTTGATACAGATTCCTTGATTTATGATCGGTAGATTTGTAGGATCCATTTTGGAAATGTAATTCGGGTGAGTCGCATGTGCCACATCTGCGGAGATCATCATACTATCATATAAATACTGACGAGCCTCGAGCAGATCTGCACCAAGGGACATCCAAATCTTTTCACAAAGATCCCGCAGTACAAGGGATGCCGCTCCCTGATTCGTTTTACTGCCAATTTCTTCATGGTTAAATAGTGCAATCAGATTTATATGATCCTTACTCTTTCCTTCTAAAATTCCCTCCGTTAAGGCTGCACAGGAAGTGAGATTATCCAGTCTGGAGGCTGAAAGGAACTCCTCCTTGATTCCAATGGAACAAGGCTCCTCGATACAATACAGATATAGATCGAAATCCAGAATTTCTTCCGACGAAAGACCAAGCTCACCTGCAAGTAATTCCATGAAAAAGTCCTTTTTGAAATCCCCCTCTTCGAATAAAGTCATGATTGGAAGCATTTCCGTCTGTCTGTTCAGTTCCACCCCTTTATTCACATCACGATTCAGGTGAATTGCAAGATTCGGTATCGTCAGGAGCGGGCGCCTGAAATCCACCATCATCTCTTCTGGTGAAAAGGCATTCTTTCCCTTTACTGCCACTCTTCCGGCAATACTCAGGGGACGGTCGAGCCAGCTGTTCAGTATTGGTCCGCCATAAACTTCGATATTGAGCTGACCGTAACCATTTACTATGATTTCCGGATTTGCCTTGATACGAAAACAGGGAGTATCTGTATGTGCCGCCGCTATTCTCATTTTCGCAGGTCTTCGATCAGATGGGATCGTAAAGGCGAACACAGTAGAGGCACCTTGCTTTACATAGTATCCTGCGTCACTTGCCAGATCCCATTTCTCGTTCAGTTTCAATTCACTAAATCCATTACTGAGAAGCCTCTCTTCGACAAATTCAACCACATGTATCGGAGAGTTTCCAAATGTAAGCAGTTCCTTGAAAAGTGAGTCGTTTTTCATTATTATCCCTCATTTCTTATCTTTTCTGTTTTCTTTGCATATGCTACAATAACCGTACTACAGTAGTCGAAAGGAACAAGCATGATCACACTGCAATTGACGGATATTAAATTATTTATGAATCATCTGTTAAAAACTGAAATGTTCGATTCATTTCTGCTTCCGGAGGCAACCATTGCCCAGGATGCTACCATTATAATAGACGGACATCGGAACGATTCTTATTATACTAAAGAGGAGCTTGCAGAACAACCTCAGATGCGTGGAAATATTCTGCCTTTTTCAGAGTTGCGTTCTTTCTGTTATCAGGTGATCGCCTCCAAAAAAACACCCGTTTCCTTTCGCTTTACCTTTCAGCTTTCACCCTCTTCCATGGAACGGGTCATAGCCGAATCCTACAGTGGACTGACAAGAGAAGATGTCAGCACTGTCTACATTCATCTGCAGTTCAAAAATAACAGTCTGACACTGACGACAGGCATCGCTTACCGTACTTTTTTGACAACTCGTATTTTTGATGAAGAATGGGATGTAAATGTTCGAAAGTTTCTAAAAAAACACGGAATTTCTTATGAAGAAATTCAATAATTAACTTTACTTTCAGGTTTTGGTGTGCTATAGTAAGTTAACTGTAAAATATATACAGTATGTTTAATTCTTAATTTTTTTTGGAGGTACAAAATGAACAAAGGTACAGTAAAATGGTTTAACAACCAAAAAGGCTACGGCTTCATCTCTGACGAAAGTGGAAACGATGTATTCGTACACTACTCAGGACTTGCTATGGATGGTTTCAAATCTCTTGAAGAAGGCGCATCAGTAGAATTTGATGTAATCGACGGAGCAAAAGGACCACAGGCAACAAACGTAACAGTTGTAGCGTAAGCCACAGAAATTAATCAAACAAGTCAACGTACCTTTTTCATAATATATAAATTTCGATTTTTTATTAGGATAAAGCTGGTGAATTGGTAATGATTAAACAAAAGGTGTCAGGATTATCTGGCACCTTTTTTCATGCCTGAAAATGTCCTCCGAAGGGCACTCCTACGACATAAAAAGTGCTCCGATAAAAATCATAAAGTCACTTATATTATAAACAATCTGACTAAGCTTCTTATTCTTTCCAGGAAAACGGATATAATCTACGACATGTCCCTTGGTCACGCGGTCATAGAAATTACTTAGTCCGCCCCCTAACATCATTCCACATGCGATTTTTTGCCTTATATGTCCTTCTTTTTTCAGAAGGGTCAGAAAACGGACTGCTATCACTCCAAGCATTACAGAAGTCAGTGTATGCAGCAACAGCGGTCTGTCCTGTAAGATATTTAATGCAGCACCTTTATTGTAATGTTTTTCCAGAATGACCTTCCCATTACAAATTTCTTTTTTTTCTCCAATCCTGTAGTTTGTATCTATTTTTTTCTTGATAAAGTAATCCAGTGTAAAAACGCCTATAGGTACTCCGATCAGCTTCATTTCGATTTTTCCCTTTCCATTGCCTGCAGCACGATCTGTTCCGCTTCTGCTGCTTCTTCTTTCCGAAGTTGTGGTACGCCCTCGAGAGGATATGGCATGCACATATTCTCATATTTTGATCTGCCCATTGTATGATATCTTAAGATCTCAAGCTTCTGCAGATTTGTCAGCCTCGCCAGATAATTTCCAAGCTGCTCCAGCTCATTCCGATCCATAGTGATTCCCGGTACTACGACATGTCGAATCCAAACCGGAATCTGTTTGCTCTCCAAAAATTCAGCAAAGGCAAATACATTTACATTGGAAGCTCCCGTCAATTTGATATGTTCAGGATCCTGCATATGCTTTATATCGAGCATCACCAGATCAGTAACCGCTGCCAATGCGTTGAACTTTGTCATTAGCATCTCATTCGATCGATCGAACACAATACCTGATGTATCCAGACAGGTGGAAAAACCCTCCAATTTGGCTTTTTCAAATAGTTCCGTCAGAAAATCGATCTGCAGTAAAGGTTCTCCACCGGTGGCCGTAAGTCCACCCGTTGTATAGAACCCGCGATTTCTCGCCATACGCTCAATTATAGCGTCACTAGTCATTTTCTTTCCGTCTTTCATATTCCATGTATCTGGATTGTGGCAATACAGACATCGAAGTGGGCACCCCTGAAAAAAAGTCACGAACCGGACACCCGGTCCATCAACTGTGCCAAAGCTTTCTAATGAATGAATATATCCTTCCATCTTGGAACCTCCCATCCTCATTATAAGTGTATAACAGAAGTCAAAAAAAGACCAGTATATCAATACCCGGTCTTTTTGATTTTATTTACATTGCTTCGTGGAATGTTCTTGCAATTACCTCATCCTGCTGATCTCTTGTCAGTTTTATGAAATTCACTGCATATCCAGATACACGGATCGTCAGCTGTGGATATAATTCCGGGTGTTTCTGGGCATCCAGCAAGGTATCCTTATTTAGTACATTGACATTAAGATGGAATCCGCCCTGATGAACATAGCCGTCCAACACTGCAGAAAGATTGTCTTTTGAAGCATCAGAAGATTTGCCGAGTGCTTCCGGAACGATGGTAAAGGTATTGGATATTCCATCTTGCGCATCCTCAAAGGGAAGCTTAGCTACAGAAGCAAGGGATGCCACTGCACCATTTTGATCTCTTCCGTGCATTGGATTTGCACCAGGTGCAAAGGCTACGCCCTTCTTTCTGCCATCCGGGGTAGACCCTGTGTTTTTACCATAGGATACATTGGAGGTAATTGTCAAAATCGAGGTCGTTGCAATTCCATCTCTGTATGTCTGATTTTCTTTCACAAATCCAATGAACTCATGCAGCACGTCTTTTGCAAGCTGATCCACTCTGTCATCATCATTACCATACATTGGGAATTCCCCTTCGATCTCAAAATCTACAGCAATACCTTCTGCATTTCGGATCGGTCTTACTTTGGCGTATTTGATTGCTGACAAGGAGTCTGCAACTACAGAAAGTCCAGCGATACCGGTAGCGAACCAGCGGTGCACTTCTCTGTCATGCAATGCCATTTGAATCTTCTCATATGCATATTTATCATGCATATAGTGTATGATGTTCAGTGCGTTGACATAAACGCCAGCCAGCCACTTCATCATATCCTTGTATTTATCCCACACCTCATCATATGAGAGATATTCTGAGGTGACCGTTCTGTATTTTGGTCCGATCTGTTCACTGGTTATCTCATCTCTTCCGCCGTTGATTGCATAAAGCAAGCACTTTGCAAGATTGGCTCTTGCTCCGAAGAACTGCATCTCTTTGCCGATCCTCATAGAAGACACACAACATGCGATACCATAATCATCTCCTCGTTCTACTCTCATGATGTCATCATTTTCATATTGTACTGCAGAGTGCTTGACTGACATTTCTGAGCAGAATCGCTTGAAGTTCACCGGCAGGTGTTCTGACCAGAGCACAGTCATATTTGGTTCCGGTGCTGCACCGATATTATTTAAAGTATTCAGGAAACGGAATGACATTTTAGTTACCATTGACCTTCCATCGATTCCCATGCCGGCAATGGCTTCTGTCACCCATGTGGGATCTCCTGCAAAGATATTATTGTATTCCGGTGTTCTTGCAAATTTCACAAGACGAAGCTTCATTACGAACTGATCAATGATCTCCTGAACTTCTGATTCGCTGTATATTCCCTCTTCCAGATCTCTCTGTGCATAAACATCAAGAAAAGTAGAGACGCGTCCAAGGCTCATTGCTGCCCCATTCTGCTCTTTTACCGCTGCAAGATATCCAAAATAGACTGCCTGTGTTGCTTCCAGTATATTTTCTGACGGAGCTGCGATATCACAACCATATATCTTAGCAAGTTCTTTCAGCATTTTTAAAGATCTGATTTGTTCAGACAGTTCTTCTCTGTCCCTGATTACTTCTGCCGTCATAACACTTGATGTAGTACGAAGCTGTTCTTTTTTATCTTCAATCAGCAGGTCCACTCCATAAAGAGCTACTCTTCTGTAATCACCAATGATTCTTCCCCTGCCATAGGCATCCGGAAGACCTGTGATAATATGCGAGCTTCTGCAAGAACGCATTTCATCCGTATAGGCATCAAATACACCCGCATTGTGGGTCTTTCTGTGAGTTGTAAAGAAATCGATCACTTCCTTGTCTACATGATAACCATTATCCTCACATGCTTTCACTGCCATGCGAATACCACCATTTGGCTGAAGAGAACGTTTAAATGGTTTATCTGTCTGAAATCCAACGATCTTCTCTTTTTCTTTATTTAGATAACCCGGCCCATGAGAAGTGATCGTCGATACGATCTCTGTATCCATGTCTAGAACACCACCGGCTTCCCGCTCCTGTTTTGATAATTCCAGAACCTGCTGCCACAACTGAGTCGTATCCTCTGTTGGTCCTTCTAAAAAGGTATCATCCCCTGTATATTCTGTATAGTTCTGTTGAATGAAATCTCTTACATTGACTTCCTTCTCCCAGACTCCTCCTTGAAAATGTCTCCATGCCTTCATCGTATTACCTCCTGAACAAATATGTGTATCCCAACAAAGTTGTATCCGCTCTGGAACTTATTACTGTCATCCATCCTATTTTTAGTCTGATGGCATAAAAAAACCGACATCCCAGGCTTAATTGCCCAGACGGTCGGCATTCTTATCAGTTATACTCCCTGTGGTATGCTCCACTTCCGTCAGTCATATAACCTACGAACAGTTAACCACGAATTAACTTCTTTGTCAATGCCGCCTAGTAAAATCACTTATTACGATTGCTAAACACTATATATGGATTCATTATATATATGCATCAATATATTGAGTTTTAATAATAAGAATGATTACTATTAAAGCATAACACCAGGAATAAGCACTGTCAAACTAATTCCTATTAAAACAGTGTACTTTTTGGGGTACAAGAATCAGTACACGATTTTTGTTGTCCATTTTGAGCAGTCCCAAACATCTGTGGCAATTTCCTCATAGAAATCCGGTTCATGGCAGACCATTAAAATACTTCCTTTGTAGACCTTTAATGCTCTTTTTAATTCTTCCTTTGCATCTTTATCGAGATGATTGGTTGGCTCATCCAGCAAAAGCAGATTGCTCTCTCGATTGATCAGCTTACAGAGTCTGACCTTCGCCTGTTCGCCACCGCTCAGTACACGAACCAGACTTTCAATATGCTTTGTGGTCAGTCCGCATTTTGCAAGGGCACTTCTTACTTCATATTGAGAAAGTCCTGGGAATTCCTGCCATATTTCTTCAATACAGGTGGTTGATACTCCCTGATCCATTTCCTGTTCAAAATAGCCGATCGCAAGGTAATCCCCGAGCACTACCTTTCCTTCTATTGCCGGAATCTGTCCAAGGATGCTTTTCAACAATGTTGTCTTACCGATTCCATTGGCTCCTGTAAGAACGATTTTGCTGCCGCGTTCCATTTCCAGTGTCAGAGGAGAAGACAATGGCTCATCATATCCAATGACTAGTTCCTCTGTCTGGAAAATATATCTTCCCGGCGTTCTAGACTCCTTGAATTTGAATTCTGGCTTTGGTTTTTCCGCTGCCAATTCGATCATATCCATTTTGTCCAACTTTTTCTGCCGGGACATTGCCATATTTCTCGTAGCGACCCGTGCTTTATTCCTTGCCACAAAATCCTTTAGGTCTGCGATCTCTTTCTGTTGTTTGTTATAAGCTGCTTCGACCTGGGATTTTTTTACTGCATAGACTTCTTGAAACTTATCGTAATCACCTACATAACGGTTCAGCTGCTGTGCATCCATATGATAGATCAGGTTTATCACACTGTTTAAGAATGGAATGTCATGTGATATAAGGATGAATGCATTCTCATATTCATTCAGATAACGCTTCAGCCACTCGATGTGTGTGACATCAAGGTAATTCGTAGGCTCATCGAGAAGCAGTA
The DNA here is from genome assembly GCA_047974745.1 of Lachnospiraceae bacterium. GTDB lineage: Bacteria > Bacillota > Clostridia > Lachnospirales > Lachnospiraceae > JBKECO01. Next base: position 190,015 of record JBKECO010000011.1, read on the forward strand.
TATCCGGTTTTTCCAGTAAAAGCTTACCTAAAAGGACCTTTGTCCTTTGTCCACCGCTGAGATCCGTAACATCTTTTTCCAGTCCGATATCCAAAAGACCAAGTGCTCTAGCGACTTCCTCCACCTTTGCATCAATCATGTAAAAATCATGCATGGTCAGCATATCCTGAATGGTTCCCAGTTCTTCCATCCAAACCAACATCTGTTCCTCATCGGCACTCTCTAACTGCATGCAGATGTCGTTCATTCTTGCTTCCATCTCAAAAAGGAAATCGAAAGCGGAGGAAAGAACGATTCGTATCGTCATTCCTTTTTCCAATGCTGTATGTTGATCCAGATAACCGACACGTACATTTTTGGCCCATTCCACTTTGCCTTCATCTGGCATGAGCTTTCCGGTTATCACATTCATGAAGGTGGATTTTCCTTCCCCGTTCGCACCGATCAGACCGATATGTTCTCCTTTTAAAAGACGAAAGGATACGTCATTAAATATAGCACGGTCTCCAAAACCATGTGTCAGATGTTCCACACTTAAAATACTCATTTTTCTTACTCTCCAGCCTGCAGCTTTTCTGAATCGCCATGGCTGATTGTCTCAATTGCACGTTCCATACTGCTGCTTATTTTGTCCTCAATTCCGGTGATGCCACGCATCATAATTAGTGGTCCGCCGGTTCCCTCAACATATTCTTTTGTTATCGTGACCTGTCCGATATTGTCGTCTTTTGGAATCTCATACATGATATCCAGCATAAATTCTTCAATGATCGCACGAAGTGCTCTCGCTCCGACCTTCTTCTCTCTTGCCTTGGCCGCAATGATACGAAGAGCCTCAGGTTCAAAGTCCAGCTTCACTTCATCTAGTTCCAGAAGCTTCTGATACTGTCTGATGATCGCATTTTTTGGTTCTGTCAAAATCTGAACCAACATATCCTCTGTCAGCGCATCAAGTGAGAACATAATAGGCAGACGTCCCAGAAATTCAGGGATCATTCCATACTTACGCACATCTTCTACTGCAACTTTTTTCAACAGATTCTCTTCATTGTCATATTTGTCCTTAAGATCCGCTTTAAAGCCGATCGAGGATTCTTTATTTAGTCTTTCCTTTATAATTTCATCTAGATCTGGAAATGCACCGCCGCAGATGAACAAGATATTTTTTGTATTCACTGTCGCCATGGGTACCATGGCATTTTTACTGCTTGCACCGACTGGCACTTCAATTTCAGCGCCTTCCAACAATTTCAGCATCCCCTGCTGCACCGATTCTCCGCTGACATCTCTCTGATTTGTGTTCTTCTTCTTTGCGATCTTATCGATCTCATCGATAAAGATAATACCCTTTTCTGCCTTTTCCACATCATTGTCAGCGGATGCAAGAAGCTTACTGACTACACTTTCAATATCATCGCCGATATATCCTGCCTCTGTCAAAGAGGTCGCATCCGTTATCGCAAGAGGTACATCTAACAATCTTGCAAGTGTCCTTACAAGATATGTTTTACCGGAGCCTGTTGGTCCGATCATAAGCATATTGGATTTTTCGATATCGACTTCTACATTCATATCGTTCGCGACACGCTTGTAATGATTGTAAACAGCTACAGACATTACCTTTTTGGCATAACTTTGTCCCACAACATATTCGTCCAGACTTGCTTTGATCTTGTGGGGAGCCGGGATGGAATGGATATCGATCTCCGGTTTGACCTGCGTGCCATTCTCTTTCGGTGCTTCTTTCTTCTTTGGTTTGATCTTTGGGGGCTGTTGCATGAACCCTTCGAGCTCATCCAGATTGAACATTCCCATATCTGGTACTTTCCCCATCTTCATCATGTCTTCCATGGACATGCCCGATCTGTTCATGGTATCAAAGGTCTTTTGCATACAATCCTGACAGATCCCTATATTTCCTGGAATCTTGATCAGCTTACCGCAAAGGCTTTCCGGGCGTCTGCAGACATAGCAGAATTCCTCATAATCTCTGTGTTTCTCATCCGATTTTTGATTATTATCTATCTTATTTTCATCAACTGCATCATTATTGTTTTCTATATCAGACATCTCGATACTCCTTCTTGTGTCTTCCGCATGAAACACCTCGATTATATATCATTTCACAGTCATGCACAACAACATTGGATTTATTTTACACTTCTTTCATACTTTACTAGGAAAAAAAGAAACTGCCAAAATACTGTAAAAAAGTATTTTAGCAGTGCCTTTATAATATGGATATCAGGTCTAAAGCAATTCCTTTAAGATCTGATTTACCATGGCTGGATTTGCTTTGCCTTTCATTGCTTTCATCGTCTGTCCCACCAGGAACCCGATGGCTTTCTCCTTCCCATTTCTATAATCTTCCACGGATTGAGGGTTCTCTGCCAACACTTTCATCACCGTATCACGAAGCTCATCTTCGTCATGTACCGTCTTTAATCCCTTCTCTTCCACGTAATGATCCGGATCGATATTCTTTTCGAACATGACTTCAAAAACTTCTTTTGCAACACTGCTGTTGATCGTACCTGCATCAGCCAGGTTGATCAGTTTTGCCAGGTTTTCCGGCGAAAAACGAATATCCTCCGCTTCCATGTTGTTCTCTTTCAAAAGCCGCATAGTCTCGACCATGAGCCAGTTGGACACTTTTTTCGGCTTCTGACAAATTGCTGTGGTTGCCTCAAAGATATCTGCCAGTCTTTTTGAACCGGTCAGTATTCCTGCGTCATATTCCGGAATATCATATTCTCTTTCATATCGAAGCAGTTTTTCCGTACGAAGTTCCGGCTGCTTCCCTTTGATCTGCATAATCCATTCGTCACTGACCAGAATAGGCTCAAGGTCTGGATCCGGAAAATATCTGTAATCCTGAGCATCCTCTTTGGAACGCATGGCATAGGAATACTCTTTGTTGTCATCCCATCTTCTGGTCTCCTGGGTTACTTCTCTGCCCTCTTCCAGCAGTTCGATCTGTCTTGACCTTTCGTTCTCGATCGCTCTTGAGATCGCCTTAAAGGAATTCAGGTTCTTCATCTCCGTTCTGGTACCAAACTCCTTCGCTCCCATCTCCCGGACAGACAGGTTCACATCAGCACGCATAGATCCCTCCTGCAGCTTGCAGTCAGATGCACCAAGGTACTGAATGATCAGCCTTAATTTTTCCAGATAGGCAATGACTTCATCGGAAGATCGCATGTCCGGTTCAGAAACGATCTCGATCAAAGGTACTCCGGATCTGTTGTAATCCACCAGGGAACAGTCATCCCATTCATCATGGATCAGCTTGCCGGCATCCTCCTCCATATGGATCTCATGGATTCGCACGACCTTTTTACCTGCTGATGTCTCGATCTCGATCCCACCATCATGACAGATCGGCAGATAGAGCTGACTGATCTGATAATTCTGTGGATTATCCGGGTAAAAATAATTCTTTCTGTCAAATTTGGAATACTGATTTATACTGCAGTTCGTAGCAAGACCCACTGCCATCGCATATTCCACCACCTGTTTGTTCAGAACCGGCAAGGAGCCTGGCATTCCTGTACAAACAGGACAGGTATGGGTGTTCGGTGCTCCACCAAATTCTGTGGAGCAGGAACAGAAAATCTTTGTTTTTGTTGCTAATTCAACATGGACTTCTAGTCCTATGACGGTCTCATACTGTTTGCTCATTTTCTGCTCCTTCCTATATTTCTTTTGCAATCAGGCTTTTTTCATACTCTTTTGCCATAGGGCTTCTCTCATATGCCCTGGTCTGCTCATAAGTATAAGCTGCTCGAATGATATTTTTTTCCTTAAAACAGTCACCGATCAACTGCAGGCCGATGGGAAGCCCATTGGAATCTGTTCCGCAGGGAACGCTGATTCCCGGCAATCCTGCAAGATTCACAGAAATCGTATAGATATCACCAAGATACATCTGAATCGGATCCGACAGGCTCCTGCCAAGCAGTGGAGCAGTAGTGGGTGCTGCAGGTCCAAGAATCACATCATATTTTGCAAATGCATCATCAAATGCCTTTTTGATCAAGGCTTTTGTTCGGAGTGCTTTCAGATAATAAGCATCATAATATCCAGAACTCAGCACGAAGGATCCCAGCATAATACGACGTTTTACTTCTGCTCCAAATCCTTCTGAGCGGGATTTTTTATACATTCCATGCAGGCCTTCGTAATCCTTTGCACGATATCCATACTTCACACCATCAAAGCGTGAAAGGTTAGAGCTTGCCTCAGCGGATGCAATGACATAATAAGCAGGAATTGCGTATTCCACCAGACTTAAATCGAACTCCTCAACTATTGCACCTTTTTGCTTTAATACCTCTGCTGCAACAAGAACAGCTGCTTTGACATCCGGATCGATTCCCTCACCGAAATAGTCCTTCGGTATTCCGATCTTCATGCCCTTTACATCATCCACTAGGGCATCTGTAAAGTTGGTGTCATCCCGCTCTACGGAGGTCGAATCCTTTGGGTCATGGGAAGCAATAGTCTCTAAGACCGTTGCACAGTCAGTTACATCCTTAGCGACAGGACCAATCTGATCCAGAGACGAACCATATGCAATCAATCCATACCGAGACACTGTCCCATATGTAGGTTTAATTCCTGTCACCCCGCAAAAGGAGCTGGGCTGACGTATGGATCCACCTGTATCTGAACCAAGGGCATAAAAACATTCCTCTGCAGCCACTGCAGTACAGGAACCTCCAGAAGATCCACCAGGTACCCGATTCAGATTCCAAGGATTTTTTGTTGCTCCAAATGCAGATGTCTCTGTGGTACTACCCATGGCAAATTCATCCATATTCGTTTTGCCAATGATGACCGCACCTGCTGCTTCAAGGTTCATAACAGCCTGTGATGAGTAGGTAGGCACGAAATTGCCAAGAATCTTTGAGCCAGCCGTCGTTAAAAGTCCCTCTGTACACATATTATCTTTAATTGCAACGGGAACTCCTGCCAGTGGCGAAGTCAGATCCCCTGAATCGATCAGTTTCTGGACTTTGGCAGCACGGGCTCTTGCTCCCGCTGCATCCACCGTTATAAAACTGTGAATCTGCTCTTCTTGTTTTGCAATGACAGCAAGCACCGCTTCTGTAGCTTCTAGCACTGTCACTTCTTTATTTTTTATCTTTTTTCCAAGTTCTACCGCTGTGAGGTCTGTCAGACTCATTACAGTACTCCTTTCTACTCTACAGTCTTTGGTACTTTATAGCTGTTGTTCTTTACTTCAGGTGCATTTTTGAGCATTGCCTCTGAATTGTCTCCATTTGTTACAATATCTTCACGAAATACATTATTCACAGAAAATACATGAGACATAGGTTCCACTCCCGTGGTGTCCAGCTCGTTTAATTTATCAATATAATCGAGCATCCTTCCCATATCATTTTTTGCATGTTCCTTTTCTTCATCCGAAAGATCTATTTTAGCCAGGATACCCACGTAATCCATGGTTTCATCCGAAATAATATTTGACATTGATTTCTCCTATTCTATCAAAGCTGCTCACATTATCTTTGTACCGGCAAATTGTTTTGGATCAAAACTGTCTGAATTTACGGTTCCAGACGGCTCAGATCTCTTGGGAATAATGTGGTCTCCCGTACATTGTCTTCACCCAGCATCTTCATGGTTAAGCGCTCCAACCCTAATCCTAGCCCCCCATGAGGAGGCATTCCGTATTTGAAGGACGCCAGATACTGTTCCATTCCATCTGCTTCCATTCCACGAACTTCCATTTTTTCCATCAACATATTGTATTCGTGAATACGCTGACCACCAGTTGTAATCTCCATTCCTTTATACAACAAATCAAAGCTGAGTGTAAATGTCGTATCTGTAGGGTCATCCATTGCATAAAAAGGACGCTTTTTTGAAGGATAGTGTGTGACAAATACAAAATCCGAGTTGTATTCCTCTTGGATCATTTTGCCGATCAGTTCTTCTTCCTCCGGCTCTAGGTCATATGGGTTGCGGATCGTACGGTCATATTTTTCTGAAACACGTTTCTTGGCCTCATCAAAACGAATACTCGGTATCTTTTCTACATTCGGAAGAGTCACATTTAAAATCTTGAGCTCTCTTGCATACTGGGTCTCGAGCAACTTCATTGTATATTGCAGATAACCGGTCTCCATAGCCATGATATCTTCAAAGCTGTCAATAAATCCCATTTCAAGATCAAGACTGATATATTCATTCAGATGGCGTTTTGTATTGTGCTTTTCTGCACGGAAAACGGGTGCAGTCTCAAATACCCTGTCAAATACACCAACCATCATCTGCTTGTAGAACTGTGGACTTTGTGCCAGAACTGCAGGTTTTCTGAAGTAATCCATACGGAACATATTCGCTCCGCCTTCCGCACCTTTTGCACCAATTTTAGGTGTATGGATCTCTGTGAATCCCTGACTGTACAAAAATTCACGAAAGCCTCTGACAAAGCCTTCCTGTATTCTGAACTTTGCCCGTTCTCTCAGATTTCGCAGTGCGATTGAACGGTAATTCAGTTTTGCATCCAAAGAAGTATTCATCTTCCATTTAGAGATTGGCAGAGGCATTGGCTCGGATGGCTCTGATAAAATTTCTATTTTTGACAGTCGCAGCTCAATACCGTTTGGTGCACGATCTTCTTTTTGTACAAATCCTACTGCACGTACGGTGGATGCCTCTTTGAGATCCTTCAGATCGAACTCTGTTTTTCCTTCTTCAAAAACACACTGCAGCAGCCCCTCTCTCTTACGCAGTACAATAAAAGCGACCTCTCCCATAGAACGGATCGTATGTACGGTTCCATTCACCTGAATTTCTCTGCCTTCTTGATCTCCCGATAAAATCTGACTGATTTCCAGTGTCTCTTTTTTTGCTACTCCTGATATGAATTCCATTCTCCTCGTCCTTTCTAAATAAAAAAGTGTCTTCGACACATCAGCTCCCCTCCCCCTCATTCTTGAGAGAGAAGTATTTTTTTGCACCGCCACAGGCCGCCTGGCGGCAATTCACCTTACTGTGGCGGTCGCATAATCCTCATGGAGCGTTTTTTATGTCATAGGAGTACTCCAATGACATAAAAAAGCCCCGAAACAGCATATACTGTTTCGGGGCGAGATATCTAATCCCGCGGTACCACCCGCATTGAAATATAAATAATTATACTTATCTTTCCTCTTTATGCTTAACGCGCATCACGTACTGACCTACTGTTAGTTCAACCAGTCTGCTCCAGAGTGTTCCCAATGATCCCTCTTCCAAACAACGCTCTCAGTCGGTGACGTTGTATTCCTGTCGGTGTCTGAAACCATGAGTCTCTTTCATAGCTTTCTACATTTCGATTTAATCAAATTTATACCATAGTTCGCTGAATTATACAAGAGTAAATTTGTTTTTTTCAAATTGACAGAGAAAATTTGCCTTTTTAAATTGACCACCGTTTTGCCAAAAAACCTTTCAAGCCTTCCACTACATCTTCATAGGTCTCATCAAATCTTCCGGAATACCATGGATCTGTAATATCGCCGCCCTTCATTGTAAAATCCAAAAGCTTATATATCTTCTTCTCCGAATCACCACCACAGATATGCTGCATGTTTCGAATATTCGCAGAATCCATTCCAATCAAATAGTCATACTGGTGATAATCGTCAGCCTTTAGTTTTGTTGCTCTCTTTTTAGAGTAATCTATTCCAAGCCCATCTAGAATCTTTTGCGTTCCCCGATGTACTGGATTGCCGATCTCTTCACTGCTGGTTGCCGCTGAGGCAATCTCGAACTGATCAGCGATACCTAGTTTTTTTACCATATCTTTTAAAACAAATTCCGCCATCGGGGAGCGGCA
>JBKECO010000069.1:0-1775 GCA_047974745.1 Lachnospiraceae bacterium
AGAGTGACCGAAAAGGGAAGAAAAAAGCAATTTCTGACGGTGTAAACGTGTCAGTGGTTCTTGATATGGTGTCCGGGAACACATGCAAGCAAGGTTAACATTTTTACTATTTTTTCATTATTCAACTAAATAAGAACATGTCGTGAGACCGTTCATTTTCAAGCTAAATTGAGAATGGGCGGTCTCTTTTTGTTTTAAAAAAATTATGTTAGAAAGGATGTGGTTCCGGATATGGGAGCAAAAATGAAGGAGTATTCTTCTTCGCAAGAAGAGGTTGTGACAGAAGGCAAAACGAATACACAGGTGGATGAAATCAAGAATTTAAGGCTAAATCAGCTAGTAAATTTCAAAGATCATCCATTTAAGGTGGAGACTAATACTGAGTTATTTGAATTAATGCAGAGCATAGAAAAGGATGGAGTTCTTGTTCCATTACTAGCAAGACCTAATCCGAATGGTGAAGGCTATGAGTTGATTTCTGGTCATAGAAGAAAAGCTGCTTGTGAATGGGCAGGGGTAACAGAAGTACCTGTTATAATTCGTGATCTTGATAATTGCCAAGCGGTCATAGCAATGGTTGATAGCAACTTGCAGAGAGAGAACATTAAGCCATGTGAGAAAGCATTTGCATCTCGAATGAAATTGGAAGCAATGAATCGTCAGGGTAAACGCATTGATTTAACTTCGTGCCAACTTGGCACGAAGTTGGAAGATAATCCAACGCTTGAAGTGCACAAAATAATTCCAATTGTTGATGAATATGGTGCTTGGGGGATAGATAATTTCGAAAAGAATTCGGAAAAGCGTACAGATGCTGAACTTGCTAGACAAGTCGGTGAGAGTCAAAGACAAATTCACAGATATATCCGTCTTACCTACCTTATTCCCAAAATCCTAGATATGGTCGATGAAGGTAAAGTCGCTTTTACAATAGCTGTTGAACTTTCTTATCTAAAGGAAGAGGAACAATACGAATTACATGCGGTAATGGATTTAGAACAATGTACACCGTCATTGTCACAGGCAAATCGTTTGAAGAGAATGAGTCAGAAAGGAGAGCTGGATATGGATGAAATGTACAATATCTTAGGAGAAGAAAAACCGAACCAGAGGGAACAGATTAAAATTCAATCAGAGAAATTAAATAAGTACTTCCCAGTTGATTTTACAGAACATCAGAAAGTGGAATTGATTGAAAAACTTGTGAAAGATTGGCACGCCGCACAGTCGTTAAAGTAAGGCTCAAGATGATAAAATTTAGGAGGAAAAAGAAGATGGATACAAGAATTGAAGTAATAGGAATCGATCATGGTTGGTCGATGATGAAAAGTGTATCGGAAGTTTTTGTAACAGGCATTAAGGAAATGCTTTTGGCAACAGATGGTGTCGTAGCAAATTCCTTTAAGAACCTGATCGACAGTTTCTTTAACAGAGCAGCTGGAACCATTACAGGCTAATAGTTGAAATAAGGTAAAAACAGAATCATAGAAAGAGGGGAGAGCATCCCCTCTTGGAAAGGAGTTATATGGAACGAAGTACAAAGTGGGAGCTTGTTCCCGCACATTTTGGACCTTTATGGTCATATATTGAGGAGGATGAAATCACGGATATTGATTTTAATGGGACGGATTTATGGATGACCAATACAGCAAATGAACGTATAAAAGTGGAGGAGCATGGCGTCACTAAGGAATTTATCGAGAAGTTCAGCCATTATATTGCCAACAACGTGAGCAAGCCTTTTAACAAGGTGGAGAATCTGTTAGAGGCAGATA
>JBKECO010000017.1:0-109770 GCA_047974745.1 Lachnospiraceae bacterium
ATCCCCCTGTATAAGGCAGGTTATCCACGCGTTACTCACCCGTCCGCCACTCAGTCACTTAATCACTAGGTTTCATAAGTGCTTCGTTCGACTTGCATGTGTTAGGCACGCCGCCAGCGTTCATCCTGAGCCAGGATCAAACTCTCATGTTTTGATCTTTTGGATCAAGATTCCCTCTTGGCAATCTTTGTTCCGTGATCACTTTCGTGATCTTTACTGTTTTTTAGGTTGTTCCTACTTTTATAGGAACGTTCTTCAGTCGATCTCTCGACTGCATGAATAAATTTTTCTCAAAATCTTTTCAAGGTCATTTCACTGTTCAGTTATCAAGGTTCTTTGCTTGTTCTCTTGGTTGTTTTCGCTCGTTCCTGTCTGAGCGGCAACTCTGATATCTTATCATCTGACTCAGCTGTTGTCAACAACTTTTTTCAAAAAAAATAATTCGTTTCTAGTGTCTATAATTCTTCTTAAAAAGCGGAGAAGGAGGGATTTGAACCCTCGCGCCGGTCACCCGACCTATACCCTTAGCAGGGGCACCTCTTCGGCCACTTGAGTACTTCTCCAAAGCTTATAAACGATATGAAATTGAATCATTCCTGCGTGTGACGCATTGTCTATATTACTAAATGAAAAGTCTTTTGTCAATGATAATCAGTAAAGTTTTTTGAATTTTTTTAATTTACTGATTTTTAAGACAATTTAGATTTTGTGCTGATTTACAGCCGTTTCATAGATGTTGTTACCGGTAGTATCGAGAACCACAACTACTGGGAAATTTTCAACTTTTATCTTAAGAAGGGCTTCTGCTCCCAGTTCTTCATATGCAATGATTTCCGATTCGACGATACACTTGGAAAGAAGAGCTCCGGCTCCACCAACGGCAGCAAAATATATACTTTTATTCCTGATTACTCCCTCGAGTACTTCTTTGCTTCTCTTTCCCTTTCCTATCATAGCCTGCAGGCCCATATCTAATAAGACGGGGGTATATTTATCCATACGGCTGGAAGTAGTAGGTCCGGCAGACCCGATTACCCTTCCATCTCTCGCAGGCGAAGGTCCCATATAATAGATCGTGGAATCCTTGATATCGAAGGGAATCTTTTCTCCACACTCCATTGCTTCCATCATCTTCTTATGCGCCGCATCTCTCGCAACATACACTATGCCAGTCAGATAAACATAGTCCCCGCTTCTAAGTTCCTCTATTTCCTTCTCTTTCATTGGCAGATTAATTCTGTATTCCATCCTTGTTCTTCTCCTATCAGCGATCAGATTATTTCCATAACATGTCTGCAGACATGGCAGGATATGTTTACTGCCACTGGAAGTCCGGCTATATGGGTCGGAAATGTATTTATATTTACTGCTAACGCTGTTGTTGTTCCTCCAAGTCCACCTGGTCCTATCCCCAGTCCATTGATCTTTGACAGCAGCTCTTCCTCTAGTTCTTTTATATACGGAATATTCGATCTTTCTTCAATATTTCTTGTAAGAGCTTCCTTTGCCATGACTGCTGATTTTTCGAAGTCTCCTCCTATTCCAACTCCGATCACCAGTGGAGGGCATGCATTTGGTCCAGCTTCCATTACTGTTCTCAAAATTGCCTCTTTCACACCCTCTATCCCATCGGAAGGCTTAAGCATGTACAGTTTGCTCATATTTTCGCTTCCAAATCCTTTCGGAGCCATTGTAATTTTAACTTGATCCCCCGATGTTATTTTGTAATGAATGATTGCCGGTGCATTATTATTCGTATTTTCTCTTATAATAGGATCACTGACAACGGATTTACGAAGATACCCTTTTTCATAACCTTGTGCCACTCCCTCATTGATCGCATCTTCTAGATTTTCACCTTCAAAATGTACATTTTGTCCGATTTCTATAAAAATAACTGCCATTCCTGTATCTTGACAGATCGGAATACTATCCATTTCTGCAATTTCAAGATTCTGCATTAATTGATCAAGTATTCTTCTTCCTACTTCAGATTTTTCACTGACCTTTGCCTTTTCAAGTGAATGCTCCATATCGCTAGAAAGATGATGATTCGCCTGAATGCACATTTCACTAATCTTCTCTTTTATCACTGCTGTGTGAATCGTTCTTATCATACATATATCCTTCTATTCCTGTTTTTCTCTATTCTTGTTTTTTTCTTGCTTTATAATACCTATTGATTTTCCTGCTCTTTATGCTTCTTACTCTTCTTTTTATCCAGTTCGAATTTTATTTTATTTAGGGAGTTGTTGTTTTTTATTGATTTTAAATCAGGAAATGCATTGATCAGCCTGTTTTGCCCAAAGAACTTTTTTTCTAAAAGCTCATGATATCTTTCTTTTAGATTATCGATCTGTTTTGCACTGTGTAACAGTTTTTCGCTGTTGTTATTCACATTCTCCTCGAGTTTTCCACTTATAATATTTATGTTTTTCAATAAATCAGGATGTTCGCTCATAAATTGCTCACTTTTAGTAAAAATTTCCGAAACATCATCATAAATATTTAATCCCATGTCATTCGAGAGGTCTTTTAACTTGGATGTAATTTCTTCCAGATGAACAAGCCTGCGGTTCAGCTTTGTTACCACATTTACTGTTACGACCATATCGGATAGGATTGCGATCATAAAGATCACTAATATCACAGCACCCATAATTTGTGGAATCCAGTTAATAAACTCGATAAATAGTGGATTGATTCCTTTAATTACTATTACACAGCCAATTCCCCAATACAGGGAGTTTTTCAGGCAGATATATCCACTGATATTAAATGGCTGATTCGAATAATCCCACCATCTGTCATGAAAAATTTTTTCCAATAAAAATCCTGTTATATATTCTATTGCTGAGGTGATTACCACTGCACCGGTAAACAATAGAATCAGATGTGTGCCAAAGGGCTCTAATAATATGACTACAAATAGAACTCCGAACCCATAGACAGGACAGTATGGACCGTTTAAAAATCCGCGATTCACAAATCTTCCCTTCGGAAGGGAGACATACAAGACTTCTACGATCCACCCCATAATCGAATAAAAAATAATGATCCACAATACCTCATATATGTTATAATCCATACTTTATTTTACCTTTTCCGTTTTTTTTATATGGAAATGGACTGTTCGCAAACAGTCCATTTTAGATTATTATTCCGTCTTTTCTCCGTCTTTATCAAGTTCTTCACTATCCGCTTCATTGACTATTTCATCGATTACTTCTTCTATGACTTCTTCAGTGATTTCTTCTATTTCTTCTATTTCCTCATCAATTACTTCTATCAAAGATTTATCCTCTCGAACCTTAGCAATACTTGCGATCATAACATCTTCACTCATATTTACGAGCTTCACTCCAGATGTTATTCTTCCGAGAACAGATATGGAATCCACTTTCATACGAATGATAATTCCCTCAGTTGTAATGATCATGATTTCATTTTCTTCGTTGACAGCTTTAAATCCAATGATATTTCCTGTTTTTTCAGTGATCTTGTAACACTTAACACCTTTTCCGCCTCTGTTCTGAGGTGAAAAATCACTCATTCTGGTTCTTTTTCCAAGTCCATTTTCTGAAGCGATCAGCAGATATTCTCCCTGGGTATTGAGCTGCATTCCTATGATTTCATCATTATCGATCAAATTCATACCAATAACACCCATTGAGGTTCTGCCTGTACTCCTCACATCTGTTTCCTTGAACCTGATACATTGACCAAATTTTGTTGCAAGAAGTATATCCTTTGTGGAGTCTGTCATTTTTACTTCGATCAACTCATCTTCTTCACGAAGATTTATAGCAACGAGTCCATTTTTTCTGACATTTGCATAATCAGTGATCGGTGTCTTTTTGACGATACCATTCTTAGTTGCCATGAAAAGATAATTTCCCTCTTCATATTCTCTTAAAGGTATAACAGCCGTTATTTTTTCCTCTGGTAAAAGCTGCAGAAGATTTATAATAGCAGTTCCTCTTGCTGTTCTAGAAGCTTCTGGTATTTCATACGCTTTTAGACGATACACTTTTCCCGTATTGGTAAAAAACATCATATAATGATGCGTTGTGGTCATTAAAAGCTCTTCGATATAATCGTCTTCAATGGTCTCCATACCTTTTATTCCGCGACCACCTCTGTTCTGACTTCTGAAATTGTCAACGCTCATTCTCTTGATATAGCCCAATTTTGTCATACAAAGTACTACATTCGTACGCGGTATCATATCCTCCATTGAGATATCGTATTCATCAAATCCGATGGAGGTCCTTCTCTCATCTCCGAACTTTCCGCTGATTACCATGAGTTCTTCTCGAATTACTCCCAGAAGAATTTTTTCATCCCCAAGTATCGCTTTCAGTTCTTCTATTTTTTTCATTAATTCCTGATACTCTGCTTCGAGTTTCTCGCGCTCTAGACCAGTCAGTGCTCTCAATCGCATATCAACGATCGCCTGCGACTGCATATCCGTGAGTCCGAATTTCTCCTGCAGTTTTTCTTTTGCTTCTGCTGTAGTCCTGCTTCCACGAATTAATGCAATTACCTCATCAATATGATCTAAAGCAATCAGAAGACCACTTAAAATATGTGCTCTTTCTTCCGCCTTATTCAAATCATACTGCGTTCTTCTTGTTACAACTTCTTTCTGATGATTGAGATAATGAATGAGCATTTGCAGGATATTCATGATCTTAGGCTCATTATTTACGAGGGCTAGCATGATTACTCCAAACGTATCCTGGAGTTGTGTATGCTTATATAACTGATTCAATATCACATTGGCATTAGCATCTCTTCTAAGTTCAATGCAAATTCGCATACCTTGTCGATTTGATTCGTCTCTTAGATCTGTTATTCCATCTACTTTTTTCTCTCGAACGAGTTCTGCGATTTTTTCTATCAGCCTTGCTTTGTTTACCATATAAGGGAGCTCAGTCACAACAATTCTGCTTTTTCCACTCGCCATAGGCTCGATATCTGTTACTGCACGGACACGGACTTTTCCTCGTCCGGTTCTGTATGCTTCATCAATTCCATGTGTTCCAAGAATTGTACCACCAGTCGGAAAATCAGGACCTTTTACAATTTCCAGAATTTCTTCTATTTCGGTATCTCTGTTTTCTTCTACCTGGTTATCAATTAGTTTTACAACTGCATCTATAATTTCCCTAAGATTGTGCGGTGGTATATTTGTTGCCATACCAACTGCAATTCCAGAAGTACCATTCACAAGAAGATTTGGATATCTGGCAGGAAGAACAACAGGTTCTTTTTCAGTCTCGTCAAAGTTCGGCGAAAAATTGACCGTATCCTTATTGATATCAGCAAGCATTTCCATTGAAATTTTACTGAGGCGCGATTCCGTATAACGCATTGCCGCCGCACCATCACCGTCTACTGAACCAAAATTACCATGTCCATCCACAAGAGGATATCTGGTAGACCACTCCTGTGCCATATTTACCAATGCACCATAAATTGATGTATCTCCATGAGGATGGTATTTACCCATCGTATCACCTACGATACGCGCACATTTTCTATGTGGTTTATCCGGTCCATTATTTAACTCGATCATAGAATACAAAACACGCCGTTGTACAGGTTTTAAACCATCTCTGACATCAGGCAGTGCTCTTGATGCAATAACACTCATGGCATAGTCAATATAAGAATTTTCCATGGTCTTCTTCAAGTCTACATCATGTATCTGATCAAATATCTTATCATCCATTTAGAATATTCCTCCTATACATCCAGATTCTGGACATATTTTGCATTTGCCTCAATAAATTCACGTCGTGGTTCCACCTTATCACCCATCAGAGTCGTAAATGTAACATCTATCTCTGAGGATGCCTCTTCATCCATAAGAACTCTTTTTAAAATTCTGTTTTCAGGATCCATGGTGGTTTCCCAGAGCTGCTCTGCATCCATTTCACCAAGACCTTTATAACGCTGAATTTTATTATTTCCATCTCTGCCTATTTCAACAAGAATCTTATTTAATTCATCATCACTATAGGCATACCACATATTTCTGTTCTTCTCAATTTTGTATAGAGGTGGCTGTGCCAGATATACATACCCATCTCTGATTAATTCCGGCATGAAACGATAGATAAATGTCAGTAACAGAGTACTGATATGAGCACCATCCACATCGGCATCTGTCATGATGATTATTTTATGATATCTCAATTTAGAAATATCAAAGTCCTCATGAATACCAGTTCCAAATGCTGTAATCATCGCTTTGATTTCTGCATTTCCATATATTTTATCAAGACGCGCTTTTTCAACATTTAAGATTTTACCGCGCAAAGGAAGAATCGCCTGTGTCGCTCTGCTTCGGGCTGTTTTTGCAGATCCCCCCGCAGAATCACCTTCGACGATATATATTTCGCAGTTTTCCGGATTTTTATCCGAGCAGTCTGCTAATTTTCCCGGCAGAGACATACCTTCTAAAGCAGTTTTTCTTCTAGTCAGATCCCTTGCCTTTCTTGCTGCTTCTCTTGCACGTTGGGCAAGCAGTGATTTTTCACAGATCATTTTAGCGATCGAAGGATTCTGCTCCAAAAAATAGGTGAGCTGTTCACTGACAATATTATCTACCGCTCCTCTTGCTTCACTATTTCCAAGCTTTTGCTTTGTCTGACCTTCGAACTGTGGATCCTCTATCTTTATGCTAATGATTGCGGTAAGTCCTTCTCTAATATCATCACCGGTCAGTGCTGGATCTGTATCTTTTATTATTTTATTTAATTTTGCATATTGATTAAATGTCTTCGTCAGAGCATTACGAAAACCAGAAAGATGCGTTCCCCCTTCCGGAGTAATAATATTATTTACAAAACTAAATGTCGTATCATTAAAGGAGTCATTATGCTGCATAGCAACTTCTACATAAACGCCGTCTTTCGTACCCTCACAATAAATGATATCTTTATACATCTCATCTTTATTGTGATTCAGATATTCGACAAATTCCTTAATTCCACCTGCATAATGAAAAACCACTTCTACACAGGGTTCTTCTCTTAGGTCTTCCAAAATGATTTTAAGATTCTTTGTCAGGAAAGCTGTCTCTCTCAGACGCTGTTTTAAAATGGCAAATTCAAATATAGTCTCTTCAAAGATGGTATCATCAGGTAAAAAAGTGACTTTTGTTCCAGTCTGATCCAGCGGGCATTCTCCAATCACTTTCAAAGGATACATTGTTTTACCACGCTCATATCTTTGCTTATATATTTTTCCTTCGCTATAGATTTCTACCTCTAGCCAAATAGAAAGTGCATTCACTACTGAGGCACCCACTCCATGGAGTCCTCCTGATACTTTATATCCTCCACCGCCGAACTTTCCACCAGCATGCAGGATAGTAAATACGACCTCTACTCCGGTCAGTCCTGATTTTTTATTAATTCCAACCGGAATTCCACGTCCATTATCAATGACCGTAATTGAATTATTTGGATTGATTTTTACATTGATTTCACTGCAGTAACCTGCAAGTGCTTCATCCACTGCGTTATCTACAATTTCATATACTAAATGATGAAGTCCTCTTGAAGAAGTACTTCCAATATACATTCCAGGGCGTTTTCTTACGGCTTCTAATCCTTCTAGTATTTGTATTTGATCTGCTCCGTATTCGGTACTCATTTATATCCTCCTGTCAGGAAATTAATTTCCGCTGCTCATTGTGTTCACATTACCATCAATCACTTCAAAAATTTGATTGATATGAAATCTGTTTTTTATAAATTCATCAAGACCGGTGCAAGAAATCAGCGTTTGAATGCTTTTTATATTATTTAATAAATGATTTTGTCTCTCTGCATCTAATTCAGAAAGCACATCATCTAACATCAATACCGGTTCATCGCCTGTTATTTTTTTTACCAGTTCAATTTCGGCCAGTTTTAAAGAAAGCGCACAGGTGCGCTGCTGACCCTGAGATCCAAATTTTCTGATATCTACTTCATTTACCTCAAATCTAATATCATCTCTATGAGGACCGATTGAAGTCTGACCAAGTCTGATATCCCGTTCAACTCCCATTGACAACTCTTTTTCAAAATCATCTACGCCGATATTTGGCTCATATCGTAATATAATATCTTCCTTCTCATTCGTTATTTGTGAATGGATCAATTTTACAATTCCATTTATTTCGTGAATAAAATTATTTCTTCTTAAAATGATCTTTTTCCCATAATTGATTAATTGATCATTCCATACTGATAGTGAGTCTCTCAAATTTGGTTTTTGATACATATCCTTTAACAATCGATTTCTCTGATTGAGTATTTTGTTATAATTTGAAAGGTCTGAAAGATAAATTTTATCCAGCTGACATAGTTCTGCATCAATAAATCTTCTTCTTTCCATTGGACCACTTTTAATGATATTCAGATCCTCTGGTGAAAAAAAAACAATATTTAAAATACCAAATAAATCACTTGCTTTACGAATCGGAACTTGATTGATGGCAATTCCTTTTGATTTATTTTTTTTTAGATGAATATCAATTTGATAGATGGATCCCTTTTTATCTACGATGGTACGAATATGTGCTTCTGATTTTCCAAACTGAATAATATCTTTATCTTTACTTCCCTTGTGAGATTTTGTAGTTGCAGACAAAAAAACAGACTCTAAGATATTTGTTTTACCCTGGGCATTATTTCCAAAAAAAATATTTGTACCTTGATCCAGAGGTAATTTCAGTTGGTGATAATTTCTATAGTCATATAGTTCAATTGACTTCACAATCATTTTATGATTTCAATTGTCTCTCCATCATATGAGACAATATCTCCTTCATAGAGTTTACGTCCTCTTCTTTGTTCTATTTCGTTATTAACGAAAACCAGACCATCTAAAATGACCATTTTTGCATCGACTCCAGAACCTAAAAGTCCAGCTTTTTTAAGAAGCTGTCCCAGCTTTATATATTCTTCGCCGCTTCGAATTTCTACTTTCATTTTTTTTCCTTCCATCTGTCTGAATCAATTAAAGCTGAGCTTATAGAACTATATAAAAATATATAAAACTAGCTGCTCATTGAATTAAAATTAACAGGAAGAATTAGATAAATATAGCTCTCTTCAGAATTCTTTATGATACAAGGTGCTTTAGGATTGACCATGTAAAGTGTAATATCCTCTTCGTCGATCACACGCAAAGCATCAATGAAGAATTTTGGATTAAAACCAATCATAATATCTTTTCCATCTTTATTTATATCAATTTCTTCATTCATGGATCCAATAAAGGAGTTTATCTTCAGTTCTGCTTTCTCTTCCACCATATTTATGATGATCGGTTTCTTATCACCTTCTCTTACTAAAAGTGTGGCTCTATCTATACAGTCCAGTAATTCCTTTTTATTTATTTTGACTTTTGTCTCATAGGAAGAGGAGATCATTTGATCTATCTTAAAATATTCTCCTTCGATCAGTCTTGAAACAACTATCGTATTTTCAAATTCAAAGATAATTATATTATCTGTTATATAAATATCTACATTATCTTCTGTAGATCCTGAAATAATTTTACTGATTTCATTCAGTGTTTTTCCTGGAATGATGACTTTCTTGTAATCGTAAGTATTTTTCAGATTCATTTTACGCATTGATATTCTATGACCATCAAGTGAAACCAATCTGAGCTGATTTTCTGATATTTCTAGTAATTCTCCTGTCATCATTTTGTTACTGTCATTTTCTGCTGTTGAAAATATAGTCTGTCTGATAATTTCTTTTAATGAAAACTGGGTTATGGAAATTGGCTGATTGCGTTCTATATAAGGCAACACTGCAAAGTCTTCTCCAGATTTTGCACTGATTTGAAATCTGGATTTTTCACAGCTGATCATTGTTGTAAGATTGCTGTCAGTTTCGATGGTAACTACATTGTCCGGAAGTTTACGAACTATTTCAGATAAGAGCTTTGCATCTAGTGCAAGGATTCCTCTTTCTATAATGGTGCCTGAAATAATGGTTTCAATTCCTAATTCCATATCATTGGCAGTAAATTTTATTTCATTTGCAGAAGCATTGATCAGAATACATTCGAGGATAGGCATTGTAGTTCTTGTAGGTACTGCTTTGAGAACAATATTGATTCCTTTCATAAGATCGGATTTATGGCACTCTAGTTTCATGTGTATAAAACTCCTTTCAAAAACTATAAATTTATGATTAAAGATTTAGAAGTAGTAGTAATAGGGATTGTTAATAAGTTCAAAACCCTGAGAAGCCTTGAAAAATATGAATTTTTTTGGAAAAATGAACTGTATAAGTGTGTGTAAAGTATGAGGAATGTATATGGATAGTATGTGAATAAGAAAATTAGCAGAATCTGGGCTATATTTCTTAAAAAAAAGTATTACACACAGTGAAAGTGGTTTTCCATATACTTTAAACACAAAATAAAGAAATTATCACAAAAAAATGTGGATAACTAATTAGGATTTATCTTTTTCTTAATGGTCTCAATCATATTTCTGATATTTTCATTTGTTTCGTATTCCTCAGTAATTTTCTTAATACCATGTATTATAGTAGAATGATCTCTTCCTCCAAGCAGTGATCCAATAGATTGAAGAGGCACATCAGTCATATTTTTACATAAATACATAGCAATCTGTCTTGGGATTGCTATATCATTGCTGCGATTCTTTGAAATAATCTGATCAAGTGAAATCTGGCAATGTTCAGAAACAGCTTCTATGATCAGCTGAGGTGTAATTTCTCTTGGTTTGTCCGGTGTTATAAAATTCTGAAGCTCCTGCATAGCAGTTTCCATGCTTATTTCACATTTTGTAAGGTTGGCGTATGCTAAAAGTTTATTCAGAGCACCTTCTAATTCTCTGATATTCGATTTTATATTAGTAGCAATGTAATCAAGGATATCATCACCAAGATTCATTTCATCAATTTCCACTTTACGTCTTAAAATAGCCATTCTTGTTTCATAGTCAGGAGAACCAATATCAGCCATAAGTCCCCACTCAAAACGAGAACGAATTCTCTCCTCTAATGTTTCCATATCTTTGGGAGGTTTATCTGAACTTAAGATAATTTGTTTTCCGGCTGAATGTAGTACATTGAAGGTATGAAAAAATTCTTCCTGAGTTGACTCTTTTCCTATTATAAACTGTACATCATCAATCATCAGAACATCAACGGTACGATATTTTTCTCGTAGCTTTGTCATTGCTGTGGCGTTACCATTACGGATCGATTCAATTACTTCATTTGTAAATTCTTCGGAGGTAACGTATAGAACTTTTGTCTCTGGATTCTGATTAATGATGAAATTACCAATGGAATGCATAAGATGGGTTTTACCAAGTCCGGGTCCTCCATATATATAGAGAGGATTGTAAGCTTCTCCAGGGGATTCAGCTACAGCTAGTGAAGCAGATTGTGCAAAACGATTATTATTACCTACCACATAGGTATCGAAAGTGTAATTGGAATTTAAATTGGAGCGACTGGCAAGTTCTGATATAACGGCTTTATTTTTTTTAGGTGAGACAGATTTCATTGATTTTGCCTGCTCTGGAAGAATAAAGTGAAGCTCGTATTCGATGCCTGTAATTTCAGTGATAGCCACTTTAATAGGAAGTTCGTACTTTTTTGTAATATAATTAAGTCCAATCTGCTGTGATTTGACAAGTATATAAAGTTTATTCCCATCAATCCCATAGACCTCAAGTGGTTTTAGCCAGGTTTCAAAAGATATCTGAGTAATTTCATGTTCTTCTTTAACAGTTTGCAGGATATAATCCCACTTCTCAATGATATGTTCCATCTGTTTTCTCCATAAAAAAAATCTATAGGTAATAATATATATCATACTAGTACCTACACTCTATATATAATAAACTAAATAAGGCAAATAAGCAATCTTTAAATGAGATCCAGAAAAAATGAAGATGAATGCTAAAAATCTAAAATAAGGCATTTTAGCGTGTGTGGAGAGTTGTCGATAATTAATAAATTTATGAACAGATTATCCTAATAAAAAAAGAAAAAATCTTTATAAATTTAAGACTTATCCACGAGTTATCCACAAAATGTGCATTATATTTTGTAAACCACAATATACAGTAGATGTTGATAAATAAAATGTTGATAAGTTTTTGGTAAAAGTAACGATAGGTTTTTAATATCCCATATCTTGTAGAAATGAGTTTCTTCCTTATATATATAGTATGTAAAATAAATTGATAGCAGGAACTTTAAAAAAGTAAGCTATTTGCTTGACTTAGCTAAGAATTTTGTTATAATTAAACGTGATGTTTTCTAGTGCAGAGGAGGTGTATAGTATGAAGATGACATTCCAACCGAAAAAAAGACAAAGATCCAAGGTTCATGGATTTAGAGCTAGAATGAGTTCTGCAGGTGGTAGAAAAGTATTAGCTGCAAGACGATTAAAGGGAAGAAAGAAATTATCAGCATAGGCCACATCAATGTGGTCTTTTCTTCTATTATTGAGGAGTTTACAATTGAATGAGATTTTCAGATTCGCTGAAAAAAAATAG
Source organism: Lachnospiraceae bacterium (assembly GCA_047974745.1). Lineage (GTDB taxonomy): Bacteria > Bacillota > Clostridia > Lachnospirales > Lachnospiraceae > JBKECO01. The sequence continues at coordinate 12,563 of JBKECO010000017.1, forward strand.
TGATTTTAAAAAAGTATACAATAAGGGAACATCATATGCAAATAGGCTGCTTGTCATGTATTGTTTGGAAAATGGGACAAAGCAGAATAGAATCGGAATATCTGTAAGTAAGAAAGTTGGAAATAGTGTTGTAAGACACAGACTTACCAGACTGGTAAGGGAAAGCTACAGACTACAAGAAGATATGTTTAATAGTGGTTTAGACATTGTAGTTATTTTAAGAGTGAATGCAAAGGAATCTGTTTATCATGAAATAGAAAGTGCTTTGCTTCATCTTGGAAATCTTCATAATGTTATTTTAAAAAAACATACTTAGTAAGAAAAGAAGATGGAATCATTTTGAAAAGAATATTTATTTATCTGATTAAATTTTATAGAAAATATTTGTCACCGATGAAGACAACAAAATGTCCGTACACACCTACCTGTTCGGAATATGGTCTTGAGGCAGTTGAGAAGTATGGGGCAATCAAGGGAGGTTTCCTTGCATTGTGGCGAATTTTAAGATGTAATCCTTTTTCAAAAGGTGGATATGATCCTGTTCCATAAATTTAGGAGGGTTTAGAATTGTCTGAAATTATACTTACCGCGTACAATGGAAAAATACTAGGACCGATCGCAATCGTTTTGGGTTATATAATGGATTTTATATATAATCTTTTGGCAATGGTCGGAATCGAGAATATCAGTTTAACAATTATTATATTTACAATTGTTATTTATATGTGTTTGTTTCCAGTAACTTACAATCAACAGAAATTTTCAAAGCTGACGCAAAAGATGCAGCCTGAGCTGCAGGTCGTTCAGAAGAAATATAAAGGAAAGAAAGATCAGGCATCCATGCAGGCGATGCAGGCAGAGACTAAAGTAGTTTATGAAAAGTATGGAGTTTCACCTACAGGAAGCTGTGTGTTCATGCTCATCAATATGCCGATTCTATTAGCACTGTATCGTGTGTTTTATAATATACCTGCGTATATTGGAAGCGTAAAAGAAAAATTCATGCCTCTTGTTGATTCGATAACCAGTACATCCGGATATCAGGAAACTATGGAAACTTTTGTTGAGGACATGAATTTACAATCTCTGAATACAGATTTTACAGTTACGGATATGGATACCGTTTCTAATTATATTGTAGATGTATTGTATCGAATGAATTCATCAGGATGGGAAGTACTAAAGTCGTCATTTACTGATCTGTCTAGTTTAATTACAAAAACACAGGAAGATATTGCACATGTAAGTTATTTCTTTGGATTAAATATTTCGGATACTCCACTGAGTATTATTCAGACCAATTTTGCTGCACGTAATTTTCTTATGATATTTGTGGCACTTCTGATTCCCGTTATTTCTTATCTGACTCAGGTAATGAATATCAAGCTTATGCCACAGACTGCAGCACCAGCTGATGACAACAATGCAATGGCAAATCAGATGAAGACCATGAATAAGATCATGCCACTGTTCTCTCTTGTCTTTTGTTTTACGGTACCTGTTGGACTTGGTATCTACTGGATCGCAAGTGCTCTTGTTCGTAGTATACAGCAATATTTACTGAACAGACATTTTGATAAAATGAATCTGGAAGATATTATTATGGAAAATCAGAAAAAGGCAAAGAAAAAAAGAGAAAAAAAGGGAGTGACTCAGAGTCAGATCAATAGCGCTGCCAAGATCAATACAAAGAAAATAGAGGATCCTGCCAGTGAAAAAATGTCTGAAGAAGACAAAAAGTCAGCTCTTCAGGCAGCAGAGGAAAAGAGAAAATCTGCAAAATCAGGAAGTATGGCTTCAAAGGCTAATATGGTGAAGGATTTTAACGAAAAAATGAATAAATAGGAGGTATTCAGCATGGATTTTATTGAAATCTCGGCAAAAACAGTGGATGATGCGATAACGGATGCGCTGATTAAATTGGGGACCACAAGTGATCAGATCGAATATGAGATCGTTGAAAAAGGTAGTACTGGATTTTTAGGATTCGGAAATAAACCTGCGGTGATCATGGTTCGTAAAAAGAGTAATGTAGAGGATTTTACAAGAAAACTATTATCTGATATTTTTGATGCCATGAAAATGGATGTTGAAATACTCATGAAGATCAATGAAGAAGACAGAGAAATTGATATTGAATTCAAAGGAAAAGAGATGGGTGTTTTAATTGGAAAAAGAGGTCAGACACTTGACTCGCTCCAGTTTCTGATAAATCTTGCTGTCCATAAGAATTTTGAAAATTATTATAAAATTAAAATGGATACAGAAGAATACAGAAAACGCAGAAAAGAAACATTGGAAAATCTGGCTAAGAACATTGCTTTTAAGGTGAAAAGAACAAAACGTCAGGTGGCACTTGAACCAATGAATCCTTTTGAAAGAAGAGTTATCCACTCTGCACTTCAGAATGATAAATATGTTACAACACACAGCGAAGGAGAAGATCCTTATCGTCATGTTGTGGTAACATTGAAAAAATAATTTCTAAAGACCAGGCTGTTGCGGAATAAGCTCACTTTTCTATTTGTGAGATTTATGCAACAGCCTTTTTTACAAGTATGGTTGGAGGGTAACGTGTTTAATACGGATACAATCGCTGCAACAGCAACGGCTATGGGAAGTTCTGGAATTGGAATCATAAGAATATCAGGCGAAGAGGCAATTCAAATTGCAGAAAGTATTTTTGAAAGTCCGAAAGGAAAAAAACTCTCTCAGGTAAGATCCCATACCATAAATTATGGTCATATTCTATTTCACGATAAAATAGTAGATGAAGTCATGGTATCAATTATGAGAGCGCCAAACTCTTATACGCGTGAAGATACAGTAGAGATTAATTGCCATGGGGGTATTCTCGTTCTTAATGCAGTTTTAGAAGCTGTAGTAGAACAGGGAGCGCGCCTCGCTGACCCGGGCGAGTTCACAAAAAGAGCTTTTATTAATGGGAGAATCGACCTTACTCAGGCCGAGTCTGTCATCGATATTATAAATGCAAAGAACACATTTGCACTATCCACATCTATGGAACAGCTACATGGAGCAGTTTCCAAGAAAATAAAAAATTTAAGATCTGTCTTGATTCATGAAATTGCTTCCATTGAGTCTGCATTAGATGATCCGGAGCATATGGAAATTGAGCATTATCATGAAAAGATTCAGTTGGTACTTGCACCAGTCATAGAGGAGATGGAAGATCTTTTAATTCAGTCAGATCATGGAGCTGTGTTAAAAGAAGGTATACATACTGTTATTGTTGGAAAACCAAATGCCGGAAAATCATCTCTTATGAATGCATTAGTTCGTAAGGAAAAGGCAATTGTAACAGATATTGCAGGAACTACAAGGGATATAATAGAAGAACAGATCATGTTAAACGGAATCAGTCTGAATATTATTGATACAGCCGGCATTCGGGAAACAGAGGATAAAGTCGAGAAAATTGGAGTGGATAAGGCTAGGATCTATGTGGATAAAGCGGATCTTATCATATTTGTTGTAGATGCTTCTAACAATTTGTCACAGGAGGATCATGACATCATAGAAATGATCAAAGATAAAAGGGTCATTGTTCTGATGAATAAGTCTGACTTAAATGCTGTGACTTCTGTAACAGAAATAGAGAGATATCTGAATCATTCTGTAATTTCTGTTTCTGCAAAGGATGGAGTCGGAATCGATCTGCTGGAAGACAAAATTATAGAGATGTTTTTTTCGGGTTCCATTCAAATGAACGATCAGGTGTTTATCACAAATATGCGTCAGAAGCAGTTATTGAAGGAATCACTTGGCAGTCTGTATCTGGTCAGACAAAGTGCAGTAGATGAGATGCCTGAGGATTTTTATTCTATTGATCTTATGAATGCATATGAGCAGCTGGGAAAAATGGTCGGTGAAACAGTGGAAGAAGATCTGATCAATGAAATTTTTAGTAAATTCTGTATGGGAAAATAATTTATTTTATATTCGGAAGGAATAGAAAATATGTTAATAAATAATGATATATATGATGTCTGTGTAGTTGGAGCAGGTCATGCCGGTTGTGAAGCCGCACTTGCAAGTGCAAGAATGGGCATGGAAACAATTATATTTACAATTAGTGTTGATAGTATTGCCATGATGCCATGCAATCCCAATATTGGTGGGAGCTCGAAGGGACATCTGGTGCGAGAAATCGATGCACTTGGCGGGCAGATGGGTAAAAATATTGATAAAACATTTATCCAGTCTAAAATGCTGAATAAGTCAAAGGGTCCTGCGGTACATTCATTAAGAGCTCAGGCAGATAAGTCTGAGTATTCTAGTCAGATGAGGGTAACGCTAGAAAATACAGATCACCTGACAGTAAGACAGGATGAGGTAATAGAGATCATTACAGATAAGAATAACTCCAGTATCACTGGAATCAGAACCTTGTCTGGAAGAGTCTATGAGTGCAAGGCTGTAATTCTATGTACAGGCACTTATTTGAAGGCCAGATGTCTGTCTGGTGAAGTCGTAAATCCAACTGGTCCGAATGGACTAAAGGCAGCAAATTATTTGTCGGATTCCTTAGAATCCCATGGCATTGAATTATATCGTTTTAAAACAGGAACTCCTGCCAGAATTGACAGGAGAAGTATAGATTTTACAAAAATGACAGAACAGTTCGGTGATGAGCGTATAGTACCATTTTCATTTGAAACTGACCCAGAGACGATTCAGAAGGATCAGATTTGTTGCTGGCTGACCTATACTAATGAAGAGACCCACTCAATTATTAGAGATAACCTTGACAGATCACCATTGTTCTCAGGTGCCATCGAGGGTACGGGACCGCGTTACTGTCCATCGATCGAAGATAAGGTCGTTAAATTTTCTGACAAGGATAGACACCAGGTATTTATTGAACCAGAAGGTCTGCGAACAAACGAAATGTATATAGGTGGAATGTCGAGCTCACTGCCTGAGGATGTTCAGTTCTTAATGTATCGATCCGTGCCTGGATTGGAAAAAGCTAAGATTGTGAGGAATGCATATGCAATCGAGTATGACTGTATCAATCCCAACCAGCTTAGCCCATCACTGGAATTTAAACACATAAGCGGGTTATTCAGTGGAGGTCAGTTTAATGGCAGTTCCGGATATGAGGAAGCGGCAGCACAGGGATTGATTTCAGGAATTAACGCAGCAAAGTATATCTTGAAAAAATCCCCTCTTATTCTAGACCGCTCGGAGTCATATATCGGAGTACTGATCGATGATCTGGTTACGAAAGAAAATCTGGAGCCCTATAGAATGATGACTTCCAGGGCAGAATATCGTTTGCTTCTCAGACAGGATAATGCGGACCTTCGACTATCGAAATATGGTTACGAAGCGGGACTTATCCTGGAAAAGAGAATGAATTATATTCTAAACAAGGAAAAACTAATTCAGCAGGAGATGGAACGAGTACAAAAAATCATGATAGGAGCAAGTCAAAAGACGCAGGAGTTCCTACTTCTCCATAATAGTATTCCTTTAAAGACCGGAACATCACTCACAGAATTGATCCGAAGGCCAGAATTAGATTATGATCTGTTAAGCGAGTTGGATATGGATAGGCCGGACCTTACATATGATGTGAGAGAACAGGTTAACATAAATATTAAATATGAGGGATATATCACCAGACAATTCAAGCAGGTATCCCAATTTAAGAAGCTGGAGAAAAAATCTCTTTCTGCGGAGTTAAATTATGAGGATATCTATGGTCTGCGAAGAGAGGCTATCCAGAAGCTGAATCAGATCAAACCGATTTCAATCGGTCAGGCTTCAAGAATATCTGGTGTCTCACCTGCAGACATTTCTGTTATTCTGGTATATTTGGAGCAGCAAAGAGTAGCGAAGCAAAGAGAGGAATTCAGATGAGTGATAAATTGTTGTATATAAAAGAGCAATTTGAAAATTATAGCATCTCTTTGTCTGATATGCAGCTGGAGCAATTCTATCAGTTCTATGAGTTGCTGATTGAAAAAAACAAAGTTATGAATCTTACGGGAATTACTGATTTCGAGGAGGTCGTCGAGAAGCACTTCATTGATTCGGTTCTTCTTTGCCAAGTAATAAATTTAGATAAAAAGTTATTTGTGCTGGATCTCGGTACGGGAGCAGGATTTCCGGGAATTCCACTGAAAATAGTATTTCCAGAGTTGAATATTGTGCTGGCTGATTCCCTGAATAAAAGGATTAAATTTCTGGATGAGGTGATACTGTCATTGGAGTTGACGGATATCAGTACCAGGCATGGGAGAGCGGAGGAGCTGGCGCGGGATCCTTCCTTTCGGGAAAATTTCGAGCTGTGTATTTCAAGGGCTGTTTCAAATCTGTCGACTTTAGAAGAGTATTGCCTTCCCTTTGTTCAGATCGGAGGGAAATTTATTAGTTATAAATCTGGTGAAGTGGATCAGGAAGTCGAATCTTCAAAGAAGGCATGCAGAGTATTAGGTGGAAATATGGAAAAAATATATCCTTTTACTCTAAAGAACAGTGAGAGTAAAAGGACATTTATAGTAATCAATAAAGTTTCAAAAACGCCAAAGGCATATCCAAGAAAAGCCGGTACTCCCTCTAAAGTACCATTGTAGTGAGCTTTGATTCAGCGATCTGTCGTGTTATCACCTCAGCTATTCAGAAAAGTCAAAATGATATGGTATAGCTTCTCAGCTTCTTCTAGCTGTGGCAGCTTTTTACAATTCGAAAGATATGCTGTCTCTATGGTCTTATTATATGCACTATAGGAATCTGCAATTCTGGACGCATCCAGGTCTTCTCGACTGCTGATAATGAAAATAGGATTCTCGATCTTTTTCAGTGCCTGGATAATATTGATATTGGTATAATTACCAAGTATACTTGCTGCAAGATATCTGCCATTACTATTATCAGAATGTGCGGATTCATAGTAGATATCCTTCATACGATTTATCACAATGGCATTTTTAAAATAAAGATTTTCCACAAAGTAGGTCTCAATTCGTTTGGAGGAAAATGCCAGATTGTAGAGGAAAGTTCCAAGAATTGGCAATTCCATAATTTTTTTCATCAGATCGGTCTGGGTCGATGGATTTGCTGCAAACTTTTCCAATGAAGAAGGGCAAAGCAGGAAAATACGATTCATAATGGTATGTTCCATATTTGCTGCCATAAGTACAAAGGAAACAGAGTCACCAGACACTATGACATCACATTCATCATTAATTATAGTATGAATAAAATCGGTAATGAGCTGCACATACATATAATTCGTGTAGGTAAGGGCTGGTTTGGCAGAACGGCCGCACCCCAGAAGATCTAAGGTATACACTGTGTGATCCTGTGACAGATGTTTTATCATATATGACCATTCAACGGAGGAGCTGGCTGGATCAAGATCATGAATGAGCAAGATCGGTGTGCCTTGACCTTGAACGGTGTAATAAATAGTTCCATGTCTCCAATCATACTGCTTTCCATCTGATTGTGTGAGTAAATTTTTTACATTAGATGTCATTTGAATAAATTTATTTATTCCATACATACATCCGGCTGCAAGTGCTGAGAGTAACAAAAAGTGTTGAATATTTTTTTTCATGAGGACCTCCTGAATGACCTTTTCTAAGTTGTCTGAAGCGAACTATCTCGAGAAGTTTTATGAGACCTATTATTATTATAAGCGAAAAGTGTGTATACTACAAATGGTAGTAAAAAACTTTTCTTTTAGTTGTGAATGAAGTAAACTGTAACTGTATAGAACATTATTTTCATGGAGGCGCCATGCTTGTTAAATATCTAGAAGAATTATTGCAAAGTATGATTGAGGATCATAAACTTCAGGAAAAAAAATTGTTGAAAATCCAGCGGTCTTTCGAAGATAAAGAGAAAATAATTATTAGTCTGCGAAATCAATATCAAACAGATTTTTTATCGCCGCAAATGAATATACCGGAACAGGTACGCTGCCAGATCGAAGAGAATGAAAAGCAGCAAAAAGCAATACTCGATTTATTTGAAGCTCAGGAAATTGAGATCAGAAATACCGAAGTAAAGATCGATGAGTTAAAAAGTGTATTAAAAATAGCTAAGAACAACCAGGAAGCCAGAGATAAGCTTGTTCATAGGAAGCGAATAGATGAGCATGATATTTACCGTTTGAAAATTCTAGAAATACAGGAAATGGAGAGGCAGAGAATTGCCCGTGAACTTCATGATTCTTCTGTACAGAGCATTACTGGTTTGATTTATAAAACGGAATTATGTTCTAAATTGATCGATATAGATCCAATTCGGTGTAGAATGGAACTGATTCGTATTTCGAATACAATGCAGGAAGTCATAGATGAAATGAGACAGATGATCTATGATCTGCGACCAATGTCTTTTGATGATATTGGCTTTGAAATAAGTTTAGAAAAAATTATTTCTAAAATAGTGGATGGAACCACTATAAAAGCGGATCTAAAGGTAGTTGGTAATCCTTGCACTGTAAATCCTATTATTGCTATTACAATAGTAAGAATAATTCAGGAAGCATGCAACAATGCCGTGAAGTATGCAGAATGTAAGCAGATAAAAGCGAATATCGAATATCGTGATAAAAAATTATTTATAGAAATCAGTGATGATGGAAAAGGTTTTGATGTAGGACAGGAGTTAGAATTAAAAGATGATAATTCTGGATTTGGGCTTTCATCGATGAGAGAAAGAGTCTATCTGCTATCCGGTGAAATTAAGATTCAATCAGAAATGTCAAGGGGAACAAAGATTTTTATTCAAATTCCAATTTGTGAGGAGGAGTTGGCAAATGTCGATTAGAGTTATGATAACGGATGATCATTCATTAGTTCGTGAAGGAATCAAACAGCTTTTAGAATTGAATGGAGATTTTATCATTGTTGCAGAAGCTAGTGATGGTGAGGATTGCTTAATGAAATTGCCGGTGATAAAGCCAGATGTATTGCTGTTAGATATTAATATGCCAAAAAAAAATGGATTAGAAGTATTAAAAATTCTAAAAAGCAGCCATAGCAAAACAAAGGTCATTATTCTGACTGTGCACAATGAAATTGAATACTTACTAAAGGCAGTTGAATTGGGAATTAATGGATATTTACTTAAGGATTCAAAATCGCAAGAATTGAAAAAGGCAATTTTGGCGGTTTACAATAATGATACATATATACAGCCTAGTCTCATACCTTTGTTGAATGCAAAGATGCTGTTAAAAGATAGTGACTATATGAAAATAGATAGTTTGACACGAAGAGAAATGGATGTTTTAAAGGATATGGCAATTGGAATGTATAATAAGGAAATTGCTGCTAAACTAAATATATCAGAGAGAACAGTAAAAAATCACATTTCTAATATTTTTAAAAAAATAAATGTTTCAGATCGGACGCAAGCTGCAGTTTTCGCAATAAGAAATAACCTTATAGAAATCTAACGACCTGATATTTCCATCAAGTGAATCTCTTTTCCTTGCCATCTTCACTCCAACTATACAGCACGATACAAATTTAAAACTGCTGGACTAAAATTATGTCCAGCAGTTATCTTGCTACATATCATCCCTTATCGCTCCCACAAAGTCATATGCTCCTTTTGTTTTTTTATCATTGTTTTCATCCATTTATAACCTCATTTTTCTTTTTGGTTTTATTATTGTTTTGTTTCTATTGATTTACTTGTGATTTGGTATCATATTTGCAAAAGGCGCCTATAGATACTGGTTTCGTAGTGATTTGAAATACAAAAAATCAATACCAAGAACTTAGTTTATTTGCACATGCATTTTAGTATCTGAACCAATTTATATCATAAGGAATCAGATAGTAAGGATTTATGTTTCACGTGAAACATTTGATGTATTAGATGAAAGATGCAAATGACCTAGTATCATTTTACATATGTTTAATGAGAATAGCTAGTATAATTTCACAATATGTATATGGTATATTAAAACATAAAATGATATAATAAAATCTACTGTTGAAAAGAAAGGACATAATAATGAGCAGAACAATCGCAGTTGCGAACCAGAAAGGCGGGGTTGGAAAAACCACAACCGCAATAAATTTATCATCTTGTCTGGCCGAAACCGGAAAGAAGGTTCTGACAATAGATATTGATCCACAGGGAAATACATCGAGTGGATTGGGTATTGAAAAGAATGCGGTTGAAAACACAGTATATGAACTAATGCTCGGAGAGTGTACAATCAGAGAATGCATGATGCCAACGAAGTTCGACAATCTAACAATAATTCCATCGAATGTTAATTTGGCAGGTGCAGAAATTGAGTTACTTGGCATAAAAGATAAAGAATACATTTTAAAGGGTGCAGTGGACTATATAAAAGATGACTTTGATTTTATAATCATTGACTGTCCTCCTTCTTTAAATATGCTTACTGTAAATGCAATGACAACTGCCGATTCTGTAATTGTACCGATTCAATGCGAGTATTATGCATTGGAAGGATTGAGTCAGTTGATTCATACAATAAACTTGGTTCAACAGCGTTTGAATCCACATCTTCAGCTGGAAGGAGTGGTCTTTACAATGTATGATGCAAGAACAAATCTTTCTCTCCAAGTCGTTGAGACAGTGAAGAATAATCTTGATACAACAATATATAAGACAATTATCCCAAGAAGTGTTCGTTTGGCTGAAGCTCCGAGTCATGGACTTCCGATAAATCACTATGATCCAAAGTCAACAGGATCTGAAAGTTATAGAATGTTAGCACTTGAAGTTATCGATAGAAAGGACATTTAATAGTATGGCAGCAAAAAAAGGTGGTTTAGGTAAGGGACTTGATTCACTAATACCCAAAAAGAACGAGGAAGCCCTGAATGGACTTTCAATGACAACTTCAGCAAATCCCATAAATGATAAAAGTGTTTTATATATGGATATTAATTTAGTAGAGCCAAACAAAAGTCAGCCTAGAACAACCTTTGATGAGGATGCACTGGTAGAACTTTCAGAATCGATCAAGCAGGTAGGAATACTGCAGCCGATCATAGTACAGAAGAAAGATAATTATTTTGAAATAATCGCGGGGGAAAGACGCTGGCGTGCTGCAAAAATAGTCAAGCTAAAGGAAGTTCCAGTCATCGTTAAGGATCTTACACCACAGCAGGTACTAGAAATATCTTTAATTGAAAATATTCAAAGAGAGAATTTGAATCCGATCGAAGAAGCAATTGCATTTAAGAGCCTGTTAGAGGAATTTGATCTAAAACAGGATGAAGTGGCTGAGAGAGTTTCAAAGAGCCGTGCAGCAGTCACAAATTCAATGAGGTTATTGAAATTGTCTACAGAAGTACAGCAGATGTTAATTGATGATATGTTGACAACTGGTCATGCACGAGCTTTGCTGGCAATAAAAAATGATGCACTTCAGCATCAAACAGCTTTGAAAATATTTGATGAGAACCTAAGCGTTCGAGAGTCAGAAAAACTGATCAAGAAAATGACAACCGAATCAAAAAAAGAATTGCCAAAGGTCAGTACAGCAGATGATGAAAGAATGAATGTCATTTACCGTGATATGGAAGAAAAAATAAAGACAGTATTGGGTACAAAGGTTCAGATCAAGAAAAAGAACTGGGAAAAAGGAAGCATAGAAATAGAATATTATTCACAAGACGAATTGAGCCGCATTATTGATATGCTGGAGAGTGTACATCACAATTAAGAGAAGGAAAATCAAATGATTGAAAATTATATTGGGATAGATTCGGATTTTATTTTAATTGGAATAGGGGGAATTGCACTAGTTCTCCTTGTAATTTGTATTATCAATGCAGTAACGCTCCGAAAGATGAAAAAAAATTATAAACAATTTATGAAGGATAAGGATGGCCAGTCGTTGGAAGAGCTAATTGTTGGAAAATTGGATTTGATCGACGGTTTAACAACACTAAGTGGCAAGAACGAGAAAGAGATAGCAGCTGTAAAAGAAAATCTGAAAACAGCCTATCAAAAAGCAGGATTGATTAAGTACGATGCATTCCATGAAATGGGCGGGAAACTCAGTTTTACATTGGCATTGCTGACAGAAGAAAATGATGGATTTGTAATGAATGCAATGCACAGCAGAGAAGGATGTTATACATATATTAAAGAAATCATTGCGGGAAATTCAATCATTGCTCTTGGAGAAGAGGAAAAGGAAGCATTGGATATGGCACTCAATAACAAACTCAAATAGAATACAAACATATGATAGATGTGAAAAATTTAAAGGGTGGAGAGATTATTTCCACTCCGATCCTTTCCGATAATGGAAGTATTTTAATACCTGAGGGAACAGAGCTAAAGAAGGAGTACATTGATCTTTTGCTTGCCCTTAATATTCAAAAAATAGATATCAAAGAGAATAGCAACTATTTAAAGGAAAATATTCTGATAAGCCCAGAGAAAAGAGCATATTTTGTAGATCGTATTCAAAAAGTATTAGAACAGCATGTGTACACACAAAAGAACTCCTTGAAGGAGATACAAACGATTGCAGATGAGATAATTAATTATGTAAACTCAGAAATCAGTTCTGGACATATCTATGAATACCCATTAAGGAAAAGCAACTTATATGAGCATTCCTTTATGGTCTGTCTTGTTTCGCTCATTATTGCAAAAAAAATGAATCTAAGCGAAGTAGAAATGAAAAAAATAGCAGAGGCAGCTCTTTTGCATGATATAGGGATTCGCTATATTACAGTGCCGTTTGAAAATAAAAATGTTGAACAAATGAATGCTTCGGATGCCTTTGAATTCAAAAAGCATACTGTACTTGGCTATTCGGCATTAGAGCATGAAGAATGGATCACCCGAGATGTAAAAGATATTTTGCTGATGCACCATGAAAAAATTGATGGAAGCGGATTTCCTATGAAACGTAGAGATCTGAGCCTGAATTGTAAAATAATTCAAATTTGCGATGTTTTCAATAGTATGCTCTCAGGAACAGAAGCAAAAAGCAGGCCTATGGAGGATGCATTTCAGGAATTCGAGCGAATGAAAGGTATCAAATACGATGAAATATGTCTGGATTATCTATTTCAATGTATTTCCAGGTATCCGATCGGTGCAAAAGTAATAACAAATCGGATGGAAAGTGGTATCGTAATAGAACAGACAGATAATTCTGAAAGACCAATTATTATGTCAACCGAAAAAAAGTCTATTGAGCCACATATCATTGATACATCAAAGGAATCCGGAGTATGGATAACCGGACTTGTCCATTAAGAACGGATGACAGAATAGAAAGAGGAATACATGCATAGTTTTCTTGAAGCTATCGGTTTTTACAAAATCAAAAAAGAAAAACTTAATGAAATATTAGATGATATCATTCAAAATCCAGAATATATGGAGACTGGGAAGGATTCATCACAGAATGAATTTGTTACGCTCTCAAAGAACTATGGCGAATCTTTTGGGATTCGAGTTTGCGGAAGCTATTTGGACAACGATGAGTTTCGTATGGATTTTTACTATCCCTATTTTATTGGCAGTGGATCAATGAGTGAAAAGAGCGTTGAAATAGAAAAGCATGCGGAAAAAGAGTCGTATGCAGCAATTTGTGATGATATTAAAATCGGAGTGATATTGATTTTTTATGTACAGAATGTGAATGACTGCTTACAAGAGCTACAGCGAACCAAGAACGAGACCAAAGAATTTCAAAATGTAGCAGTGACATTATCAGCACTTAGTCTGAGTGGGAAAATACTTCTTCCTATTTTAAAGACAGAGAAGCAAATCAGAAATTCGGACCGTCTTTTTCAGGAAAGAACGAACCTGATAGCAGCAGCAAGAGATGGAGATGAAGAGGCGATCGAAAGTCTTACACTCGAAGATATCGACACCTATTCGAAGCTATCAAGACGAGTAATGAATGAAGATGTCCTGAGTATTGTTGACACCTACTTTATGCCTTATGGAATTGAGAGTGACCAGTACTCCATTATGGGAGAGATCATCAACTGCTACCAGATCGAGAATAAAGTAACCAATGAGCAGCTTTATGTGATCACTGTTGATGCAAATGATCTGATTTATGATGTGTGTATTAACAAAAGAGACCTGATGGGTGAGCCCCAGATCGGAAGAAGATTTAAAGGGAATATATGGATGCAGGGTACTATTCATTTTGAATCCTAAAATATTTATGGGATTGCTTTTTCTATATCATCATGATAGAATTTAAAAAGTGTTCTCATAGTTAAGTGGATATAACAGGGACCTCCTAAGTCTCAGTCCCCAGTTCGACTCTGGGTGAGAACGTATCAGAAGTGCTGCTATCATTTGATGGCGGCACTTTTTTCTTTTCTTTCAGAATCATCTATGCTAAAATCTATTCTATAAATCTAGATTTAAACTGGGGGATAAAGTTATGAAGAGGAAACATACAGAGCGTAATGAATTTAGTGGAATGAGACTGATTTTCCTTTCACTTTGTCTATTTACATTATTCTTAGTAGAATTTTTTTTCATGATCAACGAAAGAGAGCAGATTTTTATTATAACGTTAATCGGGATACTTCTTGTACTTGACCTATACTTTATACTAAAAGATCTGGTAACGGCTTCCAATGAAAAGAAGAATCATGATACGGTGCAATATGAAAATATAGTAAAAGCGGAAAAGGCTACATTTATGCTTTTACGTAAGAACTTTAATGAAATCAATGAGAAAATGAATCATCTGAACGAAAATTCAGATATTCCTGTTGGTGAAATTATTGAAACGGAAAAAGCGATTTATAAAATCATGCTCCGCCGTCAGAAAGAACATGCGGATGCGATTCTGAATGCTAATGATTCATTTAATGAACAACTAAATGATTTTGAGAAGAAATTAAAAGAAATTGACTATAATTTTGGAGAGCGTCAAAAAAGTATCAGCATGGATGTGGTGCGTGAAGTTACTTCAATGAACCAGGAAATGAACAGTGTATTAAGAGAAATGGAATTAACGATCAGCAATAATATATTACGATATATGAATACCCTGTCTTCCCAGATTCAAGGCAGAAAACCAGGACCTGAGATGATTGGGGAAGAAATCATAACAACGACGCTGGCTGAACAATTTTCAGAAGAATCAGGTCAGGAAGATACACTTATGGATGAGGTCTTAGCATTAGAAGATGAGATCAAGCAAAGCGGAGAGATCCATGATAAGCCCCAAATGCCGGACATGACGGAGCCAAACAAAATGATGACACCGGATGAAATTGCAGCACTGATTGCAAATATGGAATAATGAAAAGAGTTCAGCTGATTGTCAGCTGAACTCTTTTAGCGGATGGGAAGCAAGGTATACCAGAATTTCAACAACGGTCTCCATACTTTCAACTGCTATATGCTCAAAAGGACCATGAAATGCATGTCCACCAGTGCCCAGGTTGGGGCAAGGCAGACCCATAAAGCTCAGTCTCGAGCCATCGGTCCCTCCGCGAACTGGAGTAGAAATAGGATCCAGACCAACAGAAGCGATCGCATCCTTTGCCGCATCAATAATTGAAAAATGCTTCTGAATAATTTCCAGCATATTCTGATAGGTGTCACTCAATTCACATGTCACAATGCCGGCACCATATTTTTGGTTCATAAGATCACATACTGAGAGAAGGAAATCCTTCTTTTGTTGAAATAAAACAGCGTCATGATCGCGTAAGATATACGACATTTGAGCAGATAATACATTTCCGGATAACGAGTCCAGGTGATAAAAACCTTCCCTCCACTCAGTGTGCTGCGGGGACTGATCCGCAGGAATCAAGGATTGAATCTCGCAGGCAATATCAGCAGCATTGATCATAATGTTTTTTGCATCACCGGTATGTACACTTTTTCCTTTTATTCTGATAGTTGCACTTGCAGCATTGAAATTTTCATATGCAATTTCACCTTCATAAGAACCATCCACAGTGTAAGCATAGTTTGCCTGAAAATAGTCAAGATCAAAGTGGGCAGAGCCTTCTCCAATTTCTTCATCCGGGGTAAAAGCGACCCAAAGATCGCCATGGGGAATGCCGGTTTTTACGATGCAATCAAGGGCAGTCATGATCTCGGCAATACCGGCCTTATCATCTGCTCCTAGAAGAGTCGTACCATCCGTAGTGATCAGTGTTTTGCCCTGCAGGCTCTTTAGATGAGGAAACTCATCAATGCTGATGACTTCTTTCGTTCCGGGAAGTAAGATATCTTCTCCATTATACTGTGTTATGATCTGTGGCTTGACCGACTTACCTGTCATCGCAGGTGCAGTGTCCATGTGTGAGATAAAGCCCATCGGGATACGATCTTCGTAACCAGCTGTTGCAGGCAGCATGCCGTAAACATAGCAGAATTCATCGGATCTGATCTTGGATAAACCAAGTGCAGTCATTTCATCCACAAGGATCCGTGCCAGTTCAAACTGGTTTTCTGAGGAGGGATGCATGCCACTTTCCTCATCTGAGGTAGTCCAGGTCGTTACATAGTTAATAAATCTGTCTTTTATATTCATATTAGTTGCTCCTAATCCTGTGCTCTTGGCAAAATTTTAAATATGTGTTGCATTTAACCAACTTCTCATATATAATATACCTTGTCGTTAAAAAAGACAAGCACCGCTAGCTCAGTTGGTAGAGCACCTGACTCTTAATCAGGGTGTCCAGGGTTCGAACCCCTGGCGGTGTACTAAAAAGTCTTATCTTGAAAGTAGCATGATTTCAAGGTGGGGCTTTATTTTTTTCTTATTATTTGGGAGAACTGACGATCTGTGCTCACAAGTTCACTATTTAAAGCATTTGGTGTATACTATAGGATAGAGCTTGGAGGTAAGACATTTAGAGTGGGAACCTTCCGACAACATGTCTAACTATAGTCTGGTAAAAGGAGATTTTTATGTATTCAGGTGAAATAAAAAAATATAAAGCCGTTATTTTTGATCTTGATGGAACCCTGCTTGATACTCTGGAGGATTTGAAGAACAGTGTTAATGCGGCATTGAGAAAATGTGGTTTCCAGGAAAGAAGCCTTGAGGAAATCCGTTCATTCGTGGGCAATGGAATAGGAAAACTGATAGCCCGCTCCCTTGATCAAGGGGCAGAGAATCCAAAGTTCGATGAGGTGTTCGAGGCTTTTAAAGTGGATTACGAGAAAAACTGCCGTATTTTGACAAAACCATATGAGGGGATTCGGGACATGCTTGTGAACTTGCAGGAGCGAGGGTACAATGTTGCGATCGTTTCAAATAAGGCGGATTTTGGGGTACAGGAACTGAATCAGTTTTTCTTTCGGGACTTTCAGTTTCCGGCGTATGGCGAAAATGAGACACAAAAAAGAAAACCAGCTCCGGATATGCTGCTTAATGTGATGGAGAACTTTGGTGCGACTGTTGAAAATACAGTATATGTTGGGGATTCAGAAGTAGATATTCAGACAGCATCTAATGCAGGGGTAGACTGTATCAGTGTTCTATGGGGATTTCGCGGAAAAGAATTTCTGCAGGAGGCCGGGGGAACGGTATTCGCAAGCTCTCCAGCAGAATTATTGATGTTGATAGAAGGAACGAACTAGTTTCGACTGGCGATCAGCTTATAGATGGGATTCCCTTTTGAAGAAAATTTTTCTTCATACTCTGTCATAACATTGTCCCAATTCATAGTGGGATCATGATGGAGATCTCTGGTAAATGCATCTATTTTCCAGCCAGACTCCGGAATAGACACCAGAGAAAAGTCGAACAGATCCGTATTGTCCGTCTTAAATTCAACGATACCATCAGCTGTAAGGACTTGATCATAGCGCTTCATAAATTCTGTTGAAATGAGTCTGCGTTGAGCATGTCTCTCTTTTGGCCATGGATCAGAAAAATTCAGATAGATTCTGGTAATTTCTCCTTTTTCAAACAAATCAGGAAGGCTGCCTGCATCGATGCAGAGAAAACGAATGTTTTTGACGGGCTCCTTTTCCTGGTCCAGTTTCTGCAGTGCTCTTAACAGAACGCTGGTATATCGTTCCACTCCAATATAATTAATATGTGGATTTTTTTTGGCCAGAGTAAGTAGAAACTGTCCTTTTCCCATGCCGATCTCCATGTGGATCGGATTTATCTGTGCAAAGAGAGTGTGCCAGCATCCCTTCCATTCGATTGGACTTGATACACAGTATGGATTTTTCGCTACTTCCTCGTCTGCACCCTTTATATTTCTTAATCGCATGTTTTCCTCCAAAATAAAAAGCGGATCGAATGCATCCGCAATGTGCTATTGCTCATTGTACAATAGAAAG
Source organism: Lachnospiraceae bacterium (assembly GCA_047974745.1). Lineage (GTDB taxonomy): Bacteria > Bacillota > Clostridia > Lachnospirales > Lachnospiraceae > JBKECO01. Next base: position 30,860 of record JBKECO010000017.1, read on the forward strand.
TGCGACTTGAAAAGTATTTTCGAAAATCTGTTGCACTGCTATCTTTGTCAGTTTATACTAAAAAAGATGAATTTATGGAAAAAGTCATTGCAAAAAATCGAGGTGATCTTGTGCTACGGGTTAAAAAAGCTGCCTTGGCGGTATTTCTTTTTATTATAATAATAGCATCCAATATGTCAGTAACAATGATAAAGGCGGAGGAATACTGGCCGCAGGGACCGGAAGTCTCATCTGCATCTGCAATCATCATGGATCAGGAGACCGGTACGATTCTTTATGAAAAAAATATAAATGAGCGAATGTATCCTGCCAGTATTACGAAAATACTGACGACTTTGATTGCCATTGAAAATAGCAGTATGGATGAGATCGTTACTTTTTCAGAAGATGCGATCTATAAAACAGAGGGATCCGGAATAGCCAGAGATGTAGGCGAGCAGATGACAATGGAGCAATGTCTCTATGCGGTCATGCTTGCGTCCTCGAATGAAAGTGCCTATGCTGTTGGAGAACATGTGGCAGGCGGTGACATAAACGTGTTCGTGGAAATGATGAATGCAAAAGCATTAGAGCTAGGCTGCATGAATACAAATTTCAGTAATCCAAATGGTCTGCCGGATGAGAATCATTATACAACAGCTTATGATATGGCACTGATCTCACGGGCCGCATATCAGAATGAAATATTTAGAACGATATGTGGAACAAAGACTTATACCATCCCGTTCACGAATAAGCATACCGATGAAGAGACCTATCTTCAGAACCACCATGCAATGCTTTATCCACTGAGGACAAGACAATATCTGTATGAATACTGCATGGGCGGAAAGACAGGTTACACGACGCAATCGAATTCCACTCTGGTGACATATGCACAAAAGGATGATCTGACACTGATCTGCGTTGTCATGAATGCTGATTCGCCGAATCACTATTTAGACACCAGAGGTCTGTTCGATTTTTGCTTCGAAAACTTTCAGCTATGGAATATTTCAGAAAATGATGAGACCTTTCAGAGTTCGACTCAGACAGTGGAAGGCTTTATGACAGAGGTGGATCCCTTTGTCGCACTGGATACGACAAGCTCGATTATTCTTCCATTGACTGCAAATTTCAGTGATGCACAGTCTGAGATCCTGTATGATACTGCAGATACAGAGACGGCAGCCAGGATTCAATACACCTACGGAGGTAAAGTCGTGGGAAGCTGTGCGGTCGTTGCATCCGGTGCTGTCGCTGCACCTTTCGCATTTAAAAGCGTTTCCTCTGATACGGAAAGTACAGCAAGTGCGGTTACGGAGACAGAAGCAGAGGGAGATAAGCATGTGATTACGATCGACTTTAAGAAGATTCTGTTAGTCGCAGCAATTATTATAGCCATTGTGCTTCTGCTGTTCGGTATATATAAGCTGATCGATAATTTTTACCTTATTCGACGCAGGTTCCTGGGAGATAAGAAGAGTAAATCACCATATAAGAAAATCAGAACGAATCGAATGTACAAAAGAAGAAATAAGAAAGATCGTTAGTCTTTAGGCAAAATCAGTGTTGATTTTGCCTTTTTTCAAAGGAGAACCATGAAACAACATCTGGATCTATTTTTAAACGATTATCAGGAGAATGGGAGATACCCATTTCACATGCCTGGACATAAGAGACATTCATTGGATATAGGAGATCCTTATCGCATTGATATTACGGAAATTGAAGGATCTGATTCTTTGCATCATGCCTCCGGGATCCTACTGGATGCTCAGCAGAGGGCAGCAGAACTTTATGGGTCAGAAAAATCATTTTATCTCATCAATGGCAGCACGGGTGGAATTCTGGCAGCGATCTCGGCCTGTGTGAACAGGGGAGGAAGACTTCTTATGGCAAGAAATTCGCATAAGGCTGTATATCATGCTGCGTATATCAATCAACTGAAAACAACCTATCTATATCCGGAGATCAACGAATATGGGATACAAGGTGCAATCAGACCAGAAGCTGTGGAACAGGAACTAGATAAATATAAGGATATCAATGCTGTGATCGTGACCTCACCTACCTACGAAGGGGTTTTGAGCGACATAAAAAAAATAGCAGAGAGCTGCCACCGGCGGAACATTCCACTGATCGTTGACGGAGCGCATGGAGCTCACCTTGGGCTTTCGAGATCCACTCCAGAGTCTGCCTTACAATGTGGTGCAGATCTTGTGATAAATAGTTTGCATAAAACTCTCCCTTCACTGACACAGACCGCACTGCTTCATGTAAATACAAGATTGGCTGATTCAGACAGAATCCAATTCTTTCTATCGATATATCAGAGCAGCTCACCCTCATATGTGCTTATGTCCTCTATGGAAAAATGTATTCGTTTTTTAATGGAGAAAAAGGAGAGTTACTTTGTTCACCAGGAACTCCGATTAAAGGAGTTTTACCAGGGCATGAAGCAGCTTAGGAATCTGCGTGTTTTAACAGCAGATTCCTTTGAAAAAGAAGCCTGTTTCTCATTCGATGATTCAAAAATATCAGTTCTGACGGTGGGTACAAATATTACTTCCATAGAGCTTGAAACAGCCATCAGAGAGCAGTTTCATATAGAGCCTGAAATGACGACTGGCAATTCTGTGCTTTTTCTCACGAGTATTCTGGACACAGATGAAGGATTTCACCAATTGAAAAATGCATTGCTTACGATAGATCAGGGGTTGAGTGTAAAAAACGACCTATGCGATCAAACAGATCTACAGAAAGCACTATACATTAAAAAGACAAAAAAACTGGAATTTTCAAAAGCGCTGGATAAACAGAGCCGATTTGTGGATATCCATGATGCAGTCGACCAGGTTTGTGGACAATTCATCGCCCTCTACCCACCAGGAATTCCCATGATACTCCCGGGCGAAATCATCGAACAAAAATTCGCAAGTCAGCTGGAGAAGGGCTTGTCTCTTGGACTGCACTTTGAAGGTATTTCAAATAAGGGCAATTTGATAAAGATTGTCAATTTTTAAATACTATATTATACTATAAAGGTATGGAGGAACATCGAAATGGGTAAAATTTTTTGCATTATGGGGAAAAGTTCCACGGGAAAAGACAGCATTTACCGCCATATTTTATGCAATGCGTCGCTAGATCTCAAACGACTGATTCCCTATACTACACGTCCCATAAGAGTTGGGGAGACAGATGGTGTGGAATATGTTTTTGTGAATGATGAAAGGCTCATACAGCTGCAAAAGGAAGAGAAAATCATCGAACTTCGCGAATATATGACCATCGCCGGAATCTGGAGATATTTTACGGTTAATGATGGCCAGATCGATCTGGATCATTATAATTATCTGTTGATTGGAACACTGGAGTCCTTTTTGATGTTGAAACAGCATTTTGGAGCCGAAATTGTGATTCCTATATATATAGAAGTAGAAGATGGTGACAGGCTCGCACGAGCTCTTAAGCGTGAGAAGAAGCAGGCTATACCGGGATACGAAGAAATGTGCCGAAGATTTCTTGCAGACCAGGCTGACTTTTCAGAAGAAAGATTAAAGGCGGCCGGGATAACAAGAAGATTTCAAAATGCCGATATACAGGATGTGGTGCAGGAAATCACCGTTTTTATAGAGGAATCTGTCTGTGATGACTTTCAGACAACATGGGAGTAGTCTATGGATATTAAAATACAGGAAATCAAGCAGGTCACGCCTGTGGATAACAATATACAGCAGAATCAGGGAAGCGAGAATTTCAAATTTACGCTTGCTGGCGCTGTATCAGAAGCGCAGCTGCAGGAAAGACTGACTGCATTGCTTGATCAAATCACGACTCAGGGAGATCGAATTTCACAGCATATGGACATACGTGACATGAAGCGATATAGAGGTCTGATCCGGGAATTCCTGAATGAGGTGGTCAGCAATTCTCATAAATTCTCCAGAGAGAACTTTTTAGACAGAAGGGGCAGACATCGCGTATATGGAATTATCCGTCTCGTTGATGAGAAGCTGGATGAGTTGGCGAAGGAATTAGTCAAGGATGAAAAAAAGCATCTAGACCTGCTGACTGCAATCGGTGAAATTCAAGGATTGCTATTAGACATCTTTACGTAACATAGTACGATTAGGAGTTTTGGATGGCGAATTTTACAGAAATAATTGGACATGAACAGATCAAAGAATATTTTTTAAATGCGATATTGATGAATAAGATATCACATGCATACATATTGAATGGTCCGAACCAATCGGGAAAAATGATGCTTGCAGAGGCTTTTGCCATGACGCTTTTGTGCGAGGAAGAAGGTACACAGGCCTGCGGACAATGTCACTCCTGCCTGCAAATGCAAAGCAGGAATCACCCGGATGTAATCTATATCAGACACGATAAACCAAATACCATATCCGTTTCTGATATCAGAGAACAGATCAATGATGACATTATTATAAAGCCCTATAGCAGCAGGCATAAGATCTATATTGTAGATGAAGCAGAAAAGATGAATGTGCAGGCACAAAATGCACTTTTAAAAACATTGGAAGAACCACCTTCCTATGCAGTCATTCTCCTTTTAACGACAAATGCAGACAGCTTTCTGCCAACGATCTTATCACGAGCAGTCAGCCTGAATTTGAAAGCGGCGTCGAATAAGGCCATCAAAGAGTTTTTAATGAGAGAGAAGAAGATACCGGATTATCAGGCAGATATCTGTGTTGCTTTTGCACAGGGAAATGTTGGTAAGGCTATTCAATTGGCCTCATCAGAAAATTTTATCGAGATGAAGGATTCGGCAATCCAGCTGATGAAGCGCCTGAACGATATAGATTATTATGAAATGTCTATGGCATTAAAGCAAATCGAGGAGTATAAGCTGCGCATTTCAGATTATTTTGATCTGATGCTGATTTGGTACAGAGATATTTTGATCTATAAAGCAACACAGGATGTGAATCAAATAATTTTTAATGAAGAAATTTATATGATACAAAAGAAGGCGGGTCGTTCCTCCTATGAAGGAATCGAAACCATTATGACAGCATTAGAGAAAGCAAAGGCAAGATTGCAGGCAAATGTGAATTTTGATCTTGTTATTGAGCTTCTGCTGCTTACAATAAAGGAGAATTAAGATGTTACGAGTGGTTGGTGTCCGGTTCAGAAATGCCGGAAAAATATATTATTTTGACCCAAAAAATCTGACGATCAATGAACTTGACCAGGTCATTGTAGAAACAGCACGTGGAATTGAGATGGGTACTGTGATCCTTGCACCTAGAGATGTTGCAGAAGAATTGGTGGTACAGCCATTAAAAAGTGTTATCCGTCTCGCGACTGAAGCGGATATCAAGTCAGAGCAAAAGAATAAAGAGAAAGAAAAAGAAGCATTTAAGATCTGCAAAGAGAAAATTCAGAAACATGATCTGGATATGAAACTAGTGGAAGCGGAGTATACCTTTGATAATAATAAGCTTTTATTTTATTTTACAGCAGATGGCAGGATCGATTTTCGAGAACTGGTAAAAGATCTTGCGGCGGTATTTCGTACCAGGATCGAATTACGCCAGATCGGAGTTCGGGATGAGACGAAGATTCTTGGTGGTGTTGGAATCTGCGGACGGGCACTTTGCTGCAGCACATTTTTGGCAGAATTTCACCCAGTATCCATAAAGATGGCAAAAGAGCAAAATCTGTCACTGAATCCGACAAAAATATCCGGTCAGTGCGGAAGGCTGATGTGCTGTCTGAAGAATGAGCAGGATACCTATGAATATCTGAACCGCCAGCTGCCCTATATTGGAGATAAGGTGGTTACTCTTGATGGAGTCAAAGGTGAAGTTCATACAGTCAATGTACTTAGACAAACAGTAAAGATCATTATTGAAATCAATGATGAGAAGGAAATTCGTGAATTCAAGATTTCAGAACTGAAATTCAAGCCAAAACGTAAAAAAGAAAAAATGAATCTTTCACAAAAAGAACTCAAAGAACTGGAAGCACTGGAAGATCATGGAGGAAAATCCAGAATTGACGATGCAAAATAGGGAGATGTTAAAAAACGGAGAGCGGCTGGATGAGCTGCACAGGAACGGATATTTTATTATACAGGATCCGAAAAGATTTTGTTTTGGAATGGATGCTGTACTGCTTTCCGGATTTACCTGTGTAAATAAAGGGGAACAGGCACTCGATCTTGGAACTGGAACTGGCATTATTCCCATCCTTCTTGAAACGAAAACGCAGGGAGATCATTTTACAGGACTTGAGATTCAGACAGAAAGTGCCGATATGGCTAGTAGAAGCGTAAGGTACAATGGACTTGAGTCGAAAATTTCAATCGTGGAAGGGGATATCAAGCAGGCGGCAAAACTATTTGGCCCATCCTCCTTTGATGTTGTGACGACGAATCCGCCCTATATGATAGGAAATCATGGTCTTCAAAGTGGGAGCGAGGAGAAAGCGATCGCTCGTCATGAGCTGCTCTGTACACTGGATGACATTTTAAGAGAGAGCAAGAAGCTGTTGAAGCCGGGAGGAAGGTTCTATATGGTACACAGGCCTTTTCGCCTGGCAGAAATTTTTTCAAAAATGATCGCTGCGGGTATTGAACCAAAGCGTATGAAGCTGGTATACCCCTATATTGACAAAGAACCCAATATGGTTCTGATCGAAGGACATCGAGGAGGGAAATCCAGACTGCTGGTAGAAAAACCACTGATCGTCTATGAAGAACCAAATAAATACACGTCAGAGATCTATGAAATCTATGGATATTAAAGAATAGGAATAGGATAGAATGGCCGGAATGTTATATCTTTGCGCTACACCAATCGGAAATATGGAGGATATCACACTGCGAGTCCTGCGCACGTTGCAGGAAGCTGATCTTATCGCTGCAGAGGATACCAGAAATTCCATACGAATTCTGAATCACTATGACATAAAAACACCCATGACAAGCTATCATGAATATAATAAATATGATAAAGCTTATGAGCTGATCGCAAAGATGAAGTCCGGACAAAATATTGCACTGGTCACGGATGCAGGAACGCCTGGAATATCAGACCCGGGAGAAGAGCTTGTCCGTTTCTGTTTTGAGGAAGGGATCGAGGTGACTTCGCTGCCCGGAGCCTGCGCCTGTATTACTGCGCTGACCGTTTCCGGACTTTCGACTCGCAGATTTTGTTTTGAAGCATTTCTTCCCAAAATAAAGAAAGAGCGGACAAAGATCCTGTCAGAATTAGTGAATGAAACTCGAACGATCATACTATATGAATCACCGCATCACCTTAAGAGAACTCTGAAGGAATTAAAGGATGTGCTGGGGGAGAGAAATATCGCTGTTACCAGGGAATTGACCAAAAAATTTGAAGAGAAAAAAAAGGTTTCTTTATCAGAAGCAATCAGTTATTATGAAGTAAATGAACCTCGCGGAGAATATGTTCTTGTGATCGAAGGGATGGAAAAGAGTATCTTGATCGAACAGGAAAGACAGTCTTGGATGAACCTTTCAATGGAAGAACATATGAGTTTATATGAAGAACAGGGCATTTCCAAAAAGGAGTGCATGAAATTAGTCGCGAGGGACCGGGGAGTTAGTAAACGTGAGATCTACCAGCAACTATTAAATGTATGAGTTATGTAAAAGGAGCAAATTATGAAGGGAACCGTTGTTTCGACATGGCTTGAAACCTGTCGCAGACTGAGTAGTGAAGAAATCGTGAACGAGGCTCTGACGCATTATAATCTATCGGAGAATCATATCTTTAACCCCTTTGAAGACGTGGATGACCAGGTAGCGCTGGGAATGATCGACCGAATCGGTGGGAAGATCGGGAAATCGCATAAGGAAATGTGGGATACGATCGGACAGGGAAATATTGAGACATTCAGTGCAAGTTATCCAGGATTCTTTCGCCATGAAAGTGCATATCATTTTTTGAAGTCCATGAATGACCTGCACGTTATCGTTATGAGAAGGTTCAAGGGTGCAAAGCCACCAATTTTGGACATGTATCCCAAAAACGCACATCAGGCTGAGTTCGTATACCGCTCCAAAAGAGGTATGGGAGATTATCTCGGCGGATTGATCAAAGGTGTCGGCAAGTATTTCAATGAAAGGATCGATACTGAGGTGATCGATAGCAAGGAAGGTGAGATCCACTTGCTTCTTACCTTTGAGAAACAAATTTCGTATCACAAGAAATTTGCATTGAATGAGATTCTTTCTTTTGGATTTTTAAATAATAGTGTTTTAAAATCTACAGTAGTTTCCACGATCCTTCTGGCGATCACATCTGCGATCGTAACACGGGATGTGCTGTCCACGGTTATCATTACCGTAATCAGTGCAGTGGTCGCTCTGGGAGCAACGGCTATTACAAATGCACCGAAAAAATTCCTGGAAGAAGAGATCGACAAGCTTTCCGATCATCAGTTCGCAGAACATATCACACTGCATTCCGGAGATGAGAATGAAGTATTTATGAATAAGATCGGACAGTTCAAGGAAGTGATCCAGCGTGATTTTATTGGATTTAATGCTGTTGTGGATGAAATGCATACCTTTAATTCTGCTCTTTCCAAAATTGCAGGTACGATGCAGGCTACTTCCAATGATATCACACATGTATTAGATGAAGTCGCAGTTGCTGCAACGGGTCAGGCTTCTGACACAGAGCAGGCGGTCGTGATCCTGAATGAAAGTGTAGGCAGTATCACGGAGCTTTCCAATCAGAGTCAGACCAATAAAGTCCAGATCGAAAGTGCAATGCAGGGAATTGAGAACAGCTTTAAGAATGTGCAGAATACTTCAACTCAGATCAACCAGGTGCTGCAGCATTTTTCAGATATCCGTGATAACAGCTATGAACTAAAATCGAATGCAGACAGCATTACTGAGATCGTCTCCATTGTGTCTAAGATTGCAAAACAGATCAATTTGCTGGCACTAAATGCTTCTATAGAAGCTGCAAGAGCTGGGGAAGCAGGGAAGGGATTTGCAGTCGTAGCAGAAGAGGTCCGGAAGCTTTCGGAAGAGACCAACCACGCAGTCGAAGAAATTAACGGCAGTCTTACGACATTTGTGGGAAGCGTCGGAGAAGTATCTGAAGGTATTGACACGCAGTACACGATATTAAAAGAAGAAAATACTTCGCTTCTAGAAGCGGTCGAGATTACCAGAGAATCGAACAAAAATCTGCAGAGCGTATCAGAGCTTATGATACAGACTTCACAGAATCTCAATGATGAGGCAGAGCATATCTCCTCACTATTCGACACAATGCAAAATCTTGCTGCTGTCGCTGAAGAGAATTCTGCATCCACACAGGAGGCAAGCTCTAATGTTGCGATTTATGTAGAGCAGATTCATGAGCTTTCTGGGCAGATTCAAGTATTTGATGCCATGATTGAAACATTCCGTGATGATTTAAAGGTGTATAAAGTATAACAGGAGTTGCAATGAAAAAGACCAAAGTGATCTGTTTTGCAAATAATAAAGGTGGTAGCGGCAAGTCTACATCATGTGCTAACGCAGGATATTCACTCGGAAGAGATGGAAAAAAGGTACTGCTGATTGATGGTGATATGCAGCTGAATCTTTCCTTATCCTTTTTTTCAGAGGATCTTGTACTAGAATATGCAAAAGGGGAAAAAAATCTATATCACGCTGTGAAGAACCAAAGTGAATTGAAAAGTCTGATTTTACAGACACCTTTTGAAAATGTGGATCTTATTCCATCCTCGACGCTGATGAGCTCGATCGAATACGAGCTTTTTACAAAATGGCAGAGAGAATTGATCCTCCAAAAACTGGTAAAAGATCTTCGGGAAATGGAGTATTACGATTATATACTGATGGATGCACCACCAACACTTGGTGGATGGGTCATGAATCTTTTATGTGCATCTGACTATCTGATCATTCCGGTCGAATCCAGTCCATGGGGACTATTTGGTCTGGCGAATATGTTTGAATTTTTTGAAACGACGAAACAGATCGCACCAGATCTGTCTTTGATGGGAGTTCTCGTTACAAAGGTGGATGAACGTAAAAATTATTATAAACAGACTATGGAAATTCTCAAAGAGCAGGAAGACCTATATGTTTTCCAGACGACGATACATGTTGACAGTTCAGTAGAATGGGCACAGGACAATTCGTTACCTGTTGCGGAATACAAAAGATCATGCCGCAGTGCAGGGGAATATATTCAGTTTGCAAAGGAGATCGATAAATTATGCCAGTAGGAAAAGGAAGTATAGCTCGTGCCACAAAAGCTGGCGTGACGGCAGAAGAAACGAAGAGTACAAAGAAGACTGCGGTGAAACGCGAGCCAGTGAAAGTTGAGCCAGTGGAGATGGAACCGGTCACGGAGAAAACGGTCGTTTCACATATTTATTCGGCACTTCCAGAATACTTACTGTGATAAGATATTCGGATTAAAAGGTACCTTGAATAGGATATCATGATATATGTATAAAAATAATTGAGCACTTGTCTTGTATAGCTGAAAAACGGCGCAGATATGGGGCTCAATTTCAATTTCATGCAAAATAGCTTGTAATTATTCATAAAACTGATACAATAAAACTATTCGCACCAAGACGTAATAATTAAAAAGGAGACCAAAATGAAAAAAATAGCTATCGTTCTTATACTGGCAATGTCAGCATCTTTGCTTGCTGCATGTGGAGCAACTGCATCAGAGGATCTACTATCTGATGGTGTACTTTCTGTGGGTACCAATGCAGAATTCCCACCATTTGAGTACATTGGAGATGACGGAGAACCGGATGGATTCGATATCGCCCTGGTGAAAGCGATCGGAGAAGAACTCGGGGTCGAAGTAACCATTGAAAATATGGAATTTGCTTCACTTGTGGCTTCTGTTGGTACTAAGGTAGATATCGCAGCTGCAGGGATGACTGTGACGGAAGAAAGAGAACAAGAAGTCACTTTTTCAGAACCATATTACGATGCAGTACAATATGTCATTGTTCCCGCTGATTCAGATATAGCATCAGCAGAGGATCTGATTGGCAAGAAAATAGGTGTTCAGCTCGGAACAACAGGAGATTTTATTGCGGCCGAAGTTGAGGGAGCTGAAGTTGCGACCTACAATAAAGCAGTAGATGCTGTATCAGATATGCTTAACGACAGAGTGGATTGTGTCATTATTGATAAAAATCCAGCACTTGTATTTGCAGAGAAATATCCGGATGAGGTAGTGTCTCTGGATGGTGCTGATTTTGGATTTGAGGTGGAGCAGTATGCAATAGCACTGCCGAAAGGAAATGAGGAGCTTGCAGAAAAGATCAATGGAGCCATTAGTACATTAAAAGAGAATGGAACTTTTGATGAGCTTGTTTCGGAATATATTGAAGAGAACGAGTAAACTTTTCTAGTTAAATTGGAGAAAATAGTTATGAACGAATGGATCTCAGATGTCCAAAACGATTTCTACGTTGCATTTATAGAGAAGGACCGCTGGGTGCTATATTTTCAGGGGCTCGGTGTTACGCTTCAAATCGCCTTTTTTGCAGCTATTCTGGGCGTTATCATTGGAGTTACGTTGGCATTGATGAAGCTTTCGGTCGATAAAAAAGGAAGAAAGACATTCTTTGCAAAAGTGGCAGATATTTATATCGATGTGATCAGAGGGACGCCATCTGTACTGCAGCTTTTGATCATGTGGTTCATTGTAATGGCAAATAGTAAGAATGGTGTTCTAGTTGCAGTACTTTCCTTTGGTATTAATAGTGGCGCATATGTGGCAGAAATTGTAAGAGCCGGAATTCAGGCGGTGGACAGCGGTCAGATGGAAGCGGGACGATCCCTCGGTCTTTCCAAAGCAAAGACAATGCGGTATATCGTACTTCCACAGGCATTAAAAAATGTTCTTCCGCCAATCGGTAATGAATTTATTGTATTGCTGAAAGAAACAGCAATCGTTGGCTATGTCAGCCTGACGGATCTGACGAGAGTAGCAAATCAGATCGTTTCAAGAACATATGAAGCTTTCATGCCATTGATCGGCGCAGCAGTCATCTATTTTGTTGTGATAAAACTATTCACAATACTTTTGAATCGATTGGAAAGGAGGCTGCGTAAGAGTGATTACCGTTAAAAATCTACATAAACATTTTTCAAGTGTCGAAGTGCTCAAAGGAATTGACTACCAGGTAGATAAGGGTGAAAAGGTTGTTATCATCGGACCTTCCGGATCTGGAAAAAGTACATTTTTACGTTGCCTGAATCTTTTAGAAATGCCTTCTAGTGGGGAGATCTGGTTCGATGGACAGTTGATCACAGACCCAAAAACTGACATCAATAAGGTCAGACAGCATATGGGCATGGTTTTTCAGAATTTCAATCTTTTTCATAATCTTACGGTTATGGAAAATATTACACTTGCACCAATAAAATTAAATCTGATGTCAAAAGAAGAAGCTGGAGAAAAGGCACTAGCGCTGCTCAATCGGGTGAATCTACCGGATAAAGCCGATGCCTATCCCAGTCAGCTCTCTGGTGGTCAACGGCAGAGAATTGCAATTGTCAGGTCTCTTGCCATGAATCCAAGAGTCATGTTGTTTGATGAACCGACTTCAGCACTGGATCCTGAAATGGTCGGAGAAGTACTCGATGTTATGAAATCACTTGCAGATAGTGGGATGACAATGGTCGTTGTCACACATGAAATGGGCTTTGCCAGAGAGGTCGGCAGCACGGTCTTGTTTATGGATGAAGGTATTATTATGGAAGAAAATGATCCAAATACCTTTTTTACAAATCCGAGGAACCCCAGATTGCAGGATTTTCTCTCAAAAGTATTATAGCATTCAAATGAAAATAAAAAGAGCCGCAGCTTGGTTGATTCATTATGAATTCACCAGAACTGCGGCTTTATACAATACAGTTGTGACATAGTTACCGACGGTTGTTATTTATCCAGTTTAAATTTGGAAAGTAGATCTCCAAGGCTGGTCGATACTTCTTCTGTCGTAGCATAAGCTGCTACATCCTCTGCAAATTCAGCCTTCTCATCAACCATTTCATCGGAGAGGGCACGTATGCTCAGACTAATTTTTCCGTCATTTGTATTCAGAACCTTTGCCTTTACAGTCTGACCTTCCTGCAGGACTTCCGAAGGAGCTTTGATTCTTTTGGCACTAATCTGAGAGATATGGACAAGGCCGCTTAGACCATCACCGATATTTACAAAGGCGCCATAAGGTTTCAAGGATTCAACAGTTCCTTCGACGATTACACCCGGAACGACCATTGCAATCTTATGAGCTCTTTCTGATTCACGAACAATGAGCTCTGCAGCTTTTCCGGATAAGACAAGACGATTCTGCTCCTGATCCACAGTTATGACCTGAACATCAATATTTTTTCCAAGATAAGGATTACAGTCTTCCACGAAAGAGACTGATATCAAGGATGCGGGAATAAACCCGCGAATTCCTTCAACATAGGCAACTACGCCTTTATTTACAACACCCTTGATCTGCACATTGAGAACGGTGTGATCCTCCATATACTGGGTAAGGACTTCCCATGCTTTTCTTTCGTTAGCCTGCTTCTGTGACAATAGCAGATTCCCTTTGCCATCATCGAGGCGAAGTACAGTCGCTTCGATCTCATCTCCATTGTGAACCGATTCCATAATTTTAAAATCAGGATCACTGCTGATCTCAGATGCTTTCATGATACCAGGTGCAAAGTAGTTCAGATCAACCATAAGTTCGTCCTCATCAACAGAGATTACAATTCCCTTTACCAGATCTCCCTCTGATAATTTGCGGAATGATGTTTCAAGCTCATCCTTGTAGTCATCCATGGACTCAGTTTTGACTGCCTCGGTTACTTCTGCAATGGACTCTTCTTGTTTTAATTCTATTTCTTCTGACATAGCCGGTTCCTCTCCTTTTCATTTCCTGTGACTCTTTCTGTATCACATCATAACAATAAAAGTGCTGTGAAACAAGGCACGAACAATAATTTCTTCAAATTTGACAAGAGATATAAAAACAGCTATACTTAAGAAGTTAACATAAGTGACGCGGGGTGGAGCAGTTTGGAAGCTCGTCGGGCTCATAACCCGAAGGTCATAGGTTCAAATCCTATCCCCGCAATTTTTGACAGAGTGAGGTAAAGCATCATAACAGCTGCTTTACCTCACTCTGTTTTTCATTTTAAGCTTAGGCAGGTGCCAAAATACTGTGGTCATTGTTTAGAGTATTTTTGTTGGTGATTTGTATGGTGGCAAAGTGAAGCCAGATGATGTATGATACGAAGAGGAATGTGATCTGCAGAAAATTTAATGACTAATCGCATCAATCAAGATGGCGGATCGGCTGACATATAGCAGGATCATAGAGACGTTCAGTGGCTGAATGGACTTTGACAAAAATGATATAGATAGGGGTATGGGCGATGCAGTTTGAATTAGGAGATATCGTAAAATTAAAGAAAAAACATCCATGCGGAAGCCAGGACTGGGAGGTGCTTCGAGTCGGAGCAGACTTTCGTTTAAAGTGCTGTGGTTGCGGCCATCAGATCATGGTACCGCGAAGATTGGTAGAGAAAAATGTACGTGAGATTAAAAAACCTCTTGATTCATAAGTTTTTCTATGTTATTATGAATAACTGTGATAAACTATGAAATTCCTTGCTCTTTACACAGATAAAGGGCCAGAGACCAAAAGGAGGTACAATTGCATGAACAAATATGAATTAGCACTTGTTGTTAATGCAAAAGTCGAAGAAGAAGTCAGAACTGCTACAGTTGAGAAAGCCAAGGAGTATATTACTCGCGCTGGTGGAACTGTAACAGAAGTTGAGGACTGGGGTAAGAAGAGATTAGCTTACGAAGTCCAGAAAATGAAAGAAGGCTTCTATTACTTTATCCAGTTCGAAGCGGAAGCTACCGCTCCGGCCGAAGTCGAGCAGCATGTTCGAATCATGGATAACGTTCTTCGATTCTTATGCGTTAGAAAAGATGAGGCATAAATAGAGAAGGAGATAAATATATGAATAAGGTAATTCTTATGGGACGTCTGACAAGGGATCCTGAAGTGAGATATACACAGGGAGAACAGTCAATGGCAGTAGCTAGATATACAGTTGCAGTGGATCGTAGATTCAAGCGAGATAATGATCAGCAGACAGCCGACTTTATCGGATGTGTGGCATTTGGTCGTTCAGGCGAATTTGCAGAGAAGTATTTTCGCAAGGGGACTAAAGTAGTAGTGACCGGGAGAATACAGACCGGTAGTTATACCAATAAGGATGGCCAGAAAGTATATACCACAGACGTTGTTGTGGAAGACCAGGAATTTGCAGAAAGTAAGTCTGCGAATGATAACAATGAAGCATATACTCCATCCGATCGACCAGGTCCAAGTATGGCGGCCGGAGATGGCTTCATGAATATTCCAGATGGAATAGATGAGGAGTTACCATTTAATTAATTAACGGAGGTAATATCGATGGCTTTTAATAAAGAAGGCGGTTCATCTTTCAAAAGAAGACCGATGCATAGAAGAAAAAAAGTATGTGTTTTCTGTGGAAAAGACAATACAATTGATTACAAAGATACTAATAAATTGAAAAGATATATTTCTGAAAGAGGAAAGATCCTTCCTAGAAGAATCACAGGTAATTGTGCAAAACATCAGAGAGCCCTTACAGTTGCGATCAAAAGAGCTCGTCATGTTGCAATTATGCCTTACGTTCAGGACTAAATCGATTCGGATTTGATTCATGACTATTTTAACAGCCGTTTTTTCTTTCGTTCATCCAGCGATGCAGCGAGAGAAAAGGCTGTTATTTTTTTTTCGTGAGCATATGTCATCAGACTTTGTTTATTCTGTCGGTTGCTAAGTGATTCCAATAAATGTAAAATAGGAGTATATTGAGTCAGGGAGGCAGAAAGTTGAAGATCATTAAAAGAAGTGGGGAAGAAGTTAATTTTGATCTCGAAAAGATCCTGGTAGCGATTAAGAAGGCGAACCATGAGATTGAGGAATGTGACCGCCTAGATCACGAACAGATTCTTCGAATATCGGAAAAAGTGGAGCGACACTGCAGGGAAAGTATCCGTGCATTAAGCGTCGAAGAGATTCAGGATATTGTAGAAAATACGATTATGGAAGAGGGCGCCTATCAGGTCGCGAGAGTCTATATAACCTATCGATATAAGCGCCAGCTCGTGCGTCAGTCTAATACGACAGATGCACAGATCATGACGATCATAGAAAGTCAGAACGAAGAAGCGAGACAGGAAAACTCGAACAAAAATCCGCTTCTTGCATCGACACAGAGAGATTATATGGCCGGAGAGGTCAGTAAGGATATTACAAAGCGGTTCCTGCTGTCAAAAGAAGTTTGGGAAGCACACGAGAAAGGACTGATCCATTTTCATGATGCGGATTACTTTGCACAGCATATCCATAACTGCTGCCTTGTAAATCTGGATGATATGCTGCAGAATGGAACCGTGATCAGCGAGACAAAGATCGACACCCCGAATTCCTTCTCTGTTGCCTGTACGGTTGCTTCACAGATCATTGCGCAGGTCGCATCCAGTCAGTATGGCGGACAATCTATCAGTGCGTTTCATCTGTCTAAATTTGTGGCAGCATCTCGAAGAAAATTTGAAAAAGAAGTCAGAGAGGAATTTGAAAGAGCGGGGATTCCTGCAACGGCGGAACAGATCTGTCAGGTGATCGAGGAGCGTGTAAAGAAAGATATTGATAAAGGGGTTCAGACGATTCAGTATCAGGTCGTCACTTTAATGACAACAAATGGACAAGCGCCCTTTATTACACTATTTTTATATTTAGGAGAGGCACCAAAGGGGCAGGAGAGAGATGATCTTGCACTCGTAATTCAGTCAGTTCTAAAACAAAGGATATTAGGAGTCAGAAATGAAAAGGGGATCTATGTGACACCTGCATTTCCGAAGCTGATCTACGTTCTGGAGGAGGAGAACATCGAGGAAGGAAGTCCGTATTTCTACCTGTCAGAGCTTGCTGCGGAATGCACAGCAAAGCGAATGGTGCCGGATTATATATCTGAAAAAGTGATGAAGGAGCTCAAAGAAGGAAATGTCTATACCTGCATGGGCTGCCGCTCGTTCCTTTCTGTATATAAGGACGAACAGGATCGTTATAAATTTTATGGTCGTTTCAATCAGGGGGTATGTACTGTAAACCTAGTAGATGCAGCCTGTTCTTCAAAAAGGGATAAACACGCTTTTTACAGTATTCTGGATGAAAGACTCGAGCTTTGTCATCAGGCACTTTTAGCCAGACATCAAAGATTACTGGGAACAAAGTCAGATATTGCACCGATCCTCTGGCAGTACGGAGCTTTATCCAGACTGAAGAAGGGTGAAGTGATCGATCCGCTGTTAAAAAATGGATATTCTACGATTTCACTTGGCTATGCAGGGCTATATGAATGTGTTAAGTATATGACAGGAAAATCACATACAGATGGAGAAGCGACCCAGTTTGCTTTTGAAGTCATGGAGTATTTGAATGCGACCTGCGACAAATGGAAAGAAGCTGAGAAGATTGGCTATTCTGTGTATGGAACACCACTCGAATCCACTACATATAAATTTGCAAAGTCACTGCAAAAGCGCTTTGGCATCATACCTGGTGTAACTGACAAAAACTATATCACGAACTCCTATCACGTTCATGTAACAGAGGAGATCGATGCATTTTCCAAACTTTCCTTTGAGAGCCGGTTCCAAATGCTTTCTCCGGGAGGGGCGATCAGTTATGTCGAGGTGCCGGATATGAAGCACAATCTTTCCGCTGTGCTTTCCGTTATGCGGCATATCTATGAGAACATCATGTATGCAGAGCTGAATACAAAAAGTGATTACTGCAGTCTGTGTGGTTTTGATGGGGAAATTTTAATCATAACCGAAGAGGACAAGCTTATCTGGGAATGTCCGGGCTGCGGCAATAAAGATCAGAATACGATGAGTGTCGCCAGGCGCACCTGCGGCTATATTGGAACACAATTCTGGAATCAGGGAAGAACACAGGAGATCAAGGAGAGAGTCCTTCACTTATGATGTTCATGGAATATCTGATATGTTATACTGTTACATGTGAAATGATATACATTGGAGGAACAAATGGATCAAAAAATCAGTTATAAAGGTCATTTGCGGATATTCATGTACGGACCCATGTTTCTTACGATCGTTCTTATTCTTTTTAATATACCAATTTATTGCATAAATCTGAAAGCCGGAGTCATTGTTTCTACGTTTGCCCTGGTCTATTTTGTCTGCATGCTTGCTCTATACCTATGGAATCGTTCCATGATCGTTTCGGAGCTTGTCAACTTTGCCGCTAATTATGGTTCCGTGCAAAAAAAGCTGCTTGAGGAATTTGAGATTCCCTTTGCCCTCATGGATTACAATGGCCGCCTTATGTGGGTCAATAAAAAATTTGCGGAACTGACCGGAAAGGATAAAAAGTACCATAAATCCATCTTCACGATATTTCCGTCATTAACCAAGGAGCAGATTCAAAACAGCCGTGAGGAAGGAATTCATTTTAAACTCGAGTGGCATGACTATGTATTTCGTGCAGAGACTAGAAGCATCAGTATTACACAGGTGTTGGAGGAGTCATCACTCGTCAAGACTACAATCGATGCCAATCAGTATTTTTCAATCATATATCTTTTCGATGAAACGGAGCTGACGCACTATATTCAACAGAACAAAGATCAAAAACTCGTTGCAGGAATGATCTATATTGATAATTTCGATGAGGCTCTAGAAAGTATTGAAGATGTAAAACGCTCCTTTTTAGTGGCATTGGTGGACAGAAAAGTAAATAAATATTTTCAGGAAGTCGATGCACTTGTAAGAAAAACAGAAAAAGACAAGTATTTCGTAGTTTTTAAATATCAATATCTTAAGACGCTGATCGATGATAAATTCAGCCTTACAGATGATGTAAAGACGGTCAAGGTCGGAAATGAAATGGCGGTTACCCTAAGTATTGGCATTGGAATCCGCGGAAATAATTATAATGGTAATTATGAGTATGCCCGTATGGCGATCGATCTGGCACTAGGCCGAGGCGGAGACCAGGCAGTTGTAAAAGAAGGAGATAATATTCACTATTTTGGAGGAAAATCCAAGTCAGTGGAACGCAATACCAGAGTAAAGGCAAGAGTCAAAGCCCACGCTCTGCGTGAGACATTTATCAGCCATGACAATGTCATCATCATGGGACACAGTATTAGTGATATTGATTCCTTTGGCGCAGCGATCGGTATTTATTGTGCTGCCAGAGTCCTTGACAAAAAGGCGCAGATCGTTATCAATCAGGTGACATCTTCACTGCGGCCAATACTAGAGCTTTTCAATACAGAGAATGGATATTCGTCGGATATGTTCATTGACAGCAATGGTGCACTAAATGCACTGCAGGAAAACTCACTGGTAATGGTCGTAGATACCAATCGTCCCAATTACACAGAGTGCCCGGAGCTGATTGAGCTGTCGCATTCCATCGTAGTATTCGACCATCACAGACAGAGCAGTGATATTATAAAAAATCCTCTGCTATCGTATATCGAACCATATTCTTCCTCGACCTGTGAAATGGTCGCTGAAGTACTGCAGTATTTTGCTGAAAATATAAAATTGTCATCTATGGAAGCAGATGCTATTTATGCAGGAATTCTGATTGATACGAATAATTTTATGACTAAGACTGGAGTTCGCACATTTGAAGCAGCGGCATACCTCAGAAGATGTGGAGCTGAGGTCACAAGAGTCAGAAAGCTGCTCCGTAATGATATGGATTCCTATAAGGCAAGGGCAGAAATTGTTCAGAATGCAGAGGTCTATAGAAATGCTTTTGCGATCTCGGCATTCTCATCTTCCGTTGAAAGTCCGACTGTCGTTGGAGCACAGGCTGCAAATGAGCTGCTGAATATTATTGGAATCAAAGCTTCTTTTGTATTAACAGAATTCAAAGGAAAGGTCTATATAAGTTCAAGATCCATTGATGAAATCAATGTACAGCTGATCATGGAACGACTCGGTGGAGGCGGACATATGAATGTGGCAGGGACTCAGTTGTCAGAATGCACGATAGAAGAAGCTAAAAAAGCAATTGAAGATACACTGGATGAAATGATAAAAGAAGGAGAAATAGAGTTATGAAAGTGATTTTATTGAATGATATTAAAAATTTAGGAAAAAAAGGCGATATTGTGGAAGCCAGCGATGCTTATGCACGCAATGTACTCATAGGAAAGAAACAGGCGTTGGAAGCAACATCGAAAAACCTCAATGACCTAAAGCTTCATACAAAAAATGATGAAAGAATAGCAGATGAAATATTAAAAGATGCACAAAAGCTTGCAGCTGAGTTAAAAGAGATGAAGGTAGAGCTGAAAATAAAGACCGGCGAGGGTGGACGCACATTTGGATCCGTTTCTACGAAGGAAATTTCACAGGCGGTAAAAGAGCAGTTAAAACTAGATCTGGATAAAAAGAAGATGCAATTGGATGAACCGATCCGTACAATAGGTACACATGAAGTGGCAATTCGTCTCCATCCGAAAGTGACAGGAACACTCAGGGTACAAGTAAGCGAAGAATAGATAGATGAAACAGGAGGAAGTTCTTCATGGAAGAGACCCTGATAAAAAGGATTATGCCAAACAGCATAGAGGCTGAACAGTCTGTGACAGGCGCCATGCTGATGGATAAAGAAGCAATCGTCATTGCGATGGAACAGCTGATAGCAGAAGATTTTTACCATCAGCAATATGGTCTCTTGTTTCAGGCAATGGTTAATCTGTATAATGCCGGACAGCCGGTAGACCTGGTTACACTGCAGAACAAGCTGAAAGAAATGAATGTCCCTTCAGAGGTGAGTGGACTTGAATTCATCCGGGATCTCATCACTTCCGTGCCGACATCTGCGAATATCAGATCTTATGCACAGATCGTAAGGGATAAATCTATGCTGAGGCGTCTGATCAAAGTAACAGAGGAAATCAGCAATGATTGCTACAGTGGTCAGAACGAACTGGAATTTATTCTGGCAAATACCGAAAAAACAATCTTTAATCTGCTGCAAAATAGAGGTGGAGGAGACTTTGTCCCAATCAAAGAGGTCGTCCTTAATGCACTTCAAAAAATTGAACATGCCTCCAAGACAGAAGGAAATGTAACGGGAATAGCCACAGGATTTAAGGATCTTGACTATAGGACATCCGGACTGCAGCCTTCGGATTTTATCTTGGTCGCAGCACGACCTTCTATGGGAAAGACGGCGTTTGTCTTAAATATTGCTCAGTACGCAGCATTTCACGGGGATATGGCAACGGCGATTTTTAGCCTGGAAATGTCTAAGGAACAGTTGGTGAACCGTTTGTTCTCACTGGAGTCCCGTGTGGATGCTCAGCTTCTTCGCTCCGGAAATTTAAGTGATGGAGACTGGGAAAAACTGATCGAAGGTGCTGGTATCATCGGGAAATCACATCTTTTGATCGATGACACACCGGGTATAACCATTTCGGAGCTTCGCAGTAAATGTAGAAAGTTCAAACTAGAGCATGATTTGAAGCTCATTATTATCGACTATTTGCAGCTCATGAGTGGAAATGGAAGAAATGAATCCAGACAACAGGAAATATCCGATATCTCCAGATCATTAAAATCGTTAGCAAGGGAATTAAATGTGCCTGTCGTTGCCCTGTCACAGCTGAGTCGGGCAGTGGAACAGCGGCCGGATCACAGACCTATGCTTTCTGATCTGCGTGAGTCGGGGGCGATCGAACAGGATGCGGATGTTGTGATGTTCATCTACAGGGATGACTATTATAATAAAGATACAGAATTAAAGAACATTGCGGAGATCATCATTGCAAAGCAGAGAAATGGTCCCATAGGAACGATCAACCTGGTATGGCTCCCCCAGTACACAAAATTTGCCAATTTGGAGAGGTAAAAAAAGCGTATTCCTTTCGGAATACGCTTTGCTTGTCCTACTAGACAAAATTAGCCCTGATCAATTGCTCCAACTGGACAGACAGCTGCACAGCTTCCACAATCAACACAAGCAGCTGCGTCGATCACATACTGTGTATCTCCTGCAGAAATTGCACTGACTGGACATTCTCCTTCACATGTTCCACAGCTGATACATGTGTCATTGATTACATATGCCATAATTATTTTCCTCCTTAATTTTAAGATCGAACAGCAATATTAACTATGCCATTCACTAGCATAGCAACATTTTATACCAAACAAAAAGTGAAAACAAGTCCTGTTCCGGTATTTTTAGAAAAACAAGGGAAATTCTTGCAAAACGGCAGAAAACGTATTATAATGACCTAGTCAGCAGATATGAAAACAGAGATAAGCGCATTAAATGCGCATCAAGGAGGTTAGAATATGGCACAGGTTACAAAAACAACTATGATCGGCGAATTACTGCAGATTGATGAGAACATTGCACCTCTTCTTTTAAATATTGGAATGCATTGCTTGGGATGTCCTTCTTCACAGATGGAAACAATTGAAGAAGCTGCCATGGTTCATGGATATGAGCCAGACGCATTGGTTGGTCAGATCAATGATTATCTTGCAAAGAATGCCGGTAATTAATTACATAGTTCATCAATAAAAGCAGCGTATCGTATGGAACGAACGCTGCTTTTTTGATGTTAAAATAATTCTGCTAGTATTTTAAGGGCATCAGATGGACAGATGACTTTGTAGTGCTCTTCAAAAAAAGCCTCTGTACCAACGCTGACCTGCTCCTGTCTGGAATACTCAGATAGGATGTTACAAACTTTATTAAAGTTCTCTGGTGTCACATCATTTTTGTGAAGTATCAGATAATATCGATTCGTCTGCTCATTTTTGTAAAGGCTGTTACTTCCGTGATAAAAAGTACTTACGATCTGTGCAAGACGGCTGAGTTGTTCAAGTGAATGAAAGCGGTATAATCTTGTAAGGTCATCAGGAATTGCTATATCCTCAGGCAACTCAGATTCTGTTGGAATCTGTGCTACAGAGTCAGCAGCCTTCTCGGTAGAGGAGTCCTTGCTGTTTTCTTTACTTTCGGAAAGAGACTCTGATTTTGTTTTGCGCTGTAATTTTTTACGAAAAAGACCGAGGATATCATCGGCGCCCTCAACAATAATTGGGTTTGCACGACCTCCGGATTTCTCTGCATCTTCTGATGAATCAGAAAACTTGGAAAATCTTGTATCAAGCTCATCTGGATATTCTACCTTGGAAATCAACAAAACGATAGCATCTGTAGAAACAGGTATCGCTTCGATCATCAGTGGAATATCATCTGCTTCAAATCCAAACTCATAACTCGCCTGCTGCATCATATCGTGAAAGAGCATTCTGGCTTTCTCTGTGCCATATGCGAGTTCGCTCAGTTTAATATGGCGAACTTCTAGATCTTCTCTAGTCAGTGTGCAGCGAATCTGATTATCGTTTACTTTTTCAATTTTCATATTCATCACTTCCTTATCTTGAAAATTTAGGTAAACTATATGGCTATTATAATCAAATGAATACGGGATGTAAAGTACAGAGGGATATTAAATCTTTATTAAATAATTTGTCAAATATTAAAAAATCATAACAATGAATCATCAGGTTGTATTCAGTGCCTATCCGTGTTATAAATTTAACAGAGATGCCCTCCTGCTAATGGAAGGAGGAAAGGATAGATTCAAAATTTTTACTGTCGGGAAGATACGAGGTCCTTGCACTTTTAAGTCAGGGCAGCAGCACAGTTTATCTGACCAGACACACATTACTTGGTGAGTATCGAGTTATTAAAAAGATCCATAAGTCCAACAGACTGGCTCACCAGCTTTTACAGGAAGCTCATTTCCTGAAAAATCTTAAACATCCCCATATTCCGCTTCTATATGACATTATCGAAGAAGAAGAACAGTTTTATTTGATCGAGGAATATATTGCGGGAGATTCTGTGGAAGCGCTTTTGCTTCATCACAATTTTTTTACCCCAGTAATTATTTGCCAGGCAGGAATTCAGATCGCAGAAATACTGATCGCACTGCATGAGCAAGACTTTGCACCCATGATTTACGGAGACTTGAAACCGGAACACATCATCTATGCCAACACACAATGGTATCTGGTGGATTTTGGTACTATCTCAACAGCAAATCAATCAGCAGAGGGAAGAAATAATTTCGGTACGCAAGATTTCATTGCACCGGAGAGACAGAGGAGTAATCGGGAGACAACGCTGTCAGATATCTACAGTTTTGGCAAAGTATTTCTCTATATTATTCATAACTCCAGGCAAAAGGTACCATCTGCACTGATATCCATTTTTGAAAGAGCGGCACAGGAAAAAGAAACAGACCGTTATAAAGACACCAGATCTGTCAGAGATGCGCTTCAGCAAGAACTAAATAGGATTCAGCAGAAAAAAAGAACACATTACCAGGGGCATCTCTTAAAAAAAGCAGCTGTATTTGGAAGCGAACATCATATTGGCTGTACACAGTTCACAGTCGGGCTGTGCGTTTATCTTAATCATCAAGGTCATAAAGCAGTTTATCTGGAGAAGACAAAGAAGGACGATATCAGAAAAATGTATCAGGAAAATAATGCGATCTCCTTAGATAAGGGCAGATATCGAATTGGAAAACTCACGGCAATTCCTTTCTATGGACCGGGTATACTTCTGGATCCTTTGGAGGAGGAAATTGAAATTCTAGACTGTGGAGTATGGAACCAATATCAGCCAGAGGAGGAGCAACCGCTCATTAGAGAACAGTGGGATCAAAATTCTAATTGCTATATTTTCCTAATATGCGGCGGCAGTGAGTGGGAAATGGAAAACAGCAGAAGTGCATATGAATTTTTTAGAAGCAGGAATGTTACTAATATTATGGTCATTATCAATCATGATCGTATTAACAGTGCAAGGCGGTTTTCAAGCGAGTGGGATATTCCGGTATACTGTTACCCGATGGATCGGGATCTCTTCCATATGACAAAAGAGAAATTGAAATTTTTTTCCAGGCTGCTTCAAGAGAAAGGGGGGAAGGCTTAGAATATGATAATCGGGCTGATCGGCAGTTCACGTGGCTGTGGGGTAACCACTCTCGCTATGGCTTTAGCATTGTACTGTTCATCAGGCCAGAAAAGAAAGACAGTTTTTTTGGATTTTAGCGGAAACAGTCAGTTACTGCACTTGGGGGAGGATCAAATGGAAGGAGGATTCTGGCAACAGGGAATATATATCAGACCAGGCTGCCTTCCGGAACAGTTCACGAAGCTGATCCAGAATGAATTCCAGTATACGATCATTGATTTTGGAAATCACTACAGGACATATAAAGAAGAGTTGTTTTTGTGTGATACCATTATCACAATAGCGGATCTCTCTATTTTTCATATGTGGGAGTATGATGAAATGAAGAGGGAAACTGGAGCTATGAGCAGCATACATAAGGACTTTCGCTGTTTTTTAGCACACATCAGCAGGGATCAGAGAAGAGATTTGACTAGAATACCATATATTAGAAATCCCCTGGTACTGCAGGCTGTCGAGCTTGATTTTTTACATTCTCTGCTTCCGGCTGCTGCACGGAGACAGAGAAAACGTAAAGCATTAAAAATATTTTGTAAATTCAGACAAAGATCATAGTTTATCACAGAGCAATGGTACTTCAGTCTGAAATAGGGGGACGAGTTTATGTTTGAAGAAAAAAGGCTGCAGCTTTTCGTCGAGCTGCAGAATATAGAGAAGGAAGGTATTACGCTCTGGCTTGAAGGAGAAAAGAGCTCATCAGAATCAATTACAGATGCGGTTTTTGTCAATGAGGGTGAAGCGTATATGCGAGACTATATTTATGACAGGGGGGTGTTGAAAGAACTGCGTTTTGATAAAGTATGTAACTTATAGACCAAGGGAATATCGGAGCATCCTCAATGCCTGGTATAGATAAAAGATATTACGAAAAAAGATAAAATAAGTAAAACTGCCGGTCTGCTGGATCGGCAGTTTTTATGGTTTTTACCGGGATTCCCTTTTTATATTATTTTTCTTATGATATAATTTCGACAAATGCTTACTGAATTGTAATATGCAGAAGGAGTACAGAAATGAAGAAAGCAAACAAATTGATACCGGCTCTTGTTGTTATAGTGCTGATCGTAGTGATCGTACTGATGATGCTGCTGGGGAAATTAATTGAAAAATATACACCAACCAAAGAAATACAGGATCTGTCAGAGTATTATAATATTACAGAAG
The DNA here is from genome assembly GCA_047974745.1 of Lachnospiraceae bacterium. Lineage (GTDB taxonomy): Bacteria > Bacillota > Clostridia > Lachnospirales > Lachnospiraceae > JBKECO01. Next base: position 57,188 of record JBKECO010000017.1, read on the forward strand.
AAGGGAAAACAGCAATCGTTCTGAATCAGACATTGATCGAGGAGCAGGCCGTTTATAAAGATGGCATTGTTTACATGAGCTTTGAGGCAGTGAGAAGCATATTGAACGAAAGATTCTACTGGGATAGTAACGAAAATCTGTTGTTGTATACGACGCCAAGTGATGTGATTACAGCTAATCTTGGGGAACAGGCGTATTATATTTCAAAAAACAAACAGGATACAACCTATCAGGTATGGTACGAAGAGGGTGAAACGGCTTATATCGCACTGGATTATGTTAAGCTATACACGGCAATGGACTTTACTTTTATAGCAGGTCCGGACCGAGTCATTATCTCGACAGTATATGAACCAATCACACAGACCAAAGTGAGTAAAGCAACACAGCTGCGTGTAAAGGGTGGAATAAAAAGTCCGGTATTAAAGGAACTTACAAAGGATGAGGCGCTGACACTGCTTGAAGAAGGAGACGACTGGGATAAGGTAATATCTGCAGACGGACTGATCGGCTATGTTCAGTCCAAATATCTAGGCAATGAAGAAGAAATCGAATTGGTGAGCACTTTTGAAGAACCTGTTTTTGAACATACATTAAAGGACTTTGTCATTAATATGGGATGGCATCAAGTCACCTCCCAGGAGGCCAACAGCAGTATTGCCACTGTAATCAGCAGCACTAAGGGAATGAATGTGATCTCACCGACCTGGTTCTATTTGAACGATAACGATGGAAATCTGATGAATATCGCAAGCAGTGATTATGTCAGCTACTGCCACCAGAATGGAATTGAGGTATGGGCACTTGTCAGCAATCTTGAGAACGCAGATGTGGACACGACACAGGTCTTGAACTACACCTCAAAGAGGACTAATGTAATAAACCAGCTGATCGCAGCTGCGATCCAATATGATCTGGATGGAATCAATGTGGATTTTGAATCTCTCAGTGTAGATGCTGGCCTTGGCTATATACAGTTTATCAGAGAGCTGTCGCTAAAGTGTAAGAACAATGGTATTACACTATCCGTAGATAATTATGTTCCTTCCGAATATACCGCTTTTTATAACAGACAGGAGCAGGCTAATTTTGCCGATTATGTTGTGATCATGGCATATGATGAACATTACAGTGGATCGGAGGAGGAAGGTTCTGTTGCTTCGATTGGATTTGTGCAGCAGGGAGTTGCGGATACTCTGACTGAGGTGCCGGCGAACCAGATTATTCTTGGAATTCCATTTTATACAAGAATATGGGCACTGACACCTAAGGGGGATTCCGGTGAGAGTGTGGAATCTGCTTCGGAAGATTATGTTCCTTATGAAGTCACCTCAAGTGCGGTTGGTATGCAGGAAGCGTTCAACCAGGCATCTGTGAATGGAGCAGTTCCCACCTGGATGGATGAATACGGACAGTACTATGCGGAATACGAGAATGACGGTATTACATATAAGATCTGGTTCGAGGATGCAACTTCGATCGACCTAAAGCTTTTGCAGATGCAGAATAACCAGCTGGCAGGGGTCTCCTTCTGGAAGCTTGGATTTGAAGAGCCGACGATCTGGGATACTATCCTAAAATATACGACCAATTAACGACAGATTGGAAAAAGTAAGATAATGAGCATATGGAATAAGTATTAACATTTGAGTTTATGTATGCTATAGTAGGAAAGATGAATACAGAAGTTTATAAAATTACAAATATAGAAAAAACAGACGATCAGATCCTGAATGTGGCAGCCGCATTTTTAAGAAGAGGTGAACTGGTAGCATTTCCAACGGAAACAGTCTATGGACTTGGTGCCGATGCGCTGCAGGAGCAGGCAGCTAAAAAGATCTACGCAGCAAAAGGCAGACCATCGGATAATCCACTGATCGTTCATATTGCAGATATTTCAGACCTGGACCGCATTGCGATGGAGATACCTAGGGAAGCATATCTATTGGCCGAAGCGTTCTGGCCAGGACCGCTGACTATGGTACTTAAAAAGAATGACAATGTGCCCGGGACGACCACTGGCGGATTACAGACCGTTGCAGTACGAATGCCATCACATCCGGTAGCACTTGAATTAATTCGAAAGAGCGGATGTTTGCTTGCTGCACCTAGTGCAAATCGATCTGGCCGACCGAGTCCGACCAATGCCGAACATGTTTATGAAGATTTTCAGGGAATCATCCCTCTTATTATCGATGCAGGAGCCGTCAGTATTGGGATTGAGTCTACCATTGTAGATCTCTCTGAAGAGGAGCCAATGATATTACGACCAGGTTACATTACCCCTTCTATGCTTGAAACGGTATTGAAAAGAAAGATCCTAATGGATCCGGGCTTATCCAATACGAAAGAGAATACGAGACCGAAAGCACCTGGTATGCGTTATAAGCACTATGCACCGAGAGCAGAACTCTTCCTAGTGGATGGAGAAAGAGAGAAGGTTGCAGCTTATATCAACAAAAAGACAGTTGAGCAGCAGCAAATGGGGAGAAAAGTAGGAATAATCGGAACAGATGAAACAATATCGCAATACTGTGGGGACATCATCCTTAGTATCGGAGCAAGAGAGGATGAGGATGCGATCGCAAGACATCTGTATGCCATTCTTCGCAGAATGGATCAGGAGAAGGTATCAGTGATTTATTCTGAGAGTTTTCTGACGCCAAGGATCGGACATGCAATCATGAATCGGCTTTTGAAGGCGGCAGGGTATCAGATACTTGAAGTATAAGGGGATTTTTTACATATGAGTGAGTTCAGTCGGATTATTTTTGTAGCGGAGGAGGGAAATTCCCGAGCACCTCTAGCAGCAGAGATTTTAAAAAAAATGAAGCTAAAAAAACCATTAGAGATTTTATCCAGAGGACTGGTAGTTCTTTTTCCGGAGCCGCTGAATCAAAAGATGGAAGCAGTTATGATTAGCAATGGTCTTGCGACAGAAGGTTTTCGTTCCAAAGAATTAAGCAGTGAGGACTTTTCTGAACATACACTGATTATTTGTCTGGATCAGAAGCAGCAAAGAAAAATCCTTGAAAAATTTGATCAGGCAAACGATGAAAATGTGCATGTTCTGACAGAGCTCGTGGGAGATGAGCTAGAGATCATCGATCCATATGGAGGAACACTGCAGGCATATGGACTTTGCTATGAAACACTGGTAGCATCAATTCGAAAATTAGTAAACTTATTATAACTATGTTGCAGATATGAGTATTTACAATTTATGAAAGAAGGAGATTTGAAATGGCAAAGGTAGTAGTAATGGATCACCCGCTGATACAGCATAAAATTGGCTGGATGAGACGTAAGGAAACAGGATCAAAGGAATTTCGAACACTGGTAAGTGAGATCGCTATGCTAATGTGCTACGAGTCTACGAGAGATCTAAAACTCGTTGATGTTGAAATCGAAACACCGATTTGTGAGACAGTAGTGAAGGAGCTTCAGGGCAAGAAACTGGCGATCGTTCCAATACTTAGAGCTGGTCTTGGCATGGTAGATGGGATGTTGAATCTGATTCCGGCTGCAAAAGTAGGGCACATCGGACTGTACAGAGATCCAGAGACAAAGGATCCGGTCGAATACTATTGCAAACTGCCTGAAGACTGCTCAGAAAGAGAAGTCTTTGTTGTAGATCCTATGCTTGCAACTGGAGGATCTTCCGCAGCAGCGATTCAGATGCTGAAGGACAAGGGAGTATCTAATATCAGACTACTATGTATTATTGCTGCACCGGAAGGTCTAAAGAAAATGCAGGATGCGCATCCTGATGTTGATATTTATATCGGTGCACTGGATGACCATTTAAATGAACACTGCTATATCGTTCCGGGTCTCGGTGATGCTGGAGATCGTATTTTCGGAACAAAATAGTTTTTTATTCTGCACTTTTACACACGCAGGAGGTCGAGTATGAGTCAGAAACGAGAAGATTATATCAGCTGGGATGAATATTTTATGGGAGTCACCATGTTGTCCGGAATGCGCTCAAAGGATCCAAATACACAGGTCGGAGCCTGTATTGTAAGTGATGACAATAAGATATTGTCCATGGGCTACAATGGATTTCCGACCGGTTGCTCCGACGATTCCTTTCCGTGGGCAAGAGAGGGCGATCCGCTGGAAAACAAGTATTTCTATTCCACACATAGTGAACTGAATGCCATATTGAATTACAGAGGGGGAAGTCTGGAAGGTGCCAAGCTGTATGTCTCACTTTTTCCTTGTAATGAATGTGCAAAAGCGATAATTCAGTCCGGAATCAAAACTGTCGTATTTGAGAGTGACAAGTACGAGCATACACCCCCGGTCATAGCGTCAAAAAGAATGATGGATGCAGCAGGTGTACGGTACTATAAGTATGAACACTCCAAGCGGGAAATAGTATTGAATTTGTGATAAGAATCAGGTAGAGTATAAGTTTAAACAGGTTAATCTAATGCTGGATGATGGATTATCCTGTTTTTTTCAAAATGGGAGAGAACATGAAATACCATAAGAATGTATATGAAGCCTTTGTCATGCTAATGCAGTTCGGCTTAAATATGATCGTTCCTATCTTTATACTGACTATGGCAGGGGTATATATTGGAAATAAATTCAACATGAAATACATCGTAGTTCCACTATTTCTCATTGGTGCAGCAGCAGGTTTTCGAAATATTTACATAATGGCTAAAAGGATTTTTGCACAACCATCCGAAAGAGATATTATAAGCAAAGACAATTCAAGGGACACAGAGGAAATGAACAGCCGGACAGCAGATCCGGAAGAGAAGGATGATGAAGATGTTCAGTAGAATCAACAGAGTACTTCCAGAACTTCTGATCGGAATCGTGCTATATGGGCTTGCACTGCAGGTGTGCGGAGTCTGGTTCGCTTCTGATAAATTGAGATACTCCACAGGAGTCTGGATAGGAATACTTCTGGCATGCGCCATGTCGATTCATCTTGCAATCGTAATAGAAGATGCGGTAAGCTTAGGTAAAAGTGCAAGAACTCTGGCTGCCAAATCAGTGGGTCGTTACCTGATCGTTGCAGTAGTACTTTTTGTAATGATGTATTTTCAACTGGGTAATATTTTTGCGGCTTTTGCCGGTATTCTTGGTATGAAGGTTTCAGCATATCTGCAGCCTTATACACATAAATTGGTGCTATGGATCATGAAAAAAGTTAATCGTAATAGCAAGTAGCAAAATACATAAAAAAAGGAGGTGAGATTGTGGAAAATGCAATTTTAATGGCATCCAGCTCAGATGATATAGATTTTATGATACATGGAATCTTTTCTTATAATGCGTTTGGGCAGGAACTATGGATTACAACCACACATATTTGTATGCTGATTGTAATGCTGGTACTGATCATTTTTGCTTTTATCGTAAATCGCAGAATGAAAAAGGCAGATGAAGTACCGAAGGGTTTTCAAAATGCGGTAGAGCTGATTGTTGAAATGCTCGATAAAATGGTCGGCGGTGTAATGGGAAAGAATTCTGCGAGATTTGTCAATTATATCAGTACGATATTTGTGTTCATTTTAATCAGTAATATTTCCGGGATTTTCGGACTGAGACCACCGACAGCTGATTACGGAACGACATTCGCACTAGGACTAATGACATTTGGGCTGATTCACTTCAATAAGTTCAAGCACCAAAAAGTCAGGGGAGTAATAAAAGGTCTGTGTGAACCGTGGCCAATTTGGCTCCCGATCAATTTGATCGGAGAAATCGCAGTTCCGATCTCTATGTCACTTCGTTTGTTCGCGAATATTCTGTCGGGAACAGTAATGATGGCATTGATTTATGGACTGCTTGGTTGGATTGCAACGTTTTGGCCCGCTGCCCTGCATATTTATTTCGATTTATTTGCAGGTGCGATTCAGACATACGTATTCTGTATGCTGACTATGACTTATGTCAATAATGCAGTAGATGCACAATAAAAACACAAAAACAAAGAGTCTTTAAGGAGGATATTTTATGAATATTACAGGACAGGATTTAATCTTAGCATGCTCTGCAATTGGAGCTGGTTTAGCAGTAATCGCAGGTATTGGACCTGGTATTGGACAGGGTATTGCAGCTGGTCATGCAGCGAGTGCAGTAGGTAGGAACCCAGGCGCAAAATCTGACATCACATCCACCATGCTTCTTGGTCAGGCTGTTGCGGAAACAACGGGTCTTTATGGTCTTTTGATAGCAATGCTCTTACTTTTCGTAAAACCACTGATAGGATAATTCAACATGAAAAACGGAAAGGAGGGTACTGACAGACAATGACCAGACTGTTTGATATTGACCTTCAGTTATTGATGGATACGTTGCAGCTTGCACTTTCTGTATTCGTTCTGTTTCTGATTCTTTCGTATCTTTTATTTGATCCAGTAAGAAAAGTACTGAAAGACAGAGAGGATAAAATTCAGGGAGATCTTAAATCAGCCGAGGAAGATAAAAATCTGGCTGGTGAGCTCAAATCGGAGTATGAAGGAAAGCTTCATGAAATTCAAAAAGAGGCAGAGGAAATACTCAGTGATGCTCGGCAGAAGGCGATCCGTAATGAATCCAAAATTATTGATGAAGCAAAAGAGGAAGCTTCCCGTATCCTGAAAAGAGCGGAAGATGAAGCAAAAATGGAAAAAAGCCGTGCAATGGATGAGATGAAGCTGGAGATGATTCAGATCGCATCCATGATAGCTGAAAAAGTGGTAGGAACTTCGATAACTACTCAGATTCAGGAATCTCTCGTTGATGAGACATTGAAGGAAATAGGTGATTCAACATGGCAAAGCTAGTATCTAAAACATATGGGGATGCATTGTTTGAGGTAGCTAAGGAAGAAGATAAGGTTGATGCTTTTTTCGTGGAATCCAAAGAGGTATTGAACATCCTTAATACAAATCAGGATTTTGCCAAACTGATGAATCATCCCAAAATAGTAAGTGAAGAAAAAGTCCAGATCATGGAATCGATTTTTAAAGGCCGTATTTCTGATGAAATCGTCGGTCTAATGCGTGTGCTTATTTTAAAGAGCCGCTTTAAACAAATGCCATCTGTATTTGAATATTTTATCCAGATTGTAAAAGAGTATAAAAGCATCGGAATCGCACACATTTACTCCGCACGGGAATTATCCGATGACCAAAAAACAGAAATTGTCAATAAATTGATTCACACCACCGGTTATGCTGAAGTTGAGATGAATTATATCGTCGATCCCTCTTTACTTGGTGGTATAAAGATTCAGGTTGGTGATCGAGTGATTGACGGGACAATAAAAACAAGAATCAATGATCTGAAACGAGAATTATTGAAAATACAGCTGAAAGTAGGTGAATGCACTCCATGAATTTAAGACCAGAAGAAATAAGCTCTGTTATTAAAGAACAGATCCAAAGATATGCGGCGCAGATGGATGTGGCCGATGTTGGAACGGTGATACAGGTGGCAGATGGAATTGCCAGAATTCACGGACTTGAAAATGCGATGCAGGGGGAACTCCTAGAATTTCCCGGTGAAGTATATGGAATGGTCCTTAATTTAGAAGAAGATAATGTTGGCGCAGTTTTACTTGGAGATAACAGAAGCATCAGTGAGGGTGACACAGTCAAGACTACAGGACGTGTTGTGGAAGTACCTGTTGGAGATGCTCTGGTAGGACGTGTAGTAAATGCACTAGGTCAGCCCATCGATGGCCGCGGACCGATTGCATCAGATAAATTCAGACAGATCGAGCGAGTTGCCAGTGGTGTAATCGCACGTAAATCTGTAACGACTCCTTTGCAGACAGGTATCAAAGCAATCGATGCAATGATTCCAATCGGACGTGGTCAGCGTGAGCTTATCATTGGAGACAAGCAAACAGGAAAAACTGCTATTGCTATTGATACGATCATTAACCAGAAGGGTCAGAATGTTAAGTGCATCTATGTTGCGATTGGCCAGAAGGCATCTACTGTGGCAGCGATCGTAAAGACATTAGAGGAATTCGGTGCAATGGATTATACAACAATCGTTGCATCTACAGCCAGCGAGCTGGCACCACTGCAATATATCGCACCGTATACAGGATGTACGATCGGTGAGGAATGGATGGAAAATGGCGGCGATGTTCTTGTCATTTATGATGATTTGAGTAAGCATGCAGCAGCATACCGTACCCTTTCCCTGCTTCTAAAGAGACCTCCAGGCCGTGAGGCTTATCCGGGAGATGTATTCTATCTTCATTCAAGACTGCTAGAGCGTGCAGCCAGACTCAATGATGCACTTGGCGGCGGATCCCTTACAGCACTTCCGATTATAGAAACACAGGCAGGAGATATCTCTGCATACATTCCGACGAATGTAATTTCGATTACAGACGGTCAGATCTTCATGGAGACAGATATGTTCAATGCTGGATTCCGTCCTGCGATCAATGCCGGATTATCGGTATCCCGCGTTGGTGGATCAGCACAGATCAAGGCAATCAAAAAATTCGCAGCCCCGATTCGTATCGAATTGGCACAATACCGTGAGCTTGCTGCTTTTTCCCAGTTCGGTTCTGAGCTTGATGCAGATACGAAGGAAAAGCTGGCACAGGGTGTGAGAATTCGTGAGATTTTAAAGCAGCCCCAGTATAAGCCTATGCGGGTTGAAAAACAGGTGATTATTATCTACGCAGCAACGAAAAAATATCTGCTGGATATACCTGTGGACCAGATCCTTCGTTTTGAAGAAGAGCTGTTCGAGTATATCGATACCAGATATCCCGAAATTATCGATTCGATTCATGACACCAAGGAAATGACAGATGAGAATGAAATGCTCTTGATCAAGGTAATCGAAGAATTCAAAGCAACTTTCCAGTAGATATAGCTAAAGGCGGTGAATGATTATGGCCTCAATGAGGGATATAAAAAGAAGAAAAGGCAGCATACAAAGCACCCAGCAGATCACAAAAGCCATGAAACTTGTCTCTACTGTAAAGCTGCAGAAGGCAAAGAGCCACGCAGAGAAGTCGGATCCATATTTTAGATTCATGCATAAGACAGTAACCTCCATGCTTGAGCATTCCGATAATATTATTCATCCATATCTTGAGACAGGACGTTCTGAAAAAAAAGCCATTATCGTAATTACCTCAAACAGAGGTCTGGCAGGTGGATATAATTCAAATATCACAAAGTTGGTCACTGAGGGTGGATTTAAAAAGGAAGACGTTTTGATCTATGCGATTGGACATAAGGGTAAGGATGCACTAAAGCGCCGAGATTATACTATTGCAGAAGAGCATACGGATCTTATGGATGTACCGGACTACACAGAGGCGGCAAAGATCAGCGCCCGTATCCTAAAGCAATACCGGGATGGTGAAATTGGAGAGATTCTCCTGGCCTATACACATTTTAAGAATACGGTAAGTCACACACCAACACTTCTGCAGCTGCTTCCTGTTGATATCGAAGAAACAGAGGAAGAAAAGGCTGAAAAAGAGACAATGGATCTGATCATGAACTACGAGCCGACAGAAGAAGAGGCACTGGATCTGATCATACCCAAATATGTTTCAAGTCTTGTCTATGGAGCGCTGGTGGAAGCACTTGCCAGTGAAAATGCGGCCAGAATGCAGGCGATGGATTCTGCTACAAGCAACGCAGACGATATGATCGGTGATCTGTCACTTAAATATAACAGAGCCCGTCAGGGATCTATAACACAGGAATTGACGGAAATTATTGCCGGAGCGCAGGCTATTTCCTGATAACGTGAAGGATGAAAAAGGAGTGATTGAAAAAGATGGCGAATAACAATAAAGGCAAAATCACTCAGATTATCGGTGCCGTTCTGGATATCAAATTTACAGAGGGTGCCCTGCCAGAGATCAATGATGCAATCGAGATCATCAGAAAAGATGGAAATAAGCTCGTTGTTGAAGTATCTCAGCATCTGGGGGATGATACAGTGCGCTGTATTGCCATGGGCTCTACAGACGGGCTGGTTCGCGGAATGGAAGCGGTTGCGACCGGATCTCCAATTTCCGTGCCAGTAGGAGAAAATACATTAGGACGTATGTTCAACGTACTTGGTGAGCCGATCGATGAAATCGAGGCACCACAAGGCGTGGAATATATGCCCATTCACAGAAAGGCACCAGCCTTTGAGGAACAGTCTACATCACAGGAGATGCTGGAAACGGGAATAAAAGTCGTTGACCTCCTCTGCCCCTATCAAAAAGGTGGAAAGATCGGACTGTTTGGTGGAGCAGGCGTTGGAAAGACGGTTCTGATCCAGGAGCTGATTCATAATATTGCAACGGAGCATGGCGGATACTCTGTTTTTACAGGCGTTGGAGAACGTACTCGTGAAGGAAATGATCTTTATCACGAAATGATGGATACCGGCGTAATCGAGAAGACCACCATGGTCTTTGGACAGATGAATGAGCCACCTGGAGCCAGAATGCGAGTTGGTCTGACAGGACTTACCATGGCAGAATATTTTAGAGATAAGGGTGGAAAAGATGTGCTGTTATTCATTGATAACATATTCCGCTTTACCCAGGCCGGATCCGAGGTATCAGCGCTGCTCGGTCGTATGCCTTCTGCTGTAGGATATCAGCCTACGCTTCAGACAGAGATGGGTGCGCTGCAGGAGCGTATCACATCTACAAAAAACGGATCGATCACATCGGTACAGGCTGTTTATGTACCAGCAGATGACCTGACAGATCCGGCACCGGCAACAACCTTCGCGCATCTGGATGCAACAACAGTACTAGAGCGTTCCATAGTTGAGCTAGGAATCTATCCAGCGGTAGATCCCCTTGGATCCACATCCAGGATCCTGGATCCGAGAATTGTTGGAAATGAGCATTTTGAAGTTGCTCGTGGCGTTCAGGAAATTTTACAGAAATATAAAGAGCTGCAGGATATTATTGCAATTCTTGGTATGGACGAACTGTCTGAGGATGATAAGCTTGTAGTAAGCAGAGCAAGAAAAGTACAGAGATTCCTGTCTCAGCCATTCTTTGTAGCTGGTCAGTTTACAGGAATGGAAGGCGAATATGTTCCGATTGCGGAAACGGTTCGAGGCTTTAAAGAAATATTAGAAGGAAAACTCGATGATATCTCTGAAAGTCACTTCCTCAATGCAGGAACGATCGATGACGTACGTGCACGTGCAAAATAAGGAGTGATGTTATGGCAGAAAACGATAACCTGTTCGAAGTGAAGATCGTAACGCCAGACCGTGTTCTTTATACCGGGGAGGCGGAGCTGTTAGAGTTCAATACGATCTATGGTGAAATTGGTGTGTATAAACGACACATCCCACTCACCACTGTTTTAGCACCGGGATCTGTCACGATACATGGGGCAGGTGGTTCCAAGGTCGCAGCGGTACACTCAGGGTTTGCTGAAATACTTCCCGATCGTGTCATGATGTTAGCTGAGATCGCTGAGTGGCCGGAAGAAATCGATATTGAAAGAGCAAAGCGGGCAAAAGAACGCGCGGAAACGAATCTTCAGTCAAAAGATGCAGATACGGATACTGTACGTGCTGAATTTGCACTTCGCAAGGCACTGACAAGGATTAATGTGAAAGAAATCTAATAAGCGGAAGTATCAGGAGGAGTTCGACAGACCTGATACTTCTTTTTTTATATCATACGAAAGTACTCCTATGGGATTCTCCTTGACAATTCGATCTTTCTATTAGAAAATGAGAAAGAAGTACTAAATCGGAAGATTCGTTCTGACGGTGAAGGCATCGGAAAACAAGAACAAAAAGATCATGACAGAATCCGAGTAACATAAGACTGAACGGGCTTATGATAACTGCCTCACATTTCAGAACAGGAATGTGGAGGCTTTTTTTATGGAAACACGTGTCGCAATCATCTCTATTGTCGTGGATGATTCCAGTTCTGTTGAGGAACTGAACCAGATACTGCATCAGTATGGAACGTATATCATAGGTAGAATGGGAATTCCGTATCAAAAACGGGAAATCTCACTGATCAGCGTGGCGATGGATGCGCCATCTGAAATCATCAGCGCAGTGACAGGTAAAATAGGAATGCTGACAGGTGTCACATCGAAAGCGGTCTATTCAAAGCTGCCTGCACAAATGTGAACGGAGGACCAAAATGAAACAACTAATAGATAAGCTTGAAGCACAACGACATCTCACTCAGCAGGAGTGGATCGAACTGATCACACTTGCAAAGGATCGGGACTATTTAATGGAGCGAGCAGTCGCCGTCAGAAAGTCCATGTATTCCAACTCTGTTTTTGTGCGTGGGCTGATTGAGTTCACCAACTACTGTAAAAATGACTGTCTGTACTGTGGTATACGAAGATCCAGTGGATCAGCCCAGCGCTACCGGCTCAGTGAAGAGGAAATCATGGACTGCTGCCGTCAGGGATATGAATTGGGTTTTCGGACATTTGTTCTACAGGGTGGAGAAGATCCCTATTTTAACGATGCCGTCATGGTAAAGCTGATACATTCCATCAAATCCCTATATCCAGACTGTGCGATTACATTATCATTTGGTGAACGATCGAAAGAAAGCTACCAGAACATGTATGAAGCGGGAGCTGATCGATATCTGCTTCGTCATGAAACGGCAGATGAATCCCACTATTCTTCACTTCATCCAGCTGAGCTGACGTTAGAAAATCGGATGAGATGCTTATGGGATCTAAAAGAGATCGGCTTTCAAGTGGGCTGTGGATTTATGGTAGGCTCTCCCGGACAGACACCGGAGCATTTGGCGAAGGACATGTTATTCATCGAGGAACTGCAGCCTCAGATGGTGGGAATCGGACCATTTTTACCTCATCATGACACACCATTTGCCGATCGTACAAAAGGGAGTCTCGACACCACTCTCTATATGCTGAGTCTGCTGCGTCTCCTAAAACCAGATCTTTTGATTCCGGCAACGACTGCACTCGGCACGATTGACCCTCTGGGCAGAGAGAAAGGAATTTTAGCGGGAGCGAATGTAGTCATGCCAAATCTTTCACCAACCATGGTCAGAAAAAAATATGAGCTTTATGATAATAAGATCTGTACCGGAGATGGGGCAGCAGAATGCAAAGTCTGTCTTCATAACAGAATGAAAAAAATCGGATACGAGATTGTTGTGGATCGAGGCGATCCATGTACGATGAAATCTGCCGGAATAAATGAGAACACACAGGATAAGGGCGAATTGAAAGAAAACAGGGAAGTAAAGGAGAATAGTTATGTATGATGTAATGTCAGGAAAAGCAGCAGAATTTATCAGCGATGAGGAAATCAAAGCAACACTATCATTTGCCCAGGAAAACAAGAACAATCGGGAAATGATTCAGAATATACTGGATAAGGCACAGAAAATGCAGGGAATCAGCCATCGTGAGGCTCTAACACTACTAGACTGTGAGTTAGAGGATATGAATGAGAAAATATATGCACTTGCCAGACAGATCAAGCAGGAATTCTATGGCAACCGAATCGTTATGTTCGCCCCTCTGTATCTTTCTAATTACTGTATCAATGGCTGTGTTTACTGTCCTTATCATGCGAAGAACAAGCATATTTCCAGAAAAAAGCTGACCCAGGACGAAATTCGAAGAGAAGTGATCGCGCTTGCGGATATGGGACATAAAAGACTTGCACTTGAGGCTGGTGAAGATCCATTGCATAATCCACTGGAATATATTTTAGAAAGCATAGAGACCATCTACAGTATTCAGCATAAAAATGGATTGATTCGCAGGGTCAATGTCAATATCGCTGCAACGACGATCGAGAATTATAAAAAACTAAAGGATGCAGGAATTGGAACCTATATACTGTTCCAGGAAACCTACAATCAGGAATCTTATGAAGCACTTCACCCAACAGGACCAAAGAGTGATTATGCTTACCACACAGAAGCGATGGATCGTGCGGCTGAAGCAGGAATCGATGATCTTGGAATCGGAGTACTGTTCGGTCTGAATAATTACCGTTATGATTTTGCAGGAATCATTATGCATGCGGAACATATGGAAGCCTTCAGTGGTGTTGGGCCTCATACAATCAGCGTTCCCAGGGTAAGATCTGCAGATGATGTGGATCCAGACTCCTTTAACAATGGGATAGCAGATGATCTTTTTGCAAAAATCGTTGCCTGTATCCGAATCGCAGTACCCTACACTGGGATGATCATTTCCACCAGAGAGTCGAAAGAATGTAGAGAAAAAGTTCTAAATCTTGGGGTATCTCAGATCAGTGGAGGATCAAGGACCAGCGTAGGAGGATATGCACAGGAAGAACCCGAAGAAGAGAACTCAGCGCAATTTGATCTAAGCGACAAACGAACACTCGATGAGATCGTCCACTGGCTGATGGATCTTGGCTATGTACCGAGCTTTTGCACCGCATGCTACCGAGAGGGCAGGACAGGGGACCGGTTCATGCAGTTGTTAAAGAGCAGGCAGATCGTAAATTGCTGCCAGCCAAATGCCCTGATGACATTAAAGGAATATCTAGAGGATTATGCATCACCGGAAACAAAGGAAATTGGTGAGAAACTGATCCAAAAGGAAATGAATTACATCACAAATCCTGTTGTAAAAGAAAAGGCGGCACAATACATCGAAAATATTCATGAAGGGAAACGTGACTTCAGATTTTAAAATTATTTTTTTTTCATGTGCGCACTTCGTTGTCAGATTTTCCGAAAGAAGTTATAATATGCTCAGTAGGTAACTGCAGGACGTAGATTAGGAGATGGGCATGAGTATTCAGGATAAATTAGAACGCATTTTACGAGAACTCCACATACAGCTCTCTAAGGGAAAAGGCACAGAGATGGATCCGGAGGAGGTCATCGTCAACAAAGCTAACATGCTGAATCAGCTGACACTGCTTAGTGAAACGGTGGCTGAGATGATGGAGCAGTATGAAGTGACCCAGAGCAGCAAAGACAGAGCTGACAGAGAGTCCGCAAGAAAAAAAGAAAGCATTTTGAAAGAAGCAGCAGGGCAGGCAGAGGATATTTATGCAGCATCCATGATCTATACAGATGATACCCTGAGCAGAATACAGAGCATGATCGATACAGCGAACCGTTCAGTTTGGGATATTGTAAAGAACTTTGAAGCAGATCTGATTCAGGAAAAACAAAAGATCAAAAGCAATCAGAGAGAATTAAAGAATCAGCTAGAGACTCTAAAGGATACAGAAAAATATCTGAGGATCATTGAAGAAAAGAATAAAGAACAAAAGAAGCAAGACGATATGACAGAGCAAGATCAGGCAGAACAGCGAAAGTCTGCAGAATGGAGCAGACGCCATGCCTATGAGAGCAGTGCATTTACTGCTGTGAAAGCAGAAATCAAAATTGACAAAGCTTATTTTGAAGAAGCGGGAATTGACCCGGAGACAATGGAGCCGGTGAAGAATTACAGCGAGATCCGTTACGAAAAGCCTGAAATTAAAGTGAATCCTGAATATTTCAGAAAAGCCGGAATTCGAACCGATGAAGGCTTTGGGCCTACGAATAAAGAAAAAAAGAACAAATGAGGAGAAAAGGAATGAAATTATTTAGTAAAGGCGTTTACCTAATTAATGGTATTGAGCTCCTAGAGGATAATGGTCAGGCAGAAGAACTTTTAAAAAGCAAGACAGGTGCTGTGACTTCAAAGGACGCTGCGGCTCAAAATACGATTGCTTACCAGATTCTTGAGGCTCATAATACTTCAAATTCCATGGAGAAGCTCCAGATTAAATTTGATAAGCTGACATCTCATGATATCACCTTCGTCGGAATCATTCAGACGGCCAGAGCTTCCGGTCTGGAGAAATTTCCAATTCCCTATGTACTTACGAACTGTCACAACAGTCTTTGTGCAGTTGGTGGAACGATAAACGAAGATGACCATATGTTCGGACTCAGCTGTGCCAAGAAATATGGCGGAGTATATGTACCTCCTCATCAGGCAGTCATCCATCAATTTGCACGTGAAATGCTGGCGGGTGCCGGAGATATGATTCTTGGCTCTGACTCTCATACCCGTTATGGAGCGCTGGGAACCATGGCGATTGGCGAAGGGGGACCAGAACTTGTGAAGCAGCTGCTGTCACAGACCTATGATATCAATATGCCAGAAGTGATCGGCGTTTACCTGTCAGGAAAGCCAATACCTGGTGTCGGTCCACAGGATGTGGCACTCGCCATTATTGGCGAAGTGTTTGCCAATGGATATGTAAAAAATAAAGTGATGGAATTCATTGGACCAGGAGTGGATCAACTAAGTGTCGACATGAGAATTGGAATTGATGTCATGACTACGGAAACAACCTGCCTGTCTTCAATCTGGAAGACAGATCAGGCTGTAAAAGAATTCTATGAGATACATGGCAGAACTGAGGCATATAAAGAACTGCAGCCAAAAGCTGTTGCATACTATGACGGTATGATCGAGATCGATCTTGGAGCGATCCGCCCTATGATTGCAATGCCATTCCACCCAAGCAACACCTATACTATTGAAGAACTGAATGCGAATCTAGCAGATATCCTTCATGAAACAGAGCAAAAGGCAAAGGTCAGCTTTAACGATGCAGTTTCACTTGATCTGATGAGTAAGGTGAGAGATGGAAAATTGTATGTTGATCAGGGAATCATTGCCGGCTGTGCAGGTGGTGGTTTTGAAAATATCTGTGATGCAGCGGATATCTTAAAAGGTGCAAGTATTGGTGCCGATACCTTTTCGCTGAGCGTATATCCGGCAAGCACACCGGTGTATATGGAGCTAGTAAGAAATGGAGCTGCTGCAACTCTGATGGAAGCAGGAGCTGTCATGAAAACAGCCTTTTGCGGACCTTGTTTTGGAGCTGGAGATACACCGGCGAACAATGCGTTTTCCATCCGGCATTCGACAAGGAACTTTCCGAACCGGGAAGGTTCTAAGGTTCAGAACAACCAGATTGCTTCCGTAGCATTAATGGATGCTCGCTCGATCGCAGCGACAGCAGCGAACAAAGGAATCTTGACACCTGCAACAGATTTGAGCATCACGTATTCTAGTCCAAAATATTTCTTTGATAAAAAAATATATGAGAATCGAGTATTCGATAGCAAAGGGATTCCGGATCCGTCCGTTTCCATACAGTTCGGACCAAATATTAAAGACTGGCCGGCTATGAGCGCACTGCCAGAGCATATGCTCCTTAAAGTCGTTGCAGAAATCCATGATCCGGTGACAACAACGGATGAACTGATTCCTTCTGGAGAGACCTCATCCTATCGCTCGAACCCTCTTGGACTTGCTGAGTTCACATTATCCAGAAGGGAACCTAAATATGTTGAGCGGGCAAAAGCAATACAGCTGGCACAAAAAGCGGTAGAGGCCGGGGGATCACCGATTACTGCAGTCAGTGAACTGGAGCCGATTCTAAAAACAATAGAAGAGAACTATGGAAAAGAGACCGTTCAGGCTATTGGAATCGGAAGTACGATCTTTGCAGTAAAGCCAGGTGATGGATCCGCAAGAGAACAGGCGGCTTCCTGCCAGAAGGTACTGGGCGGATGGGCAAATATCGCTCATGATTATGCTACAAAACGATATCGTTCGAATCTGATCAACTGGGGCATGCTGCCACTGTTGATTCAGGAGGGAGAACTTCCGTTTTCAAATGAAGACTTTATTTTCCTACCGAATATCAGACAGGAAGTCGAGACCAAGGCTAAGATCATCGAAGCATATGTTGTACGCAATGAGAATATGATAAAGATGGAATTATCGATCGGTGATCTGACAGATGACGAAAGAAGTATTATCCTAAAAGGCTGCCTGATTAATTTTAACAGGAGATAGGAGGTCCTTTTTGGACGAGAAGGACAACATAATAAAACCGGATGAAAAAACGCCGGACTTGGAACATAAGCCAAAAAAACAGCTACCCAAATATGTGATGGTGTCCCTGGCGGTTCTGATCACCTATGTTATAGGTCTATTCCTGTTTTTTGTAATGTTCCGATATCAGGGATTTGCCGCTTTTTTCGGCCAGATCATGGTCATATTGCAGCCAATTCTTATTGGTCTGGCACTTGCCTATTTACTGAACCCAATCATGATGAGAGTCGAGCGTCTTTGCATCAAAGTTCTGTTACCCAGAATAAAAAATGAAAAAGTCGTACGCAGGATATCTCGATTCATAGGCACGATCATGGCATTGGCATTTCTGTCACTGATCATTTACCTGTTGCTGGAAATGATCGTTCCTCAACTGATTCAGAGCATCCAGAATATGATCGCCACTCTTCCTGTTGAAGTCAATTCTTTTTCCATCTGGCTGACAGCAGTTCTTTCTGGTGACAATTATATACTAACACTGCTTCGAGGCTATCTTACCCAGGCGGTGGATTATCTGGAGAGCTATATTTCGACCCAGATCATTCCTGCAGCAAATACCTATATTACCTCTGTGACGATCGGTGTGATAAATATCATCAAAGTGGTCTTTAATGTGGTAATCGGACTGATCGTGTCCGTTTATGTCTTGATGAGTAAAGAGACTTTTACCGGGCAGTCAAAAAAGATCATCTATACTGTTTTTTCTAAAAAGCAGGGAAATATTATAATTCGTACTTTTCGCAGGAGCCATAAGATTTTTGGAGGTTTTATTTCAGGAAAGATCGTGGATTCCATGATTATCGGAGTTCTTTGCTACATCATTCTCTATATCATGAAGATGCCATATACTCTATTGGTTGCTGTGGTGATCGGTGCTACAAATGTAATTCCGTTCTTTGGACCATTTATTGGAGCAATTCCTTGTGTGATACTGATCGCCCTGGCAGATCCGATCAAGGGAATCTACTTTATTATAATGATACTGATCCTGCAGCAGATCGATGGAAACATAATCGGACCAAAAATATTGGGCGATTCGACAGGACTCTCTTCCTTCTGGGTCATTTTTGCAATTCTGATAGGCGGAGGCATGTTCGGATTTGTCGGCATGGTGCTTGGAGTTCCGGTATTTGCAGTCATCTACTCCATCATCAGCGAAGTCGTTACCTACATCCTGAAGAAAAAGAAGCTTCCCAGTGGAACAAGCTCTTATATCCAGTTAGACAGCATTGATGAGAGAACCAGTGAATTAAAATATCCTGAGAAAACAGAGGTGCCCTTTTCAACCGAAAAAGACCAATAAATTTTGACATTTTTTATAATTTCATGTTACACTTTACACAAATCATGAGCAAAATAGTGATAAGAGGTGTCAGAGTTGGATCGATATGAATATAAATTGAAAATGGATCAGCTTAAAACCCTGCTGGAGAAAAAAGACTACGAAACAGCAGCGGTAATTGCTGATACTATTAACTGGAAAAAAATAAGGAATGTGAACAGTCTGATCGTTGCTGGGGACATATACGCACATGCAAAGCGGTATGAGGAATCCTACGATATCCTGCTTTCAGCCTATGATAGGGCACCAATTGGCAGGATGATCATATATCGTCTGGCTGAACTTGTCATTAAAATGGGCGAGTATGACGAGGCAGAAGAGTATATTGATGAATTTATCGAGCTTGCACCACAGGATAATTTGAGATTTGTACTGAAATATCGCCTGGCAAAAGCTAAGGGGCTCTCCCTTCCGACCCAGATCGCAATTCTAGAAGAGCTAAAGAATTTGGAATATTCTGAGGAATGGTTCTATGAACTTGCGAAGCTATATCATAAAAATGAACAGCAGGGACGATGTGTGGATGTTTGTGATGAACTGATACTCTGGTTCGGAACAGGTAATTATGTAAAAAAGGCAATGGAGCTCAAGATGCTTCACCAGCCGCTTACAAGAGAGCAGGAAGAAAACTACAAGAAGTACTACTATACGGCACCAGAACCGATCAAACAACCAGAAGAACTGCCTTCTATTCAGAACGAGACGGAGGATGATTCTAAGGTGGAGTTGACTGAGTCAGCAGAAAGCCTGAATCTCAGTAACAGTGTCAAAGATATGCTGTCTCAGAGTACTGAGATACAGCAGGAAACAGAGGTTTTGCCGAATGCAGAGAATCCGCAGAACTTTGAGAGTCGACAGGACTCACAGAATCCGCAGAATTTAGACAATCCGCCAAACATTCCGGATCAGGACACAAAGGCAATCAAGACGGAAGAAATAAGCAAGGCGTTGAACAAGCAAATCGAGGAGATGCAGACAGGACAGCAAAGTGCATTTGAAGCAGATTTTCAAAAGCTTCCAGAGGAACTGCGGGATATCTTTTCCTACTTTGTTCCCGTTGCTGGAATGGAAGCACAGATCTGTGCAGTTTTGACAGGAGCATCACAACGACTTGCCAGCCAAGGAGATTCCACGCGTGGAAATATTTTGATCCAGGGTGGAAAAGGATGTGGGAAGACCGTACTTGCAACCTGCCTCATTAAAGCACTTCAAAAGATCGTAAATCGACCGAATGGGAAAATTGGAAAAATCGATGCAGAGAAGCTGAACAAAAAAGATATCACACAGCTTATGGCGAAGGTGTCCGGCGGCTGTCTGATCATAGAAGGAGCTGGACAGCTTTCGAAAGAAAGTGCTGTGAAGCTTTCCACACTGCTGGAATTAGATAAAAGCGGTATTCTTGTTGTAATGGAGGATACAAGGGCTGGAATCGAAAGTGTGATCGCACTTGACTATGAGCTGACGAAGAAATTTACAGAAGTAATTAAAATTCCGGTATTTACTAGTGATGAGCTTGTACTTTTCGGAAAAGCATATGCGAAAGATCTCGATTACCAGATCGATGAAATGGGTGTCCTGGCACTATATAAAAGGATCAGCCATATTCAGAGAATAGACCGACCGACTACGCTGACTGAGGTAAAAGAGATTATAGACGAAGCAATTGATAGTGTGGAAAAAAGTTCCATCATGAAAGCTGTTTCGATCATTACATCAAGAAGATACGATGAGGAGGACTATGTAATCCTCAGAGAGAAGGACTTTGAGAAAAGAGGCCGAAGAGCGTAGGAGAAAGAATATGAACAATTTTACTGAGTTAGATTGTTACTTATTTGGGCAGGCCACTCATTATGACATCTATAAAAAAATGGGTGCACATGAACAGCTTCAAGACAATAAAAAAGGGATATGCTTTACCCTGTGGGCACCAAATGCCGACAGGGTTTTTGTCATTGGAGATTTCAATGCGTGGGATGAAACCGCAAATGAGTTAAAACGGGTAAAGCCGAAAAGTGCAGGTATTTTTGAAACTTTTATTGAAGGCGATCTGATGGGAAGCCTATACCGTTATCTGATCCTGACAAAGGATGGAAGTAAATTATACAAGTCCGATCCTTATGCAAATCAGTATGAGATGAGACCAGGGAATGCTTCTCGAATTACTTCGATCGATCATTTCAAATGGACAGACAAGCGGTGGGTCACAAGAAGAGAGAATGCAGATGCTCTGAATGAGCCAATAAGTATTTATGAAGTTCACCCAGGATCCTGGATGCGTCATCCAGGCCGTGGAGATGATGGTTTTTATACCTACAGAGAGTTGGCAGTCTCACTGGTAGATTATGTTCTTGAGATGGGATATACACACATCGAGCTGATGGGAATATCGGAATATCCCTTTGACGGATCTTGGGGATATCAGGTGACAGGTTATTTTGCACCGACCTCACGCTATGGAACACCTGAGGATTTTGCATATCTGGTCAACTATTGCCATACAAAAAAAATCGGAGTTATACTAGACTGGGTTCCGGCACATTTTCCGAGAGACGCCTACGGTCTGGCAGAATTTGATGGAACATGCCTGTACGAATATCCGGATCCCAGAATGGGAGAGCATCCTGACTGGGGTACAAAAATATTCAACTATGGTCTCAACCAAGTTAAAAACTTCCTGATTGGAAGTGCGCTGATGTGGATCGAGCACTATCATGTTGACGGGCTTCGTGTAGATGCAGTGGCTTCCATGCTCTATCTTGACTATGGAAAAAAGGATGGACAATGGGTCGCAAATAAATATGGTGATAACAAGAATCTGGATGCGATCGAATTTTTTCGCCATATCAATTCTCTTGTGGAGGACAGAAACAAGGGCATCATGATGATCGCAGAGGAATCAACAGCCTGGCCGTTGGTGACCGGGAGTGCGAAAAAGGGCGGACTCAATTTCAACTTCAAATGGAATATGGGATGGATGCATGATTTTCTGGAATATATGAAATTAGATCCTCTTTTTCGTAAATACAATCATCATAAAATGACATTTTCCATGACGTATAATGCCAGCGAGAATTATATTCTGGTTTTATCCCATGATGAAGTTGTACATCTTAAGGGTTCAATGATAACGAAAATGCCCGGTTACGAAATCGATAAATATGCGAATTTGAAGGTGGGATATACCTTTATGTTCGGTCATCCCGGAAAAAAACTCTTGTTTATGGGACAAGAATTTGCCCAGGTGCATGAGTGGGATGAAGCAACGGAGTTAGAGTGGTTTCAGCTGGCAAATAAGGAGCATAGCGATGTGCAGAACTTTGTCCGGCAGCTACTGCATATCTATCAGAAATATTCGTGTTTGTATGCAAACGAGAAAAATCCCTACAATTTTGAATGGATCAATGCAGATGACGCTTCCAGAAGTATTTTCAGCTTTGTCAGAAAAAGCGAGGATGGAAAGAACAATCTTTTATTCGTTCTGCATTTTACACCTATGGATCGTCCGGACTACAGAGTCGGAGTGCCTGAAAATACCTCCTATAAATTGATTCTATCTACAGATGATGCAACTTCAGATACAGAAAAGCCATCCTATCGGGCTAAAAAACAGGAGTGTGACGGTCGAGAATACTCCTTTTCCTATCCCCTTTCAGGGTATGGCGTAGCAGTATTTAAATATTCAGAACGAAGACCGGTACAAAAACCGGTGAAGCAACCGAAAATAAAAGAAAAAAAGAAAAAGTAGCCAAAGGGCTGCAGTAAGGTCGGATCACTGACTGTGCTGCAGCCTCTTTTTATAACATGAGAACATGTTCCATAATGAAAAAAGCTGTCGTTAAGTTTTTTTCTGGAAAATCCGAAGTAATGGATAGATAACAATATCGAATCGGAGAATATTATGAGAATCGAACAAGGAAGTGGATCAGAGTCCATTCAATGGAACAGGGAAGCGAAGACAGAAAAACAAACGAGGGGGCAGCTTAAGGCAGTCTCTGATCTTGAGATTTTTGAGAACCTGCGAACGATCCAGATCAAAGATCCTACATACGCAAAAAGTAGTGAGGAATCTGCTTTTCCAAGTGAAAAGGAGGATCACGGAACAGATATCAGGTTACAAATGGAGACGATTGCAAACACAATGTCGACAGAGGATTATTCACGATTGCTGAATGATGGATATCAGCCTGATGATATGGACTGCGAAACACTTGTGACGGTGGTCGATAAGATTAAAATAGCATTGGCAAAAGGGGGCAAGGACGTATCTGATCTTGGTACCGGCCTTTCGAAGGAAGAACTTCTCGCAGCGGGAGAAACGGTCGTTTCTGTAAATATGCTGCACCAGGCATTCGAAGCCAAGGACATACCTGCGACAAAGACCAATATGAGTGAGGGACTTGAAGCCATGGATCGAGCTGCGCAGATCCGTGATCTGAGCCGCGGAAGTATGGCCTATCTGTTAAAAAATAAAATGGACCCTACCATTGAAAATGTTACAAAGGCAGTTTTTTCAGGAAGTTCAGATGTGACAGCCATGGGTCAGGGAAAGGAGCTCGAGGCACAGGTGGAGCGCGTTATTTCTGAGGCAGGATACGAAGTGACAGAATCCTTGAGGCAGGATGGAAACTGGATGCTCCAGAATGAAATTGCTTTGACGGACGAAAGCTTTCAAAAGCTTCAGGAATTGAAAGAGATAACATTTCCAATTGAGCTGGAAATGCTGACAAAATCAATCGCAGACACAGTAGCAGCAGGTTCCAGACCCAAGGATACCCTTATACTTTATAGTAGCTCGTTGGAGGAGAGAGCCGATTCTTTTCTTCGCAATCTTCACTCTGATGCTGCTTTTTTGAACGAGACAAATGCAGACTCTGAACATGCTGATGCAGAGGTTAGAACAACAGCTGAAGTGACAACGGAAAGTACAATCCTCGAAATTACACAGCAGCGACAACTGGAAGAAGTCCGCCTGCTTATGACAAAGCAAGCCTGCATTCAGATGTTAAAGCAGGGGATCGAAGTTGACACACTGCCCTTGGAAGAGCTGATTGATCAGCTAAAGGAGCAGGAGATTTCCTACTATGCCAGTCTGCTTCGAGAAGATACTGATTCCTTGAATTCAAAAGCAGCGATGCTCGTTGAGACGGATAAAGCTATCACGCAGATCAAACAGGCACCAGTCTATCTGCTAGCAGATCCAGATATAAGAAGAAGTAGTCTTTTTGAATTAAAGGACAAAGCATCTGTACTGACAGCAGCTGCCACAATAGCCAGCAGCTCCTATGAGGCAATGATGACAGAGCCTCGCAAAGACCTGGGGGATTCCCTTCAAAAAGCATTTGGAGCGATCGACAGCCTGCTGAGTGAGATTGGGGAAGAGAGTTCACAGGAAAATCAAAGGGCAGTCAGGGCTTTGGCATACAATCATATGGAAATCAATCAGGAGTCTGTCGCACAAGTAAAAGAAGCAGATGCACTGGTACAAAAGGTATTTCGCAATCTGAACCCCGTTGTTGTGCTGGAGATGATCCGAAATGGTCAAAATCCAATGGAAATGTCGCTGCAGGAACTGAATCAGGCTGCAGAAGCAATTTCGGAGGAAAGTGGACGAGAGGATGAGAAATTCAGTCAGTTCCTCTGGAAGCTGGATCAGAATGGAGAGATCACAGAGGAGGAAAGAAGTGGATATATTGGGGTATATCGATTACTTCACCAGATCGAACAGTCTGACGGGGCAGCAGTGGGAGCTGTCATTGCAAAGGGTATGGAGATGAACCTTTCCAATCTTCTGACTGCAGTTCGCAGCACTAAGAAGACGGGAAGTGAATTCCTTGTTGACGATACATTCGATGGAATGAAAGCATCGTCGAAGGATTCGATTACAGATCAGATCCAGCGCGCTTTTATCCAAAGCAAAGTCAGTGAGGCAAAGGAAATCCTTTCGCAGCTCAGTCAGAGCGAAACAAATGAGTATCTAAAAGAGCAGACAGAGATCTTTGATAAGGCAGTGAAATCGGAACAGGAGATATATCAGCTATTGGCAAAATATGATACCCCCGTTACAGCAAATTATCTGCAGGCAGCATCTCGTTTTATTAATCAGAGGAACAAAACATTTTCATCGTTGTTTGAGTCAAATGGCAGCAACAGTGTGACAGAGGAAGATTTTACTGCACTGCGGGATGAGATCCTCCGCAGATTTTCAGATGCGATGGAGTCTCCAGAAGAACTTGCCAAAGCACAGAATGATTTGGCGGAGGTGGCTGAAAATGTGATGAAGACAATGATCAGTGAAAGCGAAGATGTTACGTCATTGAACCTAAAGGAGATGAAGCTGTCCAAAATGCAGGTCTCCATCATGCAGAAAATGAACAAGGACGAGGTATACACCATACCGGTCATTGTGGAGGGAAAGATGACAGAGGTCTCACTTAAAATAGTCAGGGGCAAGGAGGAGAAGGGAAAAGTAGATATTTTCTTTGACTCCGAGCAGGCAGGAAAAGTCGCAGCTTCACTTGAGGTAAACAATGATGAAATTCGGGCGTGGATCAGCTGTGACAGCAAAGAACAACAAGAGAAATTCCAGCAGGAGCTGACTGACGAAGTGCTGAGCGAGCGATTTGGGGAAAGTACGACTGCCTTTTTTGCACAGGAAGAAAAGGTATCTGCAAGTAGTTTTTATAATACGGACAGTGGTAGTGAGCCGGAAGAGGAGCAGAATACGAACCAGACGAGGCGGTTGTACCATCTTGCCAAGGAGTTTTTGGGATTGCTAAGTAAGTCTGCTGCCTGACCGATATAAGCAGCAGAGGACAAATCAGAAAAAGGGATCATTTCGAGACGAGAAAGGGACACAATGAAAATAAATCATAACATTTCAGCATCCATCACAAAAGCGCAGCTTCTGCGTACAGAAAATAATATTGCAGCGACCATGGAAAGACTTTCATCAGGGTTAAAAATCAATAGTGCAAAGGACGATCCCTCTGGTATTGCGATATCAAATAAAATGGCTGCACAGATCGAAGGCCTCGATCAATCCTCGCAGAATGCATCAAATGGAATCAGTGTCATTGAGATCGCAGATTCTGCACTTTCTGAGATCACAAGTATGATACAGCGTATGAGCGAGCTCTCAGTCCAGGCAGCCTCTGATACGAATACCTATGAAGACAGAACTGCTATTCAGGCGGAGATCTCCTCCTTAAGGGATGAGATCGACAGAGTAGCAAAAGATACAGAATACAATACAAAAGCACTTTTGAATGGAACGCTCGATACCAGAGTATATGCGTCAAATATCAGCAGAATGTTAGTTTCTGATACAGTATCTCCAGGGATCTATCAGATTGGCATTACCCAGGCGGCGACTCAGAGCTCTGTGGTATCGTCTACTTCTACCGGAACAATTCCAGCCGGAACCATTTTGATCAACGGACTAGAAGTCACGATCGAAGAAGGAGAAAGTGCTGATGTGGTATATGAAAAACTGAGAGAGGCAGGGGAGCAGGCACGTATCAATGTATTTGAAACGGACGCTCCGCCTACTGTGGATTTCGATGCAAATCCGACAACAGCCGGATATGAAAGCAGTGACACAGCATTTGCATATGGAGATGTACTGGTATTCGCTTCAACAGAATATGGCAGTATGGGAACGATAGAGATTACGGCGAGCACTCCGGAACTTGCGGCATTTCTTGGACTTGATACCATGACGCAGACAGCCGGGACTGATATGCAGATATCTTTGAATCTGGATCCTGCGGATTCGGCCTTTAGTGCACAGGCAACGGTGACAACATCCGGCAACAAGGTAACAATTACGGATATACGGGGATTTACCATGGATTTTATGATGGATCCCGGAACAAATACCATGAATGGTACTGTAATGGAATACATGGACATTGAAGTTACAAGCATGGGGAGGATGACACTTCAGATCGGTGCCAATGAAAATCAGACCATGGATGTCCGTATCCCAAAGATCTCTTCCGAGAATCTATATCTCGATGAGCTTGATGTTACAAAAGTAGACGGAGGATCCCGGGGGATAACGATTCTGGCTGACGCATTAAGAAGTGTCTCGGAAGCCCGTTCCAAGCTGGGTGCATATGAGAACAGACTAGATCATGCTGTCAGCAGCCTGGATGCTTCCAGTGAAGACATGTCTTCTGCGATTTCACGGATCAAAGATGCTGATATGGCTAAAGAAATGACAGATTACACAAAATATAATGTACTGCAGCAGACAGCAGTTTCCGTGCTGGGCCAGGCGAATGACCTGCCGCAGACTGTATTGCAGCTGTTACGATAAGGGGTAGGAAATGACAAAGGAAGAAAAGCAGGATTTTACGCGGAGAATCGCGGCCGCCAATAGATCAGGACTTCTGGTAATCAAATTTGAAATGTCTTTTTTATACCTGGACAATGCCAGAGCTGCTCATGAAAAGGGTGAGTTCGAACAGTTCAAGATCGAGCTGACGAATGCGGAAGCAGTATTACATTCATTTCTAGACACTCTGGATTTTGAATACGAGATAGCCGGATCACTATTTTCGATCTACACATACTGTCTGGAGCAGCTTGCAAAAGCGAGGTTAAAAAGAAGTACAGCGAATATTCAGGAGGTACATTCACTGCTCTATTCCCTGTATGAAGCATTTCTTGAAGCAGAAAAACAAGATACCTCAATGCCTGTCATGAAACACAGTCAGCAGATCTATGCCGGAATGACGTATGGAAAAGATCAGAACCCATCCGTGACCGAAGCAGGTAAGCGGAATCGAGGATTCTTGGTATAATTCAGATAAAAAAGAAGAAGAACCCGTTCTCAGCAGTGTTTGGAACGGGTTCTTTTGACATCAAAAAGGCAGTATTTTCAGGGGTCTGAGGGTTTTCGTAGATTCCAACACGAAATTTCTTAGAGCAATTTCACAAAGTTAAGGAAAATTAGTAATTCATATAGACAAAACGAAATACAGAGATTATAATTCGGATAAATCAAATCAAGTAATTCATTTTTTTCAGGAACAGATCTGTTCCAACTTTTCACCCAATCTTATTAATTTGATAACGGAAAGCAGAAAGGAGGACTTTTTGCCACTATTTCGTGTTGCTATTTTGGATCAGGACAAAAATTATCTCATGCAGCTCGGGCAGTATATGAGAACCCATTCGCAAAATCATATCGCATTTGATTTCTATGATTCAGCTCAGGAGCTACCTGCAGAACAGGAGCTGAATCAGTACCAAGGACTTCTTGTGTGTGAAGCGGAGATCGAACAGGTAGAGTGCCTGCAGACCCGGATCGCGATCCTTTTATTTGGCGGGCAGGAGGATCGGGGTTCACACCCGAATCTGCCATTCATTGACAAATACCAGTCAATCTCACAAGTAATTGGCTCCATACTGGAACAGGTCTGCGGAGGTGATCAGCCGCAAAGGGCTGCCAACTCGAATCCAGCAAAATTATATGGGGTATATCCGCTGCACCAGTTTGCCGGTGCGAACCTGCTTGGTCTGCAGCTTGCTTTGAAACTGGGGGAGGACAGTAAAGTCCTATATCTTCCGCTTACACAGCTTAGTGGCCTCCGTAGTCTGCTAAGCAAAGAGCATAAGAAAAACTTAAGTGATATTCTTGCGAGCTGCGGTGAAAAGCAGGGGAATGTGATGATGAACACACTGCACGCTGCCATCTTGCCATATGAATCCATCGATCTGATTGAACCGGTATCTGATCCGCTGCATTTGAGCGAAATCACAGCCAGAGAATGGAACTGGTTCTTTGAGGAGCTGCGACGACGCAGCGGTCATGACATCATTGTGATCGAATTCGATTTCATTTCTGCAGGAATAGAGAATGAAATGCCACTGTTTGAACGTCTTTACTATACAGACAGAAGCAGTCCGATACAGGCTGCGAGAAAAGCGGAATTCTTAAAACTGGCAGAGACATGGACAGCCAGATCCAAAGGGATCGAATTCATACCTGTAACAGTAACGGATCAGGTGGAGAAAACTTTCTCTTCCATGCATTTGGAACGGATCTACTACAATGGGATGTCTGAATATCTGAATCCACTTGTCGGAGGGAAGCATGTTGATAACAGAGAATAAATTGGACAGGGATGTGGAAAACCAATACCTTGAGATAAAACAAGCTGTTCGCGTTCGGCTTCAGGAGCAGTTAGAGACTGAAGAGGAGGGATTGAACGAGCTTTTAGAGGAGGTATTATGTGAATACGACAAAGGGAATCGAATTTCGCTCCATCATAGAAGAATTTTTAAAAAAGAGTTATTTGACAGCCTGAAAAAGCTAGGTATCCTTCAACCTCTTTTAGAGGATGAGGAGATTACAGAAATTCTCGTAAATGGCACAAAATCTATTTTCTACGAGAAGGGCGGAACCTTGCATGAATCAGAAAGAAGATTTCAAAACACAGAAGAACTTCTGGATCTGACGCAAAAAATATGCAGCTATGGAAACCGGGTCGTAAATGAATCTTCCCCCATCGTTGATACCCGTCTCCCAGATGGATCCCGGGTCAATATTGTTCTTCCACCAGCTTCTGTGGATGGAGTCAGTATTTCTATCCGTAAATTTCCGAAGGAACCCTTGACGATGAAGGAGCTGATCGCTAAAAATGCAATTTCTGACGAGATTTCCCAGATGCTGGATAAACTGGTAGCAGCGGGGTATAACATTTTTGTTTCCGGCAGCACCGGATCAGGTAAGACTACCTTTCTAAATGCACTTTCTGCATATATTCCCAAAAATGAACGAGTCATCACCATAGAAGATTCTGCCGAGCTTCAGCTGCACGGAATTAAGAATCTGATACGCCTTGAGGTACGCTTTGCCAATTTTTCGACGGTGACGCCAATTACGATCAGGGATCTTGTAAGAGCGACACTGCGAATGCGGCCAGACAGAATCATCATTGGCGAATGCAGAGCAGGTGAAACGGCAGATTTTCTGCAATGTCTGATCAATGGGCACAAAGGAGGAATGGGTACCGGACATGCGAACAGCCCGGAAGATATGATAAAGAGACTCGAGACCATGTGTCTGATGTCTGAAATGGAATTGCCTTTATCTGCCATCAGAGGTCAGATCGCATCAGGTATCGATTTGTTTATTCATTTGGGACGGCTTCGGGATAAGAGCAGAAAGGTGCTTTCTGTGAAAGAGGTCGCTGGAATACAGGAGGGGGAGGTGAGACTGCATACGTTATTTGAATTCAGAGAAACCGGGGAGAAACATGGACGCATCCAAGGCCAGTGGGCGAAATGCGGAGAGCTGCAGAACAAAGAAAAGTGGAATCTGGCAGGATTCTAAAGGTAAGCGAGCGTTAAAAAAAGTTATTGGGAAATGGCAGGAAGCGGGCATAGTATTATTTCTTGCATTCAGTGCAAGTGCTGTTGTGGCCTGGCTCTTTTACGACTCAGTCTGGGGCTTGTTTTCAGCAATAGGCATCCTGCTGTTAGCAATACGAACGAAGCGTAAGAACAGAGACAGAAAAGAGAGACGCGAAATTCTAAAAGAGTTTCAAAGCATCCTTTATAGTATACTGGCGGCAATATCCACAGGACTTTCAGTTGAAAATGCGTTTGTCGCTGCTGAGACAGAGCTTTTGTATCTTTTTGGAAATAAAAGCATTCTACTGGAACCAATTCACAGGATTCAACAGGAGCACAATTTTAATGTCCCGATTGAAAAAGCCTTTGCCGAGTTTGCTGAAGGGGTGAATGTGGAAGAAATATCCCTATTCTCAGAAGTCTTCTCCTATGCAAAACGAGGAGGAGGAGATTTTATACAGATCATGGATACCAGCATCCGACAGATTCGGGAGCAGTTCGAAACAGAACAGGAAATCGAAACGATGATTGCTGCTAAGAAAATGGAACAGATCCTCATGTGTATTATACCGGTGTGTCTTTTGCTCTACATGAAAGTCAGCTCGCCGGATTTTTTATCCATCCTCTATCATAACCTATATGGCGCGGTTTTTATGACATTCGTACTTGTCAGTTATATAGGCAGCGCATTTTTAGCAGCACGAATCGTGGAGATCAAGGTATGAATAAAGCAGTCATAAAAAGAATTTTTATTGTACTGATCCTATTTGCCCTCGGAATCGCAGCAGACAAAAGGCAAAAGAAGATGGATGAGGTCATTCCGGATATTGCCCAGCTTCAACGAGAGGCAGGGGAGGGAACGCAGGAAGTTACGATGGATCTGACAATACCAGAAGTGATACAAAATAAAACGTATACCTTTAAAATCCCTGAAAAAGAGCTGTCGAGTGAAGAGCAAGAGCAAAGGATCACCAATGCGAAGCAGGAGATACAGTCTACATTTTTGCTGGAAAATAGGAGCTTCGAACAGATCGAATCGAGGGTTCTTCTAAAGGAGACCTATGCAGGCGGAATGGTAAAGGCGGCCTGGTCCTTTGAACCTATGGGTCTGATCGGACAGACAGGAGAGGTGATTGCCCTACTGGAAAAAAATGAATCTGAGGAAGCTATGGCAAAGGTATATTTGAGCTGTGAAGGCGAAGATGAAATCTATACATTTCCTATTACTATTCGTGCAGTCAGTGAGCTCTCCTCAAATCATTATATTCAGAAAATCCAGGATGAGATCGAAAGGCAGGCATCGGATCAGGAACCAGTGCACCTGCCGGATAAAGTACTTGGGAAGACACTTCAGTGGAAATCAAAAAGGAGCTATACCATACTTCTGCCAGTCCTTGGAGCACTCCTATTTGGGTTCATTGAAATCGAAAAGAAGGAGATCCAAAAGAGGGTGAAGAAAAAGAAGCAGCAGGAGCTCAATATCGCATATGCCGGATTTGTCAGCAAGCTGGGTCTACTTCTAAGTGCCGGAATGAGTATTACGACTGCGATCGGGAAAATCAACCAATCCTATCAGAGCAAAAAAATGAATGGTCAGCCTAAGCTTTTAGTCTATGAATACCTTGGAGAAGTACAGCAGGAAATGAACAGCGGAAGTACTCCTGTGCAGGCATTATCACAATTTGCTGAAAAGACCCAGAATCAGAAATACCGAGTGCTCACAGGTCTATTGATCCAGCAGCAGCTTCGGGGCAATCCAGAATTTATGCAGTTACTGCAATATGAAGTGGGACAAGCCTTTACTGAACGAAAACAAAGTGCAAGACGTGCCGGGGAAGAAGCTGGAACAAAACTTCTTGGGCCTATGCTATTTATGCTGCTACTGACGCTCATGGTCATTTTAGTACCAGCACTATTATCAATTTAACAGGGGAAGCACTTATCACAATTTAATGAAGAAAGGGAAACTATGAAAAATCATCAAAATGGAAATCAAAAGGGAATTGCAGTGGTGGAGTTATTGCTGATCGTTGTCGTACTGATCACGTTGGTCTTTTTATTCAAAGGAGAGATTACTAATATTGTCTCGGATATTCTGGATACGATATCCTCAGAGGCTGGAAAGATCTAATGAGCCAGAATATGTATGTCACCCATAATTCAATCAGACAAAGAGGAAGTATTACCGTATATGTCTGTCTGTCCATTTTACTGATTCTATCTCTTATCTTTTCCCTTTTAGAAACGGTGAGGATCCGTGGGCTGAAAGCCAGGACCGGAGCATATACGAATCTAGCGTTGGAGTCTGCCTTTGCCGGCTATCAACAGGAGATCTGGGAGGACTTCGGACTGCTATTACTTCCTATGACAGCTGGAGGTGAGAGCTTCTCGCCACGTGGGGTGGAGTCCTATATGGAAAAAATTGCAAATGCAAATGCCTGCTCCGCAGAAGGTGGCACCAGCTTTTTTACCACTGAGAATCAACAGATGCACATAACAGGGTATGAACTTATAACCGATCAACGGGGCAAGGTATTTTTGGACTATATCAGCAAATTCATGAAGTATGAGATAAGCATGGCAGCTGCAAAAAAATTAAAGGAACAGTTTGCGCCGGAAGAGGCACAGAATGGAACCATGACACCAAATGAATTGCGTGACCAGGCAAAGAATGCACTTGTCCAGACCCAACAGAATCCGTATGTGGTGCAGGGCAGGTCAACAAATCAATCGGAGCAGACACCTCTTGAGATCGCAAATCCAATTTATACCGTGGATGAGAGTCTTTCTCTCGGGATCTTGAACCTTGTGGCACCAGGCAAGACTATTTCGAATGAAACGGTCTGTCTTTCACAGCCGTTGATGAAAAGAGAGCTTAATCAAGGAACTATAAGTAATAAAGTTCAAACAGGCTGGTATGAACGAATCCTGCTTCAACAATATATTCGAATGCATTTTTCCTCCTATGTCTCCAAAGAAAAGGGAACGACCTCTTACCAGCAGGAATATATTATTGGCGGTAAAAAGAAGGAACGGGAGAACCTGGAACAGGTCGCATGGAAGATCGTTGGAATTCGTGAGGCTGCAAATTTTATGTATCTAATGACAGATGAAGGAAAAAAAGGGGAGGCTCTGATCGTTGCAGCTGCGATTTCCCTTTTGGCAGGAAATCCGGAAATTACAGAAATCGTACAAAAGGGAATACTTGCATCATGGGCATTGGCTGAGAGCATTTCAGATGTAAGGGAACTTTTAAATGGGAATAAGATACCGGCCATTAAAACAGGGTCTGACTGGAAGACATCACTCCTTGGGACGGGCAATTCTCTATATATTCCAGATGGGAGTCAATCGATGGATCAAAAAGAGCGAGGACTATCCTATGAGGACTATCTGCAGATCTTATTTGCAGCGCTTTCTGAAAAGGAGATTGCTTATCGAACATTGGATCTTATGGAGCGCAGTATGATGACGGAGGATCAAAGCAGATCACTCCACATGGATCAAATGGCGATCAGCATGAAAATTGAAGGGGAATATCAGTATAAGATACTTTTTTTAAATATGGTTCCAAAGGAATTTTATTCAGAATTCAGTAAATATAATACGCATAACAGCATTAGCAACAGTGCAGAATTTTCATATTACAAATAGAAACGAATGTAGGGAGGTGTTCCGAACTGTGGTAAAAAAATCAGGCATTCAGCAACTAGAAAAAAACAATCAAATCTCTCTTTCTGCATCGAATCAAACGAGCCATCGATATCTCTTCGATTCATTCTCCAACCGAAATTCAAACAACGGCAGAGTCGGAATACCTTCCTGCATTCGTATTAAAGGATCCTTTACCGTGGAGGCGGCTGTGGCATTGCCTGTGTTTGCAGCTGTTATCCTGTTCTTACTTTTGTTCTTCCGAAGTATGGAAGTCGAGCAGCAGCTTGAAGAGGCACTGATTCAGGCGGCCAGAGAATCGGCATCTGTGCATTTGGATAAAGAGGAGACGGATCTGGCCAAGGTGACAGCACTTTTTTACTTCTATGCATCTCAGAAGGAGGCGGTGAATCAATATTTGAAAACAGGAGTCTGGAGCATACAGATCAAAGAAATAGAGCTTGAGGATCATCACCTCTCCATGACAGTTGTATATCCCTTTCGTTTTCCGCTGGGACTGGGCAGACTGAGAGATCTTTATATGGAAAACCATATCAAATGCAGAGTCTGGGATGGATATTCGATCGCTGAAACAACGGAGACGGAATATGTGTTCATAACTCCAAAGGGGATTGTTTATCACTTAAGTGAGTTATGCCAAAGTATCAAGGTGTCGTCAAGAAGAGTCAGTAAAGATCAAGTAGAACAGCTGAGAAATCTGGATGGATCCATTTACTATCGCTGTAGCTGTACAGCTGAGGTGGACAGCTTTGTCTATATAACAGATTATGGAGAACGATATCACGGAAATCAACGCTGCAAAAGTATAAAAAGAGAAGTGCAAAGGGTTCGAAAGAGTGAAGTTTTGGATCGGCGTGCCTGTCGAATCTGCGGAGGGTAAACATGAATGATCTGGTTTTACTCCTATTCTTGCTTTACTATTCCAAAGAAGATATTCAAAGAAAAAGTATTTCTGTAAGAGCGCTCGCAGCAGGCCTTTTTGTTTTTTTCCTTTTATGCTGGTCCAATGGCAGAGACAGTATACAGTATTTCTATGAGAGCATAGCGCTGGGCACTGCATTGATGTTACTCTCTTTTTGCACAAAGGAAGCACTTGGCGGGGCGGATGCCCTTATCACAGCCATGATCTGTATGTTGAAGGGGGCAAAGATAACTGTTGGCATTTTGTTCTTTTCTCTGATGGGAGCTGCCCTGATCGGTGTTGTTATTTTGATTCTATACAAAGAAAAGAGGATGGAAATGCCATTTGTACCTATTATAAGCGTGACAGCCTTCCTCTTCTTACTGCAAGGAGCAATTATATGAAAACAGTGAAAACACATGGTACGAATCAAAAAGAGCATAAAAGGAAGAATAGGTGCGATGTGCGTATAAAAGCCGTATATACAGTCGAACTTGCACTGCTGATGCCACTGATTCTTGCAGTATTTCTTCTGCCCATAAGAATTGGCCTGCAGCTGCATGACGAGGTCTCGCAGATCGTTCTGGAACAATGGGACGAAGAGTTCAATCCTGTCAAAGTATTTTACGGAAAGGAATTGATCCAGGGACTAATAGAATAAGACACATACAAGAACAGGGGAGGAAGAAATAAACTTCATGGCGGAATACAGGAGAAATTTGAATAAAAGTTATATGGTCATTTGTGATGAGAGCTATTACAATGGATTCGAGCTGATGATGATGAAGAATCAACGGTTCGAGCATTTGCTGCCTGCACAGGTATTAATAACAGGCGGTAAGATGCAGTACTGGTATGAAATCACTGGAGCGGTATCCATGGATGCCTATCTACAGGATCATACGATTACACTTGATTATCTGAGAGACTTTTTTTGGAGCCTGAAAAAAGCACTGGTGGAGATGGAGCCATATCTACTGCCTGAAGATGGAGTCAGTTTTCGCTTTGAGGAAATATTCTATCATGTGAATCAGAAATCGATCTACTTTTGCTATAAGCCATTTGAAAAAAAGGAGCTTCGCAAGGGCATAAAACAATTCATGGAGGTCTTTTTGCAAAAAATGGATCACTCGAATAAAGAGAAGAGCAGAATATGCTATGAAGTCTATGATATTTGCACAAATCCGGTGTTTAGCCTGGACGAACTAATGACAGTGTTAGAGTCCTATCATCCAGGAATAGAAGCAGCTTTGCCAAACATCACAGAGCAAACGCGAACGGATCGAGAATCCTCTTATATTGCGCCTACTATAATAGAAGCAAGAGAAAAAAAGAACAGAGCCTGCCCCAAAATCTTTGGGTCGCTGAAATCTAAGCTAAGCAGTGAGCTGCTGGGGTTTTATGAAAGGTCTATAAGGCAGGAAAAGAAAAGTTGTAACTATATTGCTTATCCCCAGGATCTTGCAGAGGAAGAAAAGCAAAAGAGAGAAAGCAGTAGAAAAACAGTACTTTTAGGGAGTATGGATCCGATGATAAAGGGAGAGTTAAAATACGAAGGCGGCGGATATGAAGAAAATCTGCTGATTGATAAGGAAGTTTTTTTTGTTGGAAGCTCTAAGAAGGATTGTGATGGTGTAATCAGCGGTCATACAGTGAGCCATATGCATGCTAAGATCACAAGAGAGAAGGAGGATTATTATATAGAAGATCTGAATTCAAAAAATGGGACGACACACAATGAGTGTGTTTTAAATTACAAAGAGAAAATACAGCTGCAAAAGAACGATTGTATTCTTTTTGCAGATATTCCATATCGATTCGTGTAATTCAAACAACTTGATGCAAGAAAGAATTTCTATGGTATAATGCACTTATGAAGTAGGAGGAGCCATAGAAAATGACATCAAAAATCAGTAAAATGCTTATTAATTTTGGATTTCTGCCTTTAAAAGTGATGCCTGCAGAAGCGGAAGCATTTTACAATGAAACGGATACAGTACTCCATTTGATCGTACTGATTGATTATCATCAGGGATTTCTGCTCACAGGGCAGCAGGTAAGCGGAATGCAGAAAAAGCTCGAAAATAATCTGAAGAAAGATTCAGAAGTGCTTTTTATCTTCTGTGCGGAGCATTGGAATAATATTAGAGAAATATGCAGTACGAACGACAATATCTGGGTGATTGACCGGATAACGAACCAGCTCTTGATCTATGAGAATCAACCTGGAGACTTTTGTAATCTTCGATCCAAACTCGAAGCAATCTTAGAGCAAGACGAGAAGAAAACTATCTGGAATATAGGAAAGAACCATCCGGAGATAGCCAGGAGTATCATTACTTTTTCCCTGGTCGCTATTAATATTATCGTCTGGCTTATTCTTGAAGTCATAGGAGATACTACAGATGCGACATTTATGCTCAAGCATGGAGCCATGTTTCCACCTGCAGTGATCGCCCTGCATGAATGGTATCGATTCTTTACCTCCATGTTCCTGCATTTTGGTGCGCAGCACTTAATTAATAATATGCTGATTCTCACAGTGCTTGGTATGAGACTGGAACCGGAGATCGGACGAGTCAGATTTTTGTTCTTATATATTCTATCCGGTTTATCCGGAAGCTTTTTATCGTACACGATGATGTTGCAAAATTCACAGTTTGCAGTTTCAGCCGGCGCCTCAGGTGCGATCTTTGGCGTAATTGGAGGACTCATTATAGTTGCGATCCGAAATCGGGGAAGGTTCAAGGGAATGAGCATAAGGGGTCTTGTCTTAATGGCGGCACTCATTCTCTATTTTGGGTTTACAAGCTCTGGCGTGGATAACTGGGCACATATTGGAGGGCTGATTGGTGGACTGATCATAACATCACTTTACAGCATTCCTTTTTTTCGAAAAACACTGTTTGACGAATGAATGAAATGTGAGGGCTCAGGCATTTGAACAAAATACAAAAGATACGATAAGTGGATAGGAGCAAACATGAGAATACATATTTATTATGGTGGTCGAGGTGTGATCGATGACCCAACACTTTTTGTCATACGTAAAATGGAAGAAGTTCTGTCAGACCTGCGCTGTGAAGTAAAAAGATATGCACTCTATGAATCAAGAAATGAGATATCCAAGCTTCCTTTAACATTCTGTGAGGCAGATGGCATTATTCTGGCGTCAACAGTGGAGTGGTTTGGTATCGGAGGATATATGCAGCAATTTCTTGACAGCTGCTGGCTCTATGGAGATAAGGATAAAATCAGCAGGCTTTATATGCAGCCAATCGTTATGTCAACGACTTTTGGTGAAAAAGAGGGCATCGAGGCACTGGAAAATGCATGGGAAATCTTGGGAGGTCAGCTTTGTACTGGATTTTCCGGTTATGTGGAGGATGCTGTGAGCTTCGAAAGAAATCAAGAGAATGTGGACATTATTGAACGACATGCTGAGAACCTATATCGCCAGATCTCCAAGAAAGTAAAAAATCTACCCTCAAGCTGTACTACAATCAGAAAAGATGTGCTCAAATCAAAGGCACTGGAACTGACACCCCAGGAAAGCGAACAGTTATCTCAGTTCGTATCGGATGAAAGCTATGTGAAGCGGCAGCGGGAGGATCTGCAGGAACTCACGTCTATGTTCCGGGGGCTTCTGGGGAATCCCGAGAATGAGTCCAAGTCGGATTATCTCATCTTTAGAATAAGAGACAGCTACAGACCAAAGGGTGATATTCTGGCGACATTCCAGTTTGAATTGGAGGAGAGGCAGCAGCCTTTATTTGTGAAACTGAATGGAAGTGAGCTTGTATGCCGATATTCTGGAACCGAAGAGGCAGAAGTGCTGGTCAAACT
The DNA here is from genome assembly GCA_047974745.1 of Lachnospiraceae bacterium. Taxonomy (GTDB): domain Bacteria; phylum Bacillota; class Clostridia; order Lachnospirales; family Lachnospiraceae; genus JBKECO01. The sequence continues at coordinate 96,192 of JBKECO010000017.1, forward strand.
AAAAGAGACAACAATGGAGCAGATCGTTTCGGGAAAAATGACATTCCAAAGAGCTTTTATGACGGGTGAAATGACAGTCAAGGGCGATTTTAAACTGTTGCAGCTGATGGACAGTATGTTTCATTTTAGCTGATATGAATGGAGAAAGGTAAGAAATCATGAAAAACAGTAATTGTATATTCTGCAAACTTGCATCCGGTGAGATCGGGACGAATACAATCTATGAAGACGATATGTTTCGCGTCATTTTGGATGCGGATCCAGCGACAAAGGGACACGCTCTGATTTTACCGAAGGATCACTTTGCGGATCTGTATGAAATTGATACAGAAGTAGCAGTTTCCGCTATGCGACTTGCTAAAAAACTAGCAATTCATATGACAGCTATTCTTGGATGTGATGGGATCAATCTGGTGCAAAATAACGGAGAAGCAGCAGGGCAGACCGTATTTCATTTTCATATGCATCTGATTCCCAGATACAAGGATACTGATAACAGCCGTATTTTGACCTGGACCCATGAAGCCTTTTCTGATACTGAAAAACAGGAAATATGTGAAAAAATGCGTCTGAACTAGGCAGAAATCATATGAAATAGTGCGCCAAAACTAAAACTCTGAGAATTTGTAAATTGGGAAAAAAACAGTGAAGAAATCAGGATTTCTTCACTGTTTTTAATATTAGAACCATGATCGCTGCGATTGCATCTGACTGACTGACGCTTCTCATTGCCTCTATAAAATGCTTTTTATTCTGCCAAACGAATGCAATTGCTTCAAACAGTGTCTTCGCATTCAGATCTTCCTCGAGAATAACATAGGAGAAGCCCTGTTTTTCAAACGAGTTCGCATTCAGAATCTGATCGCCCCGACTAGCCTGTGCAGACAATGGAATCAGAATGTTCGGCTTTTTCAAGGCAAGAAGCTCGCAGATCGAATTGGCACCAGCTCTTGAGATCACAAGATCTGCCAGTGCAAAAAAATCAGGCAGTTCATTGCGAATGTATTCGTACTGCACATAGTCTGACTGATCATACAGTGCAGGATCGATATTTCCTTTTCCGCACAAGTGGATTAGCTGATAGTCCGCAGTCAGTTCTGGCAGTGAGTCTCTGATAGCATCATTTATGACTTTTGAACCAATGCTTCCTCCGATAATCAATAACACAGGCTTCTCAGATGAAAATCCACAATAGAGTCTGGCTTTTTGGGCATCACCAGTGAGAAGCTGTGAACGAATCGGGGAACCGGTCAGAACGGCTTTTCCTTCTGGCAGGTAAGGCATCGTTTCCGGGAAATTGCAGCAGACCCAGTCTGCGGATGGAAAAGCGATCCGATTCGCAAGTCCGGGTGTTATATCGGATTCGTGAATGATCACAGGAATTTTCAACAGTTTTGCAGCAAGGACAACAGGAACACTGACAAATCCGCCTTTGGAAAAAACAATATCAGGCTTTAACTTTTTTAACAGTTTGACGGTCTGGAAGAGACCCTTGACCACCTTAAATGGATCGGAAATATTCTTTATATCAATATATCTTCTCAGTTTGCCGGATGAAATGCCATAATATGGGATTTTTTCCAGTTCGATCAGCTGCTTTTCGATTCCCTGATAAGAACCAATATAAGAGATTTCAAAGCCATGTTTTTTTAGTTCCGGCACAAGTGCAATGTTTGGTGTGACATGTCCGGCGGTGCCTCCGCCAGTCAATACAATTTTTTTCATAACGAGATCGATAACCCTTTCTTTTTGAAAATTGAGAATTGTGTTTGCAGTACCCCAATTTAATTTTTTACGGTAGGGATGAAACACATGATCCATTGACCCTGGTATCATCATATATCACAATATAAAAATGTCAAGGACAGGAATCTCTTAAAATATAAATGGAGGCACCTCCTGAATCCGCAAACATAGAAATCACAAGTATAGAACTTGCCTTACTTGAATGTTAGAAATGGATTTGCTAAAATATGTAATAGTATAAAGATGTTGGGGATAAAAGGTATTTTGTCCTCTGGATACCACGAATTGCTTATTGTTGAATAAGAAAAGGAGACACTAAATTGGGAAAAATAAAATTTGATTACAAAAAAGCGGCTCAGTTCGTTCGTGCAGAAGAGCTGGAGTTTATGGAACAACAAGTCGGAACTGCAAAGGAACAGCTTGTAGCTAAAACAGGAGCTGGAAACGACTTCCTCGGATGGGTGGATCTTCCTGTAAACTACGATAAAGAGGAGTTCGCAAGGATTCAGGCAGCTGCAAAAAAGATTCAGTCAGACTCAGAAGTTCTTATCGTAATCGGAATCGGCGGCTCTTATCTAGGAGCACGTGCTGCAATAGAATTCCTTCGTCATGGCTTCTATAATAATATTTGTGCGGAGCAAAGAAAAGCACCGGAGATCTATTATGCAGGAAACAGCATCAGCGGAACCTATTTGAAAGGTCTTTTAGATGTTGTAGGTGATCGGGATTTTTCTATCAATATTATCTCTAAATCTGGAACTACGACAGAACCAGCAATTGCATTTCGTGTTTTCAAGAAGAAGATGGAGGAGAAATATGGTAAGAGAGAGGCGGCTAAGAGAATTTACGCAACGACGGATAAATCCAGAGGTGCTTTGAAAAACCTTGCTACAGAAGAAGGTTATGAATCCTTTGTTGTTCCAGATGATGTTGGAGGACGTTTTTCTGTACTGACCGCTGTCGGACTTTTGCCGATCGCAGTGAGTGGGGCAGATATTGCAGAACTGATGGAGGGCGCAGCAGAAGGCAGAAGGCTCGCACTCGAAACAGAGTATAAAGAAAACGATGCGCTTCTATACGCAGCTGTTCGAAATATTCTTTTAAGAAAAGGGAAATCAGTGGAGGTGCTGGCTAATTATGAGCCAAGTCTTCATTATATATCTGAATGGTGGAAGCAGCTTTATGGGGAAAGTGAAGGTAAGGATCAAAAGGGTCTGTTCCCAGCTGCAGTGGATCTGACAACGGATCTGCATTCTATGGGACAATTTATTCAGGATGGAACCAGAATTATGTTCGAAACAGTTTTAAATGTGGAAGAGACAGAAGCAGATATTCTTCTGGAGGAAGAGCCAGTTGATTTGGATGGACTGAATTATCTTTCCGGAAAAGGCATGGACTTTGTTAATAAGAACGCCATGAATGGAACGATCTTAGCCCATACAGATGGCAATGTTCCGAATCTGATGGTCACAGTACCTACACAAGATGAAAAAAGTCTTGGCCAGCTATTTTATTTCTTTGAATTTGCATGCGGAATCAGCGGATATCTTCTAGGAGTCAATCCTTTTGATCAACCTGGAGTGGAAAGTTATAAGAAAAATATGTTTGCATTGCTGGGAAAACCAGGTTATGAAGAACAAAGAGAACTGCTGTTAAAGAGACTGTAAGGCTTCGATGAAAATTTTTGTCGGTAAATTAGTACCAGGTATTGACAATCAAATATTGCTCTGCTATAATCACCTCGTAACAAATTCGTAACAAATGTAATATTTGTGATGCAAATTGTGAATAGAAATGAAAAAAATATTCCATAATTTTTACGAATAAATAAGCACCCGGAGGTTGAAAATGAAACTAAACAAAAGAGTGTCTGAAAGCATTCTGATCGCTTCTTTAGGATTATTGCTGACATTCACGACGTTTGCTGGTTCCACAGACGACGAGGTAAGTACAACATCAGTTGTGCAGAACAAAAACGGTAAAGCAGGTATCATCGTAGAACTCAATTATATGGAGCAAAATGCAGTAAGTACAGGAATGACAGAAGTTGCCAGTATAGAAAAAATGAGTACGAACCTGGTAGCATCCAGTGCAGAGGGAAGCCAGAGCATAACGGCAGTAGAAACAACTGCAGTACTATCAGAAACAGAGATTAATTCTGAAGCTGTTGCAGCGGATCAAACGGAAGCGGTTGAGACAGCAGAATCAACAGAGTCAGCTCCTGGGGAAACAACAGAGTCAGTAACGGAGCAGACTTCAGAAATGGAACAAACGGTGACTACGGAGCAGACGACAGAGGAGACAGTTCAAACAGAGCAGCCTTCCGTAACAGAGCCTGTAGTAGAAGCTGAACAGCCAACAAATACAGAACAGACGGTCAATGAAGCTCAGAATTCGCAACAGTCAGCTGTTGAAGCAGAATGGGCAGCTCGTGTCATGCCGAATGTTGAAGAAGATATGAACATCAGAGCTCTTCCAGATGAAAACTCTGAGATTGTCGGAAAATTCTATCGCGGAGATGCAGGTACGATCATTTCCGTTAGTGGCGATTGGACACAGATTACATCTGGTAATGTGACCGGATACGTAAAGAATGAATATATCGTCACTGGAATGGACGCTTTTAATCTGGCCAGTCAGGTGTGCACGATTTATGCCACTGTTTCAGCAGATGCACTTCGCCTAAGAAGTACACCATCAGAAGATGCTGAAATCGTAACACAGGCGGCAAATGGTGAGAAACTGACTGTGAATAAAGATGCCGAAGCTGTACCTGGCTGGGTCGCAGTTTCAAGAAATGGTTCTTCCGGCTATGTAAGTGAAGAGTTCGTTACCGTAGCATTTAATCTGGGAACAGCTTTAACAGCCGAAGAGGTCGCTGCAAAAGAAGCAGAGGAAGCAGCAAAGAAAGCAGAGCAGGCCGGCGATGTCAGAATGCTTGGTGCGATCATTCAGTGTGAAGCAGGAAATTCCTCATACGAGGGAATGCTGGCAGTTGGAGCAGTTGTAATGAACCGAGTGAAGAGTGGTCGTTACCCTGGTTCTATAAAAGGTGTTATCTATCAGGGAGGACAGTTCTCTCCGGTAGCATCCGGACATTTTGAATCCGTATTGAATAATGGTGTAAAAAGTTCTTGTTTGCAGGCAGCACAGGCTGCAATTGACGGCGCTGATAACACAGGCGGTGCATTGAGCTTTCGAAGCGCATCATCTGGTGCCGCTGGAGTCAATATTGGTGGAAATGTATTTTTCTAAAAAAACAGATACCCTGACGGTCACAAGCTGTCAGGGTATTATTTCTTTACTTTTTCTGATGGGAGAACTAAAATAAAAATACACAGATAAGACGCATGGGGATAAAGGAGTAGCTACAGCAATGAAATATGATATGGTCAAAATTTTGCAAAAAGCCGAATTGCTTACGGCTTCAGATCTTCATATAACCGTTGGAAGACCACCTATTTTTCGAATACGAGGGGAATTGGTCAATGCAGGAGAAGATGCGCTGACTCCGGAGGATACGCAAGAGATCTGTAACAGCTTTATGGATGAAGCAAAAAAAGAACTATTTATGAAAGAAGGCCAGATTGATTTTTCCTGGTCCATGCCGGGCGTGAATCGGTACCGAATCAATGTATATCGCCAGCGTTCGAGTTGTGCAGCTGCACTCCGAAGAATCAGCTCAGAAATTCCAACTATGGAAGAGTTGAATCTGCCGAACATTTTAAAAGACCTGTCCATGAAGCCGCAGGGACTGATCTTGATCACAGGAGCGGCAGGCTCCGGGAAATCAACGACACTTGCAGCTATTTTGGGATATATAAACAAAAACCGCAACTGTCATGTTATAACAATAGAAGATCCAATTGAATATCTTCACCGCCATGATAAGAGCGTTGTAACGCAAAGAGAGATCGGGAGCGATACAGCAAGTGTGATAAAGGCGCTGCGGGCTGTTCTTCGTGAGGATCCAGACGTCATTCAGGTGGGGGAGCTATATGAGTTAGAGTCAATCAGTACTGCCATCAAAGCGGCAGAGACAGGGCACCTGGTTCTCTCCAGCATGTATACCTTGAATGCAGCACAGACGATTGACAGAGTCATTGACAGTTATCCGCCGCATCTGCAGCATCAGATACGCAGCCAGCTGGCCAACGTACTGCAGGCAATTATCTGTCAGCAATTACTGCCTTCGGCTGACGGAACACGACTCGTTCCTGCGCTTGAGATCATGCTGAACAACGATATTGCAAAAAAATTGATCCGAGAAGGAGAACATGAGCATTTGGATCAGGTGCTGAATGACAACATTCGAAACGGAATGATGCCAATGGACTATGCACTTGCTGAATTGGTCAAGAGTGGTGAGATCACGCAAGACATAGCATACCAAAACTGCACAGATGTGGACAGATTTGAGAAATATATCACAATTTAGACGGTATCAAATGAAATTATATTCATTGTCTTACAATTTCGGAAATTGTAAAAGCGGACGGATTGTTTGTTGTATTTTCTTACAAAGTATAGTAGGATAAAAATAAACATTTGGTATGAAAGGGAAGAAAAGTATGTTGAAATTAATTATCATTGCTATCATTTTTATTATTATACTGATCATTTTAGCAAGCTGTGTCAAAATCGTTCCACAGGCACATGCCCTCGTTGTAGAAAGAGTTGGTGCATACCTTGCAACTTGGAGTGTAGGACTTCATTTCAGACTGCCATTCTTTGATCGAATCGCAAAGCATGTGAATCTGAAAGAGCAGGTTGTTGATTTTCCACCTCAGCCAGTGATTACAAAAGATAATGTTACCATGCAGATCGACACCGTAGTCTATTTCCAGATCACAGATCCAAAATTGTATGCTTATGGTGTAGAAAATCCGATCATGGCCATCGAGAATCTGACAGCAACGACATTGCGTAATATCATCGGTGATCTTGAACTGGATGAAACACTTACCTCTAGAGAAACCATCAATACACAGATGCGTTCCTCACTTGATATTGCTACAGATCCTTGGGGAATCAAGGTCAACCGTGTAGAGTTAAAAAATATTACTCCACCTGCAGCAATTCAGGATGCGATGGAAAAACAGATGAAGGCAGAGCGTGAACGAAGAGAATCCATCCTTCGTGCAGAAGGTGAGAAGAAATCCACGATTCTTGTTGCAGAAGGAAAGAAACAGTCTGCGATCCTTGATGCTGAAGCTGAAAAACAGGCAGCGATCCTGCGTGCTGAGGCTCATAAAGAAGCAACCATCCGTGAAGCAGAAGGACAGGCAGAGGCGATCTTAAAGATACAGCATGCGAATGCAGATGGACTCGTATTTTTGAAAGAAGCAGCACCTGATGAGAGCGTGCTGACACTGAAGAAGCTGGAAGCATTTGCCAAGGCGGCGGATGGAAAATCAACAAAGATCATAATTCCATCTGAAATTCAGGGCATTGCAGGTCTGGTAAAATCTTTGACAGAAGTTGCAAAAGAAGAAGAGAAGTAATAGAATAGGATTTATCCTACTATGGAATAGGGCTGTCTCCTTGTGGGGACGGCCTGATTTTAATTTGCCGGAGGTATTTCATGAATTTTAAAGGAAAAAGTTTTTTAAAGCTTATGGATTTTTCTAAGGAGGAGATCATTTATCTGATCGATCTGGCAGAAAAACTAAAGAACGAGAAGAAAGCAAACATTCCACATGCGCTGCTGACTGGGAAAAATATTGCACTCATTTTTGAAAAAACAAGTACACGTACCAGATGTGCTTTTGAAGTCGCAGCCTTTGACCTGGGCATGCACACGACTTACCTGGATCCCACAGGTTCGCAGATTGGGAAAAAAGAAAGCATCGCTGATACAGCGAGAGTTCTGGGTCGTATGTATGATGGTATAGAATATCGGGGATTTGAGCAGCCTATCGTAGAAACGCTTGCTGAATTTGCCGGAGTTCCAGTCTGGAATGGCCTGACCAATGAGTTTCATCCAACGCAGATGCTGGCAGACATGCTGACGATTCGTGAGCATTTTGGAAAGCTTGAAGGACTTCGCTTTGTATATATGGGAGATGCCCGTTTTAACATGGGGAATTCCCTGATGGTCACCTGCGCAAAACTGGGACTTCATTTTGTTGCCTGTACCAAAGCCAACTATTTTCCGAAGGAGGAGCTGGTGTCCTATTGCAAAAAAGAAGCTCAGATCAGCGGAGGTTCGGTGACACTGACGGAACATACAGAAGACATAAAGGGTAGTGATGTGATCTATACAGATGTCTGGGTCTCTATGGGAGAACCACAGGAAATCTGGGAAGAAAGGATTCAGGATCTTTTGCCATATCAAGTCACACAAGAGATTATGGATCTCGCAGGAGAAGCAGCTATCTTTATGCATTGCTTACCGGCATTTCATGATCAGAAAACAACAATTGGTAAAGAGGTGTATGCAAAATTCGGTCTCTCAGAAATCGAAGTCACAGATGAGGTGTTCGAGGGCCCTAGGTCGGTAGTCTTTGATGAGGCAGAGAATCGTATGCATACGATAAAAGCGGTCATGTTAGCAACTCTGGGAGAGTGAGTCTTTGAGAAGTAAAATTTTATCAGCCCTAAAAGCATGCAATGGGTTTGTATCAGGCCAGGAGCTTTGTGAACAGCTGGGCGTATCAAGAACAGCAGTATGGAAAGAGATCAAAAAGCTTCAAACCAAAGGGTATCAGATCGAAGCGGTATCTAATAGAGGATATCGCCTTCTGCATGTTCCAGATATCTTGAGCAGGGAGGAAATTTTGAGCTCCGTCAAGGCAGAGTGGACTGCAAAAGAGGTGTACTATGTGGAATCCATTGATTCCACAAATACAAGAGCAAAGCAGCTTGCTGAATCCGGAAGCGGACATGGAACCCTTATAGTCGCTGAAGAACAGCTCTTTGGTCGTGGTCGTCGTGGCAGAGAATGGAAATCGGAAAAAGGAAGTGGTATCTATATGACCCTCCTTTTAAAACCGGACTTTTCGCCTCATTCAGCAGGTATGATTACGCTTGTGACAGCAATGGCGGTCGTAAAATCTCTTCAGAGTGATTTTGAGATTCCGGCACTGATAAAATGGCCGAATGACATTGTACTAAATGGGAAAAAAATATGTGGAATACTAACAGAGCTCAGTGCTGAAATCGACTATATCAATTACCTGGTCATCGGTATCGGAATCAATGTTTCCAATGACAATTTTCCGGATGAACTGACATCAGCAACTTCAATTCTATCTGAGACTGGTATAACAATACGACGAGCAGATTTAATTGCATCGATACTGAGTCATTTTGAGAGGTATTACAGTAGTTTTTTACTGACGATGGATCTGACAGGAATCTATAAGGAATATAATCATTATCTGGCAAATCGAGACCAGAAGGTCGTAGTACATGATCCACAGGAATCCTATGAAGGGCTTGCAAAAGGTGTCACCTCAAGGGGTGAGCTGATTGTTGATACATGGGAATCCCGAAGACTCGTAACAGCTGGCGAGGTCTCCATACGAGGCATCTACGGATATTTGTAGAAAAATGGTATCTAACACAATTTAGCAATATTGGAGTAAATTATGCAAGAAGAAATCGTACTTTGTGCAGCCAGCACATACGAACAGAAGTATTATCTGAATGAAATATTTGACGGACTGCCACACAGTGTAAAGGACGAACTCAAGGTAATGTGCGTCCTGTTTACGGAGGATGTAGGTGGAGTCATAGAGCTTGTCTATAATGAAGAAGGAGAGCTGGAATTTCGAACCTCCTTTGACGAGACAGATTATCTCTATGATGAAATTGGAAGCGCTTTAAAAGTAAAGGATCTTCAAAGAAGTAAAAAAGATTTATTGGAATCCTTACAGATTTTTTACCAGGTCATTGTACTGGGACAATTTGAGGAGGAATGACATATGCTGCTTACAATTGATGTTGGCAATACAAATCTGACGTTTGGTGTATTTGATAAGGACGTCTTAAAAACTACATTTCGAATGACAACACAGACACCCCGTACTTCTGATGAATACGGAATCTGTATCATTGATCTTTTGGAATGCAACGCAATTAAAAAAACGGATATTGATGATATCATTATTGCATCTGTTGTACCGAATTTGATGCATTCTCTTTTCAGTGCCTGCATCAAATATCTGGGAATCAAAGCTATCAATATCGGACCTGGAATCAAAACAGGAATCAAGGTCGTGACGGAAAATCCAAAACAGATCGGAGCAGATCGTATCGTAGATGCTGCCGGTGCATATGGAATTTATGGAGGTCCTGTGCTCGTTCTGGATTTTGGAACAGCAACTACCTATGATATGGTCGATGAATCCGGTGCATTTATCGCCGGAGTAACAGCACCTGGAATTCGTACCAGTGCAAAGGCATTGTGGCAGGATGCTGCAAAGCTGCCTGAAATAGAGATTCGTAAACCGGCTAGCATCATGGCACAGGAAACAATATCCAGTATGCAGGCAGGCCTTGTATTTGGCCAGATTGGACAGACAGAGTATATAGTGAAACATATGATACAGGAATCTGGTTTTTCAAAAGTAAAAGTCATTGCAACAGGTGGCCTTGGAAGAATTATCGCACAGGAGACCAAAAGCATTGATATCTATGATCCGACCCTAACACTGACAGGACTAAGATTAATCTATGAGAAACAAAATGCATAGTGGATCATTCTGGAGGTGAAAGATGAATGAACTTCAGATTGGCAATGTTATTTTGCCAAATAATCTGATACTGGCTCCAATGGCAGGCGTGACTGACCTGCCATTTCGTATTTTATGCAAAGAAAAAGGAGCGGGACTGCTCTGTATGGAAATGATCAGTGCAAAAGCGATTCTATACAACAATAGAAACACAGAGGAGCTGCTGACGATAAACGAAAGAGAGCACCCCATCGCATTACAGCTTTTCGGTTCCGATCCGGATATCGTAAGCGAAATTGCGAAACGGATCGAAGAACGTCCTTTTGACATTCTAGATATCAATATGGGATGTCCAATGCCAAAGATCGTAAATAATGGGGATGGATCTGCACTTATGAAACAACCACTGCTGGCAGGAAAAATCATCGAAAAGACCGCCAGGGCTATCAAGAAGCCAGTAACGATCAAAATCAGGAAAGGATTCGATGATGAGCATGTCAATGCGGTAGAAATAGCTAAAATCGCAGAACAATGTGGAGCAGCTGCGATAACGGTTCACGGAAGAACAAGAGAGCAGTATTACTCCGGCAAGGCAGACTGGGATATCATTAGGCAAGTCAAAGAAGCTGTCTCGATACCAGTTATCGGAAATGGAGATCTCACAGATGCCTCCTCAGCGCGGAGCATGAAGCAGCAGACCAACTGCGATGGTTTTATGGTCGGACGAGCAGTACAGGGCAATCCATGGATCTTTGAGCAGATCCTGCATGAACTTAATACCGGAGAAAAACTTGAAATCCCCTCGATTTCAGTCATGATCGATACCATGCTTCGCCATGCAAGACTCCTAATGGAGTATAAAGGGGAATATACAGGGATCCGTGAAATGCGAAAGCATGCGACCTGGTATACCAGTGGATATCGCAATTCCGCCAGGCTGCGAGGGAAAATCAATTCCATCGAAAGCTACGAGGAACTAGAAATACTTTTTCAGGAAGCATTAGAACTGAATCAATTACAATAGAAATAAGAAATCATTGACATTTATTGATAATTTAATTATAATATTGAAATTGTCAGAAGTTATTTTTACATAGAATCAGCCTGGATTGGATGAAATGTCCAAACAGGCTTTTTAGAAGTTATGAATCTATACTAAAGAAGGGTTGATACGACATGGACAAGAAAAATATCTTAACGTACCAGGGATTACAGAAGCTGGAAGATGAATTACAAGAGCTGAAAGTAGTTAGCAGAAAAGAAGTTGCACAGAAAATCAAAGAGGCCAGAGAGCAGGGCGATTTATCTGAAAATGCTGAGTATGATGCTGCAAAAGATGAGCAGAGGGACATTGAGACCAGAATAGAAGAAATTGAAAAAATCCTGAAAAATGCCGAGGTAGTTGTTGAGGAAGAGGTTGAACTCGACAAAATCAGCATTGGATGCTTAGTTCGCATCCTTGATTGCGAATATAATGAAGAACTAGAATACAAGATAGTAGGCTCTACTGAAGCAAACAGCTTAAAGGGAAAGATTTCCAACGAATCACCAGTCGGACATGCTCTAATGGGTGCTAAAGTGGGAGAAACCGTAACAGCAGAAACACAAGTAGGAGCATTATCATATAAAGTGCTTGAAATTCAACGAGCCTTTTAAATTTCAGCACATAACAAATTTGGAGGAAATATGGCAGAACAGAACAATGTACAGGAGCAGGACATCAATCAACTGTTAAAAGTACGTCGTGAAAAACTTGCAGAGCTACAGTCAAATGGAAAGGATCCATTTGAAATTACAAAATATGATGTTTCGCATCACAGCATTGAGATCAAAGAAAATTATGATCAGCTAGAAGGCCATACAGTTACAATAGCAGGAAGAATGATGTTCAAGCGAGTTATGGGAAAAGCTTCTTTTTGCAATATATCTGATATCAAGGGAAATATACAATGCTATGTAGCAAGAGACAGCATTGGAGAAGAATCCTACAAGGATTTTAAGAAATATGATGTTGGAGATATTCTCGGTATTAAGGGAGAAGTATTTACAACAAAAACAGGGGAGATATCCATCCATGCTTCATCGGTTCTTTTGCTTTCAAAAAGTCTGCAGATTCTCCCAGAAAAGTTCCATGGACTGACAGATACAGACACCAGATATAGACAACGATACGTAGATCTGATCATGAACGCAGAAGTCAAGGACACCTTCATCAAACGCTCGAAGGTTATCAGCAGTATTCGAAACTATCTTGCAAAAGAAAATTTTATGGAAGTTGAAACACCTATGCTCGTATCCAATGCAGGAGGTGCAGCAGCAAGACCATTTAATACGCATTTCAATGCACTGGATGAAGATCTCAAATTAAGAATTTCGTTAGAGCTCTACCTAAAAAGGCTGATCGTTGGAGGACTGGAAAGGGTATACGAAATCGGACGCGTGTTCAGGAATGAAGGCCTAGATACAAGGCATAATCCGGAATTTACATTAATGGAACTATACCAGGCATACACTGACTACTATGGAATGATGGATCTTACGGAAAACATGTACCGCTATGTAGCCAAAGAAGTAACAGGTGCAGAAATAGTACCATATGGCGAGCACATGATCGACCTCTCTAAACCATTTGAACGTATGACCATGGTGGATGCTGTAAAAAAATATGCAGATATCGACTTCAATGAAATAAAGACTACAGAAGAAGCAAAGGCTTTGGCAGACAAGCTCCACATAGAGTACGAGACTCGTCATGAAAAGGGTGATATCCTCAATCTTCTATTTGAAGAATATGTAGAAGAGCACTTGATTCAACCAACCTTTATCATGGACCATCCCATTGAAATCTCACCTCTCACAAAGAAAAAGCCAGAAAACCCTGACTACGTTGAGCGTTTCGAGCTATTTATCAATGGTTGGGAAATGGCCAACGCATACTCTGAGCTCAACGATCCCATTGACCAGAGAGCTCGCTTTGAAGCACAGGAAAAACTCTTTGCCGCTGGAGACGAAGAAGCAAATCATCTCGATGAAGACTTCCTGAACGCACTCTGCGTAGGAATGCCACCAACCGGTGGAATCGGCTATGGTATCGATAGATTGGTGATGATTTTGACGAATTCACCAGCGATCAGAGATGTGCTGCTGTTCCCGAC
>JBKECO010000003.1:0-353588 GCA_047974745.1 Lachnospiraceae bacterium
GAAAATTATGTGGCAGATGCGTTTGGTGTTGAACTGGATGGACGAACAAATGTGTCGACCAAGAAAGATGCCTATGAAACACAAGTTAATAAAGTTTTTGTCTGCGGAGATATGAGAAGGGGACAGTCACTGATCGTATGGGCGATTCGTGAAGGGCGTGAAGCTGCAAGAGATGTGGATATCAGCCTGATGGGATATTCCTATCTCTCAGTATAGTGAGTTCAGGGGTCATTTATATAATGACCCCTGATTCCTTTCTGTTAATGAAGGACTCTCTGTGATATAATGTTTTCACAAGGATATCAGAAAGTTTGTTTAAGGGGTTTACAATGGGACGAATGATCAGAATTATTGCAGCATCACTTATTTATTCACTTGGGTATATACTGGCAGCATATGTGGGTGGCTATATCATGATATTTCAGCCAATCAACGACATAATACAAAGTGCTGCATTTGGATCTCTGACAATGGGTCATGTATTTATTTCAATCGCTAAAATTGTACTGTCTGCAACGGTAGCCGGAGCGATCTGGTGCATTATGTATATGATCAGTAACTCCATTTATGACAAAAGAGATCATCAATAATCGGAGTACTCCATAGGAAATAGTGATAGGATCATCAGCAGCACACAAAGGATTCAATGAGGATAAAGTATGGCAAATATGATCGAATATCTGAAATGGCGAGGCGATTTGAGCTTTGATGCAGCTGCATTCAATGATGTGGATAATCTGCTGCTTGCACAAATTGTATATCTGGAGCTGGATAAAATTGTACCAAAACCCGGTAGTCCTATGGAAATAACATTAGAAGCGGCTGTAGAAGAGTATTTCAAAACACATGATGAAGCTTGGCAAAAAAAAGCTGGACACATGGAGCAGGCTGCCATTATTACAGCAAAGGAAATGGTCAAGACAAGACGTTTTAAAGATATCAGCCTTTTTGCCTATATGAACGAAATCAGTACGGATGAAGAATCTCAGTTCTGTGTTATGCAGATAAGAACAGGCGATGGCTGCCTGTACGTTTCTTTTAGCGGAACAGATAACACGATTGTTGGCTGGAAGGAAAATTTCAATATGAGCTTTCTGGAACAGACTCCAGGACAAAAGAAAGCTGTTCAATATATGAATACTTACATATCAGGCGATGAGAGTACGATTCGTGTGGGTGGTCATTCAAAAGGTGGAAATCTGTCTGTTTATGCATCTGTATACTGTGAACCTCATATTCAGGAAAAAATCCTCCGAGTTTACAATAACGATGGTCCAGGCTTCAATAAAATCGTTTTGGAAGATGAAAAATATCATAGAATGCTCCCCAAAATTCTAACAATTTTACCAGAATCTTCCATTGTTGGAATGCTGATGCAGCATGAAGAGACCTATGAGGTTGTGGCAAGCAGTGAAAAACCGATTTATCAGCATGATCCCCTTTCCTGGCTGGTCATGGGCTCATCTTTTGTTCGAGTAGAGACTTTGGCAAAAGGAAGTCTTCTCCTGGATACAAAGCTAAAATCATGGATATCCGGTATGCTTCCTGAGGAAAGAGAAGAATTTGTAGAAGTTATCTTTGATATTCTGGATGAGGCACATATAACAACAGCAGAAGAGCTGAAGCAGATGAATTTAAAAACAGTGATCGATCTTGTCCGGACGGGCAGCAGATTTGATAAGGAAAATCAAAAGATCCTCTCAAAAACACTTCGAAAACTATGGTCAGAAATCAATTCGCCCAAAAAACAGGGATCTGATTCAAAACACACAAAAATCACTTGAAGTATAAAAAAGTGAGTTAAAGTGAGTATTAGAGAGATAAATAGAAATAATTATGATATGAAGCAATTTAATTCGGGTTGCAGTTTTACGTACAAAAAACTATGATAAGTCTATCACTGGCACTCGAAAGAAATGAGTGCTAATAAAAGAAAAATAAGATAAGGGATATATTAAGGAGGACTTAAAATGAAATTAGTACCATTAGCAGACAGAGTTGTTTTAAAACAGTTAGAGGCTGAAGAAACAACGAAATCGGGAATTATCCTTACCAGTAAGACACAGGAAAAGCCACAGGAAGCGGAAGTAGTTGCGGTAGGACCTGGCGGAAATGTTGATGGAAAAGAAATCACGATGCAGGTGAGTGTAGGACAAAAGGTGATCTACTCGAAATATGCCGGAACCGAAGTGAAGCTCGGCGAAGAAGAGTATATCATTGTAAAACAAAATGATATTCTCGCAGTTGTTGAATAATCTAATTTTTTGAATACATGATTCTATATTGATAAGAAAGAGGTAGATAGAAATGGCAAAAGAAATAAAATATGGTTCAGAAGCAAGAGCAGCACTTGGTGCCGGAGTAGACAAATTAGCGAATACTGTCCGTGTGACTTTAGGACCTAGAGGAAGAAATGTTGTTCTTGATAAATCCTTTGGAGCTCCACTGATCACAAATGATGGTGTTACCATCGCAAAAGAAATCGAACTGGAAGATCCTTATGAAAACATGGGAGCTCAGCTCGTAAAAGAAGTTGCAACGAAGACTAATGATGTTGCAGGTGATGGAACTACAACAGCAACTGTACTGACACAGGCTATGGTTCAGGAAGGATTCAAGAACTTGGAAGCTGGTGCCAATCCAATTGTATTAAGACGTGGAATGAAAAAGGCAACTGAAGTTGCAGTGAAGGCAATCGCATCAATGAGTGAAGAAATCAATGGTAAGGACCAGATTTCGAAAGTCGCAGCAATCTCAGCTGGTGATGATGAAGTTGGCACAATGATCGCTGACGCAATGGAAAAAGTGACAAATGACGGAGTCATTACAATTGAAGAGTCAAAGACAATGCTTACAGAACTGGATCTTGTAGAAGGAATGCAGTTCGATCGCGGATATATATCAGCATATATGTGTACAGATATGGAGAAAATGGAGTCAAATCTGGAAGATCCTTTTATTCTGATCACAGATAAAAAAATCAGTAACATCCAGGAAATACTTCCATTACTTGAGCAGATCGTACAGTCTGGATCCAAGCTGCTTATCATTGCTGAGGATGTAGAAGGAGAAGCGCTTACGACTCTGATCGTAAATAAATTACGTGGAACTTTCAATGTTGTTGCTGTGAAGGCACCAGGCTATGGTGACAGAAGAAAGGCAATGCTTGAAGATATCGCAATTTTAACAGGTGGATCTGTGATTTCAGAGGAGCTTGGACTTGAGTTAAAGGATGCAACAATCGCTCAGCTTGGAAGAGCCAAATCGGTAAAGATCGCCAAAGAGAACACGGTGATCGTGGATGGCGATGGTGACAAAGATAGCATTAAGTCGAGAATTGCATCGATCAAGGCTCAAATCGAAGAAACAACATCCGATTTTGATAAAGAAAAGCTGCAGGAGAGACTTGCTAAACTTGCAGGTGGAGTGGCAGTCATCCGTGTTGGTGCTGCAACAGAGACAGAGATGAAAGAGAAGAAGCTTCGCATGGAAGACGCTCTGAATGCAACAAGAGCAGCAGTTGAAGAAGGAATTATAGCTGGTGGCGGATCTTCCTATATACATGCAGCAAAGGATGTCATCGCATTTGCAGAAACCTTGGAGGGTGATGAAAAGACTGGTGCAAAAGTAATATTAAAAGCATTAGAGGCACCACTTTATTACATCGCTGCTAATGCTGGACTCGAAGGTGCAGTCATCATCAATAAAGTCAAAGAAGCTGCTACTGGTATTGGGTTCAACGTGACAACAGAGGAATATGTTGATATGGTTCAAAGTGGTATTCTTGATCCAGTCAAGGTAACAAGAAGTGCACTTCAGAATGCCACATCAGTTGCTTCTACCTTACTTACAACTGAAGCTGCTGTTGCAACTATGAAAGAAGATGCACCTGCAATGCCAGGAGGCGGAATGGGCGGAATGGGTGGAATGGGAATGATGTAATCAGCCCCTTGCACTGAAATACGAAATTAGAATGAATAGAAAAGATCATCCCGATGTAATAGTTAGGATGGTCTTTTTTTATATTAGAAAACAGACAGTTCATACCGGAAAAGTGGAATCTTTTCCGACATAAAAAAAACAGTTTGAAATAAAGAATCGAAATGCTATAATTAACCCAGTGGATGAGAAGGAGAAGAAAATGAATACGAAGATGATCACATTAACGATCAGAAAACAGAAGAATATAGCATTAATCGCTCATGATGGTAAGAAAGCAGATCTAATCGAATGGTGTCAGGAAAATGAGCATATTTTAAAAAAGCACTTTTTATGCGGCACGGGAACAACAGCTAGAATGATCACGGACAGAACGGGGTTGCCGGTAAAAGGATATAATAGTGGTCCGTTGGGCGGAGATCAGCAGATTGGTGCGAAAATCGTGGAGGGAAGTGTAGATTTCATTATATTTTTCTCAGATCCGCTGACAGCACAGCCACACGATCCAGATGTCAAAGCACTACTTAGAATTGCACAGGTATATGATATTCCGATAGCAAATAACAGAGCATCTGCAGACTTTATGATTCACTCAGATCTCATGGATCAGGAATACAATCATGAAGTTGAAAATTTTCAGGAAAATGTAAAGATCAGATCTGAAAATTTGTAATCAGCATCGGGCAGTCCGAAGAGCCAATGTCAAAGGAACAATGAACAAGGATAAGCAAATAAATTGAGAGAGGATGGTATTTTATGAAAGTACAAAATATTACAGATGTAGAGAAATTTTTTGAGGTCATCGACAAATGCGATGGTCAGGTGGAACTGGTAACAGGTGAAGGAGACCGTTTAAATTTGAAATCTAAATTATGTCAGTATGTATCTCTGGCTAATATATTTTCAAATGGAAACATCCCAGAGCTTGAAATCGTAGCTCATGAACAGCAGGATGTACAGAGAATACTTAGCTTTATGATGGATGGAAGTGTTTGAGAATTTGAAATAAGATGTTGAATAGGTAATTGATAAATGTTTTTATTACCTATTGTGGTTATGACAATTGAATAAACTTCAAGCTATGAGAGGCTTTAAGCTTCGAACGTATTGTGGATAACCCATTGCATAAGCAACAATCACTGTTAATTGACTTGCAATGCCTGCCAGGAACACGTCTGCTTTTGTAGTCGTATGATTTCTGGTTTTCCTACCAGCAATGCACATATTGATTTTGAAATGATTGATGGCACGCTCTACAATAGCTCTGATTTTGTAGGTATCCTCCCGTTCTTTCGAGTCACGCTGGATACCAGGGAACATTCGTAAATCCATGTTTTCATATGTATAGGTTGTTCTTCCTTTTACAGCCGTGCTGCAAGGATGTTCACAAGAACAGATCCGGCCTTTGTGATAATGCATGTTAGGGCAACCCCATTTGATTCGGCTTGCACGTCCTTTTTCAATGGTGATACCATGGTATTTCATGGCAAGGGAAGCGTTATTCGGACAGGTAGGATACCCGTATTCGTTGTAACCGACTTTCTTAAGAGTACTTTCATTTCTCGGATTATACGGGATCAATGCTTTCTTGAAATGAAAATCATGAATCAATAAGCCATAGAGATCGGAGGAATCAAAGGCAGAATCACCAAGAAAAGTATCTGGGTGAAAAGTCGGGTGAAGTGTAAAGAAATCGGTAAGAACAGGAACGAGTGCAGAAGCATCGCCGATCGATTTATCCTCATCTGGAGAATCCGACTTCTTCTCCACCAGTAGATCCGGGTGGGAAGACTTAAAGTCACGATCATCAAGAAAAGCGATGTGGCGAACAATCCCTAGACCATTTGTAAGAATAGCAAACTTATCGGCATAACAGAAGTGACCATTGATGTACATTTGTTTTGCATCCGGACAAGCGGCAGCTTGTGAAGGCATAAGCCCGTAAGCCATTTTGTAAGGATCCGCTTCAGGCTTGTCCTTGTAGAAAACCTTGAGTTTTTTGATGAGGGCATTCAGAGTTTTCGGATTGTTTTCCGTAACATAAAGTTCAATGCCAGAAGTATCGAAGGTAAGCATCTGAGCTAGAGTGGAATCCATTGCTTGACAAATTGGTTCCGTATAATTGACCATTTCTTGAAACATCTGCTCCATATAAGACTCAAAGTTGTGTTTAAAGCGAGACAATAGAGAAGCATCCGGAACCTTGGAAAAGCCGCAGAAGTCGCGAAGCTCTTTGCAAAGATTAAGGAACAGAAGAAGTAAAGCATCGGTTGGAATGGAAAAAATCTTTTGAAGAATAAAAGCAGAAAGAAAGGCATGAAGCGAATAGATTCTTGTTCGTCCAATCGATCGATAAAAAGCGGAATAAAATTCGGAGGGGATGAAGTCATCCAGGTTCACATGTTTGGCGAGTAGGTTGAAAAAAGATGGAGAATCATCGAAAAGCATGTTCTGACAGTCTGAAAAAGTATCACTTAAAGAAATCTGGTGGTAGTTAGTAGTCATAAATTTTCTTCTCCTTTGGTTGTAGGATTTGTTGGTGTTGTTAACTTTATTTTACCACCTTTGGAGAGGAAATTTATATAAATCATGTAATAAAACCCAGTAAAATCAATGGGTTGCGGTGTTTATCAAACGCCTAACTTTAGTTATTGCATAGGAGAGATAAAATGATAAGTGATAATAATATTAACTTTAAACAAAGATTAGTGGAATTAATGATCGACTATATTTATATTATTGCTTATTTGCTTGTTTTACTTGGATTTAGTATGGGATTTTACTATTGTGTTTTGGGTGAAATTCCTGCGTTTAAAGAAATAAACTTACAACTATTGGTATTTTTATGCTCAGTTCTACCAGTTATTTTATTTTTTTCTATTACGGATTTCAATAAAGGAAGCATTGGAAAAAATAAGGCTAGGTTAAGGTTGTATTACAATCACAAAAGCTTTAAATCAAGCCTATTAAGAAATATCTTTAAATTTCTACCGTGGCATTTGGCTCACATGGGGGTAATTCATGGAATGTACTCCAATTTTGATTGGTTATCACTTGCCCTTACATATGTTAGCATGGTATTTGCTATTATTATGTTATTGATGGGGTTGTTAAGAAAAGATAAGCGACATATAGGTGACTTAATTGCTGGAACACAAGTGCAAGAGATGTAATATCTGTTACACCATGGTAACTTATGGTGTTTATCAAACGCCTATAAGATGTTGAATGTAAGGAGAAACTGCAGAAATGCATGCTTCTCCTTATTTTTTGTGGATAAACCACAGAATTTATGCTAAAATTTTGATGATGTGTATAAATTAGTTAAGGAGAAACTGAATGAGTAGAATTGCGATTGTGACGGACAGCAATAGCGGAATCACACAGAAACAGGCGAAGGAACTTGGAATCACGGTACTGCCAATGCCTTTTTATATTAATGGAGAGATCTTTTATGAAGATGTCGATCTGTCTCAGGAAAGGTTTTTTCAGCTTCTGACAGAAGGAGGAGAAATCACAACATCCATGCCACTTGTGGGAAGTGTTACAGATCTATGGGACGGCATTCTAAAGGAATATGATGAGATTCTGCATATTCCCATGTCCAGTGGACTCAGCAGCTCATGTGAAACCTCGATCATGCTTTCTAACGATTACAGTGACAGAGTCTTTGTGGTAGACAACCATAGAATATCGGTTACACTGCGTTTTGCAATATTGGATGCACTGCAGCTGATCCGTGATGGCAGAAGTGCTGCAGAAATCAAGAAAATACTGGAAGAGTACAAGTCGGAGTCTTCCATTTATATTATGGTCGACACCCTGACCTATTTGAAAAAAGGTGGCCGAATCACACCGGCAGCTGCGGCACTTGGATCCTTTTTAAAGCTGAAGCCTGTGTTACAGATTCAGGGGGGTAAGCTGGATGCATTTGCAAAGGCAAGGACTGTGAAACAAGCTAAGACCATGATGATTGATGCGATCAAGAAAGATATCCGGACTAGATTTCAGGATGAATCCGGAGAGAAGATGAACCTCGCAATCGCTTATGCCTTTGACGCAGAAGCGGCAGCCAGGTTCAAAGAAGAGGTGCAACGTGAATTCCCAAATCATGATATTGTGGTCAATCCCATTTCCATGGTAATTGAATGTCATTTAGGACCAGGTGCGATCGCAGTGGCCTGCAGCAAGAAAATTGATGCCTGTCTTTTGGACTCGATCTAAAAGCATCATAGATCTTTATGTGTGGCAATGATTTTCTTTTTCCAGGAGGCATAGGTAAACATCAAGGGTACTGCAGCTAGAAACCAGGCAACCGGACTTGCCAGGCGAACTGCCCAGTAGCCAAAGGGTCCGATCAAAAGTGCCACTGCCAGAAATCTTCCGACAAGCTCAAATACACCGGACATCATTGGCATAAAGCTGATTCCAAGTCCCTGAAGAGAATTTCTATAAAAGAATACCATAACAAGCCAAAAATAGAAGAAGCAGATGGTCTGCAGATATTGCATTGCGTAGGTCATCATTTCATCCGAAGGATTTTTTAGGAACAGGTGAATAATGGGATCTGCCAGAAACAGTGTTAGTACCACTGAGATTCCAGCCAGTGCGACACAGAGAAAGAAAGCTTTTTTCATGCCATCAAATATCCTCTGATATTTTGCAGCCCCAAGATTCTGCCCATTATAGGTAGCCATTGCAGTTGCCAGTGCAGGCATCGGCTGAGTTACGAGCATCTCTACTTTACTTGCAGCAGTATATGCAGCAACAACGCTGGATCCGAAGGTGTTTACAGCGGTCTGGAGAACCATTGTTCCGATAGCGGTGATCGAGTAGTTCAAAGCCATGGGAAGTGCGATTACAAGAAGCCGTCTGGTACTTCCGGCATCAAAATAATAGTCCCTTTTTTTCGGACGAAGCATTTCGAACTGGTGAAACATATAGTAGAAGCAAAGTACAGCGGATATCCCCTGTGACAGCACCGTAGCATAAGCTGCACCCTCAGGTCCCATATGGAACACAAGGATAAAGACCAGATCCAGTACGATATTCAGTAAGGAAGAAAAGAACAAAAAATACAGTGGAATTCTTGAATTTCCCACCCCTCTTAGTATTGCAGCAGCAATATTATAGAACATAGTCGCCAGAATGCCGGCATAGATGATCGTGATGTATTCATTAGCTGTATCCAGAATATTTTGCGGTGTCTTCATCAGGATCAATAGTTCCCTGGATGCCGTAATCGTCAAGATCGACATAACAACTGACACGATCAATCCGATCATGATGGACAGTGCCACATAGTGCTTCAGAAGTTTCATATCTCGAGCTCCAAAGGCCTGAGAGACCATGATTCCAAATCCCTGTGCGATACCAATGGCAAAGCCAAGAACAAGAAACATCAGACTTCCGGTGGAGCCCACAGCAGCCAGTGCATCTTCTCCCAGGAATCGTCCTACGATGATGGTATCTGCC
This sequence comes from Lachnospiraceae bacterium, assembly GCA_047974745.1. Lineage (GTDB taxonomy): Bacteria > Bacillota > Clostridia > Lachnospirales > Lachnospiraceae > JBKECO01. The sequence goes on from JBKECO010000003.1 coordinate 9,415, forward strand.
ATATTATAAAATTGTTGAAATAGATTACCCAGTACGACTGGAATAGAGAAAAGTAAAATATGTCTCATTGTATTACCTGAGGTCATATCCTTTACATTAGAATTTGCCATAACGAAAACTCCCTTATTTTATAAAAAATCGTCTCAATTATAGAATATTCCAGATGAGAAAACAAGTGTGATCTTGAAAAAAGCTTCTATAAATGAGAATTATGCCGATCATTACAAACATTGATTTTACTTACGCATCATTTTCGTGTATAATCTAAAAGTAAAAACGGTAATTAAAGGCAGTGTTTTTACACTGTCATTTTTTTGCTTAAAAATGGAGAATGATGTCAGAGGATTTCTGGCATTCATATTGTCAGATGAGCATACAAGGAGGCATACAAATGGTAAAAGCAGTAGTTGGCGCAAACTGGGGAGATGAAGGAAAAGGCAAGATTACAGACATGCTTGCTGAGAAAGCAGATATCATAGTTCGTTTTCAGGGCGGAGCAAATGCAGGACATACAATTGTAAATGATTATGGTAAATTCGCACTTCATTCGCTTCCATCCGGAGTTTTTTATGATCATACCACGAGCATCATCGGGAATGGTGTTGCGCTGAATATACCAGTCTTATTCCATGAGATCAACTCGCTGACGGAAAGAAATGTACCAATGCCTAAGATATTGGTCTCTGACAGAGCACAGATCGTAATGCCATATCACATTTTATTCGATACCTATGAAGAAGAACGGCTCGCAGGCAAATCCTATGGATCCACAAAATCTGGTATTGCACCATTTTACTCAGATAAATTTGCAAAGATCGGTTTCCAGGTAAGCGAATTATTCGATGATGCTATTCTAATAGAAAAAATAAAAAAAGTCTGCGAATTAAAAAATGTCATGCTGGAACATCTTTATCATAAACCATTATTGGATGAAACCGAACTCCTGATGCAAATGCATGAGTATCGTGAAATGATCGCACCTTATGTCTGCGACACCTCATTATATCTTGATGATGCAATTCGTGAGGGTAAGGAAATTCTCTTAGAAGGACAGCTTGGCACTTTAAAAGACCCTGATCATGGAATCTATCCCATGGTAACATCATCTTCGACACTTGCGTCTTATGGCGCTGTTGGTGCAGGAATCCCACCTTATGAAATCAAGGAAATCATTACGGTATGCAAGGCATATTCCTCTGCAGTTGGAGCTGGTGCATTCGTCAGTGAAATTTTTGGGGAAGAGGCGGATGAACTTAGACGGCGCGGTGGTGATGGCGGAGAATATGGAGCGACGACGGGACGCCCAAGAAGAATGGGCTGGTTCGATGTGGTGGCTAGCAAATATGGCTGCAGACTTCAGGGAACAACAGATGTTGCTTTTACGGTGCTCGATGTATTAGGGTATCTGGATGAAATACCTGTTTGCACTGCATATGAAATCGATGGTGAGCTTACGACAGAATTTCCGATGACAGCAAGACTTGACAAAGCAAAACCTGTGATCGAAGTACTAAAAGGATGGAAAACTGATATCAGGAACATCAGCAAATATGAAGATCTTCCTCAAAATTGTCGAAACTATATTGAATTTGTAGAAGAACGGATCGGTTATCCGATCACGATGATATCGAATGGACCTGGCAGAAATGACATAATCTATCGTCAGTCGAAATTAAAATAACATACAAAGAGAAGTAGCAGGTGTGAGCTACTTCTCTTTTTTATATCATAGGAAAGTGCTTCTATGATATAAAAAACGCTCCTCGAGGATGCGACCGCCACAATAGGGTGGAATGCCGCTTAGCGGCCTGTGGCGGCGCAAAAAAGTGTTTCTCCCTCAAGACTGAGGGTAGGGGGAGCTGATGTGTCGAAGACACTTTTTTATACTTATTCTTTGGGATCGATGTCCATCTCATTTTTCTGCTTTTTATCTTTTATGTACCGATACATGGAAGTATAGACCCAGATCAGGACCGGAATCAGAATGGTCATCATGACGGAGGCCATAAAGGAATCAAATGCATAGCTGCTTCCGGAGAAGGCCAGCACGAATGTGAAAATATATAAAGAGAGCAATAAAACTGCAGAAATAAGGGCAAGTAACCGTTTCATGGAAAATCCTTTCGTTTTGAGTAAAGCCTGGATTCGTTCTGTTTTTCACTAATATAATAGCGAAGCAATAGTCGGACGTCAAGAAAGAATGCAATTTTAAAATAGGAAATGAAATAGGAAATGAAAAATATTTTGATATATTTGGAAAAATTTGGTATAATCGAGAAGTTATTAAAAATCAGAAGCAGATAATATTAATATAGTAATAGAAGGATGGTACGAGATATGGTATTATTAGACCAATGGCAGAAAGTAGCATATAACGAAAATACGAACAAGCAGGAGCTGCAGAAGTTCTGGCAGAGATATTTTCTTTTGGAAAAGGGTGTTTATGAGAAGCTTCTAGTCAATCCGGATGAAACAGTCACCGGAACGGTAAAAGAACTGGCTGACAAATTCGAGCTTTCCATTATGGAAATGACAGGGTTTTTGGATGGAATCAACGAAAGTCTTATCACACCGAATCCAATTGATACCATGGAGGAAGACACACAGGTCAGCCTTGGATTTGACAAGGAGACCTTATATAAAAATATGGTGGATGCAAAAGCAGACTGGCTCTATGAGCTTCCGGTCTGGGATGACATTTTTGATGAGGAAACAAAGAAGTCTCTCTATTTGGAGCAAAAGAAATCTGGAACTGTACATGTTGAAAAGAAAGTGGGACGTAATGATAAATGTCCATGCGGAAGCGGTAAGAAATATAAGCATTGCTGCGGAAAGTAAAGCTCCTTCTTTTTGAATGTGCAAACAGGTATTGTTCTTCCAATGAGTATCGTCCCAGATGCATCTTCTGATGTATCTGGGTTTTTTGAATAACAGGATGGAAAGACAGAAATTAATATAGGGTAGATCAACCAATGAATATAGGAGAATAACTATGAATATCAGATTGAAAGACGGCTCAATGAAAGAATATGAGAATGGGATGTCCATATATGATATTGCCAGAGATATCAGTGACGGGCTTGCGCGAATGGCAGCGGCCGGTGAGGTGGATGGTGAGCTGATGGATGTAAGAACTATGGTCGAATCAGACTGTGATCTGAATATTGTCACCTTAAATGATGCAATGGCGCTTCCGGTGATTCGACATACAACTGCTCATATTATGGCAGAGGCGGTAAAGACCCTTTATCCGAACGCAAAGCTTGCGATTGGTCCTGCGATTGAGGATGGTTTTTACTATGATTTTGAAACAGATCCCTTTACGAGAGAGGATCTGGATCGGATCGAAGCAGAAATGAAAAAAATAATCAAAAAAGGTACTCCGTTGAATCGTTCTACATTGAGTAGAGAAGAAGCGATTCATTTAATGAAGGAGAAGGACGAGCCTTTTAAAGTAGAATTGATCATGGATCTGCCTGAGGATGCAGAATTATCTTTTTATCAGCAGGACGATTTTACAGATCTTTGTGCAGGCCCCCATTTAATGAATACAAAACAGGTGAAGGCATTTAAACTAATTTCCTCCTCCATGGCATATTGGCGCGGGGATTCCAATAAAGCTAGACTGCAAAGAATCTATGGTACGGCTTTTAACAATAAGGAAGATCTGAATGCTCATTTGGAACGTCTTGAGGATGCAAAGCGCAGAGACCATAACAAGCTCGGAAGAGAAATGAATCTGTTTACAACAGTTGATGTGATCGGTCAGGGACTGCCGCTGTTTAAACCTGCTGGCACAAAAATGATCATGAAGCTGCAAAGATGGATCGAGGATCTTGAGGACAGAGAGTGGGGATACCTTAGAACACGTACCCCATTTTTGGCAAAAAGTGATCTCTATAAAATATCAGGACATTGGGATCATTATAAGGATGGGATGTTCGTACTTGGTGATGAAGAAGTGGACAAGGAGGTTTTTGCTCTGCGACCAATGACCTGTCCATTCCAATACTATGTTTATAAAGATTCGCAGAAATCCTATCGTGATCTGCCCTATCGAATGAGTGAGACCTCCACTTTGTTTCGAAATGAAGAATCGGGTGAAATGCATGGTCTTACAAGAGTGCGTCAATTCACAATAACAGAGGCTCACAATGTGATACGACCGGATCAGGTGGAAAGTGAATTAAAAAGCTGTATAGATCTGGCTTATTATGTTCTTCGTGTACTGGGTCTGGAAAGTGATGTCACCTATCGCCTTTCAAAATGGGATCCAAACAACAGGGATAAGTACCTTGGAGATGATGATTATTGGAATACAGCACAGCAATCACTTAGAAGCGTATTGATAGAGAAGGAGCTTTCATTTACAGAAGCGGATGGAGAAGCTGCCTTCTATGGTCCTAAAATCGACATTCAGGCAAAAAATGTATATGGAAAAGAAGACACGATGATCACGATCCAGCTAGATTGTGAAATTGCTGAGAAGTTTGATATGTATTATATTGATCAAAACGGTGATAAGGTGAGACCCTACATCGTGCATAGAACATCTATGGGCTGTTATGAAAGAACACTGGCTTGGCTGATCGAAAAGTATGCTGGAAAATTTCCGACATGGTTATGCCCGGAACAGGTGCGAATTCTTCCGATATCGGACAAGTACAGCGATTATGCTGAGATGGTCAGATCAGAGCTTGCAAAGAGTGGAATCGATGTGACGGTAGATCATCGTTCTGAAAAGATCGGGTTCAAAATTCGGGAAGCGAGACTTGATAAGTTGCCATATATGCTGATCGTAGGACAGCAGGAGGAGGAGGATCACACCGTATCTGTACGAAGCCGTTTTGCGGGGGATGAGGGTGTAATTTCTTATCAGAAATTCATAGATCAAATCAGCGAGGAAGTACGTACCAAAGAAATAAGAAAAGAACAGGATGTAAAATAAGTGTTAACATTCTATGAAATGCCTTGTATTTTGGAAATATGCTCGTTAAAATAGAACAGATAGTTAGTTACAACATACTTTTTGTGTATTTTTCGGAGGTTGACCATTGAGAAAAAAGTCACATATTTCACTTGCCTGTTACATCGTGAGTAATACAGACAATATAGAATTAAAAAAGCATCGTTTCGCATTTATTTTCGGGAGCGTACTCCCAGATGTAAAACCATCATTTTTATATAGAAGACATGAAATCAATGGAACATTCCATGATGTTAAAAATGCGATCGTCAGTCTCTCTGATGAGAAACATTCAAAACAATCCAGTTTCAGATTTTTTCGTGATCTTGGCCAGGTGACTCATTATCTGGCGGACTACTTTACCTTTCCGCATAATGAATGCTATACAGGTAGTCTGAAGGATCACTGTGATTATGAGGAGCATTTAAAAAAAGACCTGAAGAAATATTTGAAGGAAGGATTGGCAGATTTTCATTGTGCCAATCTCTTGGACCTTACATCACCAGAAGATATTGAAGCATTCATATTGAGAAAGCATGAGGAGTACCTGGAATGGGCAGATGATGTGAAGACAGATATTTATAATATTGTCTCCGTGAATCTACAGACAGTGAAGTCGATACTTTCGACAGCATAAGGATAACGTACAAAGTGATTTCATTGTTGTCTGACAATTTGCAATATACTATATATAGTGTGAAAAAATCGCCAAAACCTAATTTTATGGTTATGACGTTTTTTTTATGCTTTTTTCTTGCATTTTACATTTTTTTCATATAAAATAGATTGAAAGTGGTAAAAAGTGGTAAAAAGTGGTGCAAAATGGTGGGTGATCGTTATGTTCATGGGTGAATACAACCATACAATTGATCCGAAAGGAAGACTAATTGTCCCAGCGAAGTTCAGAGAACAGCTAGGCGAAGAATTTGTAGTCACCAAGGGACTTGATGGCTGTCTTTTTGTATATCCAAACGATGAATGGAAAACGATTGAAGAAAAATTCCGTACAGTACCGTTGACCACAAAAGATGCAAGAAAATTTTCAAGATTTTTCTTTGCAGGAGCTGCAAGCTGTGAAGTGGATAAACAGGGAAGAATCTTACTTCCTGTTGTACTAAGAGAATTTGCAGAGCTTGAAAAGGACGTTGTACTGGTGGGTGTTCTAAATCGAATTGAGATTTGGAGCAAGGAAGTCTGGACATCTGCAAATACCTATGATGATATGGATGAAGTAGCAGAGCATATGGCTGAACTAGGCTTGAGCATTTAAAAACAATAGGAGGGCTGACATGGAATTTCGACATATTTCGATCCTGTTAGAGGAAGTGATCGAAAATCTGAATATAAGACCAGACGGAATCTATGTTGATGGAACCCTCGGAGGCGGAGGCCATTCCTTTGCCATTGCATCCAGACTGGATCAGAATGGATGCCTAATCGGAATTGATCAGGATGCGGACGCAGTAGCTGCTGCAACAAAGAGACTGAACCCATTTCGGGAACAGGTAAAGATCGTCCGTAGTAACTATAGTAATATGAAGAATGTGTTGAATGACCTTGGAATTGAAAAAGCGGATGGGATTCTGCTGGATCTGGGAGTGTCTTCTTTTCAACTGGATTCCGAAGAGCGTGGCTTTACTTATAAAAGTGTAGATGCTCCTCTGGATATGCGGATGGATCAAAGACAGGAACTGACAGCAGAGCATATCGTTAATGAATACAGCGAAATGGAATTGTTTCGAATTATCCGAGACTACGGAGAAGACCGTTTTGCAAAGAATATCGCAAAGCATATTGTAGCAGCAAGGAATAAGGGTCGAATCAAAACTACAGGCGAATTAAATGAAATCATTTGCGGTGCAATACCGATGAAGATACAGGTAACGGGTGGACATCCATCGAAACGAACCTACCAAGCGATCAGAATTGAGCTGAATCAGGAACTGGAGGTATTGAGAAATACACTGGATGAAATGATAGAACTGCTGAATCCGGGGGGACGGCTCTGTATTATCACCTTTCATTCACTTGAGGACAGAATTGTAAAGACCAGCTTTAAACGCAATGAGGATCCTTGTACATGTCCAAAGGAGTTTCCAGTCTGTATATGCAACAAGGTATCTAAGGGAATAGTAATAACGAAAAAACCGATCAAGCCATCTCCCGATGAGATGGAAACAAACAGCAGATCAAAAAGCGCAAAATTGAGGGTTTTTGAGAGAACATAATGAGGAGAGTAACATGGAACGGAATAGGGTGCAAAACAATGTAAGGAATACAAGGGGAAGATCACAGATATCTTCTAATTACTATATGACTGGAACAGCTGCAAATCAGGTCGAATTAGTACCGGAAGAAAGGATAAGAAGACAGAAGGAAAGAGAAGAGCAGCACAGAAAAAAGATCAATCAGCGGGCAGCTCAGCGGAATCAGGAGAAAGCAAAGCAGATGAACTTTGGATATGTGTTCTTTTGTACGATCGCTCTTTCGTTGACATGTCTTGTCTGTGTGACCTATATTCAGCTGCAGTCAAGCATCGTTTCAAATCTGGGGGCGATTTCAGCCATGGAAAGTGAAATTTCTGATCTGAAGGCAGACAATGATGCAGCAATCAAAAGAATCAAGTCTATGCAGGATCTGGAGAATGTAAAGACTGCTGCGACGACAGAATACGGAATGCAGTTTGCAAGTTCAGATCAAATCGTGTATTATTCTATAGACAACGATGATTATATGGATCAGATTTCAGATATTCCGGAGAAGTAAATGCGTAATGTGAATGCCAGCAAAAAAAGGAAACCAACACCAAAGAAATTTCAGAAAAAAATGCAGAAGAAACTGATTTTAATGTTTCTTGTCATCACGATCATGATGGTTGGTCTGATCGGACGACTAATGTATATTGAATATACGAGCGGAAGCAAGTATGAGAAGATTGTATTGGCCCAGCAGGAGTATGATAGTAGAATTATACCTTTTCAAAGAGGTGACATACTCGACACAAAAGGGTCAGTCCTGGCAACAAGTATTGATGTCTACAACATCATACTTGATACCTATGTTCTATCCAGACAAAAGGATAAAATAGACGGGACCATTACAGCACTCATGACTTGCTTTCCTGAGTTAAATGAGAGCGACATCCGACAGTTCATTGAAGATTATCCGGATTCACAGTATCGAATCCTGCTAAAGGAATTGTCATATGATTCTATTCAGCCTTTTATACTGATGCAGAATGACATTGAGAACTATCCCAACGTCAGTGCGGATGGAATCTGGTTCGAGAAAGAATACCAGAGAACCTATCCATATCAGTCTCTGGCAGCTTCTGTGATTGGCTTTGTCTCAGATGGTAATGTGGGAACGATCGGACTAGAAAATTATTATGATTCCACACTGAATGGTCTGGATGGAAGAACTTATGGATATCTGAATTCAGATAACAACTTTGAAAAAACAACGAAAGCGGCAATTGACGGGTCAACGATCGTCGGCACTATCGATGTGAATATACAATCTGTCGTAGAGGAAAAAATCGCAGCTTTTAATGAACGGAATACAGATGGCTTTGTAGATGGGGATGGCAGCAAGAACACAGGTGTCATAGTTATGAACCCCAATACCGGGGAAGTTCTGGCAATGGCAAATTACCCATTTTTTGATCTGAATGATCCGAGAGATCTTTCTACTTTTGCAACAGAAGAAGAAATCGCTGCGATGAGTAACGAGGAGCAGATGGATCGACTGAATGAGATCTGGCAGAATTATTGTGTGACATCTACATTCGAGCCGGGATCGACAGTAAAGCCATTTACTGTGGCGGCGGGTCTGGAAACTGCAGCACTATCCGGTGGTGAGTCCTATTATTGTGATGGCAGTGAGACGATTTCAGGATCACAGATCCGTTGTGTGAACAGAAGTGGTCATGGAATGGAAACCATAGAGCAGGCAATTATGGATTCCTGTAATGACGCATTAATGCAGATGTCATATTCCATCGGAGTGGAGAATTTTTCTAAATATCAGAGCGTCTTTGGGTTCGGAGAACAAACTGGGATCGATCTTCCAGGAGAAGCTTCCACAAACGGTCTGCTCTATTCTGAAGAAAATATGACTGCCATTGACCTTGCTACGAATTCCTTTGGACAGAATTTTAATGTGACCATGATACAGGTCGCATCAGCTTTTTCCTCTCTGATCAACGGTGGATATTATTATGAACCGCATCTGATCAAGGAAATTCAGGATGCAGATGGGAATCTGATCAACAAAATAGAACCCTTGCTTTTGAAAAAAACTGTTTCCGAAAGCATTAGCGAACTGGAAAAAGAATATTTGTATGCAACTGTTTCTGAAGGTACAGCAAAGACTGCAAAGGTACCTGGATTTTCAATGGGCGGTAAGACCGGTACAGCACAAAAACTGCCTCGAAGCGCAGGTACCTATCTGGTTTCCTTTATTGGCTATGCACCGCAGGAAAATCCGCAGCTCGTTATTTACGTGGTGGTAGATGAGCCGAATGTGGAAGAGCAGGCACATAGTACCTATGCACAGAATATTGCAAGAGATATTCTGGAAGAGATACTACCTTATATGAATATATACCAGGATGAAGAGATCACAGAGGCGCAGGCTGCCCTATATGCAGAATTAAAGGCAGAAACAGGAGAGTCGATCCAAGCGGATGGAACTACTGATACAGACGAAGCATCTGCATCACAAACAACAGATGAAACAACAGATGGAACAGCAGATGGAACAGCTGGTGAGGATGCTGCAACAGATGGTGAAAGTGCAGATTTGGATGCAGAAATAAACGAAGGCGGCATATTCGACGAAGAATAGTTGTCCATTGATTGCGTATATGTTTGAAATATCGTATACTGAATAGAAATAAATTTAGGGGAAGAGGAATCTATTTATGTTTTTTCATGTTGGCATGGCTGCATTATTTGCCTTTTTTATTACATCCATCTCAGGACTATTCGTAATCCCATTCCTGATCCGGTTAAAAGCAGGACAGACAGAACGGGAAGAGCTTAAATCTCACCAAGTCAAAACAGGAACACCAACAATGGGAGGGATAATGATTCTGGCAGGAATTTTAGCCGGAACCATGTTTTTTGTAGTGCGTTACCCAAATACGATTCCTGTGATCTGCATGACATTTGCATTTGGTATCATTGGTTTCCTCGATGATTATCTTAAAGTCGTACTGAAAAGATCGGATGGTCTTTTAGCCTGGCAGAAAATGATCCTTCAGCTGGGAGCATCAACAGGATTTTTACTTTACATTTTTATCAGTCCAAATGTTGATCTGACGATGATCGTACCATTTATGAATGGAAAAGTGATCAATCTTGGATTTCTTGGTGTTTTACTTTTTTATATTGTTGTAATCGGAATTGTCAATGGAGTGAATTTTACAGACGGAGTAGATGGTCTCGCAAGCAGTGTTACGATTGTTGTTGCTGTGTTTCTTGCGATCACATCGATTCTGACAAAAAGTGGTATTGAGCCGATTGCAGCTGCTGTGGCTGGTGCACTGCTTGGATTTTTACTATATAATACATATCCGGCTAAAGTATTCATGGGGGATACAGGATCTCTGGCATTGGGTGGATTTGTAGCGGCATCCGTTTATATGATGAAGCTGCCCCTGTTCGTTCCGCTGATCGGTCTGATCTATCTCGTTGAAGTACTTTCGGTAATGCTTCAGGTGTCCTATTTCAAAATCACAAAGGGCAAACGTATTTTTCGTATGGCTCCGATCCATCATCATTTTGAACTTGGTGGCTGGTCAGAAGTTAAAGTAGTTACGGTTTTTACGATCATTACAGCGCTGCTTGCACTGGTGAGTCTGATGGGACTAGGATATTGATCGAATCACAGGTTCGAGAGAAGGAAGAGGGTGAGAAGTATTGAACTGGATGGATAAGCATTTTCTGGTATTCGGCACAGGAAAAAGTGGGATTGCTTCTGCAGACCTTTTACAAAGACATCATATCAGTACCGTGGTCTATGACAGTAATCATGAACTGGATGTGGAAGCGGTAAAGCAAAGAGAACCAGCCTTAAAAAACATTGAGTTCCTGACAGGTGATTTTCCGAAAGAACGGATCCATGAATTCGATATTGTAGTCGTGAGTCCGGGGATTCCCACAGATCTGCCAATACTACAGCTGTTTCGTGATTTTGGTATAGTGGTCTGGGGGGAAATAGAACTGGCATATCGTTTTTCAAAAGGAAAAATACTTGCCGTGACCGGTACCAATGGCAAGACCACGACGACTGCTCTGCTGGGTGCGATATTAAAGACCCATTTTCCAGATGTTATGATCGTGGGCAATATCGGAATTCCATACACAAGCATGTGTGATAAAACGACTCCAGATACGGTCACTGCTGTAGAAATCAGCAGTTTTCAGCTAGAGACGGTAATAGATTTCAAACCGAACGTTTCAGCATTGTTGAATATCACACCGGATCATCTGGACCGACATCATACAATGGAAGGTTATATTCAGGCAAAAGAACGAGTTACCATGAATCAGAGCAAACAGGATCTTTGTGTTTTGAATTATGAAGATGAGATCCTTCGGGATATGGCGATGCGTGTCAAGCCTAAAATCTGGTACTTTTCCAGTGAAAGAAAGCTGGAAGAAGGCATGTATTTGGATGGAAAAATAATAAAAATCAAGCGACAGGGAATCGAGGATGAACTCTGTCACGTGGATGATCTTCAGATACTGGGAAAGCATAATGTGGAGAATGCAATGGCAGCGGCCTCCATGGCACTTGGCATCGGAGTTCCAGTGGCTGTCATACGTGATGTATTAAAGCGGTTCGAATCCGTCGAGCACAGGATCGAATTTGTAAAGGAAGTAAATGAGGTCAGATACTACAATGACTCCAAGGGTACAAATCCGGATGCAGCGATCAAAGGAATCCAGGCTATGACCCGTCCGACGATTTTAATCGGAGGCGGTTATGACAAAAATTCCGAGTACACCGAATGGATTTTAGCCTTTGCAGGCAAAGTCAAAAAACTTATTTTAATAGGGCAGACAAGATATAAAATCGCAGAAGTGGCACAGAAAGAAGGATTCACATCAATCATAATGGCTGATTCACTGGAGGAAGCTGTAGAGATGAGTTTTCAGGAGGCTGACAAGGGCGATGCAGTTCTGTTGTCGCCTGCCTGTGCAAGCTGGGGCATGTTTACGAATTACGAAGAGCGGGGAAATCGATTTAAGGAACTGGTTCATCGACTAAAGGAATAAACGTATGCAAAAAGTAAAGAAAAAGAGACCGGTCAGATATTTTGACTATAATCTTTTATTCATAATCATATTTCTGGTAGGCTTTGGTCTGGTCATGCTGTATAGCACCAGCTCCTATAGTGCACAGATTCGCTTTGGAGACTCTGCTTTTTATCTGAAAAAGCAGCTGGCTGCAGTGGCAATTGGATTTGCTGCACTTTTAATCACCTCTTTTATACCCTATAAATTGTATCGCAAATTAAGTATTTTGATTTATGCCATTTCTTTCGTTCTCTGTGCACTTGTTTTATTTGCAGGCCAAAGCTATAATGGCTCTGCCAGGTGGCTGAAGCTTGGACCAATTTCATTTCAGCCATCAGAGATCGCAAAAGTTGGTATGATTCTTGTGATCGCAGCAATTATATACAAGATCCCAAAATCAATGGGAAGATTTTCTACAGTTATCAAAGTACTTCTGATTATTTTACCAATAGTAGTAATGGTTGCTTATTCTAACCTGAGTACTGGTATCATCATAATGGGAATTGCAGTCTGTATGGTTTTTGTAGCGAGTCCCAAAACACTTCAGTTTTTTTTACTTGCTGCAGCAGTTTCAGTACTTGGAATTTTATTCATCTATGTAGAGCAGTACAGGGCTGAGCGAATCATGATATGGCTGAATCCGGAAGCTTATGAGAAAGGCTATCAGACATTGCAGGGCTTATATGCAATCGGATCCGGAGGATTATTTGGTAAAGGACTTGGAGAGAGTATTCAAAAGCTTGGATTTCTTCCAGAGGCACAAAATGATATGATTTTTTCAATTATCTGCGAAGAATTAGGAATTTTTGGAGCTATCTGTGTAATCATTTTATTCTTGCTAATGATCTGGAGATTTATGATCATAGCAAATAATGCACCAGACCTTTTTGGCGCATTGATCGTTACCGGAATCATGGCGCACATTGCTATTCAGGTGATCTTAAATATAGCTGTTGTTACAAACACAATCCCCAATACAGGTATCACATTGCCATTTATCAGCTATGGAGGGACCTCTGTGGCGATCCTGTTGGCAGAAATGGGAATTGCCTTAAATGTTTCCAGGGGCATTAAACTTGAAGTGATCTGATAGGAATCGTATATTTATGAAGGTAAGAGAGAAGTATAGAAAAAAAAGAAAAAGAAAAATCATACTGACAACGCTATTGATCCTTTGTCTGCTTGCAGTAATAATATGGCTGCTGCTTTGGAAGTTCTTCGTAGTGAAGGATGTAGAGGTTGAGGGAAATGTACTATATACAGATGATAAGATCGAGAGTCTCGTTCTGGATGATGAGTATTCCTGGAGCACGATCTACGTTATCATGAAATTTCGATTCAGGAAGATGGAGGATCTGCCTTTTGTTGACAGCATAGAAGTGAGCATGAAGGATCAGGACACTCTTTCCGTAACGGTCTACGAAAAAGGAATGATCGGATATCTCTATGTTCCTTCCATTGATAGAAATGCTTATTTTGATAAGGATGGCTTTGTTATTGAAACATCAGAAGATGTGATCGAGGGAATTCCCAGGATCGAAGGTTTAACAGCAGATGAAATCGTACTTCAGGAAAAGCTGGATTTTAATAACAGCAGTGCACTTCGGATTTTGCTTTCTGTCACCCAATCTCTTAAAAAGTATGACATTCTCCCCGGAACTATCGTTTTTGGCGATTCGAATGAAGTTTTGCTTAAATATGAAGATATTGTTGTGGAACTTGGCACAGATTCGGATATGACAGAGAAAATTGTCCGTGTCGCTTCAATCATGCCAAAACTCGAGGGAATGAAGGGTACTTTGCATGTTGAGAACTGGTCAGAAAACTCAACAGACATCATTTTTGAAAAATCTGAGTAAAATAGTTTTATTTTTACTGCTTTTTCGAAATACTTGTTGCTTAATTGAAAAAAAAACTATATTATAGTGTATAGAATGTTAAGGATATCAATATCTTGTGTATTGTCGTATAATATATTGCAAATTGAGGGTTTTGTAAAAAGGAGGAACGATCTTGCTTGAAATTAAAACAACGGAAGCGGATTCTAGTGCAAAAATCATTGTCATCGGAGTTGGTGGAGCAGGTAACAATGCTGTAAATAGAATGATCGATGAAAATATCGGTGGCGTCGAGTTCGTAGGAGTCAATACCGATAAACAGGCTTTGCAGTTATGTAAGGCACCCATTCTGATTCAGATCGGAGAGAAGCTGACAAAAGGTCTTGGAGCAGGAGCTCAGCCTGAAATCGGAGAGAAAGCTGCAGAAGAAAGTGTTGAAGAACTGGCATCCATCGTCAAAGGTGCAGATATGGTTTTTGTGACCTGTGGCATGGGTGGCGGTACGGGAACAGGTGCTGCACCCATCGTTGCAAAAATTGCAAAAGACCAGGGAATCCTGACAGTAGGTGTCGTTACAAAACCATTTAAATTCGAAGCTAAGACACGTATGGTTAATGCAACGACAGGAATTGACCGGCTCAAAGCAAGTGTAGATACGTTGATCGTAATACCGAATGATAAGCTTTTGGAAATCGTAGACAGAAGAACAAGTATGCCAGATGCATTAAAGAAGGCTGATGAGGTGCTGCAGCAGGCCGTACAGGGAATCACTGATCTGATCAACGTACCGGCTCTGATCAATCTCGACTTTGCAGATGTTCAGACAGTCATGTCCAATAAGGGTATGGCTCATATTGGTATCGGCAGTTCAAAAGGTGATGATAAAGCAATTGAAGCTGTTAAAATGGCAGTTGCCAGTCCGCTTTTGGAGACCACGATCAATGGGGCGTCCCATGTCATAATCAATATTTCCGGAGATATTTCACTGATAGATGCACATGATGCTGCAAGCTATGTACAAGATCTGGCAGGTGATGATGCAAATATTATCTTTGGTGCGAAGTTCGATGAGACAATGAATGATGAAGCTACCATCACTGTCATTGCAACGGGACTCGAAGATGTTTCTGCTTCAAAAGTACTAAGTGGTCTTAAGTATAGTGCAACAACACCGGTTACACGCACCATGCCCCAGTCTAGTGTTATGACTGGAATGGATTCCTCAGCACCAAGTGTGAAACCTATGAATTACAATGGAATACGCAAACCAGCAAAGCCGGAAAGCAGCGTTCCGTCAAAGGATATCAAGATACCTGAATTTTTGAAAAATACAAAAAAATAAACTGTTTTGCGAAGGAAGCAGTAGGATCCAATAGAACCGCTGAAATAATTCTGGCGGTTTTTTTGGCGTTTATGATATAATAAAGAGAGAAATCACAAAAAAATTAGACATATTTACATGCAGAAAGGGGTTGGCTCAGATGCTATTAAATTTTTTAGGAGCAAATCATGAAGTAACAGGCAGTTGTCATTATTTGCAGACACAGGATACACATGTTCTCGTGGACTGTGGTATGGAACAAGGCCCGGATCTCTATGTCAATCAGGAGATACCAGTCACAGCATCCAAAATTGATTACGTTTTTATCACCCATGCGCATATCGATCATTCTGGTCTGCTGCCACTATTATATAGTCACGGTTTTCGGGGCAAGGTCTATGCTACAAAAGCGACCTGCCAACTATGTGATATTATGCTAAAGGATAGTGCTCATATCCAAATGTTTGAAGCGGAATGGAAGAACAGGAAAGCAAAAAGATCCGGGAATGAAGTGGTCGAGCCACTTTATACCATGGAGGATGCATTGGCAGTTCTTGAATTGTTCATACCATGTAATTACCACAGTGTTATTGATGTGAACGACAGAATCAGAATTCGATTTGTCGATGCAGGCCATCTGCTGGGGTCATCGAGTATAGAGATCTGGATGAAGGAAGAAGAAGTCGAGAAAAAAATAGTATTTTCTGGTGACATCGGTCATATTGGCAAGCCTTTGATTCGCGAACCTGAATTTATTTCGGATGCAGATTACGTGGTGATGGAATCGACTTATGGTGACAGGAATCATCCCGCAGCTGCTGATTATGCTCAGATGCTGATGAATGTGATTAGAACAAGCTTCCTTCGAGGTGGAAACGTGGTAATTCCAGCCTTTTCTGTTGGACGTACCCAGGAAATGCTGTATTTTCTGCGCAAGATCAAGACTGAGAAATTATTACCGGAATTTCCAGATTTTGAGGTATATGTGGACAGCCCGTTATCTGCTGCAGCCACTAACATTTTTCAAAAGAATATCAGTGAGTACTTCGATCAAGAAGCTCAGGATCTCGTAAATCAAGGAATTAACCCCATTTCCTTCGATGGACTCTTCATTTCGACTACAGCAGAAGAATCGAAAAATATTAATTTTATTAATCATCCGGTGGTCATTATATCTGCTTCAGGAATGTGTGAAGCTGGCAGGATCCGACACCATTTAAAACATAACCTCTGGAGACCTGAATCGACAGTTTTGTTCGTGGGTTATCAGGTGGAAGGTACTCTTGGCAATATCCTTCTTAATGGTGCTCCAAAGGTCAAATTGTTCGGTGAGGAAATTACGGTAAAGGCACAGATAACAAATATGCCCGGTATCAGTGGGCATGCAGATAAAGATCATCTTACAGAATGGGCTGCCGCTTTTACAAAAAGACCGGATAAGTATTTCATCGTACACGGTGAGGATCATGTAACAGATCATTTTGCAGAGCATTTGAGAACCGAGCTTGGAGTACAGGCGATCGCGCCATACAGTGGAGATTGTTATGACCTTGAGACAGGGGAGATTGTGAGAGAAGGAACACGAGAATTCGTTGCAAAAAGATCAAAGAATACAAATCGGTCTGTATCCAATGTATATGCTCGACTCACAGCAGCCAGTGAAAGACTGCAGGGCGTTATAGAAAGATCACAGGGATATCCAAACAAAGACCTTGCCAAGCTTGCTGATCAAATTATTGCCATAGCCGATAAATGGGAAAAAGGACATGACTTCACGGAATAAGTTATGACTCAAAATATTTGGTGGGAGAGGCATTATATTTTTTGTGAAAGGAACGTAAAAATGTGGAATAATCAGCGAAACCACATTCCCTGGATGCTTTTATTACAGGAACACCGCTGCGTATCAGTGAACATGCCCAGACTAGTCTTTTTTCTTCGATATATCGGTGCACTGTGTAGCCAGTTTCCTTTTTGAATTTGTGCATAAGATGATACTTGCTGATATAGTACTTATCTGCAAGAAAATCAATACAAAGCGGAGAAGAGAGATTCTGATTGAGATATCGTAGGATCTCTTCGATCTGGTGATCGTAATTCATCTTTTTTAAATCC
Source organism: Lachnospiraceae bacterium (assembly GCA_047974745.1). GTDB lineage: Bacteria > Bacillota > Clostridia > Lachnospirales > Lachnospiraceae > JBKECO01. The sequence goes on from JBKECO010000003.1 coordinate 26,962, forward strand.
ACCTTATATTCCTGATCCATGGCAAGTCGATTAATAAAGATCAGCAGTTGTTGAAAATAAGTAGTTGCCAGAAGCGAGCTTCCAAAGGAATCGGATGACAGGGAACTTTCGATCTGTTCGATCAAAAGCCTGATCTTGTCCTGCATGGTATAATCAGGAGTGACCAGATGATATCCTCGTTTTGTGGCATTGACAAAGCACTTTGCTAAGTTTTCTTTCGATGAACGATCAGATTCGATAAAGTGATTCTGTATCCAGATCACAATGCGTTCATAACTCTCTAATTCAGATATCAGTGGCTTATGAAGATCGAATCTGCTGACCAGAATAATATCCAGAGGATGCAGTGTATAAGTCTTTCCTTCGATCTGATATTTAACATCTCCACTAATTGGGATAATGATTTTATGGAAATCGTGAAAATGCGTATCAATATTACCTGAGGACTTATCCTTGAGATGGAACAGTCGAAAATCTTCATGCAGATATCCAGTTTTTTTATACTCATCCAGATTTTTTGGAAAAATACTGGTTCCTTTCATTTTGTCCTCCTGGTGCTATGAACAAGATTAGCTGTGATTCCTGTATTGTGGCAATTTGGTTCTGGTATCTTCCTATCGTAAATCAAAAGCGCAGTTTCTGCAATATAAATAACAGAAATTGCGCTTTTATATTTAAAATCATGCGAATATAATGGGTAGTATGAAGTGCTTGTGACCACAATTTGAATGGAGGAATGAATATGAAAACAATCGTTATGAAAAAATATCATGGCCTGGGGAATGATTATCTGGTTCTTGATCCGAATAAAAATGATATCCATCTGCAGGAACGAAATATTCAGAAGCTATGTCAGAGAAATTTTGGCGTAGGTGCTGATGGTATTTTATATGGACCCATTAATCAGGATGGACAGATCGAGGTATTGATCTTTAATCCCGATGGGAGCGAAGCAGAGAGAAGCGGGAATGGAGTGCGGATTTTTGCAAAATATCTTTTGGATGAAGGCTATATCAAGGATAAAAAATTCAAACTAAAAACAAAAGCCGGTCTGGTCGAAATTGAATTTCTGGACATGATAGGAAGTCAGATGCGTGTAAATATGGGCCGGCCTGATTTTATGAGCAGTGCAATACCAATGGCGGGAGCAGAGCATGAGATCATTAATGAACCAATGACCTTTCACGATTCTCTCTATAACACGACATGTCTTTCTGTCGGAAATCCGAACTGCGTGATCATGACTGAAAAAGTAAGCCCTAAGGAAGTAGTAGAGCTTGGGCCCTTTGTGGAAAATGCACCGGTATTTCCAAATAGAATGAATCTGCAGATCTGCAGAGTCGACAACAAAAATGAGCTGACGATTGAGATCTATGAAAGAGGTGCCGGATATACCTTAGCATCTGGAACAGGTGCCTGTGCAGCAGCGGCTGCAGCATATAAGCTTGGGTTGGTGGAAAGCAGGGTGACGGTCCATATGCCTGGCGGAGATCTAGTCATTGAGATCGAAGAGGACGGAACGATCTATATGACGGGCAGTGTTACTATCGTAGGTGAATTTCGCCTGGCAGAAAACTTTTTCGCTTAAGTGACAAGTATTTTATCTGAAATCAGGTTTTCCCTTTGACAATTGCATATTTGATGTATAAAATAGGGAATTAGACTGATACATCATTGTATCAATTTTGAAAGGAACTTGTTATGAAGAAAATACTGGATATCATTACCGAAGAAGTAACCAGGGGGTTTGTGACTCTGGGATATCAGGAAAAATATGGCAAAGTCACATTATCCAACAGACCGGATCTCTGTGAGTTTCAGTGTAATGGTGCAATGTCAGCTGCAAAGGAATATAAAAAAGCACCATTCATAATTGCTGATGAAGTAGCGAAGGAATTACAGTCAAGCACAATTTTTTCAAGTGTGGAATCTGTAAAACCGGGATTTTTGAATATGAAATTACAGCCAGAATTCTTATCTGCTTATTTGTGCGAAATGCAGTTAGATACACAACGATTCGGCTGTGAAGAGGAGGAATCTCCAAAAACGATCATTATCGACTATGGCGGACCTAATGTTGCAAAGCCGCTTCATGTGGGACATTTAAGATCGGCGATCATTGGAGAAAGCATCAAAAGGATCGCAAGATTCAAGGGTCATAGAGTGATTGGGGATGTACATCTGGGAGACTGGGGTCTGCAGATGGGACTCATTATTTTAGAACTCAAGAATCGAAGACCTGATCTTGTATACTTTGATGCTTCGTATTTCGGACCTTACCCGGAGGAAGCACCTTTTACAATATCAGAGCTTGAAGAGATCTATCCGACGGCCAGTGCAAAATCAAAGGAAGATAGTGACTATAAAGAGGAAGCAATGCAGGCGACCTTTGAGTTGCAAAATGGACGTGCAGGTTACCAGGCATTGCTTCATCATATCCTCGATGTTTCTGTTACGGATCTGAAACAGAATTATCAGAGACTGGATGTCTCCTTTGATTTGTGGAAGGGTGAGTCTGATGCACAGCCTTTTATCCCGGATATGGTAGCGAAGATGAAGGCCGATGGTTTTGCCTATATCAGTGATGGTGCACTTGTTGTGGATGTGAAAGAGGAGTCTGATACGAATGAGATTCCGCCATGCATGATCTTAAAATCAGATGGAGCGTCGCTATATAATACAACTGATCTTGCAACGATCGTATGGCGAATGAAGGAATTTCACCCGGATGAAATAATCTATGTCGTCGATAAAAGACAGGAGCTTTATTTTACGCAGGTATTTCGCTGTGCAAAAAAAACGGGACTTACAGACCAGGATACCATTTTGAAATTTTTGGGATTTGGGACGATGAATGGGAAAGATGGAAAGCCTTTTAAGACTCGAGATGGCGGCGTCATGCGTCTGGAAGATCTCTTAAGCTCTATTGATGAGGAAATGTACAATAAGATCACAGATAACCGAACCGTAGATGAGAATGAAGCTTGTGAAACGGCCAAGATCGTTGCACTGTCTGCCATTAAATATGGAGATCTGTCTAATCAGGCTTCTAAGGATTACATATTTGATATTGAACGATTTAATTCATTTGAAGGTAAAACAGGGCCTTACATCCTATACACGATCGTGCGTATGAAATCTATCCTGGAAAAATATAAGGAATTAGGAAGATCAGCAGAAGGTGCTGTCATTTGGCCGGCCAAAACGCAGCACCAGAAAGATTTAATGATCGAATTGACAAAATTTAGTTCTGCCATCGACAATGCTTATCAGGAAACAGCACCCCATAAGCTCTGTGCCTATGTGTATGAGATTGCGAATGCATTTAACAGCTTTTATCATGAAACAAAGATAATGTCAGAAGAAGACTTGACCATACAGTCGGGATACATACGTCTGCTCGAACTTACCAAAGGAGTGCTGGAACTTTGTATTGATCTACTTGGTTTTCATGCACCTGACAGAATGTAACTGAACAGGAGAATGTGCTTTCAGGCACATTCTTTTTGTCGATAATTTAGTATAAGACTGGGAGAATGAATGAAAAAAAACTTAAAAAAAATGTTGTCCTATTATATTCCATATCGTGGAATCTTTTTTGCCGATATGTTCTTTGCTATCACAGCATCTGCAATTACGCTGGCAATTCCTTTGATTGTCAGATATATCACTAATACTGTGATCTATCTGGAGCGTTCAGCAGCAATGAGACAAATTGCAGAGTTAGGACTGTTGATGGTTGGGCTGATTCTGATCTCCACATTCTGTGTATACTTCATCACGAATTTCGGACACGTTATGGGTGCAAAGATCGAATATGATATGCGAGCAGAGATATTTGCACATTTTCAAAAACTGTCCTTTACTTTTTATGATAATGAAAAAGTAGGTTCACTCATGGCCAGGATCACAACAGATCTTTTTGAAATCAGCGAGCTGATGCATCATGGTCCTGAAAATATTGTAATCTCACTGATCAAGATCATTGGTGCATTTTTCATTATGATCAACATCAGCCCAATGCTCACACTTGCAGCTTTTGCAATGATACCGTTCATGTGTTTTTATGCAATCTATTTCAATAAGCGTATGAAAAAAGCATTCCGCAGAAACAGAGAGACAATTGCCCATATCAATATGCAGATTGAGGATAATCTGTCTGGTATTCGTGTCGTGAAGTCCTTTGCAAATGAACGGATCGAAAATGAAAAATTCAAGGAAGGAAATGACGGATTCCTAAGTGCAAAGAAGAACAGCTATAAATATATGTCTGGCTATCATGCTGGTCTGGGATCTTTTTCGCAGCTGATAACAGTACTTGTTCTTGCAACTGGAGCTGTGTTCATCACCAACGGAACGATCGCAGTAACGGATCTGATCACATTTCTTCTTTATATCGGCATACTGACTGACCCTGTGAAAACACTGATAGATTTTACCGAACAATTTCAGAATGGATATTCAGGCTTCGAACGATTTCTTGAAATACTTGCAATAGAACCAGATATTCAGGAAAAAGAAAAAGCACAGTCTGTTTCAAATCTACAAGGTGTTATAGATTTTAATGATGTTTCTTTTCAATATGATGAAAATGGGAATGAAGTACTACGAAGTGTAAATCTACATGTGAACGCAGGTGAGTACATTGCTTTGGTAGGATCTTCCGGAGCTGGAAAAAGTACACTCTGCAGTCTGATACCCCGATTTTATGATGTAACAGAGGGCAGCATTACCATCGATGGCTATGATGTGAGAGATCTGCAGTTAAAAAATCTGAGGGATAATATTGGAATCGTTCAGCAGGATGTGTATCTTTTTGTAGGCTCAGTATATGACAATATCCGCTATGGCAAACCGGATGCAGAATGGGAAGAGGTTGTAGAAGCAGCTAAAAGCGCTAATGCACATGATTTTATCATGAATCTCCCAGATGGCTATGATACGGATATCGGTCAAAGAGGAATCAAACTCTCTGGCGGACAAAAACAGCGGCTATCTATAGCTCGCGTGTTTCTGAAAAATCCACCGATCCTGATCTTTGATGAGGCAACATCGGCACTGGACAATGAGAGCGAAAAAGTTGTACAAGAGTCATTAGAACGACTTGCAAAAAACAGAACGACCTTTGTGATCGCTCATCGGCTGACAACGATTCGAAATGCAAAACGTATACTGGTGCTGACTGAAAATGGAATAGAAGAAGAAGGAACACATGATGAACTGCTTGCAAGAAAAGGTGCTTACGAGAAACTTTATCACATACATTCCTCCAGTGACTGGTAGATGATCTGACAGAAAAGGTAAAAAGATTGATTTTGCAGGGAAAGCAACGTATACTACAAAAGATAGAAAGTAGATCAATTTAAACAGAGGATGTCACAGTTCTAATGAATATTTATGATATTGCAAAGATGACCGGTGTCTCCATTGCTACGGTTTCCAGAGTTGTAAATGGGAATGACAAGGTCAGTGAAAAAACAAAACAAAAGGTACTTGCGGCGATTGAGGATGTAGGGTACGTGCCAAATGCATTTGCCAAAGGATTAGGATCAGACACTATGCATGCAATTGGGATCTTAGTGCCAGAGGTGTCAGATATTTTTATGGCAATGGCAGTTTCCTATCTGGAAGAGTATCTGCATAAATATGGATATGGCTGCATTCTTGGCTGCAGTGGATATTCACAAAGTGAAAAAGAAGCCCATGTTCAGATTCTGCTTTCCAGAAGAATCGATGCTCTGATCGCGGTTGGATCTACCTATTCAGGAAAAACAAGCCAAAGCAGTGAGACGGAATATTTAAGAAGGGCAGCAGTACAAACACCTCTGTTCATGATCAATGGCAGCGTAGAGGGAGATCAAATCTATTGTTCCGTAAATGATGATAAAAAAGCCGTTCTGGATGTGACGAGCGCCTGTATTCAAAAGGGTAGAAGGAATATTTTGTTTTTGACAGATTCAGAGTCCTTTAGTGCCAGAAACAAGCTCTCCGGGTATAAAGAGGCATTGGAGAATGCAGGAATATCTTACAGGAAAGAGATGATCCTTAAGGTGAAGAACGATATCCATGCAGTTCGGGATCTGCTCCTTGCATCCAGTCTTGGTTTTGACTGTGTCATTGCTACAAATGACGCCCTTGCCATCGGAGCTATAAAATATGCGGCTGCAAGAGGAATTAAAATTCCGCAGGATATGGATATTATTGGATATAATAATTCACCTCTTTCGACCTGTTGCGAGCCGGAACTCACATCAGTCGACAATCATGTTCGACAAGTGTGTTTTGATACAGTGGAAAGAGTTATTAAAATTTTGAACAAAGAGACTACAGTTGAAAAAAATATCGTACTTGCATGTGACTTGATCAAAAGGGCAACGACGGATTTTTAATAGGAAAGGATCACAATATGAAAATAGACATTATTTCTGGCTTTTTAGGAGCAGGAAAGACCACTTTGATAAAAAAATTGATTCAGGAGACCTTCAAAGAAGAAAAAATAGCTCTGATTGAAAATGAATTTGGAGAAATCGGAATCGATGGAGGATTTTTGAAAGAGTCCGGAATCAATATTACGGAAATGAATTCCGGCTGCATCTGCTGTACACTGGTCGGAGACTTTGACAAGAATCTCAGAGAAGTCATTGATACCTATCATCCGGATAGAATCATTATAGAGCCTTCTGGCGTAGGGAAGCTGTCAGATGTAATGAAATCTGTGATGGATATTGAAAAAACAATGGATGTGGAACTGAATTCCCTGGCGGTGGTCGTGAATGCCAAAAAGGCAGTAAAACAGATGCGTTCCTTTGGAGAGTTTTTTGAGAACCAGATCGAGCATGCAACAACGATCATTCTAAGCAGGACAGCAGATATCGATCAGAAAAAGCTGGAGGAGTGCATAGCAGAGATCAAGAGGATCAATTCGAATGCAATTATTATAACGACCCCTTGGGAACAGCTGGATGGAAATCAGCTGCTGGAGATCATGGAGGGGCAGGAATCCCTGGAAAAGAAGCTGCTGGCCGAAGAACATGCACATCATCACCATCATCATCACCACGAACAGGATGGCTGCTGCTGCGGAGGAGACCATGACCATGAACATGGCGAGGATGGCTGCTGCTGCGGAGGAGACTATGAGCATGACCATGAGCACAATGATGGCTGCTGCTGCGGAGGAGACCATGAGCATGACCATGAGCACAATGATGGCTGCTGCTGCGGAGGAGACCATGAACATGACCATGAGCACAATGATGGCTGCGAGGATCATGATCATGCACATCATGCAGATGAGATCTTTAGCAGCTGGGGAATGGAGACTCCTCATAAATTTGAGAAGAGTGTAATAGAAGCTACTTTAAGAACACTCGTTGAAGCAGAAGAATTTGAGCACGTACTCCGTGCAAAGGGAATTGTAGAAACGACGGATGGAAGCTGGATCTATTTTGATATGGTTCCTGGTGAATTTGAACTTCGTGAAGGACAGCCAGACTATACCGGAAGACTTTGTGTCATTGGTACGCAGCTGAAGGAAGAACAATTATCAGCACTCTTTGGCATCTAACAGAATCTGGAAATTTGTCGAAGACAGGAGGAAATGTAATGCAGGAAATTCCGATTTATTTATTTTCTGGATTTATGGACAGTGGTAAAACGACATTGATCCGTCAGACACTGGTCGAACAGAATTTTGGGGAAGGAACCAATACGCTTTTGATTGTATGCGAAGATGGCGAGATAGAATATGACGAGGATGAAATGCACAAAGTCCATACAACCGTTGTCATGATCAGCGAGTCCGATCAATTTACAGAAGAAAAACTGCATCAGCTTGCGGAACAATATCATCCGGATCAGGTGTTCATAGAATACAATGGAACCTGGGGAATGGATATTCTGATGGAAACCAATATGCCTGAAGGCTGGATCATAATTCAGAGTCTTGCCACGGTCGACGCTGTCACTTTTGAATCCTACATGCAGAATATGAAGACCATGATGCAGGAACAGCTTTTTAGCGCGGATGTCATTATCTTTAACAGATGCAGTGAAAATACACCGAAAAGAAAATTCAGATCGAATATCAAGACCTTTAACAGACCCGCACAGATCGTGTATGAGCGGGAGAACGGCGAGTTGGATCTTACCGAGGAAGAGCTGCCCTTTGATATTACACAGGACAGGATCGAGATCTCTGATGGAGATTATGCTGTCTGGTTCATGGATTGTCAGGAGAACTATAAGAAATATGATAGAAAAAAGGTGGCTTTTACCGCCTTGGTATATAATCCTGACAAAATGAAAAAAGGGCTGTTCGTGCCGGGCAGGTTCGTTATGACCTGTTGCGCAGATGATATCACATTTTTAGGATTTAAGTGTAAATACCAGAATTCAAAGCAAATTCCGCACAGATCATGGATCAAAATTGAAGCAGAAGTAAGAATCGAATTCGCAAAGGAATATAAGGGAAAAGGACCGGTTCTTTATCCTGTTTCAGTCCTTATGACCGAAAAACCAGCTGATGAACTGGTATATGTCTCATAATTGAGTCTTGACAAAACTATGAAAACATAATAAATTAAAAGTACGATTTTCAAATAAAAGAAACCAACGACAAAGAAGAGTAAGTTGACAAGGACCTTTTAGAGAGCTGCAGATGGTGGAAATGCGGCAGGGAGTGTGAACTGAATGGGCTTTGGAGGGCAATCCGAACATGTTCTGTATCAGTAGGCGTTGCCGGGAACCGCACCCGTTACCCATGCGGCGCATATGCTGGTATGTGAATGAAGTGGACATCCGTCAATTTTGAGTGGTACCGCGATAATAGAAATATTACCGTCTCAAGCATTAGCTTGTGACGGTTTTTTTATATCATAGGAAAGTGCTTCTATGATATAAAAAACGCTCCTCGAGGATGCGACCGCCACAATAAGGTGGAATGCCGCTTAGCGGCTGTGGCGGCGCAAAAAAGTGTTTCTCCCTCAAGATTGAGGGGCAGGGGAGCTGATGTGTCGAAGACACTTTTTTATCGTAAAGATTATCATAAAGAAAGAATTGGCTCCCAGCGGATACCGTTACATAAACTGAAATCTGGAGGAATTATTATGAAAAGAAAAGTATTGTCAATCATGTTAACTGCATTTCTGGCAACAGCTCTGCTTGCAGGCTGTGGATCAGGCACAGTGTCCACTGAGGAGAGCTCATCCGAAGCGGAAACAACGGTAGAAAGTGAAAGCGTTGCAGTGGAAGAAAGCGAATCTGTAAGCGAGACGGAATCAGGAGCAGCAGAGACAGCTGTTTATAAGGTGGGACTTGTTCAGTATGTTGATGATGCCTCACTCAATCAGATATTAGCGGCGATTCAGGCAGAACTCGATGCAAAGGGGGCTGAGCTTGGAGTGGAGTTCAACTATACGGATTATACCTATAATGGTCAGGCTGATTCTAGTACCTTGAACCAGATCGCAGCAGATCTGATCGCAGACGAAGTCGATGTGATTATACCGATCGCGACACCTACAGCAATGATCATGCAGGCTGCGACAGAAGATAATCAGATACCGGTCGTATTTTCTGCTGTTTCAAATCCAGTGGGGAGCGGACTGGTGAGCGCACTGGATGCACCCGGTTCTAATATCACCGGAACAAGTGATGCACTGAATACTAAGGCTATTATGGATCTTATGTTCGCAGCAGATCCAGAAATAAAAAAAGTTGGACTTTTATACGACAAAAGCCAGGATTCTTCAACGACACCTATAGAGGAGGCTAAGGCTTACTGCGCAGAAATGGGAGTAGAGGTCGTAGAAAAGACGGGAACCAATAATGGTGAGATCGCCCTTGCAGCAGATGCTCTTGTTGCAGCAGGTGTGGATGCTGTATTTACACCTACAGATAATACTGTAATGACAGCAGAGCTGGGAATTTATGAAAAATTTGCTGATGCAAAGATACCACATTACGCAGGTGCTGATTCCTTCGCTTTAAATGGTGCCTTCTGTGGTTACGGTGTCAACTATGTAGAGCTTGGAACAGCAACTGCTGATCTGGCAGTAGATATTCTCGTCAATGGTGCAGATCCCGCAGCGACTCCTGTTGTTTTACTTGACAATGGAATTGCAACTGTGAATACAGAAATTGCAGAGCAGATCGAAATCGATTACAGCATGTTTGCATCGATGGCAGAATCAGTTAATGAAATAGTTACAGCAAAAGAATTTCAGTAAGTTATAAGCAAAGGATAGTTATCTATGAGCGGAATCTTTACATGGTCAATTGCACAAAGCGCATTGGAACTGGGTTTTATCTATGCACTGGTAGCATTGGCATTGTTCTTATCTTTTTCAATATTAAATATCGCTGACCTGTCCACAGATGGCTGTTTTACACTTGGATGTGCCGTCTGTGCGATGGTAACGATTTCCGGACATCCGATTCTGGCTCTTTTCGCAGCAATGGGAGCTGGAGTCTGTTCCGGTTTCATTACCGCCTTTCTGCAGACGAGAATGGGGATCCAGTCGATTCTGGCAGGTATTATTGTAAATACAGGACTATATACGATTAATATTGCTGTCATGGGATTTGCTTCGAATGTGAACCTGTTCAATGATGAAACCATTTTTTCCATGGCAAAAGGAGTTCTCGGCACGTCTTTGTATAAGCTTTTACCGGCAGCACTGATTGTTATTGGTATCGGACTGCTGCTTAGTATTTTTTTAAATACGAGACTGGGTCTGTCAATACGAGCGACTGGAGATAATCCATTTATGGTCCGAGCCTCCAGTATTGACCCAGCAATGACGATTACAGTGGGACTTTGTGTTTCCAGTTCACTGACTGCATTGTCTGGCGGCCTTTTAGCACAGTACCAAAAATCCAGTGATATAAATCTTGGAACTGGAATGGTGACGATTGCACTTGCCAGCCTGATTATCGGCGAAACACTGATCGGAAAAGGAAGTATGGTCAGACGAGTGTCAGGGGTCATTCTGGGCAGTTGTCTGTACCGTTTTATCGTTGCGATTGCACTTCGTCTCAATATTCCGGCGGAATCATTGAAATTAGTTTCTGCGATCATTGTTGCAGTGGCAATATCATTTCCCTATTTAAAAGAAAAATTTATATTTTACAGACAGAAGCAGATCGCTGTGCAAAAAAATAGGAGGGATGAATAAAAATGTTACGGATATATGGAATTAGTAAGACCTTCAACCCTCAGACAGTGAATCAAAAGAAAGCACTGGATCAAGTTTCTTTGACCTTAGATTCCGGTGATTTTGCCACGATCGTTGGCAGTAATGGAGCAGGGAAATCAACACTGTTTCATGCTATTACCGGTGAATTTTTTGTGGATGAGGGACAGATTATTTTAGGGGATGAAGATATCACGTTCAAACGTGAGCATCGCCGCAGCAAAGTAATTGGACATTTGTTTCAGAATCCATTACAGGGAACGGCGCCCGGCATGACCATCGAAGAGAATATGTCGCTGGCTTTTATGAAGGCTTCGAAAGAGAATTATAATGCTCTTAGCAGAATGCATCAGAATGAGAAAAAGAAATTCAGGGAAAAATTGGAGCTGCTTGGCATGGGTCTGGAAGACAGACTAAAGCAGCCGGTAGGACTCTTGTCAGGAGGTCAGAGACAGGCACTGACACTGCTGATGGCGACTATGGTGACGCCGAGACTATTATTACTGGATGAACATACCGCCGCACTTGATCCTGCGACAGCTCAAAAGGTCTTGGATCTGACCAGAAAAGTCATCCAGGAGAACCATATTACCTGTCTTATGGTGACCCATGATATGCACCAGGCATTGTCACTTGGAAACAGGACATTAATGATGGACTCTGGAAAAATCATCTATGATGTCAACGGTGCAGAACGTGATCAGCTGACGGTAGAGGATCTACTTATGAAGTTCAAGGAAAATGCAGGTACAGCTCTTGAAACGGATCGAATTCTTTTGACAAAGTAAAAACAGATATTAAAATTACAGAAAATTACAGACAGATCCTTGTCTGTAATTTTTTTGTGAACTTTTTGTTATATCTCTTTTTCTGATAGTGAACTATGCTATAATGGTCTAGATGATTGAACAAATTGGAGAATTGTATGACAGATAAAAAGAAAACACCTGTTGGCAACTACAACAAGAGACGCAGAGGCAGACACAGACTTCAGACTCTGACACGTTGGTTGTTGTGCCTGGCTCTTATGGCTGTAATTATTCTGATTTTTGCATATTTAGATAAATGGCTTAACGACGGAAAAATTTTTGACCAGCTGATTAATTCAGGACAGACTACAGAAGTAACAGAAACCACCGAGACAGATCAAAATAATGTTGCCGAGGTGGAGGATGATCATGTTTTTACAGTTTGTATTGATCCTGGGCATGGAGGGATCGATCGAGGCAGTGAAGGGAATGGAAGAGAAGAAGCAGTCGATACTCTGGTACTTGGACTACTTTTGAAAGAATCACTTGAGAATATGGGAATCAATGTTGTGATGACTCGGGAAACAGATGATATTAAAGTGACTCTGAAGGAACGAGTTGCCATTGCAAACAATGCAGAGGCAGATATCTTCATCTCACTTCACAGGAATACAGGGGATGGCTATGGTCTAGAGATCTGGGAAAGTGAATTTACTTCTGAGGTGACATCAGCCCTGTCTAATACGATTAATGATGCGCTTGTAGCAGTAGGAGTGCAACGTAATCGTGGGGTAAAAAAAGGAAGTGAGTCGGGAGAGGGCGGATACTATGTGCTGGACAATACTTCAATGCCTGCGACACTGATCGAACTTGGATTCATGAATGACAGTACAGATAATGCTCTGTTTGACGAACACATTACTGAATATGCGGAGGCGATCGCAAATGCTGTTCGTGAGATCTCGGATACTTATTTTAGCGGGGGTAGTACACAAAACTCTGATTCGAACTCAGAAACAGTAATATCCGAGGATACAGAGGATTCCTTAACTACTGCAGAGTCTCTGAACCTTGAGTCTTCCTCAGAAACAGTGGAGCAGTTGGGGTACCAAATTACCAATGCAGTGATCGAAGATGTCAGTTCAAGATCAGATACATCAGTCGAGTGGGGGTATGGAATCAATATGGATTCATCGAATCGTCCCTTGAGCTGTTTGACAAATGAACAAAAATATGAAAACTATCCGGTGGACTTTATCCGAGATACTTCCTCTAAAGTAATCTATCTGACATTTGATGTTGAGGAGGAAGCAGGATATACTTCAAAATATCTGAATGTATTAGCCCAAAAGGGCGTTCCGGCTGTGTTTTTTGTAACAAAAAGCTATGCAGAAGAAAATCCGGAAATGGTTTCCAGTATGATAAGTCAGGGAATTACGGTCGGCAATCATTCGACGACCCACCCGGAAGAGGGTCTTACATCTTTGAATCTGGCAGAACAGACAGACGAGATTATGAATTTTCATGATTATATGACTGAGAATTTTAATTACAACATGTGTCTGTTCCGATTCCCAGGAGGGATATTCAGCGAACAGTCGCTGGCGGTCGTGAATAATCTTAACTACAGATCTGTATTCTGGAGCTTTTCCTATATGGATTATGACACTGAAAATCAACCCGTTGAAAGTGAAGCATTAGAAACACTTCTTAGCAGTCTCCATCCGGGAGCGATCTATCTGCTTCATGGTGTATCCGAGACAAATGCAGAGGTTCTGGGTGATTTTATTGATCAGGCCAGGGCAGCAGGTTATGAATTTTCTGCCTACGAAGATATGATAAATTAGTTGAAATTTTATACAAATTTTAGTATGATTATCGAGACGGTGCGCTTCATGCCGTCTTGATTTTGTTATATTCTTTTGCATAAAGAAAGATCATAAAAAGATATTTTAGGAGGACCAGAATGTATCCAGTTGTGAAAAAGCAAAAACTTGCGGATAAGATATACCTAATGGATGTCGTTGCCCCGCGTGTAGCAAAGACCTGTGAACCGGGACAGTTCATCATTGTTAAAATGGATGAAGAGGGAGAACGGGTACCACTGACGATCTGTGATTATGACAGAGCTGCAGGTACGATAACGATTGTATTTCAGACCCTTGGCGCATCCACAGAGAGAATGGCAACACTAGAAGTCGGTGACGGCTTTCGTGATTTTGTAGGACCGTTAGGCTGTGCTTCTGAGCTGGTATCAGAAGATATCGAAGAGCTGAAAAATAAAAAAATCCTATTCATTGCAGGAGGTGTTGGAACGGCACCGGTGTATCCACAGGTTAAATGGCTGCATGAACATGGCGTTGCTGCTGATGTGATCGTGGGAACCAAGACGAAAGAGATGCTGATTCTGGAAGAAGAAATGAAAGCGGTTGCCGGAAATTTATATGTTACAACGGATGACGGAAGCTATGGATTTCATGGAATGGGAACAAATCAGCTGCAGGCACTGGTAGATTCTGGAATGACCTATGATCTTTGTATTGCGATCGGGCCAATGATCATGATGAAATTTGTCTGTCTTTTGACAAAAAAACTTGAAATAGCGACCATTGTTTCGATGAATCCAATCATGGTCGATGGTACAGGAATGTGCGGTGCATGCCGCCTTACCGTTGGAAATGAAGTAAAGTTCGCATGTGTAGATGGACCTGAATTTGATGGACATCTTGTAAATTTTGACGAAGCAATGAAGCGTCAGCAGATCTATCGATCGGCAGAAGGCAGAGCGCTCTTAAAAGAACAGGAAGGTGACAAGCATCACGGAGGATGCGGTTACTGCGGAGGTGATGAGTAATGGATGTATTAAAGAAGGTACCGGTACGGGAACAGGATCCACAGGTCAGAGCTAGAAATTTCGAAGAAGTCTGTCTGGGCTATAACGAGGAAGAGGCAGTCGATGAATCCCAGAGATGTCTGAACTGTAAGAATGCACTTTGTATTAAAGGCTGTCCGGTATCCATCGATATTCCTGCATTTATTGAGTCCGTGAAGACTGGTGAATTTGAAAATGCATATCAGATCATCAGTGAATCATCTGCACTACCGGCTGTCTGCGGTCGAGTTTGTCCACAGGAGAGCCAGTGCGAGGGCAAGTGCATCCGCGGCTTCAAGGGTGAGCCGGTCTCAATTGGTAAATTAGAACGTTTTGTTGCTGACTGGGCAAAGGAACATGAAATCAAACCGAATAAAGCAAAGCAGATGAATGGCCACAAGGTCGCAGTGATCGGTTCAGGACCTGCCGGTCTTACCTGTGCAGGTGATCTGGCAAAAATGGGCTATGAGGTCACCATTTTTGAAGCATTGCATGAACCGGGCGGTGTATTGACTTATGGGATCCCGGAATTCCGTCTTCCAAAGCAGGATGTTGTTGCAAAAGAAGTGGAGAATGTAGAGTCCTTAGGAGTAACGATAGAGACCAATGTTGTGATAGGAAAGTCCACAACAATAGATGAACTTATGCAGGAAGAGGATTTTGAAGCAGTTTTCATCGGATCAGGAGCAGGACTGCCAATGTTCATGGGAATTCCTGGTGAACAGGCTAACGGCGTATTTTCTGCAAATGAATTTCTGACTAGAAATAATTTGATGAAAGCATTCAAAGAGGGTTATGACACACCAATCATGAAGGGCAATAAAGTTGCAGTCGTTGGCGGTGGTAATGTTGCCATGGATGCGGCTAGAACAGCACTTCGTTTGGGTGCAGAGGTGCATGTTGTCTATCGGCGAAGCGAAGAAGAACTGCCTGCCCGTGTGGAAGAAGTTCATCATGCAAAGGAAGAAGGAATCATTTTTGATCTTCTGACCAATCCTGTGGAAATCCTCGTAGATGAGGATGGATGGGTAAAAGGTATGACCTGTATTAGAATGGAGCTAGGGGAGGCTGATGATTCCGGCAGAAGAAGACCGGTCGAAGTCAAAGACTCAGAGTTCACCATTGAGCTGGATACTGTGATCATGTCACTGGGTACATCACCCAATCCTTTGATTTCTGCCACAACAGTAGGACTTGAGACGAACCGCAGAAGATGTATCGTAGCAAACGAAGAAGATGGCGCTACAACGAAGACAGGTGTTTTTGCCGGTGGAGATGCCGTTACTGGAGCCGCTACTGTAATCTTGGCTATGGGTGCCGGTAAAGCAGCAGCACAGGGTATTGATGAATATTTGAAAAATAAGTAAAAAAAGGTCAGGGTGTTCATCACCCTGACCTTTGAAATTTAGTGTATTCCGAACTAGGTTCTTTCTTTATTTTGATGCTGTGAACATCCAGTTGATTCCGAATTTATCCTGCAGTGATCCATGCAGAACTGCAAAAAAAGATGGAGACAGATCAAGATAGATATGACCACCCTCTTTTAACCGATCCCAGGCTTTTTGAACAAGCTCAGCATCCTGAGTCATCAGAGAAACATACATATTGTCGGATGAAGTACTGCCGTTCGATGCATCTGCACACATTAATTCGGTGCCATCGATCACGATTCTTGAATGAAGTACCAGACCCTTATCCTCTTCTGATATTGGAAAAGCAGGATTTGCAGGCATATCACCATATTTTCCCATTTCTACGATTTTTGTATCAAAGACTTTTTCATAAAATGATAAGGCCTCGGCACACGTCCTGTTGAATAATAAATAATGTCCTAACATAAGAGTTCCTCCTTAAATATATGAATTTATCAGAATTATATCACCACTTTGTTAAGATTTCCAGCAATTTGTTATTCTCATCTGGATTCAATATGCAAAATCGAATAAATTTCTGATTTAAAAATGGGAAGGTCGAACAGTCTCGAATCATCATTCCCTCTCGAATGCATCGTTCAAAAAGATCATGGGATGTAAGATCATCACGCAGGATTTTTAACAAAAGGAAATTTGCCTTTGCTGGAAATGCCCGATAATCAGAACGCTGTTTAAAAAAAGCCAGTAATCTGTTTCGCTCTGAATTGATCAGTTCCCGAGTCTGTTCCATATATTCATAATCGGTAAACATCAATTCACCTGCAATTGCAGCAAGAGAGTTGATGGTCCATGGATTCTTTCGGGTATTGATCTGCTCGATCAGATCCCGATTGCCGGTGATCGCATATCCCAGACGAAGTCCCGGTGCCGCAAAGAACTTGGAGGTGCCTCGCAAAATAATGATATTATTATAAAAATTCGTAAGGGGTATTGCAGTCAGGGATTCATAGTTCTCCGTAAACTCCACATAGGTCTCATCCACCATTACAAAGATGTCCAGCTGCTTACATACATCGAGAATCAGACGCATCTGGGCGCTGCTGATGGCAGAAGATGTTGGGTTATTAGGATTACAGATGACAAGAAGATCGATCGATTCATCGAGATGCTGTGTGAAATCTTCAACATCCAAAAGAAAATCTTCTTTCTCCTGTAATGGATAGTAGTGAGCTGCTCCATTTCCCAGAGAGATCTCTCTCTCATATTCAGAGTAGGTCGGTCCCAGAATCATAGCTTTTTTGGGCTGTTCGATCTTTATGAAAAGCGAGATCAATTCTGTGGTTCCATTGCCAACAATGATATTTCCGATCTCAGTGCCTGTATACTCAGCGATGCATTTTCTTAAAGAGTGGTAGTCTCTGTCTGGATAGACGGAAATTGCATCAATTTTTTCAGTCAGCGTTCGTTTTAACAGCGGTGAAATACCGAGTGGATTTACATTGCCGGAAAAACTGATGATGTTCTCTTTTTTTATGCCATATACTTTTTCGATCTCCTCGAGGTCACTTCCGTGGAAATGATCTTTGTGCTTTATCATATGGGGTCCTTTCTATCGAAATCATAAATACACATTGCATATGATTGAATTCAGAATATAAATAGTTTATAATCTATTATAATCATATCGTGTCAAAAAGCAAGAAAGTTAAAGTGGGTGTTTGTCGTGCATGAGCGGATAAAGGAGCTGTCGGAGGGGATATTCGAACGTTTTGAATCTGTTTTATTGATTCCAGAGGAAGCAATTGAAATAGAACTGGCAGAAAACCAGAATTATCAGGGAGAATTTCTCATAAGAAGTGCGAATCAGATGCCTGTAAAAGGATCTGTCTTTTCCACTAGTGAAAGAATGCAATGCAGTGAAACGCTGTTTGAAGGTGAAGGCGTTTCTATCAGATTTCAATTTCATAGTGTCGGCCTCGTGGAAGGTGATATTCATAAAGGAGATTTTTACATAGTATGTGAGCAGGGTGAATATAACCTTTCTTTTGTTGTGACAATCATTAATCCATTTTTAGCAACATCAGATACTGCGATCCATACATCAGCAGACCTTGCTGAACTGGCCAGAGAGCATTGGGAGGCGGCTCGAAAGATATTCTTGACCGAACCCTTTTTTGTACAGCTGAGAAGACAGGATGCGGCTCAGGCAGCAGCTTACGATTTATTAAGATCATCTATGCACGCAGATCTTGCAATGGAGGAGTTTCTTACAGCTGCAGGCGCAAAAGAGAGAATTGTGATTTCTGCTGAGAGTCAGAGATTTCAACTTTCGGATGTAGATGAAGATACTGTGATCAAACTTCGTTTGCACAAGAACACCTGGGGATATGTGAGCCTCAAGCTTCGAAATGAATCCGACTTTCTTTCGCCGAGCAAACAAAAGCTTGGCCAATCAGATTTCATGGGGAATATCTGTGATCTGGAGGTATGTATTGAGCATGAGAAAATGCATCCGGGCTGGAATTACGGAACCATCATCCTGGAGGATGCATTACAGGAACTTGAATTCCAGTTCGAAATCCATCGAAAAAGAAGAAGGTCGAATCGTACCCTTCACAAAAGCAGCAGAAGAAAACAGGAGCTGGAGGGAAAGCTCTTAGAGCTCTATGAAGCCTATCGAATGAACAGACCTGGCCATGCAAAATGGGCATTTGAATCAGTTCGGATCTATGATGAACTGATGATCTTATTTCCGGAAAACGCATGGTACCAGGTATTAAAAAGTCAGACACTGCTGATGAATGGACAGAGACAGGATGCAGAGCAGAGCCTGCAGCAGGCAAAGCACAATATAGACGATCGATTGAGCCCGCAATGGGCATATTATCTGTATGTATCAACGCTTATGAATCGGGAAAAGATCTACATAGATAAGGTCTCGGTCGAATTTGAAGAGATCTATCTTCATCATCAGGAAAATATGTATGTATTCTACAGCAGGTTGTTCTTACATGACTCATATCTCGAGTCGCCTGCGGAAAAATTGAAATATATCCTGAAATTTCGGAAGGAATACGGTGGAAATTCCGTTCTTTTGTTAAACGAGATCTATTTTCTATATGATAAAGAGCCTTATCTGATTCATCAGATCAATCAGGAGACAGTCGTTATTTTGATCAGAGCTGTAAGAAGGGGATTTCTGTCAAAACAAGTCATCGAGCGTATTATGGAACTTGGGCCGGGTAAAATGGATTTTTCCCCTCTCTTAATGGAACTCTTAGAAGGCTGCTACAGGATACAGCCCGGAGATGAGCTTGTTGCATCTGCTTGTTCGATTCTAATTAAATCACAACAAAATCTAAAGAAATATTTCATCTGGCTGGAAAGAGGCATTGAACACAATGTCCGGATCGCAGGTCTGTATGAAGCGTACCTGCAATATTTCGCATTCACAGAGAAAACGGATTTTCCGAAGACGATCATGCTGTATTTTAAGTATCATGCACAGCTGGACAGCAGACGAAAAGCACTCCTGTATGCGAGAATGGTGCAAAAACAAAAGGAAGAAAAAATTCTCTTTTCAGAATATCTGAGATATATAGAAGAATTTGCGCTGGAGCAGATTTCACTTGGTAATTTGGACGATAATCTGGCAGTCCTCTACAATGAAATCATGCCGCGCTTTCTGGAGGATAAAAAGGTCATGGAGCAATTCCAAAAACTGGCCTTTTCTCATAAGATATATTGCAATAACACAAAGATGGCTAAGGTGATCCTCTATCAGAAGTCATTTCTACAGCCTTTTTCCTATCCCCTGATTCATGGTACTGCCTATTTTCAACTGGTCGCTAAGGAATATAGGATCGTTTTTGAAGATGCATTTGGTAATCGTTATGCAAATGACGTAGAGTATGATCTGATGATGCTGATTTCACCAGTAAAATATTTAAAAAAAGCACTCAGTCTCAATCCGGAGCTTACGAATTATCAGATCTGTTTTTTTGACAGACATGCCCCATCCGATGAAAGAATCATGGAATATGTTGATACAGTAGGTTCGATTCTGCATAACATATCCATTTCAACGGAATACAAGGTCTCTCTGATTTTGAAATATCTGGGTCACGCAGAGTTTAAGAACATGCTCCCCGATCTGACACAGATGTTGCGGCAAATAGATCCGCGGCACCTGACGGAGGAGGAAAAGAGAGGGCTGTGTACGCTTATCTTTGAACAGAAGCTATCAAGAACTATGAAAGAGTTCTTGAAAAGGGCAGCTTTCGAGAGACTGCCAAATGAGATGCTGTTATGGTTCTGTGACGCACGAATTCAGGAAATTGGATATGAATATGACGAGGAGCTTGTCAAATTGTCAGGTCGAACATTTCGCAATGGAAGGCAAAGTGATAGTATCCTCACCTATCTTGGAAACTTTTTGGAGGCACCTGTTATACAATTGAATGCTGTTTTAAAAAAGATGGAGGAAAGAAATCTGAATCGAGTCGCTCTTGAGGAAAGGCTCATGATACAGATGCTGTCTACAGGTGCAGAGCTGGATGAAGATCCGCCGGTCTATACACAGATCATGGAATCTCTGGATCATCCTATGCTAAAAATGGCTTACTTTAATAAAATCGCTTACCGTTATGTCAGTGATGGGATTTTACCAAATAGTAAAGTCATGGATCAGCTCTATGAATGGTATCGTTCAAATTCAAGACTCCTTTTGATCTGTCGCGTGGCGTTGCTGAAATACCATTGCGAGTACCTCCACAAAACCGGGAGACATGTTCTCTCGCAGACGGATACAGAGAAGTTCCTGAGTGAATGTATCCGTCATGGAATGAAATTTGCCTTTTTTAACTATTTGGATAAAGATCTGCAGCGCAGATATCAGATCTATGGTCATACAATACTGGAATTTCACGCACGAGAGGCTTCGAGCCTGACTCTTTTTTATCGAAAAGCAGACACAGAAGATGAATTCGTCAGTGAACCAATGGAAAAGGTCTATTACACCATTTTTCTTAAGGACTTTCTATTGTTCTCAGGGGAAGGGATACAATACTATATAAAAAAAGAGGGACAAGAGGAAACGATCCTAGAAGAGGGAATACTAAGCAGAGCGAAAGACCCGGATCCCGATTCTATGGACTGTTTTGATCGGATCGACCGGATCGTCAGATATCAGAATGATCATGATACTGACAGGGCAGAGGAAGAGTGGTTGGAGTTGCTTCTCTTATCAGAGATCTGCAAAAGTGAGTTTTCGATCATTCAATAAGGACAGGTGAGTATGAAGAACTCGAATATCATAGGAATTGATATCAGCATGGAATATATGTTGATCAGCTTCTTTCATGAGGGGATGAGAGAACCAGAAACGATCAGCCTTATAAATGGAAGCCAGATCTACAAGATTCCCTTGTGTGCCGCTTATGATGCAAAAAATGGAAAGTGGTATTTTGGTGATGAAGCAGCTGCTCATGGAACTCATGATGAGGGCTGTTTCATCGACCATATTTTTGAGAGGGCATTACGTGGAGAATCTGTCCATATTTCGGATCAAGATAGGGAAGCAAAGGATGTTTTGCAGCGCTTTTTAAGAAAAATTCTGGGTCATACAATATCATTTGCCGGGATTCCAATTCCAGATCAAATGATCGTGACCATGGATGAGTGTAAGCCGGAGATGATAAAACTACTATCAGAGATCATAGAATTGACAGGATTTGCACCAAATGGTGTTACGTTCGTGGATCACATTGAAAGTTTTTACTATTATGCGCTATCGCAGCCTCGCAACCTTTCGATTCATGATGTACTGCTATACGAGGAGCTGGGAAAAAGTCTCAAAGTGACCCGCCTTTCCCATGCAGGTCGTTCGATTCCACAGGAAATCAAATTATCAAGTGAGGGATATCCCATTGAGGATTCGGACAAAGACACGATTTTCTACGATATTTTAAAAACGACTCTGGAGAATCATATTGTGACTACGGTCTATCTTACGGGCGACTGGTTCGATGATGAATGGATGAACAAATCCTTGTCCTATATGGGGAAGGGCCGCAGAGTGTTCGCAGGAAAGAATTTATTCTGCAAGGGAGCCTGCTATGCTGCTCACTGGAGCCAGCATCCAAATCAATGGAACTATAGCTATATCGGTGTGAATGAAATAGGAGTCCATGTCAGTCTAAGGATCACAGAAAAGGGAAAACAAAGATTCCTGCGTCTGGTCACTGCAGATTCAAAGTGGTACGAATCCCAAAAGGCCTGCGAGGTAATACTATCAGGTGAGCCTGCCTTTGATTTGTGGATTCAGGCACCAGAGCAAAAAGATGCGACATTACGTACACTTGAGCTCACGGATTTTCCGGTGCG
Organism: Lachnospiraceae bacterium; assembly: GCA_047974745.1. Taxonomy (GTDB): domain Bacteria; phylum Bacillota; class Clostridia; order Lachnospirales; family Lachnospiraceae; genus JBKECO01. The sequence goes on from JBKECO010000003.1 coordinate 49,535, forward strand.
ACAGGAGCGAATGACCCGGATTCGGATCGAGGCAGTGCCAAAATCGGCGAAGGAGATCGTTATTTCTGTAAAAGACCTTGGCTTTGGAGAACTTTGCCCGGGCACATTACGAGTCTGGAATTATTGTATGCAGCTGGATGAAAGGTGAGTTTATGAGTGAATTGCTCTTATGTAATCAAGGTCTTGCGCAAGTACCATATCATTTCACGGATTCGGACCTGAATATTTATTCCTTAGAAGAGTTATCCTATTATATTATGCAGAATCATGAGCTGCTTGACACAGAGTTCATGGATGAAAATCTATGTGTCTGGATCAGGAATCATTGCCATGAGGTCAGACTTGCTGAAGAATTAGAAAAGCTTCGGAACATGCCCCACGGTATCACTGCATTTGTGAGGGCTCTGCTGCAGAGCAACAGTTATTGTACAGTTGCTGAAATCAAAGAGATTACTGCAGCATTAGAGGTCGCTTCACACAGAACGAAGGAGCAGAGGCAAAAATTGAAGGCGGATCGCATGTTTCAATTACGGCTTTATTCCCAAAGCATAGAAGCCTATCAGCAGATCATTGATCAGCTGGATGAGCATGAAACGAACGGTGTATTAAAAGCGCAGATCTGCTATAATCTTGGAGCGGCCTATGCGAACTTATTCCAGTTCGATCTGGCAAATCACTGCTTTTGTAAAGCATTCCAGCAGGATCCTCGTCCGAAATACCAGGAGGCCGCAGAGAAAGCAGAAGCACTTTTGCATCAGGCAGAAACAAGAAAAATATATGATTCAACGAGCTATGCTCAGGAAAAAGAGCAGGCAGACAGGCTGTTCTTGAGAATGAAATCAGGATCAGAAGCAATGATCGAAGAAGTCAGAAGCAGGCTGTAACATCCTGTACTAAATCAAACTAAGGGGTCGATTATGAAATTATTTAAGCGTTTCAGAAGAAAAAACGAAGAGACATTGCAGCAGATGGATCATCAGCTGCTGATAATCGAAATCTGTGAACAAATGCAGGATGAGGTGAAGGACTACCAGCTTCAGAAACAAGAATACAGTGTTCTTACCGAGTATTTAAAAGATGTCCAGCGCATAGAAGAGATGAACGAAGAGGATCTAAAGGATCTAAAAGAGATCGCCGAACATCTCCTTAAGATCGAAACAGAAGTATCAGCCTTTCAGTCATCTGAAAAAAAACTGTTGGATTCCCAATTTTCCCAGATGGATGCTGCAGTAGATGAAATTCCGGATGCGATCCGTCGTCTGAAGGAGCATGAAAAGTATCAGAACACTGTAAAAAAAGATCTCAACTATCTGGAAGGGGAAAAAGTCGGAAATCAATACACAGCCAGAAATCTGATGCAGCAGCAGGAGACTTTGAAAAAAGCTGCGATCGTTGTACTTGTTATGATGATCTTGACAGTTCTTACGATTGTCGCTGTGTCTGTATCGGCTCGGGTGTCCCTGACTGGTGCAATTATACTCTCATTGTTTCTATTTGGTCTCTCAGCTGCACTGCTTTACTGGAAGATGAGCAAGAATGAGGCTGAGATCAAAATTTCTGAACTCAATCGAAATCAGGCCGTGCTGTTGGAAAATAAGATAAAATACAGATATGTAAATATAACAAATGCGGTGGATTATGTATGTGAAAAATATCACGTACGAAATTCAAAAGAACTGGAATATATATGGCTCCAATATCAGGAAGAAGCAAAGGAAAGAGAGAAGATCCGAGAACTTCATGAGGACTCCGATTATTATATCAAAAAGCTGATGCGTCTGCTCGAGGGGCAGCATATGTACGACAGAACCTTTTGGATCCGGCAATCAAAAGCATTGATGGACAAACGAGAGATGGTAGAAGTGAAGCATGCAATGATAGTCAGAAGACAAAAAATCAGAGAAAATATGGATGCAGGATATCAGAGTCTTATCTCCCAGAAAAATGAACTGCAGGAGCTTCTGACACAAAATCAGATATCAGATAAGGTCATTGGAGATATATTTAAAGCAATCGATGAACTTTCCTGAGATCAGGGAAGTAGTTAAGGGAAGCAGAGAGGAAAAAAGTATGACGCTGGATCAGCTGAAAATCGGTCAGGAGGCACAAATCATAGCAGTCGGTGGAGCTGGAGACCTTCGATGCCGCCTCTTGGATATGGGATTGATCCCCAGAACAAAAGTGGTATTGAGAAAGATAGCACCAATGGGTGATCCGCTTGAATTGAGAGTCAGAGGTTATGCACTGACATTGCGAATCGAGGAAGCTCAAAATATTGAAATCAGCACAGAGGTGACACAATGATCTTAGCACTGGCCGGCAATCAAAATAGTGGAAAAACGACACTGTTCAACCAGCTGACAGGCTCAAATCAGCACGTTGGTAATTTCCCGGGTATTACAGTTGACCAAAAAACAGGGCGGTTAAGAGGACATAAGAACTGTGAAATAGTGGATCTGCCTGGAATCTATTCCTTAAGGCCTTACACCCAGGAAGAAATAGTAACACGTGATTTTATTATAAAAAACAGACCAGACGGTATCATTAATATCGTGGATGCGACCAATATAGAACGGAATCTGTATCTGACTCTGCAGTTACTGGAAATGGACATTCCCATGGTCATAGCGCTCAATATGATGGATGAGGTGCGGAACAATGGAGGTTCAATTCAGGTTCAAAAAATGGCAGAATTACTTGGAGTTCTGGTAATTCCGATCAGTGCTGCAAGGGACGAGGGACTAGAAGACCTGACGAAAGAGATCCTAAAAGTCGCTGAACACAAAATATTACCTAAGATAAAAGATTTCTGTGAACAAGGTCCTGTCCACAGATGTATTCATGCAGTTTCGATTCAGGTGGAAGACCACGCACAAAAACTCATGATATCGCCTCGATTTGCTGCCATTAAAATTATCGAGCAGGATACCCTTATCGTAAATGAGTTGAAGCTTAGTCAAAATGAGTTCGAAATGATGGAACACTCCATTGAAGAGATGGAGACGGACTTTAAAATGGATCGAAATGCGGCGTTAGCTGACATGCGCTATACATTTATAGAAAAAGTATGCGATCAGACCGTGATTCGTCCACAGGAGAGCAAAGAGCATAAAAGAAGTGTGATGATTGATAGCTTATTGACTCACAGATATTTGTCCATTCCTGCATTTCTGATGATCATGATGCTTATTTTTTTCCTTACATTCAATGTGATCGGAGCATTCTTAAGCGATTATCTGGCACTGTTTATCGATTGGCTCACGCAATGGATTAGCGGGGTCATGACCTATTTTGATATCAATCCGGTGGTACACGATCTGGTTATTAATGGAATTTTCGCCGGGGTAGGAAGTGTTCTGAGTTTTCTTCCGATCATTGTTGTATTGTTCTTTTTCTTATCCATACTTGAGGACTCTGGCTATATGGCGAGAATTGCATTCATTATGGATAAGCTGCTCCGAAAGATAGGGTTATCCGGTAAGAGCTTTGTTCCAATGCTGATTGGATTCGGATGTTCTGTACCTGCGATCATGTCGAGCCGTACACTGTCATCTGAACGTGACAGAAAAATGACGATTCTTCTGATTCCATTCATCAGTTGTTCTGCAAAAATACCGATCTATGCGCTTTTTGCTGCCGCATTTTTTCCAAAATATGCTCCGATCGTTATGATGGGACTTTATCTGCTTGGAATCTGCACAGGAGTGATCACTGCGCTGGTACTGAATAGAACGAAATTTCGAGGTAACTCGATTCCATTTGTCATGGAGCTGCCAAACTATCGTCTGCCCTCTGCAAAGAGTGTGTTCAGACTCATGTGGGATAAGGCACGGGACTTTTTGCAGAAAGCATTCACGATTATTTTTCTTGCCTCCATCATCATATGGTTCCTGCAGTCCTTTGATCCAAGGCTTAACATAGTAACAAATAGTGCGGATAGTATACTTGCATTGCTGGGTCAGCTGATTTCACCGATCTTTAGACCACTAGGATTCGCAGACTGGAGAGTGTCCACTGCACTGATTACGGGATTTATTGCCAAGGAGGCAGTTGTCAGTACCATGAGTGTTTTACTGCAGACAACAAGTGCAGAGCTATCCACAGCGCTTTATACAATATTTACGATTCCTTCAGCCCTTGCTTTCTTGACTTTTACACTACTTTATACGCCATGTGTTGCTGCGATTGCGTCCATGAAACGTGAACTGGGTTCAACCAGAGAAATGCTGCTTGTAGCTTTTTTGCAGACAGGGATCGCATGGGTGGTCTCTTTTATTGTATACAGGATCGCTTTGCTTATTTTTTAACTTCAATACTGCCTGAGAAAGGAAAAATCATGGAATGAATTTGACACTAAGTAAAGAACAGCTTTCTGCGACTAGACATGGGAGAGGACCAATGCTGGTTCTCGCAGGACCCGGATCTGGAAAGACCCTTGTTATCACAGAGCGTATTGCACACCTGATTCAAAATGAGAAAGTTAAGCCTGCTGAACTATTAGTCATTACGTTTACAAAAGCAGCGGCACTGCAGATGGAGAGACGTTTTCAAAACAGGTTTGATACGAATGCGTATACGAGCCGGGTCACATTTGGAACCTTTCATGCTGTTTTTTTTAAAATACTAAAGCATTCCTATCAGTTCAATGCATCTAACATCATACGTGAAGAGGAACGATATCAGTTCGCAAGAGAGCTGATTTCAAAATATCGTTTGGATTTCGATGAGGAAGCGGAGATGATCCAGCAGCTGTTCGCACAAATCAGTCTCATCAAGAATGAGCAGATCGACCTAAAGCATTTTTATTCAAAAACCTGTCCAGATGAGATTTTTAGAAGAATCTATCAAGAATATACAGCCTATTTGAAATCCATGCACAAAATTGATTTTGACGATATGCTGGTATATACTTTTGAGCTTTTTGAAAAAAGAAAAGATATTCTGCAGGCATGGCATAATAAGTTTCGTTATATATTGATCGATGAATTTCAGGATGTCAATTATCTGCAGTTCAAAATCCTAAAGATGATGGCAGCGCCGGAATATAATTTGTTTGCCGTAGGAGATGATGACCAGTCTATTTATCATTTCAGAGGTGCAAGGCCAGAGATCATGCTGCAGCTGCCAGAGGTTTTTTCAGATCTTAAAATCATTGCCTTAACGGAGAATTACAGATGTGGGAGCAGGATCACGGAGGCTGCAGACAAAGTAATCGGACAAAATGAAAAGCGATATGATAAGTTGATCTCCTCTGTAAACGGGAAACAGGGCATCGTTGAGGCAAAAGTATTTTTGTCACAAAAGGATCAGAATCTCTATTTGATCAAACATCTTTTTCTGCATAAGCATGATCTGCAAAACTGCGCAGTCCTATATCGTACCAATGTGCAGGTGCGGTTATTGATGTCTCAACTGATGGAATACAATATTCCATATCAGTGCAGGGATCGGATTCCGGATTTTTATAGTCACTGGGTCGTAGAGGATGTTTTGACCTATATAAGAATCGCAATGGGAAGCAGAAGACGAAGTGATTTTTTGAAGATCATGAATCGTCCGAACAGATATCTCAGAAGGGACAGCCTGGATGAAAAGGAGGTGTCTTTCGAAGCCTGGATGTCATGTTACAGTGAACAGCCATGGATCGAAGAACGAATAGAACAGCTTCAATCAGATCTTCAATTCATTCGAGGGATCAAGCCATTTGCCGCTGTGAATTACATCCGCCAGTCCATTGGGTATGATGTTTTTTGCAAAGAATATGCTTCAGAAAGGAATTTAGACCAGGAGGAGCTTGTTGAAGTACTGAATACCCTTGCGGAAGATGCGAAGGAGTTCACGACCTGTCAGCACTGGTTCGAACATATCGAACGATTTAAAAAAGAGATGGAACAAATGCACAAAAATCAGAATGGGAATGACTTGAAAACCGATCGACTGACCCTCTCTACCTACCATAGTGCAAAGGGACTTGAATATCAGTACGTCTATCTCGTAGATGTAAATGAAGAGACGATTCCATATAAAAAGGCCGTCCTTCCAAACGAAATCGAGGAAGAACGGCGCATGTTCTATGTTGGCATGACACGGGCAATTAAAGAATTGCACCTATATGCGGTGGAAGAATGCAATGGTCACAGGGTGGAAGTATCCAGATTCTTAAAGGAATCAGGAATCGCTTATTCCTCTTCCTCAAATTCATCCAGCAGCTCATCGAACTTCTCAGATACCAAGTCGTACTCAGTATCATCTTCAATGTTTTCCAGAGTAGGATTGCCTTCCTCATCTTCAAAATAGCGATATAGATAGATCATACCTTCTTCGTTCGGGTCATCATTCTCATCTAACGGAAGCAGTGCGATATAATCCTGTGTATTCACCTCAAATATTGTTATTATCTCACATTCCTCGATCGTTCCGTCATCAAGTTCTAGTGTAACGTTGATATGCTCATCTTCCGGCAATTCGTTATTTGGATTTTGCATGAAAATCTCCTTTCAGAATAGTTACTCTTATAAGAATTTTATCTTAATTGATTTTATTATAAAAAGCAATACGTGAAATGTCAATGAAGTTGAAAAAGATGTACATAAAGTGCCTATAAATGATATAATCAGTTAAAAATGTTGAAAAAGTCCGGAGAGGAGTAATAATGGTCTATCAGATTGCAAAAGGGCAGAGCAGACAACTTGGGGTAAGGGCAGTAAAAGAAGGAATCGAGTTTTGTTTTCAGACAAGTAAGAAAGCAGAATGTGCGATTTTGATATACGAAACTAAGGTAAAAAAGATCAAAATTCCAAATAATTGGCTGACAGGTGAGATCAATTGTGTGATTCTAAGACAGTTACCGGATATGGTATTCGAGTATAATTTTGAAATAGATGGTGTAATCGTTCCTGATCCCTGTGCCAAAGTTTACAATGGGGCGAAAACCTTCGCATCAGATGAGGAAAGAAGGGATTTACGCTCCGTCTATTTTCCAGAACAGATCGAAGACTATTTGCAGGAAGAAATAGAGTATAGCAGCAATCTGTCTGAAACGATCTTGTATAAGCTGAATCTTCGTGGTTTTACTATGGGCGATAAAGGAAAAGGGAAACATGGAACATTTCAGGCACTAACAGAAAAAATTCCATATTTAAATGGTCTGGGAATCAATGCCATACTTCTGATGCCTGTTTATGAATTTAATGAAATCATTCCGAATAAGGTTCTGGAACAGCGAGAAGGTGTACCAAAAATCAATTTGTGGGGCTATGGGGAGGGTTATTATTTTGCTCCCAAATCCTCGTTTACACAGGGAACTTCTCCTGTGGAAGAATTTAAAGAATGTATACAGGCGCTGCATCAGCATGGAATCAGCTGCTACCTGGAGTTCGACTTTTCAAAAGAAGAATCGATTTTTACGATTATTGATGTATTACGCTACTGGAAACTCACCTACCAGATCGATGGTTTTCATCTGATTGGAACAGAAAGGGAGGCAGAACTTATTCTCTCTGATCCATTTTTAAAAGAGTCAGTTTTTTTTATGCAGCAACATCTGCAAAATGATCATTTTCTGCCTTATTGTGATGAGTTTTTTTATCCTGTTCGAAAAATGCAGAATACAGGACTGACAAATATGCAGGAACTTTTAAGTGCAATGTTTCCTAATGAACTGAAGCTGAATTATCTAGCGGATCAGAATGGATTTACTTTGTATGATCTCTTTTCCTATGAACAAAAACACAACGAAGCAAATGGTGAATATAATCTGGATGGATCTGATTATAATTTCAGTACGAACTGCGGCGTGGAAGGTGAAACAAAAAAAAGAGGAATCCTTGAGCTCAGATACCAGAAAATAAAAAATGCTCTGATCATGCTGTATTTCTCCCATGGAGTTCCGATGCTTTTTTCCGGTGATGAGTCAGGGAATACGCAGCAGGGGAATAACAATGCCTATTGTCAGGATAATCTGGTTGGATGGGTGGATCAGAAACAGACAACAGCATCAAAACAGCTTTTACAATTTACTTCTGAACTGATCTCCTTCCGAAAAAGACATGATATTCTGAATCAAAGCACGCCGTATCTGATGAAAGATACCAAAAGCTGTGGATATCCGGATCTGTCATTTCATGGAGAAAATGCGTGGATCACATTTGGTATTGAAATGAGACAGTCGATTGGAATCCTGTTCGGCGGTGAATATGGTTTTACAAATAAGGACTATATCTACTTGGCAATGAATTTTTCAAATCAAATGAAAAAGCTGGCACTCCCAAAACTTCCGGGGAAAAAGCAATGGTATCTTGAAATAGACACGAGTCAAAAAGAGAGTTTTGTAACATCAGAAATTATAACAACAAAAGAAATTACAGTTCCCGCAGGTATCTTTTTGGTGCTGACAGGGAGATAGTATATGGTCATGGCAGGAGATTCAGGGATATGAAAGCATGGCAGCATTTTAAAACGATTTTGAATCATAAGAAACTTGTCCGAAGAGGCTGTTTTTCTGTCGGACTTTACTGGCAGGGATTAAAACACGATCTATCAAAATATTCTCCAGTTGAATTTTTGGTTGGATGCAGGTATTATCAGGGAAATATGAGTCCTAACAATGCGGAACGATTTCATAAAGGGTATTCAGCAGCCTGGCTTCACCATAAAGGAAGAAATAAGCATCATTTAGAGTACTGGATTGATTATGATCCGGTGAGCGACCATATCGCAGGCATGAAAATGCCGAAGAAATATGTAATTGAAATGTTCATCGACAGAATGTCTGCCTGCAAGAATTATATGGGGGAGAACTATAAAAATTCCTCAGCGCTGGAGTATTATGAAAGAGGAAGGCACCATTATATCATGCATGATGAAAGCCGTGCCTTTCTGGAAAAGCTCCTGCATTTACTTGCTGATGAAGGCGAAGATAAGACATTCCAGTATATAAAGAGAAACATACGGGAGATCAAGAGAAAGGAAAGACGGTTATGATAAACGACAAGAAAATTTTGTACAGTGGAATGCAGGCTACGGGTTCCCTTACATTGGGGAATTACCTTGGAGCACTGAAGAACTGGGTTTCACTGAATGAAGAATATGAATGCCTTTACGGAGTAATGGATCTGCATTCCCTTACTGTTCGGCAGAACCCGGCAGAGTTCCGCAAAAATGCCAGGTCACTTTATGCACTGTACGTTGCAGCTGGACTCGATCCTGAAAAAAACTGTATTTATTATCAGTCACATGTCTCGGAACATGCAGAACTGGCATGGATCCTAGGTTGCTATACCTATCTGGGCGAACTGAGCCGAATGACTCAGTTCAAAGATAAAGCTGCAAAAGGCGGTGATAATTTAAATGCAGGTCTCTATACGTATCCCATACTGATGGCTGCTGATATATTACTTTATCAGACAGACCTCGTGCCCGTAGGGAAAGACCAGAAGCAGCATTTGGAAATCGCAAGAGATATTGCCCTGCGGTTCAATTCGATCTATGGAGATGTATTTACTGTTCCAGAACCCTATATTGCTGAGGCAGGAGCTAAGATAATGAGCCTGCAGGAACCGGATAGAAAAATGTCAAAATCAGATGAGAACGAAAATGCTACGATACGTCTCCTTGACACAAAAGATACGATTATTCGTAAATTCAAAAGGGCGGTTACGGATTCGGATTCTGTCATTAAATATACACAAGATAAGCCGGGAATCAGTAACCTGATGGAAATCTACTCTTGTATCAATGGGAAATCCTATGATGACATTGAAAAAGAATTTTATGGCAGAGGTTATGGAGAATTTAAACTTGCAGTTGGCGAAGCAGTAGCAGATGAACTGATCCCGATCCAGTCCAGATATGAAGAACTGATAAAAGATAAAACGTATCTTGACTCAGTCATTTCACAAAATGATGAGAAGGCAGCTTACTATGCAAGCAGAACCATGCGAAAGGTGCAAAAAAAGGTCGGTCTGACAGAGAAGATCCGCTAATATCTGAAAGCCTCTGTTGACCATGTATACATCCCTATTCAGATACTGCTGTCATAATAAAATCCTTAGGCCATGGAGCATGAAGACAGATCAGTTCTTTCGTGATAGGATGCCAAAAGGATATTTTTCCGGCATGAAGTGCCTGACGTTCCATTTTTTGACATGTTGGATTGTATAAAAAATCGCCGATCAGTGGATGTCCAATGGACTTCATATGAACGCGTATCTGATGAGTTCTGCCTGTTTCAAGTTTTAATGAAACAAGGGAGAGCTCATTTTCTGTTTTTATCCTGCTAAAATGTGTGACGGCAGATACTCCCAGGCTCTCGTTGATCTCTCTTTCGATGAGAGATTCAGATACTCGTGCAATGGGGGAATCTATCGTGCCATAAAGTTCAATGATGCCTTCTACGATGGCATAGTAGGTTCTGGAAATGGATCCATTTTTCATATCTGAATTTAAAATTGCACTGCTTAAAGGATTCTTGGCAACGATGGTGATTCCACTCGTATCCCGATCAAGGCGGTTCACACAGCGGAATACAAAGGGACTGTCGCATGTACGGAAATAGCCAAAAAGGGCATTTGCAAGTGTTTGCTCAGAATGATTTAAAGAAGGATGTATCGGCATACCAGCGGGCTTGTCAATTACGATAAGATCCTCATCCTCATATAGAACTGATATCGGAATCTGCTCTGGAAGAATCTGTTTTAAGTCACATGCTTCCTCAATGAAGACATGGATCAGATCCTGCTTGTTTAAACTCACATTCAGATATGCAGATTCTCTATTTACCAGAACGGATCCGGGATTTTTTTCAGTTGAATTAGAATACTCCGCGTGAAACCTTGGGCCTTTAATACATGGAGAAGGGATTGTCCTTCTTCCGATTCCGAAACCGTTATTTGTAAAGATCGATTCATGATAGTCTACCTAATATTCCTATACTGCATATTTGCTTGCTGATTTCAATAATGGATTTTATCACAGCCAATAAAAAAATACTAGTCATTCTCAGTTCCCTATGATAGAATGTGCTATATCTTTTATCTTTGCACGAGTCGTGCACAATCCCCTTTTTTGAGAATAAAGGAGCAAAATTGTATAGTAATATTTCAACTGCTGCTATTTTAGGTATGCAGTGTATTTTTGTTCAGGTCGAAGCGGATGTAAGTGATGGACTTCCTATGTTTGAAATGGTAGGAGTTTTGTCGCCTGAAGTAAGGGAAGCCAGGGAACGTGTCAGAACTGCACTAAAGAACTGTGGTGTTGCGCTGCCTGCAAAACGATATACAATCAATCTATTCCCTGCAAATATCAGAAAATCAGGTACAGGGTATGATCTGCCAATCGCTGTTGCTGTATTGTCTGCATTAGGAATCCTGCCAATGCAGAAGTTGAAACATGTATTAGTGATCGGGGAACTTGGATTAGATGGCAGAGTGTTACCGGTCAGAGGAATCCTTCCAATAGTTTCAGAAGCAAAGAGAGCGGAATTTAGCCTTTGCATCCTTCCAAATGAAAATCTGACCGAGGGCTTGCAGGTAGAAGGAATTGAATTGTGGGGGGTCAGTAGTCTAAGGGAAACGATTGAATGCTTTCGCACCGAAACCCAACCAAAAGAATGTGCAAGAACTAATTGTAAAAATGTTAATTATAATATAGAAGAAAGTCAGCTACAGGATTGTAATTTGGATTTTTCAGATGTGCAGGGACAGGCAGCATTAAAGAGAGCGAGTGAAATAGCGGTATCAGGAATGCATAATTTACTGATGGTTGGACCACCAGGGAGTGGAAAGACCATGATTGCAAAAAGAATACCTTCGATTCTGCCTCCTTTGGAAAAATCTGAGCAGATTGAGATTGCAAAAATCTACAGTGTATGTGGGAAGTTCCAAGAAAGAGAAGATCATATGCATATTAGACCATTTCGGGATCCACATCATACCATTTCCCCTTTTGGACTATCAGGGGGAGGGTCTTTGCCAAATCCGGGCGAGATATCTCTAGCTCATAAAGGGATATTATTTTTAGACGAGCTGCCGGAATTTTCACAGACAACCCTTGAAATTCTCAGGCAGCCATTAGAAGACAAGCGTATCAGGCTGGTGCGTGTATCTGGCAGTTTTTCATTTCCAGCAGACTTTATTTTGGTTGCAGCAATGAATCCATGTAAATGTGGATATTTTCCGGACAGACAAAAATGCAGGTGCAGTCAGGATTCCATAAAAAAATACTTAGGGCGAATCAGTCAGCCTCTGTTGGATCGTATTGATATTTCTGTACAGGCTGAAAGACTCACATTTCAAGAATTAACAGACCGCTCGATGCAGCAGGAATCATCTTGTGTAATACAAGAAAGGGTCACAAATGCGGTGAAAAAGCAGATGCATAGGTTTCGTGACACCAAAATACTTTATAACAGTCAGATCAGCCCGAAGGATATTGAAGATTACTGTCAGCTGGGGCATTTCGAAAAGGAATTTCTTAGAGACTTTTATCATTCCAGTCAAATCAGTGCCAGAAGTTATCATAAGATACTAAAGGTAGCGAGAACGATCGCAGATCTGGATGAAAGCAATGAAGTAAGAACGAAGCATCTGAGTGAAGCAGTCTGTTTTCGGACAATGGATAAAAAATTATGGGAGTGTGAAGGATGAAATATGATTATTGGATGCATAATATAACAGGAATCGGGAGTAAGAAAATTAGATATCTGCTTCAATATGCAGGGTCAACAAAAGAAGTTTTTTCTATGAAAGAGGCACAGCTTGCAGAAATTCCAAATATTCACAAGTCTGACAGGGAGAAAATTCTAAAGAGCGCCGCAACCTGGGATGTCGATGGGGAATACAATAAGCTGACGAATGCGGGTATTCGATTCATTTCCAAGAATCACGATCACTATCCGGAGAAACTAACTCATATTGTAGATTCGCCATTTGGGATCTATGTCAAAGGATCTCTCGAAGAAAATCTATCGAACTGTGCAGCAATCGTAGGCTCAAGGACTTGCTCCGAATATGGGGGCAATATGGCGAGAGCATTTGCCGAAAGACTAGCCGCCAATGGGGTGACGATCGTAAGCGGAATGGCATATGGAATCGACTCAGCAGCTCATTATGGTGCGTTGAAGGCAGGCGGGAAGACACTGGCTGTACTTGGATGCGGTGTGAATGTCTGTTACCCTGAAAAAGCAGAAAAGCTATTTCGAACCATTCCAGAACATGGGGCACTAATATCGGAATACCATCCGGATGCAAAGCCGGTCTCTGGTTACTTTCCTCAGAGGAACAGACTCATCAGTGCACTTGCTGACTTGGTGCTTATAATGGAGGCCAGGGAGAAGAGCGGATCTCTTATCACAGCAGATTTTGCATTAGAGCAGGGAAAAGATATCTATGCACTTCCAGGACGAGTCAGTGATGATTTGAGCAGAGGCTGCAATCGCCTGATTCAACAGGGTGCAGGAATCTTAGTAAGCCCTGAAGAATTACTCCTTGAAATGGGTATAAATGCAGATAAACACAAAAAAAACAAGGTTGTATCTAAAAATTTACTTGAAAAAGAAGAATTGTTGTTGTATAGTTGTTTCGATTTATACTCGAGATCCATAAATGAACTTGTACAAAATTCCGGACTCCCAATTTACAGAGTTACGGAGATCATTGGAATCTTGATTCAAAAGGGATTGATTGAGGAAACATTTATTAATTGTTACAAAAAAACATAAAACATCTGTAACGGATGAGTCAGTAAAAGGAGTTTTATATGGCAGTAAAAAATCTGGTGATTGTGGAATCCCCTGCAAAAGTAAAAACCATTAAAAAATTTCTCGGTAAGAATTATGAGGTCGTAGCATCGAACGGACATGTCAGGGATCTTCCAAAGAGTACGCTGGGGATAGACGTTGAGCATGATTATGATCCCAAATATATTACTATTCGAGGAAAGGGAGATATTCTGGCAAAACTCAGAAAGGAAGTGAAAAAAGCTGATAAAATTTATCTGGCAACTGACCCTGATCGTGAAGGAGAGGCAATTTCTTGGCACCTCACAAAGGCGTTGAAGCTGGAAGATAAAAATATATATCGAATCAGTTTTAATGAAATCACTCAACAGGCGGTCAAAAATTCGCTGAAAGAGCCAAGAGAAGTAGATATGAAGTTAGTGGATGCACAGCAGGCCAGGCGTATGCTGGATCGAATGGTAGGATATAAAATAAGTCCTCTGCTTTGGGCAAAAGTGAAGAGAGGTCTTAGTGCAGGAAGAGTTCAGTCTGTGGCACTGCGTATAGTCTGTGACAGAGAAGATGATATCAATGCATTTATTCCGGTGGAATATTGGAGCCTGGATGCAAATTTAAATATTGAAGGTGAAAATAAGAAACTGAATGCAAAGTTCTATGGTGACAGCAAGGGTAAAATAGCAATAGACTCCAAAGAACAGATGGAGCAGATCAGTCAGGAATTAAAAGGTGCAGATTATAAAGTTCTGGAAGTCAAGAATAAAGAACGAATCAAAAAAGCACCACTGCCATTCACGACCAGTACCCTTCAGCAGGAAGCATCCAAAAGTCTGAACTTTAGCATTCAAAAGACAATGCGTCTGGCACAGCAGCTTTACGAGGGCGTGGACATCAAGGGACAGGGAACCGTCGGACTGATCACATACCTTCGTACAGATTCTGTTCGTATTTCAGATGAAGCAGATCACAGTGCAAGGGAATACATTGCAGACCACTATGGGGACAAGTATACCGCAAAGCCTGCAGATCAAAAGAAGACAAATAATAAAATTCAGGATGCACATGAAGCGATTCGTCCGTCTGATATAAACCGTAGTCCGGTACAGATCAAAGAATCACTTTCGCGTGACTTATTCCGTCTGTATCAGCTCATCTGGAAAAGATTTACTGCAAGCAGAATGAGTCCGGCAGTCTACTCCACGACTTCAGTGAAAATTGGAGCCGGAAAATATCAGTTTCAGGTCTCAGCCGCAAAAATTGTATTTGACGGGTTCTTGTCTGTCTATTCCAGCGGGGATGATGAGGCAGAACAAAACAATGTTTTTTTGAATTCCATTGACCTGAATAGCAGCCTTACCTTGCTGGAACTGGAAGGAAAGCAGCATTTCACTCAGCCGCCTGCGCATTTTACAGAAGCTTCGCTAGTAAAATCCATGGAAGAGCTTGGAATCGGAAGACCCAGTACCTATTCACCCACGATCACAACACTGATTGCCAGAAGGTATTTGGCAAAAGAAAATAAAAATCTGTACGTGACAGAACTGGGTGAAGTCGTGAATAACATAATGAAGGAATCCTTTGCGACTATCGTTGATGAAAATTTTACCGCCAACATGGAATCACTTCTTGATAAAGTGGAGGAGGGAGCCATCGACTGGAAGATGGTGATCCGTAACTTTTATCCGGATCTGGCAGAAGCTGTGGAACAGGCAGAAAAAGAGCTGGAAAAAATTGACATAGCTGATGAGGTGACTGATGTCGTATGTGAAGAATGCGGCAGGAACATGGTGATAAAATATGGACCCCATGGCAGATTTCTCGCCTGCCCTGGATTTCCGGACTGCAGGAACACAAAACCATATCTGGAAAAAATCGGAGTCAAATGTCCGCTCTGCGCGAAAGAAGTAGTGATTAAAAAGACAAAGAAGGGCAGAAAATACTACGGATGTGAAAATTATCCTGAATGTGAATTTATTTCCTGGCAGAAACCTACTGAAAAAAGTTGTCCGAAATGTGGAAACTATATGGTGGAAAAGGGGAATAAGCATGTCTGTTCTGATGAAAAATGTGGATATAATGAAAATCTGAAAACAAAAACAGAATAAATAGGAAAATAATCGAAATATTCTTGAAAATTCCAAATAAATATGCTAGACTGCTTTTAGCATATAAATTTAGTCGGAATTAGATAGGAGGCAAATGATGAGTGTACAGTTGCTTGATAAAACAAGGAAGATAAACAAGCTATTACATAACAATAGTTCTTCTAAAGTAGTATTCAACGATATTTGTACAGTTCTAACAGAGATTCTAGATTCGAACATCCTTGTCATCAGTAAGAAGGGCAAGGTGCTAGGAACTAGTGTCTGCGATGAAATTGAAGAAATTAAGGAACTCATAGTAGACGAAGTCGGGGGCTTCATCGATCCACTTTTGAACGAAAGACTTCTGGGCATTCTTTCTACGAAAGAAAACGTAAATCTTAAAACACTTGGTTTTATAGATGATGTCAAGAAATATAGTGCAATTATTACACCGATCGATATCGCAGGGGAGCGATTAGGTACATTATTTATATATCGGTGCGACACACAGTATGAAATAGACGATATTATACTCAGTGAATACGGAACAACGGTTGTAGGACTTGAGATGATGCGTTCTGTGAATGAAGAAAACGCAGAAGAATCCAGAAAGATCCAGATCGTAAAATCAGCAATCAATACGCTTTCCTTTTCGGAGCTGGAAGCTATTACACATATTTTTGATGAGCTGGATGGCAACGAAGGAATACTCGTAGCAAGTAAAATTGCTGATCGTGTCGGAATCACCAGATCAGTCATCGTGAATGCACTTCGGAAATTTGAGAGTGCAGGCGTGATTGAATCAAGGTCCTCCGGGATGAAAGGCACATATATTAAAGTACTGAATGACGTGGTTTTTGATGAATTGAAGAAGATCAAAAAGCAAAATGATAAACATTAACCAGAAAGCAGGACAACAATAGTCCTGCTTTTTTTCTTTAATTTTATCATTCTTCATAAAAAAGTTATAACATTCATACAAAAAACTCTTGTGTTTTGAACTGAATATTTTATAATTATAGAGTACATGTATAACTAGGAGGATAAAGAATGATTTCATCAGGTGTATTTGATTATATAAATGTATTAAATAAAGCTGCTGATGCGAGCTGGCTGAAAGAGACAGCGATCACGAATAATATTTCCAATGTCAATACGCCAAATTACAAGAGAATTGACGTTGATTTTGAAAGCCTGCTAAGCAAAGAACTTGGCAAGGGCAGTATCCAGAGTCTGGATAAAAAAATCAGTGCAATGAATGCCGACCTGGAGAATCTGAATGCATCGACCTATACAGACTCAGCTTCCTATTCCTATAGACTTGATGGAAACAATGTTGATATAGATTCAGAAAATGTTGAACTTGCATCGGAACAAATCAGATATCAGGCTCTGACAAGCAGTATATCAGGTGGCTTTGCCAGTCTGAAAGCTGTCATAAAATAATAGAGGGGAGAACGATATGAGCTTATTTCAGGCATTTAATATCAGTGCTTCAGGAATGACAGCAGAGCGATTCCGCACAGATATTATTTCAGAAAATGTTGCAAATGTGAATACCACACGAACAAGCGAAGGAACAGCATACCGTCGCAAGATCGTCACCTTCGCTGAAAAGACATCAGATTCTTTTTCTGACACTTTGACAAGAGCAAGAAGTAATTATCTTGGAAATGGTGTAAAGGTGACAAGTGTAAAAGAAGATACAGAAACAGAAATGGTATTAAAGTATGATCCATCCCATCCAGATGCGGATGAGAATGGATATGTAGAATATCCAAATGTAAATATCGTAACAGAAATGACGAACTTAATTGATGCAAGCAGAGCATATGAGGCAAACGTGACCGCATTTAATACTTCAAAAGCAATCGCACAGGCAGGACTTTCAATTGGAAAATAAAGTAATCGTGAAATCAAATTAAAAGGGGGGGAGTAAAGCTATGAATATTGCATCATTAACAAATATTTCTTCAACCTATATTACAAATGCATTAGAAGAAGCGCAGAGTTCAAAACAGATCGCAGGCTCGGGTTCGCAGGAGGAAAGTTTTGACTCTGTGCTTTTTGGCGCCCTTTCGGCGCTAAAAGAAACAAATCAGTTACAACAGCAGGCTGAAAATGCTCAGATCGCCTTTTCACTTGGTGAGCTGGATAATACCCATGATCTCACGATTGCACAGGAAAAGGCTGGTGTTGCTTTGCAATATACAGTTGCTGTCCGGGATAAAATTCTGGATGCATATAAGGAAATTATGAATATGTCAATGTAAAATAGGTGGTAAGCATATATGCCGGAAATAATTCAAACGTATTTAGACAAAGTAAAGAGCTGGTGGACAAATTTTAATTCAAAACAAAAAACGATCCTGATCAGTGTTCTTGGGATTATCATTGTTGCGCTCGGAATCCTGGCCTTTGTAATGTCAAAACCTAACCTGGTGACTTTAATCACGAGCCAGGATGCGACCCAAGCCGCTTCGGTAAAGGATCTGCTAGATGAAAATAATATAACCTATCAGCTATCGCAGGATGGTCTGACTTTTTATGTAGAAGCAGCTGATGAAGCAAATGCATCAATACTTCTTGGTTCAAATGATATTCCGACCCAGGGCTACAGTATTGATAACGTATTTGATGGAAGCTTTAGTACCACCGAATCGGATAAGAATAAAAAGTATCAGCTCTATTTAGAAGAAAAATTCGCCGAGGAACTAAAGTCGATATCAAATGTAGAGCAGGCATCGGTCTCTCTTTCTATTCCTGAAAATGATGGAACGATCATTTCGCAGGATCAGGAAACATACGCCAGCGTTATTTTGCATCTTTCGTCGGATATGACAGAGGATCAGGCATTTGGGATTGCTAAATTCATAGCGACAGAAGTTGGCAATGACTCAACAGATAATGTTTTGATCATTGACTCCAATGGAAATGTTTTGTTTTCGGGCGGAGATTCTGATACGAATGCTGGAATAGCTAATTCCAGACTTTCCATCGAAAGCAAAGCGGAAAATTTGGTTCGCAGCGACGTAAAGAACGTCATGCTCGGCACAAATATCTATGATAATGTCGAAGTTGGACTCAATCTGGCAATGAGCTTTGACACAGAAGAATATACGGATCATCGCTACTATGTTGAAGATGGACTTTCGCAAGGATATCTTGACAGCGAAACGACATACGAATCGGAAACTACGAATGGAACGGGCGGAGTACCCGGGACAGATAGTAACAACGATACAACGACCTATGTTGTTGAAGATGCGGATAATTCATCCTCGACAGTTTCTGAAGTGACCAGAGATTATCTTCCAAATGAAGAACTCACACAAAGAACCACTCCAGCTGGGGAAATAGATTTAACGACTTCATCGATCTCTGTTGTTGCCACGACATATGTAGTATACGACGAGGTGACCTTGAGCGCTGATGGTACATTAGGCGACCAGACATTTGACCAGTTCGTAGCTGCCAACGGTGAAAGAGTTAAGACGACTGTGGACGAAGAGCTATTCACCATGGTTTCAAACGCAACCGGTGTTCCAGAGGCAAATATTACAATTATTGCATATGATGTTCCTTTTTTTAAGTATGCTTCAACTACATCAGCTAATGTTATGGATTATCTGCAGATCGTTCTAGCTGTATTGATATTTGCACTTTTAGGATTTGTGGTATTCCGCAGTATGAGGAGGACAGAAGAAAGAGTGACTGAGCCGGAGGTTTCATTAGAGGCATTGCTAGAATCAACGAAAGAAACAACTGGTATCAACAGAGAAGATATCGATTTTGCTGAAAAGTCTGAGACCAGAGTACTGATAGAAAAATTCGTGGAAGAAAATCCGGATGCAGCTGCATCATTACTGCGCAACTGGCTGCAGGATGAATGGGATTAGTAGAAGAATAGGAAAATTAGGGAAGTGATGGAGAATCCATGAAGAGTGATTTAAAAGGGAGTAAAAAAGCAGCAGTACTGTTAATTGCTCTGGGACCAGAGCGTTCGGCAGACCTGTTCAAGCATTTAAAGGAAGAAGAAATTGAAGAATTGACGCTAGAAATCGCAAATACAAGGAGCGTCTCGCCTCAAATCAAAGATGAAGTGCTAGAAGAATTCTATCAGGTGTGCCTCGCTCAGCAGTATATTGCAGAAGGCGGTATAGGATACGCCAAGGAGCTACTTGAAAAAGCACTGGGCAGCGACAAAGCGAAGGATGTGATAACGAAGCTTACAGCTTCACTTCAGGTTAGGCCTTTTGAATTTGTCAGGAAAACAGATCCATCCCAGGTGTTGAACTTTATTCAGGATGAGCACCCACAGACGATGGCAATGATACTTTCCTATCTCCCAGCAACACAGGCTGCTGTGATCATGAGTGCGCTGACACCTGAGGTACAGGCTGATGTTGCAAAAAGAATTGCGTTAATGGATCGAACTTCACCAGATGTAATTCAGGAAGTGGAACGAATTCTTGAGAGAAAGCTGTCATCCCTGATCAATCAGGACTATACGATCGTAGGTGGCGTAGACGCTATCGTCAATATTTTAAATACGGTAGACAGAGGAACAGAAAAGCATATTATGGAATCCCTCGAAATAGAAGAACCGGAACTTGCAGATGAAATCCGTAAGAAGATGTTCGTATTCGAGGATATTTTACTGCTTGACGATCGTGCGATCCAAAGAGTGCTCCGTGATGTGGATAATAACGATCTTTCACTTGCGCTCAAGGGTGCAAATGAGGAAGTACAAAATACAATATTTAAGAATCTCTCCAAACGGCTTGCAGGTATGATACAGGAAGATATGGAATTCATGGGGCCTGTCAGAATGAAAGATGTTGAGGAATCACAACAGAAGATCGTTGGCATCATTCGTAAGCTGGAAGACTCTGCAGAGATCGTAATCTCAAGAGGCGGAGGTGATGAGATCATTGTCTAATCTATATAAAAATCTTCATGTCCACAAACCGGAGAACAGCATTCGGATCATCAATTCAGATGAATTGCTGCGAGGTAAAATGTCTGTTGTGGGAAATACAGCAGACCATAAACACTATAATCACTATGCATCAGAGGTTCCGGATGAATCAAGACCAGTATATCAGGAACAACTGCTTCGGGATGCACAGATCAAAGCCGCTGAAATCATAGAAGCGGCACAAAAAAAGGCAGAGGAAATTACAGAGCAGGCTGAAAGAAATGGATATGAGGATGGAATCTCAAAAGCTAGATCGGAGGCAGACCAGAAGCTGACACAAGAAATGGTGTCCTTGAGACAAGAGACAGACAAGATCAGGGAACAGCTTATACAAGAGCATCAGGTCGCACTGTTAAAGCTTGAGCCGGATATGCTGGATGTGATATTAAAAGTATTAGAAAAAGCAATCGGAATCCATTTTGAGGATAAAAAGGAGCTGCTCCTGCACGTTGTACACAATACCGTATCCAATATCAAAGGATGCAGACAATTCCAGATCAGAGTCAATGATTCACAAAGAGCATTTCTAGAAGAAAAGAAGGAAACAATTCGTAATAGAATTGGATCCGATGTGGAGCTTTATATTATCTCCGATAGTGATCTTGAAAAAAACCAATGTCTGATCGAAACAGAGACAGGAATATTTGAATGCGGATACGACATTCAAATGAAAAATCTGATAAGAGACCTACGCACACTAAGTATAAGAGGTATCGAGTGATCTATAATTTGGAAAAATATCTTCAGTCAGCGAATCGAGATTTATTCACTCGACTGGGAAAAGTTGAGAAAATCGTTGGTCTGACAATCGAATCTCTTGGGCCTGAGGCTAAATTAAATGATATCTGTAAAATTTATCTGGATTCAGAAAGGCGGACATTTGTCTATTCTGAAGTAGTAGGATTTCGCAACAACCGGCTGCTTCTCATGCCTTTTGAAAGCGTAAATGGCCTAGGTATTGGCTGTATTGTAGAAAATACAGAACATCCTTTTTTGGTACCGGTAGGCGAAGAACTGCTAGGCATGATGGTCGATGGACTCGGAAGACCTTTAGAAGGCGGCAATTTGAACTGTCAGACAGAATATCCCGTAGATGCACCTCCGCCGGAACCAATGGACAGGAAACTGATCGATGAGGTTCTCACCTTAGGAGTCAAAGCAGTCGACACCATGATTACAGTTGGAAAAGGCCAAAGGATAGGAATATTCGCTGGCTCGGGAGTAGGGAAAAGTACCCTGCTTGGTATGTTCGCCAGAAACACAAAAGCAGATATTAACGTTATTGCACTGATTGGTGAACGAGGCAGAGAAGTAAAGGAATTCGTTGAAAGAGATCTGGGTGAGGAAGGAATGAAGAATACTGTGCTTGTGGTTGCAACATCTGATAAGCCGGCGCTTATTCGAAACAAGGCTGCAAAAACAGCGACTTCCATTGCAGAGTATTTCCGGAACCAGGGCAAAGATGTATTGCTGATGATGGATTCCTTGACAAGATTTTCCATGGCTCAAAGAGAAATCGGACTTGCAGCTGGAGAACCTCCAGTCTCAAGAGGATATCCCCCAAGTGTCTATTCCGAGATGCCAAGGTTACTAGAACGTGCAGGAAATACAGGTCATGGTTCAATAACTGGTCTTTATACGGTACTTGTTGATGGAGATGATTTCAACGAGCCGATCACAGATACAGCAAGAAGCATTCTAGATGGTCATATCATGCTCTCTAGAAAGCTTGGACATAAGAATCATTATCCTGCAATCGATATACTGCAGAGTATATCAAGGGTCATGTCATCGATCGTGACAAAGGAGCATAAAGAAGCATCGAACAGGCTAAAAACAGTATTGGCGACCTTTACGGATGCCGAGGATCTAATCAATATAGGCGCCTATAAGAAAGGTTCTAATCCAAGTATAGATTATGCAATTGCAAAGATCGATGACATCAATCAATTCTTAACACAGGATACAATGGAGAAATTTTCTTTTGATGAGGAAATAGAGCTATTAGAAAGTCTTTTTGAAAACTAGAGGATTCTATGAGTAAATTTCAATATCAGTTTCAAAATATACTTGATATCAAAACAAAATTCGAAGAGCAGGAAAAAATAAATTTCCAAGCGGCAAGCGTTCGTTTGAAAAGCGAACAGGATCATCTCGTAGAGCTGGTCAAACGAAAAGGATCCTATGAAAAAGAAGTCAGGGCACTTTCAAGTGGAAAGATGAATCTGATCAAACTAAAAGATGCGACACAGGCAGTCGAATTGATGAAAAGAAAAATAGCAGATCAGACCGTGGTCGTAAATCATGCCCAAAGACAGCTGGATCAGGCAAGATACCGATTACAGGAAGTGATGATCGAGAAAAAGACGTTTGAAAAACTTAAAGAGCGTAGATTCGAAGCTTTTATACAAGAAGAACAGGGAATAGAAAATAGAATGACCGACGAACAGAACACGTTCAGAAGTCGAAAACAATAGGCACAGACAGGTGATAACATGGCTTTGAAAAAAAAGAAAAAGGACAACGCAGAGCAGGACATAACGGAACAGGAGACCGGAGGAAAGGGTATTATTGCATTGATCATTATCTTAATCATTGTAATATGGCTCATCGTACTGGGATTTTTAATCAATAGAGATGTGGGTGGATTTGGATCCAATGTTCTTTATCCTGTGTTAAAGGATGTTCCGGTCATAAATCAGATACTGCCGGAGCCAAGTACGGAAGATACGACTCAGTATCCGTATGCAACCCTTGAAGATGCGATGAATCGAATCAATGAATTAGAATCGCAGCTCGCTGTGGCACAGTCCGCTCAGACCGATAATGCAGCTTATGTTGCAGATCTTGAACAAAGGGCACAACAGTTAGAAGAGTATAAGGCGAATGAAGCGGAGTTCGAAGACACGAAACAAAAATTCGATGAGCAGGTTGTTTTTGCTGATAACGCACCCGATATAGAAGAATATAAGGAATTTTATGAACAAATCGAGCCTGCAAATGCAGAGTCTCTATATAAACAGACATTAGAGCAGCTCCAGCAAGATCAGGAAACACAGGATTATGTAAAAATATATTCAGCCATGAAGCCAAAACAGGCTGCGGCAATTTTTGATACTATGACCAGCGAACTGGAATTAGTCGCACAGATCCTGACCGCCATGAGTGCGGAAAACAGCAGTGCTATTCTTGGACTCATGAATGCAGATACAGCCGCAAGGCTAACGCAGATCATGAATCCTTCAGAATAAATAAAAAAAATGAATCTATCATTTTAGAAAGGAGGAGAACGATGACAATAGGACTTTCAACATCAGAGAAAAGTAAGAGTTTGGATTCTGTAAGCTTTCAGAAAAAAGGAAAATCGACAGCCCAGGCCATCGATTCTAATATGTCATTTATGGACATTATGTCCCATTCGGAAAGTTCGGCGGCAAATAGGTCACAGACAAATAGAAGACCTGATACCGTTAAAACGGAAAGCCAGACGGATCATTTTGTGCTTCGAGAAAAAATGAACAGCAGTGTAGTACCTGAAAAAATCAAAACGCCAGAAGAGAACGAACTTGAACAAAGTGAAGAGATGATTGCGACAGTTTCTACAGGACTCGTAGAATTTTTTGCGATTCAGATTGATCAGTCTTTGGAAGCTGTGCAGTCAGGGATGGATGAACTGGGAATCTGTGGAATGCAACTGTTAAATCCAAAGGTAGCAGGAATGCTCTATGCACATCTTACGAACGGACAAAATACAGCTCAGCTATTACTTAGTGATGAATTTCAACAATTTTCTTCCAGGCTGACTGAACTAATCAGCCAGATGTCTGAGACAATGGGAATGACGGTAGAAGAGATGAAGTCAACTGCTTCTCGATTACTGGAAAATGCTGCGCAAATAATGGATGTAGGTGAAGAAATCAATGGTCAACAGGTCGTGACGAACAAATTAGTAAGCGTAGTTCAGTCAGATATTCAAAAAGACCAGTCTGGCATAAGTAATACTGCTGATATGACAGATGAACAATTCCAGGTGAATGCAACTTATGCAGATGAAGCGGCGCAACAGCAATTATTTTCAACAGAAGATCAAAGTCAGTCCGCAGAATCGAAAAACAGCGATTCAGAGATAAATACACAAACCACATCAAATCCATTTATTAATATCCAAAAATCATTGGACGCTCAGTCAGGTCAACAAGTGGCACAGCACATCGATTCGAGCTTAAAAGATATTCTCAGTCAGCTATCCACTGAAATAAGATCTCAACTGACACAGACACAGGAATTCACA
This sequence comes from Lachnospiraceae bacterium, assembly GCA_047974745.1. GTDB lineage: Bacteria > Bacillota > Clostridia > Lachnospirales > Lachnospiraceae > JBKECO01. The sequence continues at coordinate 74,623 of JBKECO010000003.1, forward strand.
CGTTTCCAGATGCAGTTAAACCCGGAAAATCTTGGTAAGCTATATGTTTCTATTACAGAAGCACAGGGTACTGTAAAGGCACAGATCGCAGCATCTGATGAAGTCGTCAGAACGATGCTTTCGGCACAGGTGGCAGATCTAAAAATGACACTAAATCAACAGGGAATAAAGGTTGATGCAATTGAAGTCACCATAGCAACACATGAATATGAACAGAATCTACAAGGCAATTTCCATTCAGACCAAAACCTGGAACAAAGGGCATCTACTCAGGATCAAGGCAGAAGAAGTGAATTAATGGCAGTAGATTCAGAGGAAAGTGACATAATGTTGAACGAAAAAGAAGAACTCACCGTCAACATGATGAAAGAACAGGGAAACAGGATGGATATTATCGCCTGACGACTCAATGAATGAGAAAGGAGTTACCCATGCCAACAACACAAACAATATCGAATGGCAAAGTAGACACAACGACAACAGCTGCAGCGACAAAAACGGATTCTGGCAATTCCACATTGGACAAACAGGCTTTTTTGCAATTATTAGTGGCACAAATGCAGTATCAAGACCCACTGGAACCTACGGATAATACAGAATACATCTCACAGCTGGCAACATTTTCTCAGTTGGAATCTTCTCAGAATCTGCAAACTACACAGGAGAATGCATTTGCAAGTTCGCTTGTTGGAAAAAGAGTCATATTGAATGTTGCAACGTCAACTGGAGCTGCAGGATATGTCAATGGAACCGTGGATTATGTATTATATGATTCCGACGGAATCATGCTTTCGGTCAATGACAATCTTTATTCCATTGATACGCTGGATACGATTGTTACAGATGAATATTATGACAGCTCATCGATTGCAGTTACATTTTCACAAATGATGGCAGATCTGCCTTCCGTATCAAAGCTCACATTGGATGATGCTGATCAAATTACTGCAGCAAGGGAATATTATGACGCATTATCATCCTATCAGCAAGGTTTTATCAGCAATTCAGATCTGGATAAGTTGAAAATATTGGAAGAAAAGATAGCTGAGCTCACAGAGACTTCAACAGATGATGAGACAACTGCAGAAAGTGGCGAGTAGGTCATAAAATTACTCTGTTTGGGAGGGAGCACAGAATGAATCCGATAAATCGAACATTCACCTCGATCGATCAAGTTAAAGAGCAATATCTACGGCAGGATAAGAAGCAGGATATTGTAAAAAAAGATGGAACTACATTTGCCGAAGTCCTGCAGAACAAACAACTTGAGATTGACACAGATGAGATCAAATTTTCAAAGCACGCCATAGTCCGAATGGAAAGCAGAAATATAACATTGACGAATGATCAAAGTGCGAGATTGGAAAATGGCATGAAAAAAGCCGAAGAAAAGGGAATCCAGGATTCACTGGTCATTGTAGATTCACACGCATTTATCGTCAACATTCCAAACAAGACCGTTGTAACGGCTATGGATTCAAAAGAAACACTAGAACATGTATTCACAAATATAGATGGTGCTGTAATTATTTAGCTGGACCTTTACAGGAAGCAATAGCCTTTGACTGACAGATAAGGCATACAGTACAAATTCAGGAGGTCATTTAGTATGATGAGATCACTCTATTCTGCTGTGTCAGGTATTAAGACACATCAGACAAAAATGGACGTTATTGGTAATAATGTTGCCAACGTCAACACAGTAGCTTTTAAATCATCCTCTGTTACATTCAGCGAGATCATGTATCAGACAGTATCCGGCGCATCCGGAGCCAATGCCGCTACTGGCGGCGGTGGTGTGAATGCAAAGCAGATCGGATTAGGTGTTAATACTGCGGCAACAAAGGTAAGTATATCAACTGCAGGCGCATCTGAAACGACTGGTAATCCATTCGATATCAAGCTGACAGATAATAATTCAACAAATTTCTTTGTGGTAAGCAATGGCTCACAGAACTTATTCACAAGAGCAGGATCCTTTTATATTGACGGTGTTGGTAATCTTGCAATGTCATCCACTGGATATTCAGTCATGGGATGGCAGGTGGATCCAACCACCGGCGAAATCAAGAAAGATTCTGTATCCGCGCTGCGAATACTACAGGAAAAGAATCTGACTTCGAATGCAGAAGCAACAACAAATGGTTCTGTGGCTGGTGTTCTTGATAAAAATGATTCCAATATCAATAGTGAAGATGGATATATTATGAATCTTAATTTTTATGATAATCTTGGATATTCCTACACAGCGAAATTTTCAGTAAAAGCTAAGGACAGTGCAGATGGTCTATATACAGTTGAACTTTCTGATATCTTAAATGGCGAAGGAAACTCGATACTTACCAATTATCTGAGCACAGCAGGAAATTCATTGTCTGATATTTTTGGTGTTGATACTACGAAGGAATCAACATACAGCCTGGATTCTGCTTCAGGAGTGAAGTATAACAATACTGGTTCAGACATCACTTATACCAGTGCTGCATCAGGTACAACTGTCACGATTGCTGCAGGTGAGTATTATACAACCTATACAGACTATACAGCTGCGGGAGTGGAAACACTTGGATATGCACCAGTAACTATAGATCCAACTGCAGGCACCTATAGTATACCAAGCTACACCTATTATGCCAGCGCAGCAGATGCTGCATCATCTACGACAACTGCTTCGACCGATGTATCAGGTGCAGCACTTGAAGAATTGTTCGGAGTTTCTGCGACCCAGATCGGATATCTGAATAATACAGCAAATCCTACAGCAGCACTTGTTGATGGGAACCTGGTAATTACAGAGGATGCTGTAAATTATGAGCTGAAATACGATCCAAGTACCGGCAGCTTTTCCTACATCAGCGATGTTGGTGCGAAGTCAGTATCCATGAATCTTGCAGATACGCTAGGCGGTAACTTTTCAAATATAGATGTTGATTTTTCTCAGACGATCAACTCCAACAATAGTGGAAGTGCAACATTAAGTATTGATGCTGGTGCAACAGATGGAGTCACAGGAGCCGGAAAAGCACTTGGAGCTCTGACTGGAATTTCAATCAGTACGAACGGTAAAATATATGGATCCTATGATAACGGAAATACCCAGCTGCTTGGACAAATAGCGGTAGCACAGTTCTCGAATGCTTCAGGTCTGGAGAAAGTCGGAGAAAACTGCTATAAGACTACGCTTAACTCCGGAGATTTTGATGGAGTGGGTGTGGAAATTTCATCAGATGGAAGCAGTATGGCAACTGGTGTGCTGGAAATGTCTAACGTGGATCTTGCAAGTGAATTTACACAGATGATCATTACCCAGAGAGGATATCAGGCCAACTCGAGGGTAATCACGACATCAGATACATTGTTAGAAGAATTGATTAACTTGAAACGATAAAAAATTAGTGGGTAGGTGAGAGTTGTGGATATTGCGACATTATTAGGAATTATACTTGGTGTGGTCATGCTGGTTTTTGGTATCCTGTCAAGTGGTGCATCAATCATAACCTACATAGATCTTCCGTCTGTAATTATTACGATTGGCGGATCTATGTCAGGTGTACTGGCTGCAAACAAATTGAATGTATTTGTGTCAGGATTAAAAAGTATTACATTAGCATTCAAAAATAGTGTTGTAGAACCTGGTAAGGTTATCGAACAGGTAATCAACCTATCCAATGTTGCCAGAAAAGAAGGACTCCTCGCGCTGGAAGAGGCGTCCAATGATATTGAAGATGCCTTCATGAAAAAAGGAATCATGCTGGTGGTGGATGGAACAGACCCGGAGCTCGTTCGGGGTATTCTGGAAACTGAGCTCATTTGCATGGAGGACAGACATCAAAAAATCATTGGATTTTGGGAAAAATGGGGCGAATTAGGGCCTGCATGGGGTATGATTGGAACTTTGCTTGGTCTGGTGAATATGTTAAATAATTTATCAGACGCATCTACTATTGGGCCATCAATGGCAATAGCACTCCTAACGACCCTGTATGGTTCCCTGATTGCGAACTGGCTATGTATCCCCATCGCCTCCAAAATGAGAATGAACCATGATCTTGAAATCAGCATGAAGGATGTTACTGTCGAAGGTCTGTTATCCATCCAGGCCGGAGAGAATCCTCGAATCATTGAAGAGAAATTGAAATCATTTCTTGCACCTGCTTTACGTCTGTCTCTTGATGGTGACAAAAGTGGAGGTGAAATATAGTGGCTAGAAAAAAGCAGCAAAAGGGAGGGTCTGGAGGAGCACCCGCATGGATGGCTACATTCAGCGATCTGATGAATCTTCTTTTATGCTTTTTCGTTTTGCTTTTCTCCATGTCGACGGTCGAAGCCGAAAAGTTTGAATTAGTTATTGCATCATTACAAAGCAGTTTTAGTGTCCTGCCTGCAGGAGGGTCTTCTGTAGGCGAAGGGCAGCTCATATCTGCCGGAGTGAGTCAGCTGGACAATCTGAGTATCTACTTTGAAAACACGGAACTAGGAGCAGGTGAATCAGAACAGACAGATAAAACAGTCGAAGAACAGTATGAGCAGGCTGCCTTAGAGGCTTCAGAACAAATGGCAGAGCAAATCAATCAACAAGTTGCTGAGTATGGTGTACAAAGTCAGGTGGAAGTGGACTTCAACTCACAATATGTTCTATTGACATTAAATGGTGCACTGCTCTTTGATTCAGGGAAGGCAGAAATTAAAAATGAAGCAATTCCTCTAATTGATAAAATTGGAGCAATATTAACATCCTATGACAGCAACATCATTGAAATTGAAGGTCACACAGACAATGTTCCGATTTCAAATGCCCAATATGCGAATAATGATGTCTTATCCATGTTCCGCGCATTATCCGTTGCAGATTATATCAGAGGCAGCACAGACATTGATCCATCAAAGATCAAATCATCTGGACGAGGGGAGTATGATCCGATTGCAGATAATTCGACTCCTGAGGGAAGAGCGAAGAATAGACGTGTAGAAATCAAGATATACAATGCTTATAGCTCAGACCAATAGAGATACGAGGGGAGAAAACTATGAAAAAAAATTTATTTAGCATTATCGTAATTGTGCTGCTTCTGATTAATTTGATCTGTACAATTGTTTTGACAATCGGGGTACTGCCCCAGGCCAAAAATGCAAATCGTCTGATCGAAAGAGTCGCTGCTGCAATTGATCTTGAAATAAATGACAGCACCACAGAAACCACAGAAACAATATCTATTGACCAGATCACAACATATGATGTGAATGGAGGAGAAGCCCTTGTTATCAATTTGAAAAAATCAGATGATGGCTCATCACATTATGCAAGTGTTGAGGTTTCGCTTTCTATGAACATCGAACATGAGGACTATTCCACTTATGGCGAAACGCTTTCGACAAAGGAAAGTCTGATCAAAAGTCAAATCAATTCTGTGATATCAGGACATACCTATGACGAATTTACAACAAATCAGGCAGGTATTCAGCAGGAGATACTGACGGCATTGCAGACGATGTTCGATTCGAATTTTATTATCGGGGTTGATTTCCCATCTGCAATTGCAGAATAAGCAGGTTAATTACGGTAGACGGGCGGTGAAAAAATGGATGAAGTATTGTCCCAAAATGAAATAGATAGTTTACTTGCAGCTTTAAACAGCGGTGAAGTTGATGTTGATGAAATGAAAGATGATCCTAAAAAGCAGATTAGGAACTATGATTTTGCGAGACCATCCAAATTTTCCAAAGAACATTTAAGAACTTTAGAAATTATATTTGAACATTATGGCAGACTGCTGTCAACAAATCTTCCTGTCTATTTAAGGAAAAATATCCAAGTCGAGGTCATGAATTCTGAGGCTGTTACATATTCTGAGTTTGCAAATGCATTATCAAATCCAGTTCTGCTAGGAGTTGTGGATATGGACAAGCTAGAAGGAAGTATTATTGTTGAGATGGCTTCAAATCTTGGGATTACAATTGTTGACAGGCTCTTAGGTGGAACAGGCTCACCCATTGATAAGCATCGGGATTTTTCTGAAATCGAACTAACAATCATTGAACGGATCTTTACGATCTGTGTGGAACTTTTACATGAGCCTTGGCAGAATGTAATCGATATCTATCCAAAACTCGAGCGCATTGAAACGAATTCTCAATTTGCGCAAATTATATCTCCAAGTGAAATGATTGCAATTATAACAATGAATATAAAGATGGGTGAAGTGGAAACGCTGATGAATATATGTCTGCCTTTTCTGACTCTTGAACCGGTCATGGACAAGCTGAATACTAAATTCTGGTATTCAAGCATGAAACGCAGCGATAAAGTAGAATATAAGGAATTGCTGGAATCTCTGATTTCAAAGTCTCCAGTACAGATACGTGCTTCACTTGGAAAAAGCATTATCACAGTGAGAGATTTTTCCAGTCTTGCTGTTGGTGACATCATCAGACTGGATTCTAAAGTCGAACAGGAAATGAATATCTATGTTGGTGATTTAAAGAAATTTACAGCAATGCCTGGTGCATCCGGCAAGCAATATGCTGTCAGGATAACATCAGTAATCAGAGAGGAGTAAGAGTTAATGGATGGAGTTTTATCGCAGGAAGAAATCAATGCGCTGTTAAATGATCCGGTGATGGGCGATTCAAATAGTGAACAGCTAAGCGAGCATGAAATGGACGCTATTGGTGAGATATCAAATATCAGCATGGGCACAGCAGCCACAACACTGTTCTCGCTTGTAAATCGCAAAGTTGAGATTTCAACACCAGTCGTTTCCTATGCGAGGTGGGAGGATATTGTTGCTCAATATGAACGCCCATGTGTCGTGATCAGGATTTCGTATACCACTGGTCTGGATGGCAATAATATTTTAGTATTACGAGATAATGATGTAAAAATTATTACAAATTTAATGATGGGCGGTGATGGAACTGACCTGGCAGAGGAGATCGACGAGCTGCATCTAAGTGCGATTGGTGAGGCAATGAACCAGATGATGGGTTCGTCAGCGACTTCCTTGTCATCCATGCTCAAGATGGTGATCGATATCAGTCCGCCACAGGCAAATTTGGTGGACCTTTCATCTGAAATCGATTCAGAGGGACTAGATGAATTCTTAAACCATGAATTCGTTAAAATTTCATTTCATATGGTGATCGATGATCTCGTAGACAGTGAGATCATGCAGCTTTATCCAGTACCATTTGCAAAAAGTATGTGTTCGAGCATTACTAAGAATATGGAAATTGAAATCGAGGAACAAATGGGCCAATCAGAACAGCAGACAGCATCCATACAAGGTCAACAGGCGCAGACAATGGGAAATCAGAATTCCATGAATTATGCACAGCCTCAGGGAATGCCAGCATTTAATTCGGCTTATCAGGCAGACCCTACAGTGTCGGTACAGTCAGCACAATTCCATGCTTTTTCCGCAGGGTCGATCAATAATGCACAGCCAGAAAACATCAGCCTGATCATGGATGTACCTCTAGAAGTCACAGTTGAACTGGGTCGGACACATAAATCGATTCAGGAAATTCTGGAGTTTTCACCAGGAACGATCATTGAACTGAACAAAATTGCCGGTGAGCCAATTGATGTATTAGTAAACGGCAAGTGTGTTGCAAAAGGTGAAGTTGTTGTGATAGAGGAAAATTTCGGAATCCGTATTACAGAGATAATAAATAATTAGTTGGACAGAGGAGAAAATTATGGCAAAAAATATTTTAGTTTGTGATGATGCTGCTTTCATGAGAATGATGATCAAGGATATTTTGACAAAAAACGGATATAACGTAGCTGGTGAAGCAGAGAACGGATTAAAGGCGGTAGAAAAATATCAGGAGACAAAACCAGATCTTGTTCTCATGGATATCACTATGCCGGAAATGGATGGAATTGCTGCATTGAAAAAAATCAAGGAGAGCGATTCCTCAGCAAATGTTATTATGTGTTCTGCAATGGGACAGCAAGCAATGGTAATTGAAGCCATTCAATCAGGCGCAAAGGACTTTATTGTAAAACCATTTCAGGCTGAAAGAGTGATCGAGGCCGTAAAAAAAGTAGTAGGGTAACATATGAATATTCTTATCAGTAGTTCGGGTCTAGCAAATATTGGTCAGTTCGTTGGTGTACTTTTCATGTTTGCCATTGTTCTGCTCTTGACATATCTCACAACAAGGTGGATCGCAAATTACCAAAAAGTTCATATTAAGACAGGCAACCTAAAGCTGATAGAGAGTATTCAGGTCGCAACAGGGAAGTACGTACAGATTTTAAAAGCTGGAGACGAGTATCTTGTGATCGGTGTGGGAAAAGAAGAAATTTCTCTTTTGTCGAAACTGCCAGAGGATCAGATCGAGCTGAATGAGCCAGTCACTGGACAAAAAACAATTTCATCGGATCAGTTCAAAGAACTTCTTGATAAGATCAAGAATCAAAAACAAGAGAAGTAGGCGAAGTTATAATGACAATTCAAAAAAAACAACTGCTCAAAATATTTCTTTCCATAGCAGTGCTGCTTATTTTTATCATGATACTGCTTGTATCTGTAAATCCTGTACATGCAGCTGAAACAGACAGTTCCGGACTTTCAATCACATATAATAATGAGGAAGGCAATTTATCCGGTTCTTTAAGAATATTAGTGGTACTTACGATATTGTCGTTGGCACCAGCTATTCTCATAATGGTAACATCCTTCACTAGAATTATCATTGTACTGCATTTCGTTCGTTCTGCGATCGGTACACAGACGGCACCACCGAATCAGGTCTTAATTGGCCTTGCACTGTTCCTTACATTTTTTATCATGCAGCCTGTCATTACCCAGATCAATGAAAATGCCATCAAACCCCTTGATGCAGGAACGATCACACAAGAACAGGCTCTTGAAATAGGTGGAGAACCTCTTCGGGAATTTATGTTTGAACAAACACAGACGAAAGATCTTGATCTATTTATTGAAATATCAGGTGACACCTATGAAACCTATACAGAGGTTCCTTTTTCAGTACTAGTACCAAGTTTTATAATCAGTGAATTGCGTACTGCCTTTATTATCGGATTTTTGATCTATATTCCATTTATCATTATTGATATGGTGGTCGCCTCTGTGCTGATGTCAATGGGTATGATGATGCTCCCGCCCACAACAATCTCACTGCCGTTCAAAATATTGCTATTTATTCTTGCAGACGGGTGGAATTTAGTCATTGGCAGTCTTGTTAAAACATTCTACTAAGGGAGGTCAAATATGATTACACAAGGTGATGTGGTAACGATTGCGAAAGAGGCAATTTATACGATTATTATAACGGCAGCTCCGTTACTGATCGTTTCTTTGATAGTAGGTCTGATCATAAGCATTTTTCAGACGGTCACTTCGATTCAGGAACAGACCTTGACCTTTGTTCCAAAGATCCTGGCTGTTTTTATCGGAATCCTGCTTTTTGGTTCATGGATTATTAATCAGATTTCTGACTATATGGTACGCCTTTGGTCTGATTTCGGTGTTTATATAAGTTGAGAATACTATGATAAATTTTGACTTTACACTCCAGTCAATAGAATATTTTTTACTGATCATGATGCGTATTGCCAGTTTTCTGGCAGTTGCACCGTTATATAGCAGGTCATCTGTACCGATCAGAGTCAAGATTGGAATTTCTTTTTTTCTTTCAATCATTCTCTATCAGGTTCTTCCGGCTCAGGAAATAAACTACCATGGGTTGATCGGTTTTACAGGAATCGCTGTTAAAGAAGTTATAACAGGACTTTTGATCGGCTATGCTGCCACGATCTGTACCTCCATCATTGTGATGGCTGGACATATGATCGATATGAATATTGGACTCTCTATGGCAATGGAATACAATCCAGAACTCAAAGCTCAGGTAAGTGTTTCCACCCAATTCTATGATACAGTTATTTTGCTTTTGTTATTGGTCACAAATATGCATACCTACATCTTACGGGCGATCTCAGACTCTTTTTTGCTAATTCCTGTGAATGGGCAGACATTCAACTGGGACAGACTCTTGCTCTCGATGGTCACATATATGGGCAATTCCTTTGTAATTGCATTTCGAATCGTACTTCCTGTATTTGCGTGTATCATGATTTTGAATGTGATTCTTGGAATCATGTCTAAGGTATCGCCACAAATGAATATGTTTTCAATAGGAATACAGTTAAAGCTTTTATTGGGACTCATTGTCATATTCGTGACAATAGGACTTGTTGTTCATGTGGCAGATTTTATATTTGAGGAAATGAAACGAATTATGGTAAATGTGATCCAGGGCTTGTATGCGGGGTAGTTATGAATTCTAAGATGTTGATATATGAATATGACCTGCAGTTCTTTGCACAGGATGGTCCCGGAGGAGAAAAAACCGAACCGGCAACATCCAAAAAACTAGAAGATGCAAGAAAAGATGGTAAAGTCGTAAAAAGTAAAGAGCTGACCGCAGCATTTGACCTGGTTGTACTTTTTCTGGTTTTGAAAATTTTTATACCATATTTATATACCGGATTCTTAGAGATCTTCGATTTTACCTATTCCAGAATACCGGAATTTTTAAATATTTATACAAAGAATATAAGTGCACAAAGCTTTCAGGGACTTCTGTTCAAGCTGACTGAAGATGCAATGCTGATGCTTCTGCCAATTTTTGGAATTGGATTCCTGGTGACATTTGTTGTCAGTCTGATCCAGGTCGGTTGGCGAATAACTGGAAAACCACTGAAACCGGATCTTACAAAGTTCAATCCCATTAGTGGATTCAAACGAATTTTGTCAAAGGATTCCATTTTTGAACTGCTGAAATCTTTTTTGAAAATTGGATTGATCGCATTTTTAGCATATCGAGCGATCGTTCAAAACGCAGATGTCATTTTTGTATTGTATGATATACCGCTGATGCAGGCTATGATACTATGCGGTTCGATCATTTTAAATACAGGTCTGCAGATCGCACTTACTTACCTGATCATTGGTATCGCAGACTGGATCTACCAGAAGTACAAATTCACAAATGATATGAAAATGACAAAGCAGGAAGTAAAAGATGAAATGAAAAACACAGAGGGAAACCCTGAGATCAAAGGCCGGCAGAGACAAAGGATGAGAGAAGCATCCCAACGGCGTATGATGCAAGATGTGCCTAAGGCGGATGTCATTATTACGAATCCAACCCATCTGGCTGTGGCAATCCGATACGACTCAGAAGTGGCAAAAGCACCCATCGTGGTTGCAAAAGGCGAGGACTCCTTAGCTCTTAAGATAAGAGAAGTGGCCAAGGAGGCAAAAGTAGAAATCGTGGAAAATAAGCCTCTTGCGAGAATGCTCTATACATCTGTTGATGTCGGCAAAGAAATTCCACAGGATCTCTATCAGGCGGTAGCGGAAGTATTGGCTATGGTATACAATCTGAACAATAAATTCTCATGAGAATAGGAAGGAGGAAACATATGAAAAAAGCAGATTTTAGTGTCGCTCTATTTTTACTATTAGGCGTTATCTTTTTCATTGTTCCGATCCCTTCCGTATTACTGGATCTCATGCTTGCAATCAATATCTCAATATCTTTGATCGTGTTATTTAATGCTCTTTTTGTAAAAGAAGTTCTGGAAATGTCCTTTTTCCCGACTTTGTTATTGTTCACAACGATTTTTCGTATTTCCCTCAATGTTTCCTCCACTCGTCTTATTTTAAGAACCGGTAAGCCTGGAAATGTAGTTGAGACCTTTGGTACATTCGTAGGTGGTGGAGATCTGGTGATCGGGTTCATCATTTTTATCGTTTTGATCATCATTCAGTTCATGGTCATAAACAAAGGTTCTGAACGTGTTGCTGAAGTAACAGCCCGTTTTACACTGGATGCAATGCCAGGAAAGCAGATGGCGATCGATGCGGATCTGAATACAGGTGCGATCACAGAAAAACAGGCCAGAGAGCGACGAGAGAAGATCCAGACAGAATCCAGTTTCTTTGGATCCATGGATGGTGCTACCAAGTACGTTAAGGGAGATGCAGTCGCGGGTCTGATCATTACATTTATCAACCTGATCGGTGGAACTGCAATGGGAATGCTGCGGCAGGGACTCGACGCCGGAACAGCGATCCAGCAGTATGGTATTCTGACCATTGGTGACGGACTTGTAAGCCAGGTTCCCTCACTTCTAATTTCCCTTGCCACAGGTATCCTTGTTACGAAAGCATCCAAGGAAGCTGACTTTGGAACTGTGCTGATCAGACAGCTGTTCGGTATACCAAAGGTTCTTTATATAGTTGGAGCAACACTGATCTTTTTAGGAATCACAACGCCTTTGCAATGGTATCTTTTCGTTGGAATTGGTATCGCATTTATCGTAGCTGGAAGATCAGTCGCTAAGAACATTGCAATTTCGAGTATAGAAGATGAGGTCTCAATGGATGAATCAGAAGCGGATGAAATACGAAGGCCGGAGAATGTTGTTTCACTCCTGCAAGTCGATCCCATAGAACTTGAATTTGGATATGGAATTATTCCTTTAGCAGATGTAAATCAAGGTGGTGATCTGCTGGATCGAGTTGTTATGATTCGACGTCAGGTCGCACTTGAGCTTGGTTCAATCGTACCGATCATCAGACTTCGTGATAATATTCAGCTGAATCCGAACCAGTATCTTATTAAAATCAAAGGGGTAGAAGTTGCAGATGGGGAAATCATGTTTGATCACTACATGGCAATGAACCCTGGATACGTAGAGGAAGAGATTACAGGTATCCCAACATTTGAGCCGTCCTTTCACCTCCCAGCGCTTTGGATTACAGAAGGGCAGAGGGAGAAAGCAGAAAGTCTTGGCTATACCGTAGTTGATCCGCCATCCATTATTGCAACACACCTTACTGAAATTATTCGTGTCTATATCTCGGAACTCCTGACACGTCAGGATGTGCAAAAACTAATCGATAATCTCAGAGAGACAAATCCGGTCTTAGTCGACGAACTTGTGCCTAAACTATTGGGACTGGGCGAGATACAAAAGGTACTTCAAAATATGCTTGCCGAGGGAATTTCTATCCGAGACCTGCTCACGATCTTTGAGACACTTGCGGATCACGCAGTATCGACCCGGGATACGGATGTACTGACTGAGTATGTCAGACAGTCATTGAAACGAACAATATCAAGCAAATACTTTGATGCCAGTGAAGTAACAAGTGTGCTGACACTGGATCCAAAAACAGAGCAGGATATTATGTCATCCGTGAAACAGACAGAGCAGGGAGCATATCTGACGCTAGATCCGGAAAGAGTCAAATCGATCATCCATTCTGTAGAAGAAGAAATCATTAAGCTGGAGAATCTTGGAAAAAGTGTAATCATTATCACCTCACCAATTGTCCGCATGTATTTCAAGAAACTGACGCTGGATTATTTTAAAGATTTAATTATCATTTCGTATAATGAAGTAGAGCCCAATATCGAATTGCAATCAGTGGGGATGGTGACAGGTTAATGACAATCAAAAAATACAATGGAAAAACAAAAGAAGATGCTTTAAGACAGGCAAAAGATGAATTAGGTGATGATGTTGTTGTTATGAATACACGTGAAATAAAGCCCGGTGGGTTTTTCTGGTTCATTAAAAAGCCTTCCTTTGAAATAACGGCAGCAATCGAAATCATCGACCGTAAATCGACTATTGAAAAACCACAGAGTAAGATCGAAGAGCGGTTGGATGATCTGCACCGCATTTTAAAGGATCAGTTCTTTCAGACTGAAAAAACACAGGAGAAGTCGCAGATAATAGATGACGGAGCTGAATTTGATCTCGATCATATACTGCAGCCAGAAAGCAATAAGGGTACAGTGCAGCAGTCTGGTGAGACCAAACTTTTTATGAAGATGCTTTATGAGAAACTGACAGACAATGAAGTAAACGAAACCTATGTGAATCAGTTTCTGGACGAACTTGCTGTATCTGACTGGAACCAGAACAGCGTAGATAAAATACTTTCAAATGTGTATCAGAAAATGATTCTCAAATTCGGAAGATCCAATGCGATTCGATTAAATAAAGAAAATGGCAAGATCGTATTCTTTATTGGATCGACAGGAGTGGGAAAAACGACTACTATAGCAAAGATCGCATCAAATTATAAAGTTGAAAGTGGGTGTAAAATTGCTTTTCTCACTGCAGACACCTATCGAATTGCAGCTGCGGAACAGTTAAGGATCTATGCAAATATTCTGGATGCTCCAATGCACATAATTTATACAAAAGAGGATTTGGCGGATACATTAAAAAAATTAACAGATTTCGATCTGATTCTGATTGATACAGCCGGTTTTTCCCATCACAGCCAGCAGCAAAAGGAAGATGTAAAAGCTTTGATCGAATCCGTGCCTGATCAATATGCAAAAGAAGTTTTTCTAGTGTTGAGTGCAACGACAAAGTATATAGATTTAAAGGAAATCGTCGATGTATATAAAGAAATAGCAGAGTATAGTCTGATTTTTACAAAACTGGATGAAACGTCAGCTTATGGTAATCTTTTTAATATTCGCCTGTATTCAGAGAAAACAATCGCATATATTACAAATGGGCAGAATGTTCCGAATGATATAGAGGAATTTGACTCTCAGAAAATAGTTAAGCGGTTGCTAGGAGGACGCTAACCTATGGACCAGGCAGAACAGTTACGTAATGTTATGAAAAAAAGTCAGGTAACCGAACAGGAAAATGCCAGAGTGATTACAATTACAAGCGGCAAAGGTGGAGTAGGGAAATCTAATATTGCTGTCAATATGGCAGCCCAGTTTCGTAAAATGGGAAAACGGGTCATTATTTTTGATGCGGATATCGGACTTGCAAATGTGGAAGTGCTGTTAGGTACTTCGCCGAAACTTCATTTGGGAGATTTGATCTTTTACAAACGAAAAATGAGTGAAATCATTACAGAAGGTCCAATGAATATTGGCTTCATATCTGGAGGATCCGGTGTATCCGGAATCAGCAATCTATCCAGAGAGCAAATTTCCTATCTAGTGACCAGTCTGTCAGAATTAAACTCTCTCACAGACATCATAATCATAGACACTGGAGCAGGAATGTCAGATTCTGTTATGGAGTTTTTAATATCAAGCCCTGAAATAATAGTGGTAGTTACACCAGACCCAACTTCAATGACAGACTCATACTCCTTGTTGAAATCACTATACAAGCATCCAGAGTTCGATAGAGACGGAACAAAGATTGAAATTATTACGAACCGTGTATCCTCGGAAGAGGAAGCTAATCTGACATATAAAAAATTAAATGCAGTGGTGGCCAAATTTTTACAGGGCAGAATAGAATATATGGGAATGATACCTTTTGACGAAGAACTTATGAATGCAGTGAAAAATCAAAAAATTGTCTCAATGGAAAGGATCTCTGCAAAATCGTCAAGAGCGTTCGAATCATTAGCTTCAAAACTGGTCTATAATGATACCGGTAAAGTACAGAAAAGAAGAGGTATATCTCAGATTTTTTCAAATCTGATCTCAAGAAAACTAGTTTAGTGAGGAAAAGGATTTCATGTTTACAGATGCCATACATATAGGTGATAAAGTCGATATCAATGTGATTCCAAAAGGTAATACAGTGAATAAAACACCTTCTGTCCAAAAAGTGTATAAAAGCAAGGTGATTGACAAAAGACAGAATGGGATTTTAGAAATGTTGATGCCGATGGAAAAAGAAAAGATGGTTCTGCTCCCACTGGGGGGCGAGTTCGAATTTGTTTTCTATGTGGACAATAATCTTTACAAAAGTTTTGGACACGTTTCGGAACGTTATAAAAAGAACAATTTATACGTTATTTATGTTCGACTGGATACGCCGTTGGTAAAATACCAGAGACGAGAATTTTACCGTTACCCCTGTCTCATCGACATCAGATATCTGACAGTAAAAACTGAAAATATAATGAAAATAGATGCAGAAAAACTTTTTCACGAGGCATCTGAAAATAACCCTGATACAGTTAATTCAGCAACAATAGTAGATCTTAGCGGTGGTGGTGCAAGAATTGTCGGTGATGAAAAATTAGAGGTCTATAACAATTATATGCTGCTTGAACTGACTCTGAAATTTGAAGATAGCAGCAAAACATTTATTATAATTGGAAATATTCTGAGCTCTATAAGGATTCCGGATCAACAAAGTAAATTTGACCATAGGATCATGTTTTATCTGCAGGAGAATGCGGTCAGAGAAGATATTATTCGTTATATATTCAATGAAGAACGTAAAAACCGAAATCAAAAAGGACAAAACGAATGAAAAAAAGTATTTTGCTTGTTGATGATTCAGCTCTGATGCGAAGAGCTATCAGTGACATCATAAACACTGATCCGGCATTTGAAGTCAAAGATGTATGTAGGGACGGACTAAGTGCCTACGAAAAACTAATAAAAAAGCAGTATGACGGAGTTGTGCTGGATGTAAATATGCCTATTATGAATGGATTAGAACTGCTGGAGAGATTACAGCTAGAACACATACAGGCAACGGTAATCATGGTCAGCACAGCAACTACAAAGGATGCAGATGTGACGATTAGGGCAATGGAACTTGGCGCTGTGGATTTTGTTACAAAACCAATGAATATCATTGAGGCAAAGGGTCTTGCCTTCCGAAAAAGCCTGTTAGATGTGCTAAATGCTGTATTTTCAACAAAGCAGCTTATTTCCGAAAAAGCTTTCACTGTGATCCCGAGAAGAGTCAAGACCAGAACAGTTTCAAAGAGTTTTCCTAAGAATGGAGTAAAGCTTGTCGCACTGGCATGTTCAACGGGAGGTCCTAAGGCACTTGCTGAGATGATTCCCATGCTGCCGGGAAATTTAAATGCACCTATCGTGCTGGTTCAGCATATGCCGGCAGGTTTTACAAAGTCTATGGCTGACCGGTTAGATGAAAAAAGTAAGATCAGAGTAAAAGAAGCAGAAGATGGTGAAGTTCTCCAGAATGGCTGTGTATATGTGGCACCTGGAGGAAAGCATCTTGAAATAATAAAAAATGTGAATGGACAACACAAAGTGCAATTGAATTCATTGCCACCGATCGGCGGGCTCAGACCCTGTGCAAATATTACCTATGATTCTTTGTGTACAACAGATTATCATGAAATCGTATGTGTAATTCTTACCGGTATGGGAGCTGATGGGACAAATGGAATCCTTACGCTAGAAAGGAAGAAACCAGTATATGTCATTGCTCAGGATGCACAGTCCTGTGTCGTATATGGAATGCCAAAAGCAATCTATGAAGCAGGTGTAGTCGATGAAGTCGTATCAATTTCAAATGTAGCCAAAGCAATAACAACAAGAGTGGGGGTAGAGTAATGGACGTAAGCCAATATATGGATATTTTTATTGATGAGACAAAAGAACATTTACAGAATTTAAATGATTGCATCATGATTCTTGAAAAAGAACCAGAGAATAAAGATACGATCAATGAAGTGTTTCGCTCCGCACATTCCTTAAAGGGTATGGCCGGAACAATGGGCTTTACACGCATGCAGCATTTGACACATGATATGGAAGATGTTTTCCAGGAGATCAGAAGTGAAAAGTTAAAAGTGAACTCTACAATGATAGATATTCTATTCGAGTGCCTTGATGCATTAGAGCATTACATGGAAACCATCATTGAGACCTCAGATGAGGGATCAGAGGATAATGATGCAATTATTCGCCAGCTGAACAACTTCCTGAAAGGGGAGGCGGATGTGACTTCTGATATCCTTGTGCAGGATACGGAATCAACAACAACTGACAGCAATGATGTGCCTGAAGCAACGATGCAAATGAATGTGAGATTCGATGAGCTGGAATTTACTGACTCGGAACGAGATGAAATCTTGAGTGCCTTTGAAACGGGACATAATGTATATGGGATTGTAGTGCAGATACAACAGGAATGCCTTTTAAAAGCGGCGCGAGCATTCTTAGTATTTAAGGCAGTGGAAGACTTTGGACATATTGTAGCATATCGACCAAGTTCACAGGATATCGAGGATGAAAATTTTGAATTTGAATTCACCTTTTTACTTGCATCCGAAGCAGATCCGGAACCGATCATCAAAGCGGTAAGTTCTGTATCAGAAATTGAACATGTTCTGCTTGATAAACTTGAGGAAAGTATTCTTCCGGAAAAAGAAAAAGAGATCGTAGTCGAGACAAGGGAAGCTGACACAAAAGAAAAGCCGGAAAAAGAGAAAAAGACCACTACAAAAAAAGCAGCGGTCAACAAACCGGTAACCAACAGAACAGTCCGGGTAGACATAGAAAAACTTGATGCATTAATGAATCAGGTCAGTGAATTGATCATAGCCAAAAACAGCCTGGTCTCAATAAGCGGATCGGATGATACAAGTATTGAAAGTCAGGGCTTTCATGAGCAGATCGAGTATCTGGAGCGAATCACAACAAATCTGCATGAATCCGTAATGAAGGTCAGAATGGTTCCGATCGAAAGTGTCGTTAATAAGTTCCCAAGAATGATCAGAGATCTTTCCCGCTCACTCGGAAAGTCTATGGAGCTGTATATGTCAGGTGAGGATACGGAGCTCGATCGAACAGTAGTGGATCAGATCGGTGACCCCTTGCAGCATCTTTTGAGAAATTCAGCGGATCATGGATTGGAAAACCCGGAAATACGTAAGGAAAGAAAAAAACCGGAAATCGGTGCGATCTATCTGAATGCATTTCAGGAGGGCAATAACGTTATCATCGAAGTAAGCGATGATGGAAACGGAATTGATACTGAAAAAGTAAGAGAGAAAGCGATCGAACGTGGTGTTATCACACAGGAACAAGCAGAAAGCATGGGACAAAAAGAAATTATCCAGCTGTTATTCCTTCCCAGCTTTTCAATGGCAAAAACAATTACGGATATATCTGGCCGAGGTGTTGGACTTGATGTGGTACGGTCGAACATCGAAACACTGGGCGGCGATGTCGAAGTCAGCAGTACCTTAGGGGAAGGCAGTAAATTCACAGTAAGACTGCCGCTTACTCTTGCGATCATTCAGGCCCTTATGGTGGAAATCAGTGATGAAAAGTATGCGATCGCACTTGGGTCGATCCAGAATATTGAAGATATCCCAGTCTCCGAAATCAAATATGTGCAGGCGAAAGAAGTCATCCATCTAAGGGGACTTGTAATACCTCTTATTCGTATGGCAGACCTTCTCGATATTCCAAAGACGGAGGAAGAGCCAGAGAGCCTGACAGTTGTTATCGTAAAGAAGGGTGACCGATATGCAGGACTTGTTGTAGACAGACTCATGGGACAACAGGAAATTGTAATAAAATCACTTGGCAAATTCATCAATAACCAGAATAAAATCATCAGTGGTGCCACGATTCTTGGAGATGGCGAAGTTGCTTTGATTCTCGATGTTAACGCTTTGATATAGGGGAGATGCTATGGATTATACAAGAGACAATCAGACAATAGAAAGCAAACAGTATATTGTAGTCAGAATAGGTAATGAACAGTATGGCATTGATATAGGATATGTGGACAACATTGTCAGAATGCAGAAGATCACAAGAGTCCCAAAAGTGCAAACCTATTTTAAAGGAATCATCAATCTGCGCGGTGAAATTGTACCGGTCATGAGCATCAGACTTAAGATGGGTCTTGAAAATGACGAGATTACAAATGCTTCCAGAGTCATTATACTTAAAATCAACGATGTCGGAACAATCGGAATCGTTGTTGATGAAGTGTGGGAAGTGGTGGAATTGAACGAAGATAATATAGAGACTTCCTATAGTGGTTCCAATCGGACATTTATACAGGGGATCGGAAAAAATGGGAATGATCTGATCTCTATTCTGGACATTTTTACAATTATTGGAGAACCAGAAAATTAACAATTAAAAGGAGGAGCAATGCAGGAATTAACACTCGAGGAATTAAATGACAGATATGTGGATGTATTAAGGGAGATCGGCAATATTGGATCCGGTAATGCAACGACTGCAATTGCATCCATGATCGGAGTACGATTACATATGAGTGTTCCGACTGTCAAGCTTCTAGAAGCATCAAAGCTCGGTTCGGCGATTTGTCCGGAAGATGAAATTATAGTTGGTATTTTTTTAGAAGTGAACAAAGATATCAATGGCAGCATGATGTTCGTGCTGAAATTAGACTCAGCGAAATATCTGACCAATAGCCTGATGATGCGGGATAAACATCATGAAGTGCAATTTGATGAAATGGAACTCTCTGCACTTAAGGAAGTTGGAAATATAATTGCTGCATCCTATTTGAGTGCGATATCTCATTTGACCAATATGGTCATTGCACCTTCCGTGCCCTATCTGTCCATTGATATGGCGGCTTCTATTTTGAGTGTTCCAGCGATAGAATTTGGACAGTATGGTGATCATGCACTTTTAATAGAAACACAGTTCGGAGGAGAGAATGAAATTCAGGGATATTTTATTCTGATGCCTGAGCAAAATTCTTATGTCAAGATCTTAACTGCACTTGGATTGACAATTTAAGGAGATATTTATGGGTAAGGATATGATCAGAGTCGGCATGGCGGATCTTAATATCTGCGATTCACCAAATATCATAACGACTTTGGGATTGGGATCATGTATTGGTCTGACCTTGTATGATCCGGGCGCCAAGATTGGCGGAATGGTGCACTATATGCTTCCGGACAGCACAAAAATGCGTAATGCATCGAACATTGCTAAATTTGCAGATACTGGAATTGAAGAACTGATTCGCAGAATGACGGACAGAGGTGCAGGCAGAAAAAGACTAGTTGCAAAAATAGCAGGTGGAGCGAAGATGTTTGAGGTGAGCAGAACCTCAAGTATTGGTAATATTGGCGAGAGAAATATGCTGGCTGCAAAGCAGATACTTCAGGAGACAAGTATTCCCCTGATTGCAGAAGATACAGGATTAAATTATGGACGAACGATCGAACTGGATTGTGAAACGGGCATGTTATTAATTAAATCTGTAGGGAAGCCTGTAAAATATATTTGATTACAGCGAACCGGGAAGGACGATATGAAAAAAATGAATACGAAGCCGATTCCAGGGATACTTGCTCTTTTAGCAGGTGGAGTCGTTTGTGTTGCAGCTTCTATACAGCGATATGATGTAAACCGATTCACAATACGCTTTATCATTGTTTGCATAGCTTTTTTCTTCCTGGGAATTGTAATAAAGCAGATATTGGACCAGGTCATAAATAAAAAAGGTACAAAAGCAGCAGCAGATGATAGACAGGATGTCGAACTATAGCATTTGTCGGAATGGAGCTTTTTATGAAAGTAATTGACAAGGAAAAATTGTGGAGTGCATATCAGAAAAATACGACTCGTGAAATTCGCGAACAGTTGATCACAGAATATGTTCCGCTTGTTAAAATAGTAGCAGGTCGACTGAGCATGCATTTGGGCAATCATGTCGAATATGATGATCTTGTTGGTTATGGTGTATTTGGACTGATTGATGCGATCGATAAATTCGATCCGACAAAAGAGGTGAAATTCGAGACCTATGCAAGCCTGCGTATTCGTGGAGCAATTCTGGATCAGATCCGGAAAATGGACTGGATACCAAGAACGGTCAGACAAAAACAAAAAAAGCTTGATGAGGCAGAGAAACAAATCGAACTCAAGCTTCATCGTGCTGCAACAGATGATGAAATTGCAGAGGAACTTGGTGTGTCAACAGATGAATTGGCGGTCTGGCAGTCTCAGGTCAGTGTCACAAGTCTGATTTCACTAAATGAATTTATGGAACAAGGCCAGGATCCTGAAATGGATGCAAGACATAACTCTAACTTTATCCAGCCTGAGGAGCACATCGCGCAGGAGGAACTAAAGACGATCCTTACTGAGTCACTCAGCGGACTGACGGAAAAAGAGAAGATCGTGATCGAGCTTTATTACTACGAAGAACTGACATTAAAAGAAATCAGCAAAATTTTAGAAGTTACAGAATCTAGAGTATCGCAGCTGCATACAAAAGCATTGCAAAAAATGAAACTTAAAATGGGCAGATACATGGGCATCCTAGAGTAGCTTTCGGGGGAAAAATGGAACAAAGGAACGGGTATTTTCAATTAATTGTACAAGATACAACAACATTAGTACGTGTATTTGCACCAAGTGAAGGCGGGAAACTGGTAAAAGCATATGAGATCATCAACTATTTGGACAGTATGCATGTGACTGGGTTTTCAGCACAAAAAATAAATGATGCATTAAAAATCACGCAGGATTTGATTGAAATCGATCTGGAGACCGTATTGAGTTATTCCATCGCAGAATCAATGAGCATGACGGTATCAGCGGATAAAATGTTTGCATGGTGCAGATTTATGCCGCCATCATCGAATGGAAATTCATTATCCGAATCTGATATTCGAGCAGTTCTTACACAAAACAAAGTGATTTTTGGGATTGATGAGGAAAAGATCGCTGAAATACTGGCTGGACATATCTATATGACAGATTATCTGATTGCAAAGGGAACGCCTCCTGTCCGTGGAAAGAATGCCAATATAAAATACCTATTTGAAACATCCTTTGATCTTCGGCCAAAACATAACGAAGACGGGAGCGTCAACTATCATGAGCTCAATACGATACATAAAGTGGAAAAGGGAGAGCTGATAGCTCAGTTAGAAAAAGAAGTTCCCGGTGTAGCAGGTAGTACCGTGACCGGGGAGGTAAAAAAAACAGCAGATATCAAACGACTTCGCCTGTCACCTGCAGCAAATACAATACTTTCAGAGGATGAAACACAATTATTTTCAGATGTGACAGGTCATGTATCTCTGGTAGATGGCAAGGTCTTTGTGTCGGGGGTCTATGAAGTCCCGGCAGATGTAGATCACTCCACAGGAAATATTGATTATCCGGGAAATATACATATCAAAGGGAATGTAAAAAGTGGTTTTAATGTGAAGGCCGATGGTGACATCATTGTGGAAGGTGTTGTGGAGGGTGCATTTTTGACCGCTGGAGGACAGATCATAGTAAAACGAGGCATTCATGGAATGAGCAAAGGCGTTCTGAAGGCGGAAGGAAATATTATCATCAAATTCATTGAAGCTGCTGTAGTTCAGTCAGGGGGCTATATTGAAACAGAATCCATTATTCAGAGTCAGGTGGATGCTGGGACAGATATTAGAGTGACAGCAAGAAAGGGATGTATTGTCGGTGGAAGTATTCGGTGCGGACATTGCATCACAGCAAAATTTATTGGTTCAGAGCTTGGAAGTGCCACCAGGATCAATGTGGGAGCTAATCCAGAGGTGATGAAGTTATTTGTTCAAATAAGTTCGGAGCGAAAGGAAATCGCTAAGGGAATCGAATCGATCAAGCCGATCGTAACAACATATCTGCAAAAAATGAATTCAGGCATCCGGCTCGATGCTGCGCAGCTCAATTATATGAAAAAACTGATTGCTGAATTAAAGTATCTTCAGGAGAAAGAGGAAGAGAAAAAAACAGTATTTGAGGAACTTGCGGTACGAATTCGGCAGGGAGGACATGCAAAAGTCATCGTTGAGAACACGATTTATAGTGGGGTGGATATTCTGATTGCAGAGCAAAGGTATCATGTCATTGAGCCGAGAAATTATTGCCAGTTCTTACTTTCAGAGGGCAGTATAGTTATTAGAAATTTGTAGAATCAGCGTTTTAGCACGGAGGTGAAGGAATGGGTTTCAATCCAGTGGAACTAAATGGTGTGATACAAAGATCACAGGATGTAGGTCTGATCAAACACAAAGAAGACAGTAAACCTTTTCTTGATCAACTCAATATTCAGGCTCATGAAAAAAAAGAGCAGGAAAAGCAGCTGTCGCGGATCAAAGGAACAGAAGAGACCAGAAAAGAAGGTTTTCGATATGATGCCAAGGAAAAGGGAAGTGGATCGAATGAAGAGTATCATTCCAAAGAGAAACGGAGAAAGAAAAAGGCAGACCAGGATGACACTGTAATTGTGAAAACAGAAGGTGGTCACTTTGATATAAAAATTTAAGGAGATATTATGTCCGGTGCGGAATTAATACTACTAATAATCGGTGCAATTTTTCTTTTGATTGGATTTTTGATTCCAGACAGACAAACACAGGAATCATTTACTGAGAAATCAGTATCCGTGAAAGAAGACCAGTATACAGAACTGCTTGAAAAAGCAGAAATGGAACTTGAAGAAAAGATGATGCGAGCAATTGAGCCATCCATTAACAAAATGATGCTGGATCTTGAATCCTTTTCAAATCAGAAAATGAAGGCGATCAGTAATCAGGCAGATGAAGCAAATAGTTCTGTATCAAAGGTTCACGATGAACTGATGTTTCTTTACAGCATCCTGACAGACAGACAAAAGGATGCAGATGAAAGCACTTTTCTCATCGATCATGCCAGCCATATGTTGGCTGATGCAGAGTTATCAACAAGGAAAGATTCGCCTCGACATTTTGAAATAAATACTTCGGAGGGAAATAACCGCAAAATTCTGGATCTGTTTCAAGAGGGGTATGGTGTGCTGGATATCGCAAAACAGCTCGAACTGGGAGTGGGAGAAGTGTCTCTGGTCATTGGATTATATAAAGGGGAAAGCAGCCATTGAATAGAAAATATTATTTCCGAGGAATCGGTGTGGGGATGATCGTAACAGTATTTCTGATCATTGCCAGCAGAATGCTGTCGCCAGCAAATACGGATATTCCAGCAGGAACGGAAGCAGCATCTGTGGGTCAAACAGTTGCTGATGTCATATCAACGGAGGAGCAGTTACCGTCAGAGGAACAAAGTTCAGCAGAAGAAATCGTATCGACCGAATTTGAATCGGACTCAGAGGGAGAGCCAGATACAGCTTCAACAGAAGATCTGACGGATCGAATCGTAGTAATCGAAATCGGTTCCGGAGACTCACTGTACAGTGTGATCGGTGATCTTTTGAACCTGGAGCTGATTTCAGACAGGCAGGAGTTTACTGATTATCTGGTCGAAAATGAACTGGATACGAGAATCTTTCCGGGAATCTATGAATTGCAGAATGGAATGACAATGGAGGAAATCGCCCAGGTGCTCACTGAGAAGTAGGATAAATGCGGATCTTTTGATTAAAATTCTTGCATAACGATCTAACGCATGATATAATGCTAAAGGCTAAATAACCAATCACATATGTGAATGATCTGACGGGTGCCTGAATCAGGTGGACAGATTTCGAAACATATGGAAGAAAACAACCTAATGGAGGAAAACAAATGAGTGTAATTTCAATGAAACAGCTTTTAGAAGCAGGTGTTCACTTTGGACATCAGACAAGAAGATGGAATCCTAAAATGGCTCCATACATTTATACAGAGAGAAATGGTATCTATATTATAGATCTTCAAAAATCTGTAGGTATGGTGGATGACGCTTACAAAGCAATCGCTGATGTGGCTGCTGAGGGTGGTACTGTTCTTTTTGTTGGAACAAAAAAGCAGGCTCAGGATGCAATTAAGTCTGAAGCAGAGCGTTGTGGAATGTATTATGTGAATGAAAGATGGCTGGGTGGAATGCTTACGAACTTTAAGACCATTCAAAGCCGTATTGCAAGATTGAAGAAAATTGAAAGAATGTCTGAGGACGGAACTTTTGATGTTTTACCTAAAAAAGAAGTTATTGAATTAAAGAAAGAATGGGAAAAGCTGGAGAAGAACCTTGGTGGAATTAAAGATATGAAGAAATTGCCGGATGTTATTTTCGTAGTTGATCCTAAAAAAGAGAGAATCTGTATTCAGGAAGCTCATACCCTAGGAATTCCATTGGTAGGAATTGCTGATACGAACTGTGATCCTGAAGAACTGGATTTTGTAATTCCAGGTAATGATGATGCAATTCGCGCTGTTAAGCTGATCGTTTCTAAAATGGCTGATGCAGTTGTAGAAGCAAATCAGGGAACAATAGAAGTGGATACAGAAGAAGTAAGTGAAGAAGCTGTAGAAGCATAATCAACGAGTAGAAAACCAAACAACAGTTGGAGGAAATAAAATGGCAATTACAGCAGCTATGGTAAAAGAACTGCGTGAGGCAACTGGCGCAGGTATGATGGATTGTAAGAAAGCATTAAACGAGACGAATGGAGATATGGATGAAGCTGTTGAATTCTTAAGAAAGAATGGACAGGCTAAAGCTGAGAAGAAAGCATCTCGTGTTGCAGCAGAAGGTATGGTCAGCATTACAACTGACGGACAAACTGCAGCGATCGTAGAAGTGAATTCTGAAACAGACTTCGTAGCAAAAAATGAGAAATTCCAGAATTTTGTTGCACAGGTCGCTCTCCAGGCTTTAGCATCCGAGTCATCTGATATAGAAGCTTTTATGGAAGAAGCATGGATCGCAGATGATCAGAAAAAGGTCAAAGAGGCATTAGTGGATCAAATCGCAGTCATTGGCGAGAATCTTAAGATCAGAAGATTTGAAAAAGTGACAGCTGATTCAGGCTGTGTTGTAGAATACATTCATGGGGGCGGACGCATTGGTGTAATTGTGAATGCTGATACCACGGTTCTCAATGATACAGTGAATGAAGCATTAAAGAATATAGCAATGCAGATCGCAGCGTTAAATCCAAAATATATAAGCAGAGCAGAAGTGAGTGATGATTATATTGCGCATGAGAAAGAAATCATTCATGCTCAGATCATGAATGATCCGAAAGAATCTCAGAAGCCTGAGAAAGTGATCGAAGGAATGATTGCTGGCCGTATCAATAAAGAACTAAAAGATATCTGTCTTCTGGATCAGGTTTATGTTAAGGCAGAAGATGGAAAGCAGACAGTAGCAAAATACCTGGAAGAGATATCAAAGGAAGTTGGTGCGACTGTTACGATTAAAGAGTTCATTCGTTTTGAAACAGGCGAAGGTATTGAAAAAGAAGAATCTGATTTTGCAGCAGAGGTTGCAGCTCAGATCAATGGATAATTCTAATCCTTGAATGATGAAATCCTGTGAATGCAAACAGCATTCATAGGATTTTTTTTTCATTCTATTAAAAACGAAAATTGTATGGTACAATAGATTGAGTGAAATTCAGTTTGACCTACATGTAATTATGACGTATAGAGACACGGATTTGACTTAACATTTACATCTGACAGAGAAAATATTAAGAAAAAGCAGGTATAGCAATGAAAAGAGTTTTACTGAAATTAAGCGGCGAGGCATTAGCAGGCGAGAAGAAAATGGGATTTGATGAATTGACTGTCACTAAAGTTGCAAGACAAGTCAAAAAACTCATTGATAATGAGATAGAGGTCGGCATTGTGATTGGCGGAGGAAATTTTTGGCGCGGTCGTACCAGTGAGAATATGGATCGTACAAAGGCAGATCAAATTGGGATGCTGGCAACGGTCATGAATTGTATTTATGTATCTGAGATATTAAGAGCAGAAGGAATGAGAACAGAAGTACTGACACCATTTGAATGTGCAGGTTTTACCAAACTTTTTTCAAAAGATCGTGCACTGAAATACTTTGCAGAGAAGAAAGTCGTTTTTTTTGCAGGTGGAACTGGTCATCCTTATTTTTCTACCGATACAGCCACAGTATTACGTGCAATTGAAATCGAAGCGGAAGGCATTCTTTTAGCCAAAGCGATTGATGGTGTATATGACAGTGATCCTAAGATCAATCCGGAAGCAAAGAAATATGATAATATTTCCATTGAAGAAGTCATACAAAAAAAACTGGGAGTTGTTGATCTGACAGCATCCATTCTGTGTATGGAAAATAAAATGCCAATGCTTGTATTTTCGTTAGAAGATGAGGATAGTATTGCGAAGGCGTTAGCCGGAAATTTGAATGGAACAAATGTAACCGTATAAATTCGTTGGAGGTTGATGAAATGGACAAAAGACTAGAACAATATGAAGACAAGATGAAAAAATCATTACATGGACTTGAGGATGAATTTGCAGCCATACGTGCCGGCCGTGCAAATCCACATGTCCTTGATAAGCTAAGAGTTGATTATTATGGAACACCGACACCTATCCAGTCGGTAGCCAATGTGAATGTTCCGGAGCCAAGAATGATCCAGATACAGCCCTGGGAGGCATCCATGGTGAAAGAGATAGAGAAAGCAATTCTTACATCGGATATCGGCATCAACCCATCAAATGACGGGAAACTGATACGACTTGTATTCCCTGAATTAACAGAAGATCGAAGAAAAGAGCTGGCAAAGGATATTAAGAAAAAAGGGGAAGCGACCAAAGTAGCAATCCGTAATATCAGAAGAGATGCAAACGATGCATTTAAGAAGCTTTCGAAAGAAGATGTTTCTGAGGATGAGATCAAAGAACTAGAGCATGAGACGCAGAAGATGACAGATAATTACATTGCTAAGATCGATCATAGTGTAGATGCGAAAACGAAGGAAATTCTCACAGTATAATTGAATCAGTATGAGGACACATTTAATTGGTGTCCTCATTTTTACAGAGAAATGAGGACAATTATCATGAATATACCGACACATATCGCAATCATTCTGGATGGAAACGGGAGATGGGCGAAAAGTAAAAAAATGCCAAGGAATTATGGACACACGGTGGGAGCAAAAAATGTAGAAGTCATCTGTAAGGCTGCCTATGATATGGGAGTAAAGTATCTGACGCTCTATGCATTTTCCACTGAGAACTGGAACAGACCAACTCCTGAGGTTTCTGCTCTCATGAAACTTCTGGAATCCTATCTCAAAAACTGTCTTAAGACCGCAGATAAGAATAATATGAGAGTTCGTGTCATTGGTGATATTTCAAAGCTGGATCCCAGGTTTCAGGAGTCCATCATCAAATTACAGGAAGTCTCTACAGAATATACGGGTCTAAATCTTCAGATCGCCATAAATTATGGAAGCAGAGATGAAATGCTGCGAGCAATGAGCAGAATGTACTTGGATATAGCAGATAAAAAATTGAAGACAGAGGAACTGGATGAAGCTGTATTTGCATCGTATTTAGATACTGCCGGTATTCCGGATCCAGATCTGTTGATCCGTACAAGTGGGGAACAGCGTCTTTCAAATTATTTGTTGTGGCAACTGGCATATAGTGAGTTTTACTTTACCGACACACCCTGGCCAGAGTTTCATGAAAAGCAGCTGAAAGAAGCAATCGAAGCCTATAGTGCCAGAGATCGAAGATTCGGCCAGGTAAACCAAAAACTAAGGGGATAAATTATGTTCAGAACACGTTTACTCAGTGGAATCGTTTTAGTCATTCTTGCGCTGGTGCTGATTATGACAGGTGGAAGTATTCTTCTGGTCGCATTAGGAGCAATTTCGATCATAGGCATGTATGAGCTGTTCCAAATATTTCAGATGGAAGGAAAATCAATTGCCTTTGCCGCATATGCGATCACTGTGCTGTACTACTTGAATTTGTATTTTTCATTTTTTAAAAATGGTATGGTCTTTGTCATGGCAGCAATGATCCTTTTGATGACAGTCTATGTATTTACATATCCAAAATTTACGACAGAACAAGTCATGGCTGCTTTTTTTGGAATTTTTTATGTATCCATAATGCTTGCCTGTGTCTATCTTACCAGAATGCATCCGGATGGAAAATATATTGTCTGGCTTATATTCTTATGTTCCTGGGGCAGTGATACCTGCGCTTATTGTGTTGGTGTGCTGTTTGGAAAACATAAAATGTCACCGAAGCTCAGCCCGAAAAAGTCAATCGAAGGCGCAATCGGCGGCATTGTGGGCAGTATGCTGCTCTGTGGAGTATTTACTGCAGTTTTTCATGTTCAGCTCCATGTTTTTACAAGAGAGATTCTGATTTATGCTATGATCGGCGGTATAGGTGCTATGATTTCCATGGTTGGAGATCTTGCTGCATCCGCAATTAAGAGAAATTATAGTATAAAAGACTATGGTAAGCTGATACCGGGACATGGTGGGATTCTGGATCGCTTTGACAGTATGATCTTTACAGCACCAGTGGTATACTATCTATCCTTTTATCTGGTGCGAAAATAGTGAGGACAAAATAATATGAAAAAGATTGCAATTCTGGGTTCCACCGGTTCCATTGGTACACAGACCCTAGAAATCGTCAGAGAACAAAAAAATATCGAAGTGACTGCTTTGGCGGCAGGTAGTAATATTGAACTGTTGGAAAAGCAGATCAGAGAATTTAGACCTAAAGTCGCTGCAGTTTGGGATGAGGAGAATGCAAAAGATCTGCGGCTCCGAGTCAAAGACCTGGGGATACGTGTTGAATCAGGAATACAGGGCATGCTGGACGTGGCAACTGAAAAGAGCAGCGAAATTCTGGTGACAGCAATTATAGGAATGCTTGGGATCAGACCTACCATTGCGGCGATTGAATCCGGAAAAACGATTGCTCTGGCTAATAAAGAAACATTGGTGACAGCTGGACACCTGATCATGCCTCTTGCAAAAGCAAACAAAGTTGCAATTCTGCCAGTGGACAGTGAGCACAGTGCTATTTTTCAATCACTGCAGGGTAATGCGAACAATCCGATATCTAAAATCATACTAACAGCATCAGGGGGACCCTTCCGCGGCAGATCCAAAGAAGAACTGGCCGAAGTGACTCTGGAAGATGCACTGAAACATCCGAACTGGTCGATGGGACAAAAGATCACCATCGATTCTTCAACTCTGGTCAACAAGGGACTGGAAGTTATTGAAGCGAAATGGCTGTTCGATGTCAGACCGGATCAGATCGAAGTGGTCGTACATCCACAAAGTATCATACATTCCGCTGTAGAGTATATGGATAAAGCTGTGATCGCTCAGCTTGGTACACCAGATATGAAGCTTCCGATTCAGTATGCAATATATTATCCCCACCGTCGATTCTTGACAGGAGAGAGTCTGGATCTTTTCCAGGTTGCAAATCTGTCCTTTGAACGCCCAGACACTGATACGTTTCCCGGGCTATCACTGGCATTTAAGGCATTGGACAAACTGGGAAATATGCCAACAATATACAATGCTGCGAACGAAAAAGCGGTTGCCATGTTTTTAAACAGGAGAATATCGTATCTGTCGATCTCTGAAATCATAGAAGCGAGCATGAGATCTCTGCTTTGGATCGATAACCCTTCATTAGACGAGATATTGATGACAGAAGAAATGGTTTATGAATTTATAGAGAGCAGGTGGTAGTTTGAAGTTCATTATAGCAATTATAATTTTTAGTATGATAATTCTTTTTCACGAGCTTGGACATTTTTTGTTTGCGAAAAGAGCCGGAATCCGTGTGAATGAGTTCAGCCTGGGACTTGGACCTACTATTTTTGGAATTACCCGGGGTGAGACCAAATATTCCATCAAACTCCTCCCATTTGGCGGGGCTTGTATGATGGAAGGAGAGGATGGTACAGGAGAAGGGGAACCCGCACAGGATTCTTTTCAATCAAAATCTGTTTGGGCAAGAATCAGCGTTGTATTTGGAGGACCACTGTTTAATTTCATCATGGCATTCGTATTTGCCGTTATACTGATTTCGAGTGTTGGCTATGACAAGCCTGTTATAGCAGATGTTATAGATGGATATCCTGCAGAAGAAGCAGGGATTGCCGCTGGTGATGAGATCATAAAGATCAATTCTACTTCCATCCATTTTTACCGCGAAGTCACCATGTATACCACATTCCACTCAGGCGAGATCTTGAACATTACTTATGTTCGTGATGGTGAAAAGATGACAGCGGTCATAAAACCGCAATATGATGAGGAGACAGGCAGGTCACTGATCGGTATCTACGGAACGAATGAGAGAGAAAAAGGGAATTTTTTTGAAATCTTAAAATACAGTGTTTTTGAAGTGAAATTCTGGATCGTCAATACAGTGGAAAGCCTGATGATGCTATTTCGTG
Source organism: Lachnospiraceae bacterium (assembly GCA_047974745.1). GTDB lineage: Bacteria > Bacillota > Clostridia > Lachnospirales > Lachnospiraceae > JBKECO01. The sequence goes on from JBKECO010000003.1 coordinate 106,567, forward strand.
GTCAGGTAAGTGTAAATGATATGTCTGGTCCGGTCGGAATTGTGAATGCAATCGGTGATACCTATGATCAGAGTGTTACAGATGGTTACTACTATGTATTTATCAACATGTTGAATATTGCAATTTTATTAAGTGCAAATCTTGGAGTCATGAATCTTTTGCCACTGCCTGCGCTGGACGGGGGAAGGCTGATGTTCCTGGCCTATGAATTGATCACAAGAAAAAAAGTAGATCCGCAAAAGGAAGGATTTGTGCATTTTGTGGGAATCATATGCTTACTTGGCTTAATGGTTCTGATTATGTTCAACGATATTCGCAAGCTTTTTTGACCGATAGGGAGGTAGTATGATCACAAAAAGGAAAACGAAACAGATTTCTGTGGGAGGGGTTACGATCGGAGGCGATGCACCGATCCGAATCCAGTCCATGACAAATACACGAACCGAAAACGTTGAGGAGACTGTGGCACAGATTCTGGCACTTCAGCGTACAGGCTGTGAAATCATCCGCTGTGCAGTCCCAAATGCAGAGGCAGCAAGAGCGATCTCCAAAATCAAAGCTCAAATCAACATTCCTCTGGTGGCAGATATCCATTTTGACTATCGGCTGGCTCTGCTTGCAATGGAACATGGTGCTGATAAAATCAGGATCAACCCTGGAAATATAGGTGGCAAGGATAAATTGGCCAAAGTCGTATCTGCGGCCAAGGAACAAAATATACCAATTCGTGTCGGAGTAAACAGTGGATCACTTGAAAAAAATATTGTGGAGAAATATCATGGTGTAACAGCAATGGGTCTGGTGGAGAGCGCAATGGACAAGGTTCGCATGATCGAGGAAATGGGATATCAGAATCTTGTCATCAGTATAAAATCCTCTGATGTTCTCATGTGTGTCAAAGCCCATGAAATTATCTCTGATATGACAGATTATCCTCTGCACGTGGGAATAACAGAAGCTGGAACGATCATAAGTGGAAATATCAAGTCCTCCATTGGTCTAGGTCTGATCCTATATCAGGGCATTGGAGATACAATCCGAGTATCACTGACAGGTGATCCATTAGAAGAAATCAAATCGGCAAAATTAATATTGAAAACACTTGGACTACGTCAGGGTGGCGTTGAAATCATATCCTGTCCGACCTGTGGAAGAACACAGATCGACCTGATCGACCTTGCATCAAAAGTGGAAGACATGGTAGAAGAAATGCCATTGGATATTAAGGTCGCAGTTATGGGATGTGTTGTAAACGGACCGGGCGAAGCAAAGGAAGCAGATATTGGAATTGCTGGCGGAATCAATGAAGGACTTCTGATCAAAAAAGGTAAAATCATAAAAAAAGTTCCTGAGGATATGTTGCTTGAAACGCTTCGGGATGAACTTCAGCATTGGAGTGAATGAGTAAATGGTTAAAAAGTTTTTTGAAGTATTTCCTACACTTAAAATAGATCAGGACATGAAAACGATACTTTCTGATGCTGAAGTAACAAAGGTGAGTGCGAATAAAAATAAAACAGTCATGCGTATCTACCTGAACAGCTGTAGACTGATTCCAAAAGTAAACATCTGGAGCATTGAAAAGATGATACATGACCAGCTGTTTAAAAATCAGAATATTGATATCAGGATCATAGAATCCTTTCAGCTCTCTGCGCTTTATACACCGGAAAAGCTACATGGTGCTTATAAAAACAGTATTTCGGAGGAAATCAAACGGTATAGCAGCCTGTTGTTCCAAATCTATCGCTGTGCACAATTCGATTTTACAACTGAAAATCTATTAACAGTTCGCCTGGAAGATACCTTGATCGCTCGGGAAAAGTCTGAAGATCTGGCATTGATCCTTGAGAAAATTTTTTGTGAGAGATGTGGGATGAATCTGAATCTTCAATTTGATTTCACTGAGAAAAAAGAGAATCAAAAGATCAAGAATTCAGACCTACAGATTCAACAGGAAATTAAACAGATCATAGATAGAACGGGATCCGTATCTATTGATCAGGAAAGCATTAGTTCCAACAAAGCTTCTTTACCTGACCTGCAATCGGATACGAGGCTTCTTGTGGAAGTCGCAGTGAAAGATAGTGCACAAAAACCGAATGAGAAAAAGGCGATTGAGAGCAGAAATTATGGCAGGCGAGGGATGACAAAGTCCTATCTAAAATCGGATAATCCGGATGTGATCTATGGGAAAGACTTTGAAGACGAGGTCATTACTTTAGATATGATTCAGGGAGAAATGGGAGAAGTTGTGATCCGCGGCGAGATTCTTGCTATATCATTGGTCGATCTTAAAAATGGAAAGACGATCGTTCTATTAACCGTCACAGATTATACAGATTCCATTATGGCAAAGATCTTTACAAGAAATGAGGATCTTGAAACTGTAACAGCTTCCATGCAAAAAGGCACCTATATCAAATTAAAGGGAATGACTACGTACGATAATTTTGGAAAAGAGTTCATAATTAGTTCTGTTGTCGGTGTGAAGACAATTCCAAGTTTTAAAACGATTCGTCAGGATACTAGTCCGCTAAAGAGAGTGGAATTGCATTGCCATACGAAAATGAGTGATATGGATGGAGTTGCTGATGTGACAGATCTTATTGAGACGGCTCATGCCTGGGGACATTCTTCAATTGCAATCACGGATCATGGAGATGTACAGTCTTTTGCTACAGCCAATCATGTGATCGAAAATATCGAAAAAAATGATCCAGATTTCAAAGTGATCTATGGTCTTGAAGCATACTTGGTAGATGATTTGAAGTCTGCCGTACAAAATGCAAATGAGAGTCAGACATTTCGGGATACCTTTGTGATTTTTGACCTCGAAACAACCGGATTTAGTCCTGCCAGAAATAACATCATAGAAATCGGTGCGGTGAAAGTACAGGATGGAAAAATCACAGACAGGTATTCAAAATTCGTGAACCCATGTGAACCAATTCCTTTTGAAATAGAAAAGCTGACCGGAATCCGGGATGATATGGTAATCGGAGAAGCCAAGATCGATGAAGTCCTGCCTGAGTTCTTGAAATTTTGCGAGGGGGCGATCATGGTTGCACACAATGCAGAATTTGATATGGGATTTATCAAATATCAGCTAAAAAAAAGAAAAATTAAAAAATCCTTTACAGTGATCGATACGGTTTCTCTAGCACGTATATTGTTACCGGCTCTTCATCGTTATAAACTGGACACCGTCGCAAAATCCCTTGGTATATCCTTAGAACATCATCATCGAGCCGTAGATGATGCAAAAGCAACTGCAGAAATTTTTGAAAAATTTATTGAGATGCTGGAAAACAGAGGTGTGACAAAGCTGCTCGAATTATTGACATTAACAAATACTTCGCAAGAAGCTGTCAAAAAGCTTCCGGCCCATCATGCGATCATACTTGCTGCAAATGATATTGGGCGTATCAATCTGTACCGCTTAGTTTCTATGTCGCATATTGATTATTTTTATAAAACTCCACGAATCCCAAAGTCCGAGCTGATCCGTCATAAAGAAGGTCTGATCATAGGCTCGGCGTGCGAAGCAGGCGAGCTTTATCAAGCACTTTTATTTGCGAGACCGGATGAGGAAATCGCAAGAATAATTGATTTTTATGATTATCTTGAAATTCAGCCCACTGGAAATAACCAGTTCATGATCTATAAAGAAAAAATTCCGGTGCATTCTATTTCAGATATTCAGGATATCAATAAGAAAATAGTACAGCTGGGTGAAGAATACAATAAACCTGTGGTAGCAACCTGCGATGTACACTTTTTAAATTCGGAAGATGAGGTCTACAGAAGAATCATAATGGCCGGAAAAGGATTTCAGGATGCGGACGATCAGGCGCCCCTGTATCTTCGAACAACAGAAGAGATGCTGGAAGAATTTTCCTATCTCGGAAGTTCAAAAGCAGAAGAAGTCGTAATCACTAATACGAATAAAATTGCTGATAGAATTGAGAAAATATATCCTGTAAGACCAGATAAGTGTCCTCCTGTCATAGAGAACTCAGATCAGATGCTGCGAGATATCTGTTATATCAGAGCACATGAACTCTATGGTAAAGTACTCCCAGTCATTGTGAAAGAGAGACTGGATCGAGAACTGAATTCTATTATAAGTAATGGCTATGCCGTAATGTATATCATTTCTCAAAAGTTGGTGTGGAAATCGGTCGAGGATGGATATCTGGTGGGTTCCCGTGGATCGGTAGGATCTTCTTTTGCTGCAACAATGGCTGGAATTACGGAAGTGAATCCACTCAGTGCACATTATCGCTGTACACATTGCTTTTACAGTGATTTTGAGTCGGAGGATGTCAAAAAATTCAGTGGCCGCAGTGGTTGTGATATGCCAGATAAAATATGTCCTGAATGTGGAGCACAACTGCAAAAGGATGGTTTTGATATCCCATTTGAAACGTTTTTGGGATTTAAAGGGAACAAGGAGCCAGATATAGATCTGAACTTTTCAGGAGAATATCAAAGCAAAGCCCATGCTTATACGGAAATTATTTTCGGGTATGGACAGACGTTTCGTGCAGGAACGATTGGTTCTCTGGCAGAAAAGACCGCATATGGATTTATAAAAAAATACTATGAAGAACGCGGTCTATATAAAAGAAAGTGTGAAGTAGACCGCATTGTACAGGGATGTATCGGAGTCCGCAGAACTACAGGTCAACATCCAGGCGGCATCATTGTACTTCCGGTTGGCGAGGAGATCAACTCCTTTACACCAGTGCAGCGACCTGCAAATGATATGAATACAACAACCATCACAACGCATTTTGACTACCATTCGATAGATCATAATCTGTTGAAGCTGGATATACTTGGGCATGATGATCCAACGATGATACGAATGCTTCAGGATCTGACGGGTATTGATCCGGTCGAAATACCGTTGGATGATGATAGTGTCATGTCATTGTTCATGAATACGAAAGCTCTGTTTATTACTCCGGAGGATATTCTTGGGTGCAAACTGGGAGCACTTGGAATTCCGGAATTCGGCACTGACTTTGCAATAGAAATGCTTCTGGATGCGAAGCCAAAGGAGTTTTCAGATCTTATCCGAATATCAGGGCTGTCCCATGGAACGGATGTGTGGCTCGGAAATGCCAAGACTCTGATTGAGGAGGAAAAAGCAACTATTTCGACTGCTATTTGTACCAGGGATGACATTATGATTTATCTGATATCCATGGGTCTAGACAGTGAAATGGCATTCTCGATCATGGAATCTGTCAGAAAAGGAAAAGGGTTAAGACCTGAATGGAAAACAGCTATGCAAGAGCATAATGTGCCGGAATGGTATATCTGGTCCTGTGAGAAGATAAAGTATATGTTTCCAAAAGCACATGCAGCAGCTTACGTTATGATGGCGTGGAGGATCGCATATTGCAAGGTCTTTTATCCATTGGCTTATTATGCAGCATATTTTAGTATTCGTGCCACAGGCTTTACCTACGAGTTGATGTGTCAGGGAAAAGAAAAACTGGAATACTTTATGAAGGACTTTGAAAAACGAAAAGATATACTATCGAATAAAGAAAAAGATATATTAAAAGATATGAAAATTGTTCAGGAAATGTATGCCAGAGGATTTGAATTTTGGCCGTTGGATATCTATCGTGCAGATGCAGCACGCTTTCAGATTATAGACGGGAAACTAATGCCCTCGCTCAGTACGATCGACGGGCTTGGTGATAAGGCAGCAGAAGCGGTTGTAGAAGCATCAAAATTTGGAAAATATCTTTCCCGTGATGATTTTAAACAAAGAACGAAAGTAAGTGCATCGGTGATCGATTTAATGGGTGACCTCGGTATTCTTGGAGATCTGCCTGCTTCGAACCAGCTGTCACTATTCGATCTCAAATAGATAAAGAAATAGATAAAGTAAAGCCGAATGTCTCAAAGCTCATGACATTCGGCTTTCTTGATCAATTCCTTTAGATCACTTGCTATATCCTCAATATGGGAGGAAAGTCGTAACAGATCCGTCACCACCCTGCAGTGTCATATAAATCGTATCATCGATTCCATATTCTGTGAAATATACAGCATAAGAAGTGATATTGATATTCGTATAGTTTCCGCTGGCGATCTGCTCAAAGGAGGTTCCGTCCGTATTGATCCTGCATAATGCAGGCTCAGAGCCATTTCTCTGAAAATAGATCGTATCATTGTAAACATTAAAACAGTCGACTCGATCTGTTGTAATTGAGAGCGTCTCTCCGGAAGTGAGATTTGTTCTCTTTAGAGCATAATCTGCTTCTGCATCCATATAATATACGTATGGTTCGACTACGATTGGATTCCACAGGTTACCTTTCAGTAAGGTCGTTTCAGCTCCGGATTCCGTATCGTATCGATGCAGGTCATGATCTTGTTCCACGCCGGCATAGTATAGATACTGACCTTCCATTCCGCAGGTAAGATTGGCAGCAGCAAATACCTCTTCCTTATACTTTCCATCGATGCGAATTCTATAGACCCGGGAAGCCTCCTCTGAATCATAATGAATATAATAGAGCATATTTCCGGAAAGGGAAGCATAGGTAGAAGGATCACTATCCAGGATCTTCACGGAATCGGAGGATGGATCATATCTGCAGAGACTGTTCATATTATAGTTCAAAAAGGAGAACTGTGTATCTTTATTCCGGTTATTCCTGACATAATAGATATAAGTTCCATCGGTATTAATATAAGAAACAATATCGTCATAAAGCAGCTTATAGTCATGCCCATCTACCGTCATGGAATATAAAAAATAATGATCTAAGGGATTACTAAAATAAACAATTCCATTTAACTCACAAAACAGACCTTTATTATAAAGGTTACCCTGGGAATTGCCGTTCACAAAGCCATCATTAAATTTTGTAGCACCGTTCTTATACTGATATAATGCAGAACCTGCAAGAAGAATAACAATTACAACTGCGATAAGAATTTTTATTATACGAGACATGAAAACCTCCCCTGATCTTCAAAATTGTTTGTTTAAAGTATAACTTTTTGATTTAAATCTTGCAAGCCTGTCTTGTCAGAAGTATATGAATGTTATATGATAATCGTAAGAAAATGTTTAAAAATCAATGGATTCAAGGTGAAAAAATGACTGATTTAATAGAAATTCGAAAGAATATAGATGATATTGACAGGAAAATAGTCGAATTATATGAAAACCGAATGCGTTTGACCGAAGAAGTTGCAGCTTATAAAATTGAGACTGGCAAGCCTGTTCTGGATAAAAGCAGAGAAGACGAGAAGCTTAACAGAGTAAAGGATATGGCAGGCACTGATTTTTCAAAGCAGAGCATACAAGAACTTTTTGAACAGATCATGGCTGTCAGCAGAAAAAGACAGTATCAGATGATCGCTGAGCATGGAACCAAAAATCTCCTTGGCTTTGAATCCGTGGATCATATTAAGACCAGTGGATCCAGGATCGTTTATCAGGGAACAGAGGGAGCATACAGTCAGCAGGCATCGCAACAGTTCTTTGGTAAAAAAGAAAACATCTCATCCGTGGAGACCTGGAGGGATGCCATGGAAGCGATCAAATGCAACGCAGCAGACTATGCAGTCCTGCCGATTGAAAATTCCTCAGCGGGAATTGTTTCGGAGAATTACGATCTGCTGATGGAATATGATAATGTCATCATTGGAGAACAGATCATAAAGATCGATCACTGTCTCCTGGGACATAATGAGGCTGAACTTCAGGATATTAAAGATGTATATTCGCACGCACAGGCTTTAATGCAGTGTTCTAGATATTTAGGGGAACACCGGGAGTGGTCAACACACAGTACCGTGAATACAGCAGTATCAGCAAAAAAAGTCAATGAGATCGGTAAAAGGGAAAATGCAGCAATTGCCAGTCGTCTGACAGCACAGCTCTACGGATTAAAGATCCTGGCAGATGATATTCAGAATAATCCTATGAATTCCACCAGGTTCATTATTGTGACAGGAAATAAGATCTTTCACAGATCGGCAAAAAAAATATCAATTTGTTTCGAGATACTTCACAAAAGTGGATCGCTCTACCATGCCCTTTCCCATTTCATTTTTAACAATCTGAGTCTGAATAAAATAGAATCTCGTCCCATTCAGGGGAAGAACTGGGAATATCGATTTTTTGTTGACATTGAAGGAAATCTGATGGATGGCTCCGTGCTGAATGCACTGGTGGGACTAAAGCAGGAGACAGAGAGCCTCAAGATTCTGGGGAATTATTAGACAAAGCATTAGCATAAAGGAGCACTCTGGAATGATCAAACAATTTCTCGTCTTTTCTGATCTTGATAAAAATAAGCTGCTTTCAGACTTTTCAGAAGTCATTTCTGAAGTAAATCGTAATGAAGAACATGCACAGACCCGTGAAACAATGCTGGCCTGTTACAGTGAATTGATTTCTTTCGCAGAAAACTATGGACTTTCTGGCAATTTATGGCATGTATTTCTTACATTCTTACTGGTGGACAATGAAAATCCCTACAGTCGTGCCTGTGAGATCCGTGGAAGGGCACAGGGCTCATTGTATACGTTGGTCTTATATGATTTTGCGATCATGAAACAGCTGTTTGATTTTAATATTGAAATGCTTTCAGAAACGGTCGGTGCTGTTCTGATCGATCATTTTATGCAGTACCAGTGTACAAATGGCAATAAGAAGATGATCAATGGAAGAATCAGGGATCATATCTGTGATCTGGCAGCAAAGCTTGCGAATGCAGACAGTGTGATTACATTTGCAGATGCGGTAACAGAATTCTACCAGTTATTCGGAACAGGCAGTATCGGTCTTCACAAGGCATTTCGAGTAGATGAATCCAATCCCGGCTGCACGATACGTCCAATTACAAATATCACTCATGTTACGCTGAATGATCTGGTGGGCTATGACATTGCCAAGAAGAAGCTTGTTGACAATACACAGGCTTTTGTGGATGGGAAAAAAGCAAATAACTGCCTGCTCTTTGGGGACGCAGGAACAGGGAAGTCCACCTGTATCAAAGCAATTGTGAATCAGTACTATGAACAGGGACTGCGGATGATCGAAATCTACAAGCATCAGTTCCATCAGCTGAATGCCGTAATTGATCAGATCAAGAACAGAAATTATAAATTTATTATTTATATGGACGATCTGTCATTCGAAGAGTTTGAAACAGGGTATAAATATCTGAAGGCGGTCATTGAAGGCGGACTTGAGAAAAAGCCCGATAATGTCCTGATCTATGCAACTTCTAACAGAAGACATCTGGTAAGAGAGAAGTTCTCTGATAAGGCAGAACTTTCTGATGACCTGCACAACAATGATACAGTACAAGAAAAGCTTTCCCTTGCTGCCAGATTTGGAGTTACGATTTATTTTGGGGCACCTGAGAAGAAGGAGTTCCATACAATAGTCCTGACCCTTGCAAGGAGAAATAACATACTTCTTCCAGAGGAGGAACTTTATCTTTTGGCGAATAAATGGGAATTGTCACATGGCGGACTTTCCGGAAGAACTGCTCAGCAGTTCATCGACTATCTGCTAGGAAGACCAAATAACGGATAGCAGGAGGATTAGGGTGAAAATAATAACATTTGCTTCTATTTATTTAGGATCCTATGAATTGAGCATGAAGATCTTTGAAATATCACAGAAAAATGGTGTTAAGACAATCGATCATATTCGAACAAGAATCGAACTTGGCAAAGAAATTTACCGTTCTAAGAAAATCGGCTCGGTCATGCTGGATAAAATCGTAGAAGTCCTTTTAAAATATCAGGAGATCTGCAATTCCTATAAATCGGATTCGGTAAGCATGTATGTCGGTCCCTCGGTGAAAAATGCAAAGAATGAAGTCTTTGCAATCAATCAGATGAGAATGGCGACTGGATTTGACATTAAGATACTTAGTAATTCTGAACACAGATTTTTGGGATATAAGGCAGTCGCCTTTCATCCTGAGTTCGAACGACTGATTTCAGAGGGTGCTGCATTTATTGATGTTGGCGGCGGAAGTGTCCAGATCACATTGTTTGAAGATGGTCAGGTCATAACCACACAGCAGTTAGTCATTGGAACGATGCGGATGCGGGAGCAACTGAAATCCATTCGAAACGAGGTCTCCTTCTATCAGAACCAGGTAGAAGAGATCATCAATAAGGATCTTTTTGTTTTTGAGTCTTTATATTTGAAAAATAGTAAGATAAAGCATCTTGTGTTCATTGGCGATTATATCACGGAACTATTGAGAATGATCAATAAGAACTATCCGGAGATGACGGTCTCAAGAGAACGGTTCATTAAAGCACTGAAAAAGTTCTATAAGAGTACGACGCAGCAGATTGCATCTGAAATGAATCTTTCCGACGACAGAGATGAATTGCTGATTCCCTATATTGTTTTATATAGAAGGCTGGCAGAGGATATGCAGGCGGAAAATATCTGGTCGATCGGCAGGAGTATTATCGAGGGTGTGGCATATCAGTACGCCCAGGAGGAAAAAATCATCCGATCCTCCCATGACTTTAACCAGGATATCAGGTCAGCTTCCTATAATATTGCAAAAAGGTATCAGAGCTTTTCGCCTCATATAGAGACACTGATCGAAATGGCGGGTCTGCTGTTCGAGGCTTTAAAAAAGCAGCATGGAATGGATAAGCGGGACGGACTGCTTTTGGAAGTGGCAGCCATTCTTCATGACTGTGGAAAATATATCAGTTTCGCAAATGCACCGGAATGCTCCTTTGACATCATCATGCAATCCGAGATTCTCGGACTTTCTCATCTTGAGCGCCAGATCGTGGCTTATACTGTACTGTATAATACCTATCTTCCGGATGGGTATATAGGGGAAGTTGCTGGAAGAATGGATATGGATAGTTACCTGAAGGTGTGCAAGCTGGCCGCAATTCTAAGGATTTCAAATGCACTGGATCGGAGTCATAGACAGAAATTCAAAAATGTAAAGGTCAGGATCAAAGAAAAGAATCTGATCATTTCAGTCGAGACCACCAATGAGATGATTCTTGAGAAGGCTCTGTTTGATGTAAAGGCAGAATTTTTTGAAGATGTATTTGGCATTTATCCGAAAATTTTAGAAAGAAGAACGATTTAACATAAAGGAGCAGTACATGGAAAAAACAATAGATCTGACGAACCCGATGTTTTATGAAAACCGTGAGCTGAGCTGGTTGAAATTTAATCTGAGGGTGCTGAATGAGTCGCGCGATAAAAGCATACCTCTCTTTGAAAGACTAAAATTCATGAGCATAACATCATCGAATCTGGATGAGTTCTTTATGGTTCGTGTTGCATCATTAAAAGATATGGTTCATGCCGGTTACAAAAAGCCGGATATTGCTGGAATGACAGCAACTGAGCAGCTGGTACGAATTAACGCAGCAACAAGGGAGCTTGTTGGACTACAGTATTCAACTTATAATCGCTCCCTGATCCCACTTATGACAGCCAAGAACATGCATATCATCAATGCATATGAGGACTTGACAAAGCCGCAGAAGATCTATGTTGACAGAGTATTCGAGCAGATGATATATCCTGTGCTGACACCAATGGCTGTTGATGCTTCAAGACCGTTTCCATTGATCCGGAATAAATCGCTGAATATTGCAGCTTTCATAAGAAAAAAAGATGTGCAGAGTGATGCGAAGGATAAAAAAACACTTGAGTTCGCAACCGTGCAGGTACCTTCTGTGCTGCCCAGGCTCATTGAGATTCCTGGAGAAGAAGGGGGACGAATTTTTATACTGTTAGAACAAATTATTGAGCGCAACATGGAAAAACTATTCCTGAATTACAAAATCAGCTGTGCTTTTCCATATCGAATCATGAGAAATGCTGATCTTCCGATCGATGAGGATGAGGCAGAAGATCTTTTGAAAGAAATTCAAAAGCAGCTGAAGAAAAGACAATGGGGCGAGGTGATTCGTCTAGAGATCGAAGAAGGAGTGGCTCCTGAACTGTTAGAAGTCCTAAAAAATGAATTGCATATTTCGGATACAGACATATATAAACTGAACGGACCCCTTGATCTCACATTCTTGATGAAACTGTATGGACAGCAGGGATTCGATGAATATAAGAACAGTCCGTCTGTACCCAAAAAGAATCCAAGGTTCTTAAAGGACGACTCGATCTTTGATGAAATAAAGCGTGGAGACATTCTGCTCCATCTGCCCTATGAGTCATTTGATCCTGTAGTTGATTTTGTAAAAAGTGCCGCTGCAGACCCGGATGTACTTGCGATCAAGCAGACCTTATATCGGGTCAGTGGGAACTCCTCCATCGTAAATTCACTGGCACAGGCAGCTGAAAATGGTAAGCAGGTCACTGTACTGGTGGAATTAAAGGCGAGATTTGACGAAGAAAATAATATCGTCTGGGCAAAAAAACTTGAGAAAGCCGGCTGTCATGTGATCTATGGACTTGTTGGGCTTAAAACACACAGTAAGATCACCCTTGTTGTTCGAAAAGAGGAGGAAGGAATACACCGGTATGTACATCTAGGCACAGGAAATTACAATGATTCAACAGCAAAGCTCTATACAGACTGCGGAATATTTACCTGCTCGGAACAAATCGGTGAGGATGCGACTGCTGTATTCAATATGCTTTCCGGCTATTCAGAACCACTTTTTTGGAATGAACTGACAATTGCGCCCCTGTGGCTTCGAAAGAAGTTCCTGCAGTTGATCGAACGAGAGACATTAAATGCAAAAAGCAAAAAATCTGCACGGATCATTGCAAAAATGAATTCTCTCTGTGATCCGGAAATAATTCAGGCGCTTTATATCGCTTCCTCGGAAGGTGTTCAGATTGACCTGATCATTCGGGGCATCTGCAGCCTTCGGGTAGGTATACCCGGCATAAGTGAAAATATTCATGTGCATTCAATAGTGGGTAATTTTTTGGAGCATAGTCGAATTTTTTATTTTGAAAACAACAATAATCCTGAGATTTTCATGGCAAGTGCAGACTGGATGCAAAGGAATCTGGATCGCAGGGTCGAGATCTTATTTCCGATCGAGCAGGATGATCTGAAACAAAAAGTGATCCATATACTTGATGTACAGCTACAGGATAATACGAAAGCATATCTTATGGGCACAGACGGAGCATACTATAAGGTCGATAAGAGAGGGAAGGTACTTGTGAATTCCCAGGAGCAATTCACAGCAGAGGCGGATGCTGCTGACACTACAAATAAATACGTTTATCAAAAACGCGTTTTTACACCTGCAGAATCGATTGACTTGGATTGAATATCTCGATGTTTGAGTAAGGGAGGTTCGTATGAGGAACAAAAAACTACTTTTTGTTGATTTGGATGATACGATTTTAAAGGATGATGGGAGCATTTCTGCAGAAAATCGCAAGAGTGTACAATTGTTATTAGAACAAGAAAACTATATTGCCTTTGCCACAGGAAGACCGGCTGACAGTGCAAGAAAGATCATAAATAATCTTGGACTTATGAATCCGGGATGTTATATTGTAGCTTATAATGGAGCTCTGCTTTATGACTGCTCTGCAGACAGGATTCTTTTTGAAAGAACGATCCCTGTGCAGGATGTTTATCGGTTGTTTTCCAATGCACATGACAAGGGAATTTATATTCAGACCTATTCAAATAATGGGATTTTAACTGATAATAGAACAAAGGAACTCAATTTCTATCTGAGTCGTTCCAGAATGCCATATAAAATTGTTCCTGATATTGAAAGCGGTCTTATTTCTGAACCTAATAAAGTTCTTTTGATTAATCTGGAGGATCCAAAGGTACTGATAGATTTTGAAACGGAGAATGAAAGCTGGACAGCGGATCGACTGAGCAGTGTTTTTACTAACGATATTTTTTTGGAATATATGCCATTGGGTATCCATAAGGGTTCAGGGATCGAGTATTTTTGCAGATTGCTGAATATCCCCCATGAGAATACGATAGCAATTGGAAATGAAAGAAATGATCTTCCAATGCTGAAAAAAGCAAAACTTGGGGTTGCAATGAAAAATGCTGCACCGGAATTAAAAGAGGTGGCAGATTATATCACAGCTTCCGATAATAATTCGGACGGAGTGGCAGAAGTGATCAATAAGTTCGTGCTCGAATAATATAACAAAAGCAGGAGTTACAGCCTCCTGCTTTTTGCAATATTACAAAGATTATCCAGAACAGAAAAGGGTATATAAAGATGCCCCAGACCGTGTCCCATCGTGATTTCTGGCTTATTGAATCCGTGAAAATCGGATCCGCCTGAGATGGCAAGGCTATATTTTCTGGCAAGTTTTCGTATATCATGCTCATCACTGGTCTGATAGGTGGAGTAGATCGCTTCAATTCCATCCAGTCCGGAAAGAGAGCAGTAGGAAACTAATCCGTCAAGATTTGATTTTGTAAGATGATATTTAATGGGATGAGCCAAAATGGCAATACCATTTACTCTGTGTATCATGCGAATTGCATCTGCAGGTGTGATCTTATCTCTTGGAACAAAGCAGCTCTTTCCTTCACCGATATATCGGTCAAAAGCTTCTGAAATGGTCGAAATATACTTTTTTTCATACAAATATCTTGCAATATGAGCCCTTGTCAGAACTGAATCCGGAAACATATCTCTGACATCGGCCTCTGTGATCGGGAAACCCTTCTCTCTGAGAAGGGAATACATTTTTTCATTTCTGACATAGCGTGACTGTCTGAAGCGATGAATCTGATTTAAAAATTCCTGGTTCGTTTCATCTACAAATAGACCGAGGATATGCACTTCGATGTTCTGATAGTTCGTGGAAAGTTCAATTCCGCTGATTAGCTTGATTCCATGTTCTGAAGCTGCATCTCTTGCCTGTGCAATACCGTTGACTGTATCATGGTCAGTTAATGCAAATGCGGATAATCCTTGTTTGAAAGCCTCTTTTGCCAAGGCTCTCGGAGTAAAGGTCCCATCAGATTCACTGGAGTGTACATGCAGATCTACGATTCTGTTGTCCATGAAAATCTCCTTCTTACTTGCTATCATCTAGTTTTCTGTGATTACTATCATTATAGTAAAAACTGAAAAAAACATCAATTAAAATAAACAAAAAGTGGTTGACGAATAATGATCACTATGATATTCTGTATAAGTTATTAGAGATGCAAGTAGAGTATCCACTCTCACCTAAGCGTAAATGTGCGACTTATGGTATATATCTTACTTAAACGCAAAGAAAGCGTCAGTTATGATTGATTGTGGATAGTCTGCCTATCCACTTTTTTTATTTTATTTTGGAGGTGTAAAACCATTAGCGATTTAATGATTAATGAACAAATCAGAGACAGAGAAGTAAGATTGATTGGGAAAGACGGCGAACAGCTTGGAATCGTACCTTTGAAGGAGGCACTAAGACTTGCCGAGCAAGAAGAGCTTGACCTTGTTAAAATTGCGCCAACTGCAAAGCCACCTGTTTGTAAAATTATCGATTACGGTAAGTATCGTTATGAGCTTGCAAGGAAAGACAAGGAAGCAAAGAAAAAACAAAAGGTTGTTGAAATCAAAGAAATCCGTATGTCACCCAATATCGATACAAATGATTTGAATACCAAAATGAATGCTACAAAGAAGTTTCTTGAAAAAGGAAATAAAGTGAAGATCACACTTCGTTTCAGAGGTAGAGAAATGGCTCATATGCATAGCAGCAAGAAAATTTTAGATGAATTTGCTGAAAATCTGTCTGAGATTGCTGTCATAGAAAAGGCTCCCAAGATCGAGGGGAGAAATATGAGTATGGTGCTGGCAGAGAAAAAATAGCAATTTTAAGGAGGATATATAGAATGCCAAAGATGAAAACAAACAGATCAGCTGCGAAACGTTTTAAAGTAACAGGTACTGGAAAGTTAAAGAGAAATAAAGCTTATAAAAGACATATCTTAACAAAGAAAACGACAAAGACCAAGAGAAATCTTAGAAAAGCTGTAATTACAGACGCAACAAATGTTAAGAATATGAAGAAGATTTTACCATATTTATAGAGAACGGTTAAGGAGGATTTAGAACATGGCAAGAATTAAAGGCGGTCAAAACGCGAAAAAGAAACACAACCGAGTTTTAAAGCTGGCAAAAGGATACAGAGGTGCCAGATCAAAACAATATAGAGTAGCAAAACAATCTGTCATGAGAGCCTTAACAAGTTCTTATGCAGGTAGAAAACAGAGAAAGAGGCAGTTCCGTCAGCTCTGGATCGCACGTATCAACGCTGCGGCAAGAATGAATGGTCTTTCCTATAGTGTAATGATGCATGGATTGAAACTGGCAGGAATCGAAATCAATCGTAAGATGCTGGCAGAAATGGCAGTAAGTGATGCGGCAGGCTTTGCTGCACTTGCAGAAGTAGCAAAATCAAAAGTTGCATAAATAAGCCAAGCCTGGATGGACAAGGTTACTCAGTGCAGATGACAAATCAAGACCCTGATATCAGAAATGGTATCGGGGTCTTTTAATGGTGAAGCATTTTTCGGTAAGTGGTAGGGGAACACCCTTTTTGTGAATGAAAAATTTTTGAAAAGTAGAGGCTGTTTTCAAAACCAACAGAATTAGCTACAGAAGTAATGGATAAGTCGGAATGCTCTAAAAGGTAAGTTGCCTGTCGAATTCGAAAACTTGTCAGATATTCTTTGGGCGACATGCCGATCACAGTTTCAAAGGAACGAAAAAGATGACTTCTGCTCAAGCCCACATAATCTGCAATCTCGCGGATCGTGATATCATAGGAATAGCGAGCAGAAATATAGGCAATTGCCTGCTGTACATAGAATCCTGCGCCTTCAGCAGTTCTCTGAGTGCTATCATTTGTAATGAGGAATGACAGGAGTGCGTATAAGTGTCCTGTCATTTCAACTGCATTTGAAAGCTGATTTCCTCTTGCCAGGTATATTTTTCTCAAGTATTTTAAGACCTGGGCACCAGATGGGTGCTGTATCAGTATGGGGTGATCCGCTCGAAATCCCAAAGCATGCAACAGGATCGGACCATCACTTCCGGAGAATCCCACCCATCCATATTCCCAGGGATCTTCCTGGTCAGCCTGATATAGGACTTCCGTGTTTGGACTGACCAAAAACAAATCTCCGGATGTAAGAAAATAGGACTCTTTATTGACACGGTAGACACCTTTGCCGGAAAGAATAAAATGTATTAAAAAATGATCTCTGATTCCTGGCCCCCATTGATAGCCTGGCTGACATTTCTGAAAACCTACATTATAAACACTTAAAGAAACGAGTTCTTTTTCCGCAACTTTATAAGATGATTTGTAAGTCTTATTCATATTCAATACCTCATTTTGTACCGATTCTTTAGCTCAATTATAGTACCTTGTCGCATAGGCTGCAACATTATTCCATATATAAAAAACATTTCCCCCTTTTCATTTATGTAAAAAACGCTATACTAGATATAGAAAAGAAAAGGAGGAGCTTATGTCAGTATTAGTGACTGGTGGCGCTGGATATATCGGAAGCCATACATGTATAGAGTTGATGAATCATGGATTCGAGGTCGTTGTGATTGACAATCTAGTTAATTCAAGTAAAAAATCATTGGATCGAGTGAAAGAGATCACGGGCAAAGAAGTCGTATTTTATAAGGGAGACATCCTTGACCGCAATTTTTTGACAGATGTATTTGAAAAAGAGAATATAGAATCATGCATACATTTTGCAGGACTAAAGGCAGTAGGAGAATCTGTAGCAAAACCTTGGGAGTATTATAATAACAACATCAGTGGAACACTTACACTTTTAGATGTTATGAGAGAACATGGATGTAAGAATATCATATTTTCCTCATCTGCAACCGTTTATGGTGATCCGGCGGTGATACCGATAACAGAGGACTGCCCAAAAGGAGTTTGTACAAATCCATACGGATGGAGCAAATCTATGCTGGAACAGATATTGGTGGATATTCAGAAGGCAGATCCGGAATGGAATGTCATTATTCTGCGGTATTTCAATCCGATTGGAGCACATGAAAGCGGAAGAATCGGGGAAAACCCGAATGGAATCCCCAATAATCTGATGCCGTATATTACCCAGGTGGCAGTCGGCAAGTTAAAGGAAGTCGGAGTATTTGGAGATGATTATGATACGCCGGATGGAACGGGAGTGAGAGATTACATTCATGTAGTCGATCTTGCCGACGGGCATGTCAAGGCAATTAAGCTGCTCTTAGAGCATTCAGGCTGTCGTATCTACAATCTGGGAACTGGAATTGGCTACAGCGTTTTGGATATCATTCATAATTTTGAAGATGCGACCGGTATTACCATACCATACAGGATCAAAGAACGACGGGCAGGTGATATCGCAGCATGCTACTCGGATGTCACAAAAGCAGCTGATGAACTTGGATGGAGTGCTAAGTATTCGATTAAAGACATGTGTGGGGACGCATGGAGATGGCAGAGCCAAAATCCAAATGGATATGATGAGTAAAAAAAATAAAAAACTTAGAAAATTGATAAAATTTATAAATACGTCTTGCAAAATGAATCAGGCTGTGATATATTAACTAAGCTTGGTTCGTTGGTCAAGAGGTTAAGACGCTGCCCTCTCACGGCAGAATCACGGGTTCGAGTCCCGTACGAACTGTTGACTGTTTTTAAAACAGCCCAACCCGAGAATAGTCGATTTCAGAATTTCTGAGGTCGATTATTTTATTTTCCGGATGTAAGTACCTGAGATTAAAACCCACTGCCAATGCGACAGTCGCAGCAAAGTGGATCACTGTCAAACGATGCAAAAAGTAAAATAGGACAGATACTTGCAATTATAATTAAAAAATGGTATAATTCTGAAGATAACTAAATAGTGATTATAATTGAGAGTGGGCATCGGTCCACTCTCAAATTATGTTAAAGTATAAAATATGGAAGGAAGGTGCAAATGGGTAAGAGAGAGTTATACGAAGAAAGAACAGAACAACTGATTCTTCCAATCATCAGTAAAAACCAATTTGAACTAGTTGATATAGAATATGTAAAAGAAGGAACCACATGGTATCTCAGGGCATACATAGATAAAGAAGGCGGAATTACTGTAAATGACTGTGAAGTTGTAGCCAGAGAGATGAATGAGTTGCTGGATGAACTGGATTTTGTGGAAGGATCCTATATTTTCGAGGTCAGTTCACCTGGGCTTGGAAGGCCTTTAAAAAAAGAAAAGGATTTTGTTCGAAATCTTGGCAAGGATATTGAAATCAGAACATATCGGGCTATCGACCATGAAAAAGAATTTTATGGCACATTAAAGGCTTTTGATGCAGATACTGTTACGATCACAGATAAGCTTCCAAAGGATATCGTATTTCAGAAAACTGATATAGCATTGATCCGTCTTGCGATCGATTTTTAAATATATATTGTAAAAAACAGGAGGAAATATAAATGAACACGGAGTTACTAGAGGCACTCAATATACTTGAAAAAGAAAAAAGCATACCAAAAGAGACGATTTTAGAGGCAATCGAAAATTCACTTTTAACAGCCTGTAAAAATCACTTTGGAAAAGCTGAAAATGTCAAGGTGCAGATGGATCACGAGTCATGTGAATTTCATGTATATCAAGAAAAGAAAGTAGTCGATACAGTGGAAGATCCGGTCACTGAAATCTCACTCATGAATGCAAAACTCATAGATTCGAATTTTGAGCTAGATGATATTGTGAACACGGAAGTAAAATCCAAAGAGTTTGGCAGGATTGCTACCCAGAATGCAAAAAATGTGATTCTGCAGAAAATCAGGGAAGAAGAGCGAAAAGTTCTTTATGATGAGTATTACAGTAAGGAAAAAGATGTTTTGACTGGTATTGTACAGCGATATATTGGAAAAAATGTCAGCATCAATCTTGGTAAAGTAGATGCGATCTTATCTGAGAATGAACAGGTCAGAGGAGAGATCTTTAAACCAACAGAGAGAATCAAGCTATATGTTTTAGAAGTAAAGTCTACAAATAAAGGACCAAAGATCTTATTATCCAGAACCCATCCGGAACTTGTAAAACGATTATTCGAATCAGAAGTTGCAGAGGTCAAAGATGGAATTGTAGAGATCAAGAGCATTGCCAGAGAAGCAGGAAGCAGAACAAAAATTGCTGTCTCGTCCAATGATGAGGATGTTGATCCAGTCGGAGCCTGCGTAGGAATGAATGGAGCACGTGTCAATGCGATCGTGAATGAACTTCGCGGAGAAAAAATAGATATCATAAACTGGAATGAAAATCCGGCTATGCTGATCGAAAATGCACTGAGTCCTGCAAAAGTCATTTCTGTTATTGCAGATGCAGATGAAAAAACTGCAAAAGTCGTTGTTCCTGATTATCAGCTTTCGCTGGCAATCGGAAAAGAAGGTCAGAATGCAAGACTTGCAGCAAGACTGACAGGCTATAAAATAGATATAAAGAGTGAGTCACAGGCGAGAGAAGCAGGTGATCTCATGGATTATGAAAACGAATACGAAGATGAATACTACGACGAAGACGAGTATTATGATGAAAATGAGTATTATGATGAAAAAGATGGCAAATAAAAAAATTCCAATGAGACAGTGCGTTGGCTGTCGGGAAATGAAACCAAAAAAGGAATTGATCAGAATCATAAGAACATCAGAAGATACGATGGAAGTTGACTTCAGTGGGAAAAAGAACGGCAGAGGAGCATACATTTGTCCAAGCCGAGAATGTCTGAATAAAGCAGTTAAGACAAAGGGTCTGGAAAGATCATTGAAAATGCAGGTTCCGGAGGAGATCTTCAATGAGTTTGAAGAGGAGTTGAGGAAATTTGAAACCAAATAAGGTTTTATCAATATTGGGAATCTCTGCCAAAGCAGGATATATAGCAAGTGGAGAATTTCAAACAGAACGAGCAATAAAGACTTCCATGGCTTATCTGGTCATTGTAGCTGATGATGCATCGGAAAACACAAAAAAAATGTTCTGTAACATGTGTGACTTTTATAAGGTACCACAGATCATATATGGAACAAAGGATGAAATCGGGCACGCAATCGGAAAAGAATATAGATCTTCCCTCGCTGTGACTGATAAAGGTCTTGCAAAAAGTGTGTTCGATAACTACGAAATGCTGAATAATCTGAATCATGGAGGGCAAGAAAATGACAAAAATTAAAATACATGAACTAGCAAAAGAACTTGATGTCTCATCAAAGGAATTGATCAACTATATGAACGAACAAAACAAAGATATAAAGAGCCATATGAGTTCATTGGAAGATTCAGATGTAGAAATAATACGAAAAAAATATAGTAAAAAGGAGAGCAAAGCGATTAGTAAAGTAGATCCGGATATCAATCCACAAACAAATGAGGAATCCAAACGACCTAAGAAGAAATCCAGCATCACAGCTGTATATAATCCACAAAATAGCAAACAGGGCGGTCCTAAGAGAGGGACAGGCGGTGGAGAACGACCCCACAGACCTGCCTCTGCTCAGAATGTACAAAGAAGATCTGATGTTTCTGGCAGTCACACTGAGAAAGCGGTAGATAAAGCGATTACAAAACCAGCAGAACCAGTTATGGAACCAGTACAAGAAACTGTAAAAACAGTTGTGCCAAAGCCAGTGGAAAAAGTGCAAGCGTCAGTTAATGAATCCGCTGCAGCAACAGTGGTTGAAGCAAAACAGCCGATCAAAAGACAGAATGTATATGCAGATCTAAAAAAACAGCAGGAGAAGCGTGCTGCTGCTCAGGCAAAAAAAGTAGAGAGTACCAATACTGCAAATAGAGCACCTAGAAATAACCAGGGGTATCAAAAGCAGGATGGGGAGAGAAAACCATTTAGAAACCGACCACAGGGCGATCGCCCTTATGAAAACCGTCCTCAGGGAGAAAGATCATATGAAAACCGTCCACAAGGAGAGAGAACATATGAAAATCGTTCGCAAGGAGAGAGGAAGAATGGAACGTTCAATCGTAACTCTCAAAAGGATAATCAAGGTAATAGGACTCCTTCCAATAATTATCAAGGTAATAGAAACAATACTGGAGTCGCTTCAAATCGCCCGGGACAACGCCCGAGAGTAGAGGGAGATAACAGATCAGGTTCAGGTGCAGCTGCTACAACTGATAGTGTTCGCGGAAAAGAATCCAGAGAACGTGCGGGTAACCGTACATCGAATGTCAAAAAACCTGCTTATGACAAAAAGGAACCTAAGAAGAAGGAAAATTTCCTAAATCTGGAGAAAAAATCATTACGTAAAAAGCCACAGGGTGCACCAAAACAGGAAGAAAAGATCGATGAAATCAAAACAGTGATCCTGCCGGAGATCCTAACAATCAGAGATTTGGCTGAAAAGATGAAATTGCAGCCTTCTGCGATTGTTAAGAAGTTGTTCTTAAAGGGTATTATGGTCACAGTAAACCAAGAAGTCGATTTTGACAAGGCATCTGAAATTGCTATGGAGTTCAATTTCATTACAGAGCCTGAGGTGAAGATAGATGTGATAGCAGAACTTCTAAAGGAGGATGATGAATCTGAAGATGATATGATCGCAAGAGCTCCGGTTGTATGTGTTATGGGCCACGTTGATCATGGAAAGACATCCCTATTGGATGCGATCCGTTCAACAAAAGTAACAGACAAAGAAGCAGGCGGAATTACACAGCATATCGGTGCATCTGTAGTATCGATAAAGAATCAGAATATCACATTTTTAGATACACCGGGGCATGAAGCATTTACAGCAATGCGTATGCGTGGAGCAAATGCAACAGATATCGCGATCCTGGTGGTGGCGGCTGATGACGGTGTCATGCCACAGACAATCGAGGCGATCAATCACGCCAAAGCTGCAGGAATAGAAATCATTGTTGCAGTGAACAAGATCGATAAGCCAAGTGCGAACATTGAACGTGTGAAGCAAGAGCTTTCTGAATATCAGCTCATCCCGGAAGATTGGGGCGGAAGTACGATTTTTGTACCTGTTTCTGCACATACGAAGGAAGGGATTGAGCAGCTTCTTGAGATGATTCTTTTGACCGCTGAAATATTAGAACTGAAATCGAATCCAAAACGAAATGCAAGAGGTCTAGTTATTGAGGCACAGCTTGACAAAGGCCGTGGTGCAGTTGCAACGATCCTGGTGCAAAAAGGTACACTTAGAGTAGGTGAGCCGATTGCATGTGGTAGCTGTTATGGTAAAGTCCGTGCAATGATCGATGATGATGGAAAAAGAGTAAAAGAAGCTGGTCCATCTATGCCGGTGGAAATCCTGGGATTGAACGGCGTGCCAAATGCAGGTGAGGTATTTGTCAGCACCAGCACTGAAAAGGAAGCCAGAAGCTTTGCTGAGACCTTCATTTCAGAAGGAAAAGAGAGACTGCTGGAAGAAACCAAGGCAAAAATGTCTCTGGATGATCTTTTTAGTCAGATTAAATCAGGTAATGTGAAGGAACTGCCAATCATTGTGAAGGCAGATGTTCAAGGCTCAGTAGAAGCGGTGAAACAAAGTCTGGAAAAATTATCAAATGAAGAAGTCATGGTCAAGATCATTCATGGTGGAGTTGGAGCGATTAACGAATCTGATGTCATTCTGGCATCCGCATCCAATGCAATCATTATTGGATTTAATGTTCGACCAGATGCAACAGCAAAAACAACGGCTGAACGAGAAGGTGTTGATGTTAGATTATACAAAGTAATCTACAATGCGATTGAAGATGTAGAAGCTGCAATGAAGGGCATGTTGGATCCTATTTTCGAAGAAAAAGTTCTCGGACATGCAGAAGTCAGACAAATATTTAAGGCGTCTGGTATTGGAAATATTGCAGGTTCCTATATTTTGGATGGTACCTTCGAAAGAGGCTGCAAGGTTCGTATTCTTCGTGAGGGCAAGCAGATTTTTGAAGGAGAACTGGCATCCTTAAAGAGATTTAAGGACGATGTCAAAGAAGTTAGACATGGTTATGAATGTGGACTGGTCATTGATGGTTTTGATGAGTTTGAAGAATTTGATCAAATAGAGGCATATAAAATGGTCGAGGTTCCAAGGTAAGGTGATCGTATGAGAAAAAACAGTATCAAAAATACAAGAATAAATGGAGAGGTATTAAAAGAGTTGAGCAATATCATCCGGGGAGAGATCAAAGATCCTCGGATCCATCCGATGACAAGCGTTGTTACTGTTGAGGTCGCACCTGATTTAAAGACATGCAAAGCCTACATCAGTGTTCTGGGTGATGAAGCGGCTCAGAAGGAAACAATGAAAGGGCTCAGAAGTGCGGAAGGTTTTATCCGCTCACAGCTGGCAAGATCCATAAATTTACGAAATACACCCACCATTCAATTTGTTCTGGATCAGTCAATAGAATATGGAGCAAAGATGTCCAAAATGATTGACGAAGTGAGAAAGCAAAGTGAGGAACATGACGAAGTTTAAAGAGTTATTTGAACAGGCAGGAACCATAGCAATTGCAGGACACATTAGACCAGACGGTGACTGCAGCGGAAGTTGCCTTGGTACCTATCTTTATCTTAAAGATCTGTTTCCAGAGAAGACAATACACCTGTATCTGCAGCCGATTCCACAAGTCTTTCGATTTTTAAAGGGCTCAGATGAGATTTTGCTTCCAGATGGAGAACCAAAGGAATATGATATGTTTCTGGTTCTCGACTGTGGAGACGAGCAAAGACTTGGAGAGGCTTCTGTATATTTCAAGCGTGCAAAAAAGACAGTCTGTATTGATCATCATATCAGTAATCGCAGTTTTGCTGATCTAAATTTTGTATATCCAAATGCCAGTTCAACATGTGAATTGGTCTTTGGTTTTATGGAGGAAGAAAGGATCACCAAAGATATCGCTGCATGTATCTATGTTGGACTGGTTCATGACACAGGAGTTTTTCAATATTCGAATACTTCAGCAAGAACGATGGAAATCGCTGGTATTTTAATGGAGAAAGGGATCAATTTCTCAAGAATCGTGGATTCCACGTTCTATGCAAAGACATTTGAGCAGAACAAAATTCTTGGATATGCACTTTTAAACAGTGTTCTGTATCAAAGTGAAAGAGTGATCTTTTCCTCCGTTTCTATCAATACGATGCAGGAATATCAAGTTCAAGGGGAAGATCTAGAGGGTATTGTAAGTCAGCTGCGCATGACAAAAGAAGCGGATACAGCAGTTTTTATTCATGAAACAGCACCTGAACAATGGAAGGTAAGTATGAGATCCAATGAAGCGGTCAATGTATCAGATATTGCACTTTTCTTTGGAGGTGGCGGACATGTACGTGCTGCTGGCTTTTCGTTGACAGGGAGTCCGGAGTCCATAATAAAAGATATTTTGGCTCAGATCAAAATTCAATTGTCTTAAGGAGTTACAGCAGAGTTGGATATTAACGGAGTTATCAATGTATATAAAGAACCTGGGTATACATCATTCGATGTGGTAGCAAAACTCAGAGGAATATTAAAAACAAAGAAAATTGGTCACACAGGTACCCTGGACCCAGATGCAGAAGGTGTTTTGCCGGTCTGTATTGGAAAGGCTACGAAACTGTGTGACTATTTGACTGTAAAAAAGAAAATATATGAGGCTGTTCTAGAATTGGGAGTAGAGACGGATACTCTGGATCGAAGCGGTACGGTTCTTCGAGAGAACATAGTATCAGTCGATGAGTCAGCAGTGAGAGCTGTGATCTCTTCTTTTATTGGAAAACAAAAACAGATCCCACCGATGTATTCTGCACTAAAGGTTAATGGACAGAAATTGTGTGATCTAGCACGCAAGGGGATAGAAGTAGAACGCAGACCTCGGGAAATAGAAATATACGATATAAAAATCAAGAGTAGCACAATCCCATTTATAAAAATAGAGGTGGAGTGTTCAAAAGGCACCTATATCAGAACACTATGCAATGATATTGGAAGCCGGCTACAGTGTGGGGGATGTATGAAACAACTTACCAGAGTGGCAAGTGGTGCATTTTCAATAGATTCTGCGCTAAAACTTTCGGAAATCGAACAAATCATGAATAGCAATAACAGCGAAAGTGCCTTTCAGGATATTTTAATCCCAGTTGACCATATATTGTCTGATTATCCGGTGGTTCGAGGTTCGATAGCTGTGACACAGCTTTTAGAAAATGGAAATAAAGTGCCGATAAACGAGCTTACATCTGAAATTGAACTGATAGAGTATTCTGGATCAGTCAGAATGTACGATGCCAATGATAGATTTGTTGGTATTTTCAAAAAGACAGAGAATTCAGGTGAATATAGACCAGAGAAAATGTTCCGATGAATGAGACAGAGGTGGATGGATGGAATATATCTCAAATACAACAAAATTTAAAATCGATAAGAATTCTGCAATTTCCCTTGGAAAGTTTGATGGCATTCACCGAGGACATGATAAACTGATCGCATATTTGCGAAAGAAAAAAGAACAGGGATATGCGACAGTTATTTTTACATTTGATATCGCAACAAAAAATACTATGGATGGAACCATACATGAAAGTGTTCTGACCACAAACCTGGAGAAACAGCATCTGTTTGAATCCTTAGGTATTGACTATTTAATTGAGTGTCCCTTTATTCCTGAGATCACGTCCATGGAACCAGAGGATTTTGTTCGTATGCTAGTGGCAGATCTGAATGTAAAATTCATTGTTGCAGGGAAAGATTTTCGCTTTGGACATAACAGACGAGGTGACTATAAAATGCTGCGGAAGCTTGCCAAAATATACCACTACGAAGTAAAGATCTTTGATAAGGTCGCAGATCTTGGCAGGGAAATTAGCAGTACATATATTAGAGAAGAAATTGCAGCTGGCAATCTTACCCATTCGAATCAGCTATTAGGCTATCCCTATTTTATAGAAGGAACTGTCATATATGGAAAGCAGATCGGCAGAACCCTAGATATTCCGACCCTCAATATGATCCCTGGTGAAGGAAAACTGCTTTTACCATTCGGGGTCTATGTTACCAGGACGATTTATAACGGTACTTGTTATGAAGGAATCACAAATATTGGACAAAAACCTACGATAGAAGGGATACATCCGATTGGAATCGAAACCCATCTGTTCGACTTCAATGAGATGATCTATGGAGCGTTCATCAAAGTCGAATTCTTGCATAAGATCAGGGAGGAAGTAAAGTTCTCTTCTCTGGAAGAATTGAAAAAACAGATGGCCGTGGACATAGCAGAAGCAAAAAAATATTACACAAATGTTACGAAAATATGTTGACAGCATTTTAAATGCTTGTTATACTCAGTGAAGTAAAGAAATGCGATCGATATGCTCGCAGTTACTCACAAAATATTTTCCAAACATTAGGAGGTTTCATGAAAGCTAGAATTATCAGGCTGACAGCAGTACTAACACTTGGAGTAATTATAATGGCAACACCAGTCATGAGTGCTCAGGCACAGACGGTTTCATCTGGTGTTACTTCATCCATACAAAATACCATTACAGAAGAAACAACAGTTCCAACCGAAGAGGTGCAAGCAAGTGATCATGTGGCATCAGGTGTATCGAATGTATTATCTGAAGTCATCAACACATCTACACAGAAGGCATCTGTGGAAGCACAGGAAGCAGTTAAAACAGCAGCAGCACCTGTTGCAGGATATACGAACCTTGGAATTGCACAGGTCTCTGATTCCCTGAATGTACGACAGTCCCCAGATGAGACATCCGAGCTGGTTGGAAAAATGCAGAATGACGCAGCTGCAGAAATAGTTGAAAATGTTGGCGAATGGTCTCATATTAAATCTGGAGAGGTAGAAGGCTATGTTAAGACACAGTACCTGATTACCGGTGCTGATGCAAAAGAATATGCCAAAACCATTGTGTCCACGATAGCGACAGTGCAGACAACAACATTATATGTTCGGCAGGAGCCAAATACAGAATGTGAAGTCATTGCAATGATGCCCGATGGAGAGAAACTTGAGGTCATTGAGAACTTAGGTGACTGGATCAGAGTGTCTGTCGACAGTGAAGAAGGATATGTAAGTGCAGAATATGTTTCTCTTGCGGAAGAGCTTCCGAAAGCAATGACTATGACAGAAGTGAAGTATGGCAGTGGCGTATCTGATATTCGAGTAGATTTGATCAATTTTGCAGTGCAGTTCGTTGGAAACAGATATGTTTGGGGCGGCACATCGTTAACAAATGGTGCTGACTGTTCTGGATTCGTACAGTCTGTATTTAAGAACTATGGAATCTACCTGCCAAGAACTTCGGGTTCACAGGCATCAGCAGGAACGAAAGTGAGTACTTCTGAAGCATTACCGGGAGATCTGTTCTTTTACGGAAGTGGTAGCGGCATCAACCATGTTGCGATCTATATTGGTAATGGACAGGTCGTACATGCAAGTAACGCAAGAACCGGAATCAAGATCTCAAATGCATATTATCGTACACCAGTCAGAGTACAGCGAATTCTGGAATAACGATTTTATATCAGACAATTTCTTATTTACAATACAGATGGCATATGATATCATATTATAGTATGAAATTAGCCCATATTCGGTAGATGGACACTCCGACCTTTTACTGAGTATCATGCCATCATAGGGCGTTTAATCATTTAATGGAGGATTTATTATGATTCAAAAAGAAAAGAAGCAGTCAATCATTGCAGAGTACGGCAGAACACCTGGAGATACGGGTTCACCTGAGGTACAGATCGCAGTTCTAACAGCCAGAATCAATGAGCTGAATGAGCATTTAAAGCAGAATCCAAAGGATCATCATTCGAGAAGAGGACTTCTTAAGATGGTTGGTTCAAGAAGAGGTCTGTTAGCATATTTGAAAAAAGTTGATATTGAAAGATATCGTGCTTTGATTGAACGTTTAGGATTAAGAAAGTAAGGATACCAATAAATAGAGCGGAGATCGTCCGCTCTATTTTCTAATGAGCAGAAGAATTTGACCGAGACCACTGAACTGCATATTCGATATTAGAATTGCAAAGAGTATGTGGTTCAGTAGTTTCGGAGTCTTCTGCAGAGATCGAAGGGAAACTTTCAGAAAAAAGGAGACAAAAATGTATAATAGTTATTCCATGGAGCTTGGTGGAAAAGTTCTCACAATTGATATTAACAGAGTAGGAAAACAGGCAAATGGCTGTGCTCTGATGCACTATGGTGAGACAACTGTATTATGTACAGCAACTGCATCTGACAAACCAAGAGAAGGAATCGATTTCTTTCCATTGAGTGTTGAATTTGAAGAAAAAATGTATGCAGTTGGAAAGATTCCGGGCGGATTTAATAAAAGGGAAGGGAAAGCATCTGAGAATGCGGTGCTTACAGCACGTGTTATTGATCGTCCTATGCGTCCACTTTTCCCAAAGGACTATAGAAATGATGTGACTTTGAATAATCTTGTACTGAGTGTTGATCCCAAATGCCGTCCTGAAGTTGTAGCGATGCTTGGATCAGCCATTGCAACAAGTATTTCAGATATTCCATTTGATGGACCTTGTTCCACCACTCAGATCGGAAAAGTTAATGGAGAACTTATTATTAATCCGGCACAGGATGAATGGAATAACGGGGATCTCCAGCTGACTGTTGCATCGACCAGAGAAAAAGTAATCATGATCGAAGCTGGAGCCAATGAGATCCCAGAGGATGAAATGATCTCTGCGATTTATATGGCACATGATATCAACCAGCAGGTGATCACATTTATAGAGAAGATCGTTGCGGAAGTCGGAAAGGAAAAACATGGCTATACAAGTTGTGCGATTCCAGAGGAAATGTTTTTGGCAATGCGCGAGATCGTAAAGCCAGAAGAAATGGAAGAAGCTGTATTTACCGATGAGAAGCAGGTTCGGCAGGATAATATTCGTGCAATAACAGAGAAGTTCAAAGCTGCTTTTGCTGAAAATGAAGAATGGCTCTCTTTACTGGATGAAGCTGTTTATACTTACCAGAAAAAGACAGTTCGTAAAATGATTCTTAAGGATAAAAAGAGACCAGACGGAAGAAGGATAGACGAAATCCGAAAACTGGAAGCGGAAATCGATCTGATTCCAAGAGTACATGGATCAGCAATGTTCACCAGAGGACAGACTCAGATCTGTGATATTATTACACTGGCTCCACTATCAGAGATTCAGAGAGTGGATGGACTAGATGAGAATGTAAAGACTAAACGCTACATGCATCATTACAATTTCCCATCCTACTCAGTAGGAGAGACAAAGCCTTCCAGAGGACCGGGACGTCGTGAGATCGGACATGGATCACTGGCTGAAAAAGCGATCGTGGCAGTTCTGCCCACGGAAGAAGAATTCCCTTATGCAATTCGTGCTGTGTCTGAAACATTTGAGTCGAATGGATCTACTTCAATGGCTTCTACCTGTGCATCTTGTATGGCTCTTATGGCAGCAGGTGTACCTCTCAAAAAAATGGTTGCAGGTATATCATGCGGATTGGTAACAGGAGAATCGGATGATGACTATTTACTTTTGACCGATATTCAGGGTCTTGAAGACTTTTTTGGCGATATGGACTTTAAAGTAACAGGTACGAAAGACGGTATCACAGCAATTCAGATGGATATCAAAATTCATGGATTGACACGTCCAATTGTAGAAGAAGCGATTCGTCGTACCAGAGAAGCTCGGATGTTCATTATGGAAAGCTGCATGTCCAAAGCAATTGCTGAGCCAAGAAAAGAAGTTAGTGAATTTGCACCAAAGATCATTCAGCTTCAGATCGACCCACAGAAGATCGGCGATGTTGTCGGTCAGCGTGGAAAGACGATCAATGAAATCATAGACCGCACCGGAGTTAAAATAGATATTTCAGATGACGGATCGGTTTCTGTATGTGGAACAGATAAAGAAAAAATGGATCAGGCAATCGAAATGATCAAAATCATTACAGCTGATTTCGTAGAAGGACAGCTATTTACCGGCAAAGTGGTAAGTATTAAAGAATTTGGTGCATTTGTAGAATTTGCACCTTCAAAAGAGGGAATGGTACATATTTCAAAAATTGCGAAAGAAAGAATCAATCGTGTTGAAGATGTATTGTCTATCGGAGATGAAGTAACAGTGATCTGCCTTGGTAAGGACAAAATGGGCAGAATAAGCTTTTCCATCAAAGACGTTCCAGCAAACAAATAAATTGTTTTTTACATGATTCATAGAAGAGGAGCTGATCGGTTATATATCAGCTCCTTTTATTTTGGCTGACCATATTTTTTATTGTATTCATTATTAAAAAAGTATAAAATAAAGGGTGAATATTTTAAATGGACAAAAGGAGATCGAAATGAACAAAATCATCAAATTTCTTTTCAGTCGTTTTTTTATCATTGGTGCTTTTATTTTAGTACAGTTTTTATGGATTCTACTTCTCTTTTACAATGTCAGCTTGAAGTTCTCTATGGCAAACATTTTTTTTCGTATTTTAGGAATTCTGGTTTCGCTTTATATCATCAACAATTGGACGAATCCTTATTATAAATTATCCTGGATATTTGTGTTACTGATGGTACCATTGCTTGGACTGGTTCTCTATATAGTCTTTGGAAGATCGAATATTTCAAAAAGAACAAGAAAACGAATGGAGAAGATTCATACGACGATCGTAGATAAGATGCAGACAGATGACAGTATGCTGGATAAACTGCGCAGACTTGATCTTGATGCGGCTGCACAGTCAAAATATATTCTCGATTGGGCGAAATATCCCCTGTTTCATAACTCAAAAACAAAGTATTTTCGATGTGGGGAAGAAATGTATCTAGATATGCTGGGCGCATTGGAACGTGCTGAAAACTTTATTTTTCTCGAGTATTTTATCGTTGAAGATGGACAAATGCTGCAAAGTATTCTTGAGATACTAAGACGCAAAGCAGCCCTGGGCATAAAAGTGCGATTTATTTATGATGATGTTGGGTCGATCAAAACAATACCAAAAAATTTTAAGAAAAACTTAGAAAGTATGGGAATTGAGTGTGCTGCTTTCAATCCGTTCCTACCGGTCTTGTCGATTGTATACAATAATCGAGATCATAGAAAAATACTTGTAGTGGATGGACAGATCGCTTTTACAGGTGGAATAAACTTGGCAGATGAATACATTAATATTAAAAACAGATTCGGATATTGGAAGGATACAGGAGTTGTTGTGCGAGGTGAGGCGGTATGGAGCCTGACATCAATGTTTCTGGAAATCTGGAACTCCATCAACAGATGTACGGAAGATTATGAACAGTATCTGCCCAAGGAATATAATTATAAAGAAAAGATAGAAGATGGATTTGTTCAGCCATATGGAGATTCCCCTCTCGATCATGAGAATGTAGGAGAGAATATCTACCTGAATATGCTTCACAGAGCAAAAGAATATGTGTATATCTTCACGCCCTATCTAATTATCGATAACGAGATGACTATCGCACTTTGTAATGCCGCAAAATGTGGGGTCGACGTTCGAATCATTACTCCGGGAATACCAGATAAAAAAATGATTTTTATGATGACACAGTCTTATTATGAACAGCTGATTGAAAGTGGTGTCAGGATATTTGAGTTCACTCCTGGATTTTTGCATGCAAAATGTTTTGTATCGGATGATAAGCTTGCTACAGTCGGTACGGTCAATTTGGATTATCGTAGTCTGTATCTTCATTTTGAAAATGGCGTATTTATGTATCGGTCACAGGCTGTTTTGCAGGTCAAGTCAGATTTTTTGGCTACTCAGGAGGTGTCAAAGGAAATCACGCTGGAATTTTGCCGAAGCAGACCGATCATAATTCGCATGATGCGAGGGATGATCAAACTGGCCGCACCACTTATGTAGAGTAAATGAGGTTTTGAAAATGGATTTACAAGTAAAACTGGAGATATTTGAAGGTCCTCTTGATCTTCTGCTTCATTTGTTGGAAAAAAACAAGGTGAATATCTATGATATTCCTATTATTGAGATTACAAAACAGTATTTAGAGTATATTTATCAAATGAAAGAGCAGAATCTGGATGTGATGAGCGAGTTTCTTGTCATGGCAGCCACATTGCTGGAAATTAAAGCTCGATTCCTTTTACCGGCGGATCCAACAGAAGAAGAGGAAGTGGATCCGAGAGCAGAACTTGTCTTACAACTGCTGGAATATAAGATGTATAAGTCAATGTCCTATGAACTAAGAGAAAAGCAGGATTTTGCACAATATACTTTGTATAAAGAGGCAACCGTTCCGCCAGAGGTCGCTGAATTTGAAGAACCAGTTGACATATCGGAACTATTATCCGGTGTAACTCTATCGAAACTCAATCAGATATTTCATCAGGTCATGCGAAAGCAGGAGAATAAGATTGACAGAGTAAGATCAGGATTTGGAAAGATCGAGAAAGAAGAAGTATCTCTGGCAGAACGAATGGAGTTCCTGGAAGCTTTTGCCAGAGAGAAGTCACAATTTGGTTTTAGAGAACTGCTTGAGATACAGTCCTCAAGAGTCATGATTATTGTGACCTTTCTTGCAGTATTGGAACTAATGAAGGTAGGAAAGATAGAAATTGTACAAGAGGATGCGTTTGATGAGATCCGAATACAGAACAAATACTGCTGAAATGGGAGATAACATGACAGAGAACAGATATAAGGCTGCGATCGAAGCAATTCTATTCACAATGGGTGAAGCAGTAGAGCTTCAAAAAATTGCAAATGCGATTGGGCTTGAAAAAAAAGAAACAAAACTTATTTTATCTCAGCTTCAGGAAGAATATAGCTCTGATCATAGAGGCGTTCAGATCATTGCATTGGAAGATTCCTATCAGATGTGCACCAAAGCAGAGTATTATGAATATCTGATACAGATTGCAAAGCAACCTAAAAAACACGTATTGACGGATGTGCTAATGGAGACGCTTTCCATCATAGCATATAAACAGCCGGTGACAAGAACCGAGATCGAAAAAATCAGAGGGGTATCCTGTACACATGTGGTCAGCAAACTGGTGGAATTTGGACTGGTCAAAGAACTTGGGAGACTGGATGCTCCTGGAAGGCCAATGTTGTTTGGAACAACCGAGGATTTTCTCCGTAATTTTGGAATTCACTCTTTGGAAGACCTGCCAGAAATAAATACTGTGCAAATGGAAGAATTTAAAGTAGAAGCAGAGAATGAAATTGTGATTTAGTGCTTTGATTTGAGAGGAATGCTGTATGAGGAAGCATATCTTTATTTTTAGTTATTTTGGTATCGGAATTTTTGCTGCATTTGAAGGAGATGCTTTTTTTGGGGTGTTGACAAAATCAGTATTTAAGAACATGAACCAAAGAACCACCTTAGGTTTTGGATGGATTTTGGCTTCGATCGGAGCATTGTTCTTTCTTGTCCTGATTAAGGCAAATGCGAAAGCTAAAAACGCAGTATTGATTACTGCCTATCTTGTAGCGGCTACTCTTCCTCTTTTATCCAGTATCATACGTATTCCTGCCATATACTGGCTTACCTATATTTTATTCTATCTGCTAGAAGGCACGAATGCAGCTATTTGTGCATGGTATTTGTGCAGGATCATCAAAATGCAGGTTCCATATGGAAGCTGGCTCGCAATATCGATCTCCGCTGGCTGTCTACTAAGTTATCTTGTTGATTTTATTTTTCCGGATCTTCTTATCGCAAAAGCACTTTCTCTTCTGATCATCATTTTCACAATGCAGTTCATAGCGGTACGTAAAATTGGAATTGCAAATCTGCTTTCCTATGACAAGGAAAAGGCGGTCACGCTGGATAGAAGTACAAGTCATCAGATTACAGGCATGGTCATTGCTGTTTCTTTCATTGTTTCGATTATGTCTTTTTGTATTGGAATCAATAATATAGTCATCCTTTCGGGACTTGAGACTGTCATGGATCTTTCATCGATTATTCCGCAAGCATTACTCTATCTGCCTGCCATTATCATTGCAGGTTTTGTTGCTGATGTCAAAAAAGGTAAATATCTATCCATTTGTATACTGATCTTAACACTTATGTCGATACCAATTTCTACAATGGTCCAGACTCCGAGCACCTTCCTGGAATATTCTGGAATTACCTATTTTCTTGGTGGATTTTATTTGATTTACATTCTTACAGCACTTGTTGTAGCTGCAGGTAAAAGCTCTAGACCTGTTGAAATATCTACTCTTGCAGCCTTTTTGTTTTTGTTTTTTACTGGAATCGGAGCACTGACCTCTAAAATCATATCCATCATGAATCAGCAATATCTAATGGCCATTTATATTGTGCTTGTTTCTGTGCTGTTAATTATGTTCTATCTTTCAGGTAGTCTGCATTGGTATGATGATTCACAAAAGAAAGTGATACAGTTACCCAATTTGCCGCCAATAGATGAGCTGTGCAGAAAATACAGGATAACGAACAGGGAATGTGAAGTCTTAAAAATGCTGATCGAAGGTAAAACTACATCTGAAATTGCTGAGACTATGGTAATCACAGAAAGATCGGTTCAAAATTATATCAGTTCTATGCTTTCCAAAACGGATTCAAAGTCCAGAGGAAACATGATTGCTAAATTCACAGGATTTGAAAGGTTGTCAGAAATAGAGAACAATAACGGCAAGTAATTAAAAATATTAGGTTATGAATTTGTTCAAAAGTCAATATCAATAGAATTCAGAAATAAATACAGCATAAAACAGGGTATATGTCAAAAGACATATATCCTGTTTTTTTAATTCAATGTGAAAAGACATGGTCAGATCTGTCATTGCTATGTCATATGGCACTAGTGAAGTGGACTCACAGTAAGTAACATTACCTTAAGAACACTAGATGGGAGGGATGGATATGGCTGCCGCACAAAAATCTTATACACAATGTCCAGAGATCATTTGGAATCTCGTCAATGACTATGTGGAGATGCGCAAAGGGAGTATTAGGAGCATTACAGAGGAAAGTATGATTGTGGAAACAGATATGTACAAAATAAAGACCTTGTATCTAATTCGAATTACGAAATCATATTTGGGTGGAACCATACTATCTGTAGAAACGCTGGGAGACTCGGAAGATGATCGTGTAGGAATAGAGATTTTTTTTCTCACGATTGAAAATCTACTGAAAGCATTTCAGTAGGAAAACAAGGAAACTATTGTATTTATTTTCAGAAAGCAGGGAAACTATGGAAAAATTTCGAAAAATATTATCAGAGCAAGCAGAAAGTGATCCAGTTTGTAAAAAAATCCTGGGACTGAACTATATATTCTGGAGTCTGGGCTTGATCCTCTATATAGTAGGAGGAAGTCTGACCTGGATCTCACAGGTCACAGCAGATATCCTTGGAAGTATGGGAATATGGATCCTCGTTTTTGGACTCATTGCAGCTTTTATCAAAAAAAATGATTGGGGACTTTTGATTTCGACCTGCTGTGCATCTTTGTTCAATTTAGTTATGTTCATACTTATGATCCTGCTTTCGAAAATGATCAGGATCGATTATATGATCCATGCATTTGGATTTGCGATCGTATTTATTATCGTACTAAGAGCATCGGATTTCATGAAAGAAGCAGAGCTGCGTAAAGCTCAGGAGGCTGCTCTGTTTGCAAGACAAATGCAGTCGGCAGGTGGCACCGTATGTGCATCCTGTGGATTTATATTTATTGGAGACACCGCCTTTTGTCCAAAGTGCGGCGCAAAGCATCAAGAATCAGTATCCTGTAAGACATGTGGCGCCGTTATAAAAGATAATGATCAGTTCTGTCCTAAATGTGGAACCAGTCTGCATCAATGATTCTTAACGATAGAGTCAATTCATTATCGTGAATAAAATAAAAACAAGGAGGAAATATAATGTCAGGAAAATTTTGCCCAAAATGTGGTGCTGCGAACGATGGAAGTGCACTCTTTTGCACTTCATGCGGATCACAACTCGTTGCATCACAAGCATCTGAATCCATGGCGCCTGGATCCATGGAGCAAAAGGAGAGAGCTGAGGCAGGACCGGGAACTCAACAATATTCCCAGCCCTACGTAATGGCGAATGGGAGGCCTCCAAGGCGAAGAGGAAAAGGCATTGTAATCGTATTGCTCATCGTCTTTATCCTTGTGCTTGGCGCAGGAATTTTGACCGCTGCTCTAATAAGCCGGTCAGGATCACAGGATAGTGGCTTTTATACGATCGGTGGCGAGCAGATTCCATCTGTATCTTCTGCATTAAGTGAAATACGGACGATTCAAAACGTGTCGCAAGTGAATGATGGCAAAGTGGATACGATAAGTATGGTATATTCAGCATCAAATGCACAAAGTGATATGAAAACATATGCAGATTACCTCGAGAGCAAGGATGGATTCGTAATGCGAAAGG
The DNA here is from genome assembly GCA_047974745.1 of Lachnospiraceae bacterium. Taxonomy (GTDB): domain Bacteria; phylum Bacillota; class Clostridia; order Lachnospirales; family Lachnospiraceae; genus JBKECO01. The sequence goes on from JBKECO010000003.1 coordinate 143,969, forward strand.
CGGATACTACATTTGAAATGGGAACCGGTAAGGGAATACAGCTCTGGAGAAATGCAAAAACAGCAGAACATATGATTATTATTCAAATTGATTATGACAGTCAAGGCTACACAATCACTGCGATGTATGGGGAGGGGCAAATTAGCGGAAATTCATCCAATGCATCAAATACAGCGGATGCAGAGACTTCAGATTCGAATAGTGAGTCGACCGAAGTAAGTTCTGGTGAGGATTCTAATTTAAGCGGTATATTAGGGGGAAACTCACAATCACAGAGTGAAGATTCAGAAGATGAAGATTTAGAAGATGAAAATTCGGATGATGAAGATTTAGATAATGGAGATTTAGATGATGAAGATGATGTGATTCAAGATGATGATGAAACAGTTCAATCAGGTGATTTCTATGAGAATGAAGCACTTGGATTTTCAATAATTCCAATGACTGGCTGGTATGCATCTGATATGACGGTGGAGGGGCAGCAGTTCTGTGTCGTGACAACTCCTGATTCTAATACTGTGCTCATTACGAGAGATGAAGGTTCTGCACTGGATGATTATACAATAGAAGAAGAGGCATTCTGCTCGTATTTTACAGAGTTGTTTGGAGGAAATAATTATGAAATCGATCGATCTGAGAGTATTACATTTGCCGGATACGAATGTCAGATGACGGGCTTTCTGGTGGAGTTTGATAATGAAGCACAATATTATATTTTTAACTATGCATTTGATGGTGGTTCAGGCAATCTTTATCTTGTTACTTATGTGCTTCCGCCTACAGCAACAGATGCAGATAATCAGGAATTGCAAGATGTTTTTTCGACATTTCAAATCACAAAATCGGGAGCAGGATCCCAATGATCTGAATGTAAGATTGGAGCAGCATTGAGGTAAGGACACAGGTCACAAAACAATTCTTTTGTGGAATAGTCAAAAAAGAAAAGAGGTTCATAATGAAAAGAAATCAAAATAGGACATTATTCACATTGATTTTTATTACTGTAGTAACGCTTTCATCCTGTAGTCTTCAAAGAGAGGTATCTGTAAATACAGATGCTTTTGAAGAAGGATCTGAATCGGAAGTTATATCCATTGAGTCAAGCTCTGAATCTAGTACAGATACCAGTGTGGGCAGTAATACAAATACGGATACAAGTACCAATGCAGGTAACTATTCCACTGCAGATGTTAACATGGAAGAGATAGATAAATTAGTCGAAAGCGGACAGCTGACTGAGGAGAACCGAGTTGTCTTGATGGATCCTTATCTCGGAATTGAGGCATGCAGAGCCTATGTATCATCTGATTGGAATGGAAATGGATATGTGGATTGGGAGAGTGCAAATGGCAACTGGAGCAATCCTGCAGTTATTTATTTTACAGCCTATACAGATGATGGATCTGCGGCAGGTATGATTTCTCTTACTGCATATACAGACCCTTCATCAACCTTTATAAATGGTGGGAGAGTTGTGTCTTATATGGATTCAGAAAGTTATGCTCAAACTCTTGTAGAACAATCCTTTGTTGGGGCAACGGATATTCAGATTTTAGAGACTCTGACTCCAACTTCTGAGGAACAAGAACAAATTGCAATACTGGAAGGACAATATGAGGAGGGTGCATTTAATTCCTTAACACAGCTTTCGGCCTTTCAGCTTGGAAATATGACAATAGATGATATAGACATAGGATTTGACATAGCAACATATAAATTCAGTCTGGAGTTCCAGGGTGAGACATATCTCGGAGAAGTAACACCGTTAATTCAGAAATATGACTATATGACAACTACGGCATATGGCGCTGAGACTTCTTCGAACTGGTGTGCAATGAGCGTTGGATATTATTTTGCCAGAGAAGATATTTATGACCTGCATTATGACGAAGCACAGTCCATCATGTTTGGAAGTGTGATAAATGAGCAGTGGCAGATGTGCATCAATGATTCTATCAACGCGATGACACAAGCCACAAACGGAACAGAGTTTGATAATTGGGACTCAACGCAGGATTATCTGGTCACAGAAGCAGGAACATATACAGATGAGTATTCTCAGGATTACAGCGATTATAGTTCTGATTACTCGACCTATGGATCAGATTTCTATGATTATGGTTCTGCATATATAGACACCGGATCAGATTATGGATATGGAACAGACTATGGATATGGTAGTGGTTATACAGGTTATAGCTCAGATTATAGTGGTTATACCACCGATTATTCCAGTTATAGTTCTGGTACCTCCACATATGATACGGATGTACTGGGCGGCTGGAACAATGCGATCAATGGCAGCTCCTACTATGAAGCACCGGATGGTGGATCCGTATTGTTGAATTATAATGATTACCACTATACTGATGGCAGTTCGATCTATAGTTCGGATACGCAGATCGATACGAGTGGTACTGGGCTGAGTGAAATGACGGATCTTGGTACAATGGGAGGAACGGAATAATCACACTTTTTTTGACAGGAAGGAGATAGGAGTTTTATGCTGAAAAGTAACGGTTTTAAACTATTACTTGTCGCAGTCCTAATGATACTGACAGGTTGTATTTATACAGAACCGAGAGAGATCGACCTTGAATGGCCAGGGGATGAGGTCGGGACGTCTTTTGAGACACAGACAGCTGTCACAGAATCTGAAGGTGCATCAGTAGCATCGGATCAATCGGAGAATAGTGAAAATTCGAATCAAAAAAATGAGGAAGGATCCTGGGCGATCTACTGGTATATGTGCGGCAGTGATCTGGAAAGTGACGGGGGATTTGCCACCAAAGATCTGGAAGAAATGCTAAGTGTCACCTTGCCAGAAAATGTTCAGATCATAATTGAGACAGGCGGAACAACAGTATGGCAAAATGATCTGATCAGTGCTGATGAGCTTGGACGTTATTTGTATGCTGGAAACACTCTGTCTAAAATTTCAGCAGAACCAGATGCAAATATGAGTGATCCAGAGACCCTGACTGATTTCCTTCAATTCTGTAATGCAAATTATCCGGCAGAACATCAGGTCGTTATTCTATGGGATCACGGTGGAGGCAGTCTGGGTGGTGTCATCTGCGATGAACGGGAAAAAGGAGATGCAATGCAGTTGTACGAGCTGAGTAATGTATTCAATTCAGCTGCTGCATCTTCTGGAAAGTATGAAATCATTGGTTTTGATGCTTGTCTGATGGCTACGATCGATACAATGGATGCCATTGATGAATATGCAAAATATATGGTTGCCTCAGAGGAAAATGAACCAGGATGTGGGTGGGAGTATGCTGGTCTGCTGTCAACGTTCTCTCAGGAGATCATCACAGATGGATCCATTCTCGGCAGAGCAATCTGTGATTCCTTTTATGAGGGATGTGAAAAGGAGCAGTCAGAGAGCATGGCGACTTTGTCATTGCTGGATCTGTCAAAAGCTCCGGCAATGATCGAGGCATATAAAAATCTAGGAGATGAAGCGCTTCTCAATGGAGTAATGGAACAGAATCAATATTTTTCAGAATTTGGAAATACAGCACTGAACTCTGAGAATTATGGCGGCAATAATGATCAGACCGGTTATTTCAATATGATGGATATCGGAGACTTTTTATCGATTTCAGGTACGAGTCTATTTCCTGAGACAGGGGAGCAGGCTATGAATGCTTTACAAGATCTTGTGCTCTATCAGATCAAAGGCGAATTACGCAGCCGTGCGAATGGACTATCCTGTTACTATAGTTATGACGGAAGTACAGACTATTTTCAATTATATACTGAGATAGCAGACTGTCCTGGATTTGAATTTTTTTATGAATATTCATTGACTGGAGATCTGACAGAAGAGGGAAGAGACTATGTGAGGTCCATTCAGGCAGAGACTGATACCACAGCGACAGAGGTTTTGCCGATGGTGTCCGATCTGGAAGGAGTTTATCTTACACCGGTGGTGACAGAAGATGGAAGGTATATGCTGGATCTCAGTCAATACAAAGACCAGATCGCACAGGTGTATCTGCATGTATACACCTATGACCATTATAATATGAATTTCATCATGGATTTGGGCATATGCAATGCGGTCGATGTGTCTTCTCAAGATCAGGGAATCTACTTAGATACCTTTGAAGGTGAATGGGCAGTTATGAAGGAAATCGGATTTGATGCCTACTCAAATCCAATCTATCTATCAATTATTGACAGAGTGCCGGATGTCTATACGATTTATGCGACCCCGATACTTTTAAATAATGAGGATTATCAGCTGATCCTGTATCTAGATGAAATGAGCGGAGTGTATGAGGTCTTAGGCGCAAATAAAGGCATGGATGAAAGCACTTTAATGGCAGATAAGAATCTGCGCAAGCTTGCTCCAGGGGATAGTATCATACCGATCTCTCGCATGTCGATCTTGCTGGAGGACGAAACGTTTTCTGACATGGAATGGATGAAGCCTACAGCAGAAGAGTTGGAATATGGTGTTTTTAACGTGACAGATCAGCTTGAAGTGGTCGATATGATGTGGATAGACGGTATCTATCTTGTAGAATTCGTGATAATTGATTATCAGGGCAATCAATATGAGTCAGATTCTTGCTATTATCAGTCTGAAGAGGATGGGACACTTAGGCCTATCACTTTTGAAGAGCTTTATGGATATAATTGAGACATTTATATAAGATAAAGGCATCTGAAAACAGGATGCCTTTATCTGTATTTTAGGCAGAACCAATTAAAATTCGATGATCTTTCCAGGATTCAAGATAAGCTTTTCGTCAAAGGCAAGTTTAATGGCTTTATAGAGAAGTATCAAACGTGGACCACTAAAGGACTCAAGATAAGAGATTCGTCCGTTTCCGATTCCGTGCTCACCTGAAAGCTGGCCGCCGAGTTCTTTTGACAAGGCATAAAGTTCTTTTAGGCACGCTTTTGTTGCCGTTTCCCATTGTTCATCAGACATTGATTTATCTCTTAAGAGCTCTGTATGAATATTGCCATCACCACAATGACCACATGGCTCTACTCGAACACCATAGGAAAGAGCAATACGCTTGGCTGCTTTTACATATTCAGCAATGCAAGACCGCGGAACTACCACATCACATTCTTCCTGAGCAATGGAATCGGCTTTCATTGCTTCTAAGATACTACCCCTGACGGACCAGACAAGAGCAGCTCGTTCCTGTGTATCTGCAATATAGCAGTCCAGTGCACCATTTGAAATAGCGACTTCAGCAAGGGTCTCTATTGCATGATCGAGTTCATCCTGACTAGAAGTATCATACATGACGATCAGTATCGCTTCGCCACCTGGAACAGGAAGTGGCTTGTTCAGACGATTTTGAACCATATCTGTCAGTTCCTTTTCCAAAAATTCAATTGCAGTAGGAATCGATGGAAGTTCAAGAATCTTGGGCACCATATCAGCACATTCTTCTAGACTGTTGAATGGGAGTACAAGTGTGGTTGTAAATTTCGGAGCAGGAAGCAGCTTTAGTGTGATTTTTGTAACAATGCATAAAGTACCTTCACTACCGATTACAAGATCTTTGATATCATAACCAGTGGTATTTTTAACGACATTTGATGAAAAATCCAGAATAGACCCATCTGGCAAAACAGCTTCCATACATCTAACGAAATCTCTGGTAAGTCCGTATCGGACAGCTTTCATTCCACCTGCGTTGGTCACGACAGTGCCACCGATCGAAGCAGTTTTTTCTCCAGGGTCAGGCGGATAGAACAGTCCTGCCTGAGCTGCAGCAACCTGAATATCCAGTAACAAAGCTCCCGGTTCGCAGGTGATGGTCTGATTTTTATGATCAACAGGTTCGATGTGATTCATTTTCATAACAGAAAGCATGATTCCACCATGCTTACAGTTCGCACCGCCGGCAAGTCCGGTACCTGCTCCCCGGCAGACTACAGGAATATTTTGCTCCCATGCATATGCCATGATGTTAGAGATCTCAATGCTCGTTATGACTTCCACAAAGATCTCTGGGGCAAAAATTCCATATTCAGGCATTTCATCATGGTAGTATTCCGGTGCAATTTCTTCACCGACTTTTACTCGGTCAAGTGCTGTTAAAGAACGAATTTTTTCAAAATCTTCCGAGGTCATTTTTTTATAGGGAAAGGGCATCCGTCAGATCCTCCTTATTTTGTTTTGCAATGGCTATCAATTTTGGAAGAAACTCATAGAGATCCTCAACGATGCAAAATTGTGCACAACCAAAGATCTGTGCATTTTGATCAGAATTGATAGCGACAATGTGTTCAGAACCTGCAATACAGGAGGTGAACTGAATTGCTCCTGAAACACCGCAGGTTATTATGAGACGTGGTCTGACAGTTCGTCCTGAAAGACCGATCTGATGGTTATTCTCACCGATTCCAATTTCTACGAGCGGCCGGCTGAAGGCAAGCTGTCCCCCAAGTACCTCGGCAAGTTCCCTGCACAGTGCGATTCCATTGCCTTTTTGAGCGCCTCTTCCAGCGACTACAAGAATTTCAGCGTCGTCGATCGTATTGCCGATTTGAAGATCCTTAATTTCAATAATATCGATTCTGCTGCGTGCCATATCATCTGTCACAGCACAGTTCGTGACTTTTCCGTGGCGAGGCTCAATTTTTGTTGCCTTGTCCATGACGCGATAACGCACGGTCGCGAATTGTGGTCTTGAGTCCGATATGAGTATCTGAGCCATTATATTGCCGCCAAAGGCTGGTCGAATCTGAATCATATCTGTATTCTCGTTGATATCCAGTGTGGTACAGTCCGCTGTCAGACCTGTATGGAATCGTGTGGACAGCCTTGGAGCCATGCTCCTTCCAAGAGAAGTTGCTCCGATCAGAACGCAGGAAGGCTTCGTATTAGCGATGCAGTCTGCCAGGGCATCCGTGTAACAATCCGCTTTGAATCCTGTGAAACCCGGGTGCTCGTAAACAAATATTTCATCAATACCATAATCTAGAAGACTCTCAGCCGTTTTGGCGGTACCTGTGCCACCGATGATGACGCAGTTTACTTTATAATTCACCTTTTTGGCCATTTTCTTTGCTTCGCCGATCAATTCATAGGCAACAGGATGAATGCTGTTATTTTCCTGTTCTACATAAATCAGAAAATCATTCCATTGGCTTTTATCGACAGTCCCTGCCTTTTGTTCAAAAGAGATCGCATTCTGCGGACAGATACGTACGCAGACACCACACATACGACATGCATCATTCACTGCGATTCCTTTTTCTTCCATTCTCAAAGCCCGAAAAGGACATTTTGTTATACACTGACCGCAAAGATCACATCTTGCGACATTAAAATTTAGTAGATCCATTTATTCACCTCATGCATCTTCTTTACAGAAGCTTTAAATTGATAAGACTATGAAAGAGCGACTCTGCCTTCTGATTTGAATCTCCCTCAAAAAAATACTTCTCAGTTGAAATATCTGGTGGGAACATCTGCTCTACAGTTGTAGGAGAACCAATGAGTCCGTATCTGGTCAGATCCTGGTCCGGAAGATCTTCAAATCGAAGTATTTCAATACTTTTTTCAGCCGTTTTCTTTTTCATCAGATATGAGGGAAGCCGTGGCACATTAACGCCTTTATCAACAGTGATCAGGCAGGGATATCTCATTTTTGACAAAAGTGAGCTATTGGTGAGATCCTGGCGGATCGTGATTTCCTGTTCACTGACTGTGCAAATTTCGTTGACCCATGCAGAATGGGGGATTCCAAGATGCTCTGCAATGGCTGGTCCGATCTGGGCAGTATCCCCGTCTGTTGTCTGCTTTCCGCAAATAATAAGATCAGCACCCTCTAGAACTCGTATGCCCTGTGCTAAGGTATAAGAAGTGGCAAGAACATCAGAGCCTGCAAATTTGCGATCGGCTAAAATCACGGCTCTGTCTGCTCCCATAGAATAAGCATCCTTCATCATGGATACGGCATGCTCTGGTCCCATGGTCAAAGCAATGACTGTACTTCCGGTTCGTTCTTTGATCTCAAGTGCTGCCTCTAGTGCATAAAGATCATAGGGGTTTGTCCTGGTATCCGAATTGAGCCTGATCATGGATCCGGTCTCCGGATCGATTTCTACTTTGTCAGATGCAGGCACCTGTTTCATACATACTACAATTTTCATAGCAGCTTCTCCTATTAATATAATAATTAGCTTATATGTTACCATGATATCAATGTAATGTATTACAGTCAAGAAGTGAACCTTGTTTATAAATTAAGACTTCCCTTTTTGAATTTATTTTTGTATAATACTATTTACACGGGGTATGGCTCAGTTTGGTTAGAGCGCACGGCTGGGGGCCGTGAGGTCGCAGGTTCGAATCCTGTTACCCCGACTAATGACGGACTTAGGCTGCGAAAATTTTCGCAGCCTTTTTGTAATCTATAATCAATTACGGCACTAAAAAATGTTGACGAAACGAAATCGGCATGCTAATATTATCACTGGTCATAATTAACAACGTTAACTATTAGCGTACTGACCATTGAAGCCTGTCGATATTGTAACGTAATCAAATCCAAAGGATTGGGAAGGAATGGTAGAGGATTGGAGGAACAGCAAAGGAAGCTTTTTCAGATCATACAACTTTTTAAAAAATTGAACCTGACGCAGATTCTGCCCCAAATCTCTCATGGCGAATTTGCTGTATTACGGACAATCATTAATGGGAAAGCAGAGTCAGGCAGACCGATCAAAGTATCTTATATCACGGAAAAACTAGACACGCATGCACCTTCTGTTTCCAGAAATCTGAAAGCTCTGGAGAGGGAAGGGTATATTGTACGTAAAGTTGATCCGGATAACCGAAGGAATACCTATGTTGATGTAACGGACAAAGGGGAAGCACTATACGTCGATACAAAGAACAAAATGAATGATCTTCTTTCTGATATTTATGCAAGGATGGGTGCGGATTCTATGGAACATCTTTCCCAGGAATTACTGCGATTTTATACGATTGCTGAAAGTGAGATCGAAAAAAGAATAGAAAAGATGGAGAGGAATAAGGAATGAGCAAAATATTTAAAAATCTGATTCCATACTGGCGCATCATGATTGTGATACTGCTTTTGCTTGTGGTTCAGGCATATTGCGATCTTTCGCTGCCACAGCTGACATCTAATATCATTGATGTGGGAATTCAAAATAAAGGCTTTACACACATTGTGCCTGAGAAGATCACGAGTGAGGATTATGAACTGGCACAGATCTTCATGACGGAGGATGAGAAACAGATCTGGGCAGACAGTTATACTGAAAATGAAGATCTTTACCTGAGGTCTGTATCAGAGGAAGAAAGTCTGACACTGTTAGATGAGGAGCTGATGACACCACTTGTATTAAGCTATAAAATGGCAAATACAAGTGAAGCTGACTTTAAATCCATGATAAAAAGTGCATTTGAATCCAATCCTCAGACGGCATCAATGGCAGCTTCGATCGACACTATGACGATCGATGAGATCGCCTCTGTCATGCAGGTGGAGCTGGTCACATTTCAGGCTGAAGATGAAAATGGGAATGCAGCGACCTATGTGGACATGAGACCAATTGTACAGATCATGATCAACAGCGGACAAATGTCGCAGACGATGCTAGAGGAATCGAGAACAACAATGGAAGATGCTGTTGCAAAGATCGGATCCAGCACGATCGCCTCCATGGGAGTCGCATTCGCTATCTCAGCTTCTGAAGATGCCGGTGTGGATGTCGATGGGATTCAGATGTCCTATTTATGGAGCCAGGGTGGAAAGATGTTTCTGATGGCGATGGCGATTTTGATCGCAGCCACTTTCGTTGGATTTTTTTCGGCCAGAGTCGGTGCAGGAATCGGAAGAAATCTCAGAACTGGTATCTATGGCAAAGTGCTCAGCTTTTCTTCAACGGAGATGGACAAGTTTTCGACAGCATCTTTGATCACTCGAAGTACGAACGATATTCAGCAGATCCAGATGGTAACGACAATGATGCTTCGTATGATTTTGTACGCTCCAATTCTTGGCATTGGTGGAGTATATAAGGTAATACAGACAAAAGCGAACATGGGATGGATCATTGTACTGGCACTACTGGCAATTTTCGGAATGGTCTTTTTACTGATTAAAATTGCCATGCCAAAATTCAAGATCATGCAGCAGCTTGTGGACAGATTAAATCTTGTATCCCGTGAGATCCTGACAGGTCTTTCCGTCATTCGTGCATTTGGACGCGAAGAACGAGAGGAAGAAAGATTCGAGGAAGCAAATGTAGACCTGACTAACACACAGCTTTTCACAAGCAGGGTCATGGTCACCATGATGCCTGGTCTTATGTTCGTGATGTATGGACTTTCTGTAGCGATCATCTGGGTCGCTTCACATCGCATTGATGCTGGTACACTTGAAGTAGGAACTATGACGGCATTCATTCAGTATTCGATGCAGATCGTCATGTCCTTTTTAATGCTGACCATGTTATCGATCATGCTCCCAAGAGCCGGTGTGGCTGCTGACCGTGTGGATGAAGTGCTGCGCACAGAGACAGCGATCCGTGAAATCGATGAGCCAAAGAAAATTTCAGACATCAAAGGTGTTGTTACCTTTGAACAGGTCGCATTTCGATATCCTGAGGCAATGGAAGATGCAGTCAGTGACATCAGCTTTACGGCAGAACCGGGAAAAACGACTGCGATCATTGGAAGTACAGGATCAGGAAAATCAACAATAGCGAACCTGCTCCCTCGGTTTTATGACGTGACGTCCGGTAAGATCACGATCGATGGGGTGGATATCAGAGAATTGGAATTGCACGATCTGAGATCAAAAATAGGCTTTGTACCGCAAAAAGGCGTCTTATTCTCCGGAACGATTGCATCGAATCTTCGATTTGGAGATGAAAATGCTTCGGATGAGGAGATCAGTCTGGCAGCTGAAATCGCACAGGCGAAGGATTTCATCGATGAGAAAAAGGAGAGATTCGACAGTGAGATCTCTCAAGGGGGAACAAATGTATCCGGTGGTCAGAAGCAGAGACTCTCGATCGCACGGGCAATTGCTAAAAAACCAAAGATCTTTGTTTTTGACGATAGCTTCTCTGCACTTGATATGAAGACAGATGTGGCACTTCGAAAATCCCTGGAGGAAAAAATATCCGATGCGACCGTCTTGATCGTAGCACAGAGAATAAGTACGATCATTCACGCACACCAGATTCTGGTTGTAAATGATGGTATGATCGTTGGAAAAGGAACACATGAGGAATTGCTCAAAACATGTGAGGTCTATCAGGAAATCGCAAAATCACAGCTCTCACTTAAGGAATTAGGTATAGAAGAGGGAGAGGAGGTATCACATGAGTGAAAATCAGGAAACAAAACAAAGAAGTTCATCCCGTAGAGGTATAATGGGCGGCGGTCACGGTGGTATGGGCGCTGTTGAGAAGGCAAAGGATTTTAAAGGTTCCTTTGGGAAGCTTCTTAACTATATGGGTAGATATAAATTTGCTTTGATCATCGTATTTGTATTTGCTATATCTGCCACTGTTTTTGCAGTGCTTGGTCCCAAAATCATGGGTAAAGCAACAACAGCACTTGCAGAAGGACTGATGCGCAAAATTGCAGGTACCGGTGGAATCGATTTTACCTATATTGGAAAAATTCTTTTGATCACTATGGCACTTTATCTGGTGAGCTCGATCTTCAACTTTGTTCAGGGATATATTATGACTGGGATCACACAAAAGGTGTGTTTTAATCTCAGAAAAGATATATCGGAGAAGATCAATCGAATGCCCATGAAGTACTTTGAGAGCCGTACCTATGGGGAAGTACTTTCCAGGATCACAAATGACATAGATACACTGGGAATGGGACTGAACCAGAGCGTGACACAGATCATCACCTCTATTACAACAATTATTGGTGTGTTGGTGATGATGCTCTCCATTTCGCCCTTAATGACCTTAATTGCATTGATCATACTACCGGTGTCAGCAGTGCTGCTCTCACTTATAGTTAAATTTTCACAAAAATATTTCCGCACACAGCAGGAATACCTGGGTCATATCAATGGACAGGTGGAAGAGACCTATGGCGGTCAGCTGGTCGTAAAAGCATTTAACAAAGAAAAAGACATGACGCAAAAGTTCAATGAGACCAATGATGTCCTATTTGATTCAGCATGGAAAAGTCAATTTATCTCAGGTCTGATGATGCCGGTCGTACAATTTGTCAGCAATATGGGTTATGCCGGCGTGGCGATTTCTGGTGGTGTTCTTGCGATTAATGGTGTGATCGGAATAGGTGACATTCAAGCATTTATCCAGTATGTAAGAAATTTCACCCAGCCGATCCAGCAGATCGCACAGATCATAAATCAGGTTCAGTCAATGACAGCTGCTTCCGAACGTGTATTTGAATTTTTGGAAGAGCAGGAAGAAGAAGTGACTAAGGATCCGATCGAGCTATCGAATATCCAGGGCTCTGTATCCTTTGAGCATGTAAGATTCGGGTACAATCCTGATCAAATTATAATTCAGGATTTTAATGCAGATGTTCTTCCTGGACAAAAAATTGCGATTGTCGGACCAACCGGTGCCGGTAAAACTACAATGGTCAAACTTCTCATGAGATTTTATGATGTAAATTCCGGTACCATCTATCTGGATGGACATGATTTGCGAGAATATGACAGACAGAATCTTCGGGATGCATTCGGAATGGTACTTCAGGATACCTGGCTCTTTAAGGGCAGTATTATGGAGAATATCCGATATGGACGGTTAGATGCTACAGATGATGAGGTCATACAGGCGGCAAAAGCAGCCCATGCTCATCACTTTATCATGACACTTCCAGAGGGCTATGCAATGGAATTGAATGAGGATGCCAGCAACGTATCCCAGGGACAAAAGCAGCTGATTACGATCGCAAGAGCGATCCTGGCAGATAACAGAGTGCTTATCCTGGATGAAGCGACCTCCTCTGTAGACACCAGAACAGAAGTCATGATACAAAAAGCTATGGATAATCTGATGAAGGGCAGGACGAGTTTTGTCATTGCACATCGCCTTTCAACGATCAGAGATGCAGACTTGATCCTCGTAATGAAAGATGGTGATATCATCGAACAAGGTTCGCATACTGAACTATTGGAAAAAAATGGATTTTATGCAGATCTATATAACTCTCAGTTCGAACAGGCTTCTTAATCAGTAAACAATCTTAGTTGATAGAAAAAAGACAGGAAAAGGGATGAAAAATCTTTTTTCTGTCTTTTTTTATCTGAATTCAGTGAAGAATTGAAACTTGCAAAAAGATGGTACTTGCTTTACAATTAAACTTGCGGAATTTTTTTATTTTATTAAAAATTGGAGGGGCAAAGATGGGTAATACTAGTAACAGTTTGGCTATGCGGCGCATAAACAAACTGGTGGACGAAAACAGTTTTTTGGAAGTTGGAGCTCAGATTACAGCAAGAAATACGGATTTTAATTTGAACGTTCAAAAACAGGCGTCAGATGGTGTAATTTGTGGATATGGTCTGATCAATGAAAATTTGGTTTTTATATATAGTCAGGATGTGACCGTCCTAAATGGTACGATTGGTGAGATGCATGCCAAGAAAATAGCCGGCATCTATGATATGGCTGTGAAAATGGGCGCACCAGTCATTGGTCTTATCGATTGCGGAGGAATCAGACTTCAGGAATCGCTGGATGCATTAGATGGTCTGGGTGCGATCTATATGAAACAGTCACATGCTTCCGGTGTCATTCCACAGATCTCTGCAGTATTCGGAAACTGCGGCGGAGGATTGACAACGGTCGCTGCCTTATGCGATTTTTGTTTTATTGAGAAGGATAAAGGGAGAATGTTCGTAAATCCTCCAAATGCGATACAAGGAAATAAAGTAGAAGCATGTGATACCGCTGCTCCAGAGTATCAGGCGAAAGAGACCGGTATGATCGATCTTGTTTCATCAGAGGATGAGATACTGTATTCCATACGGGAGCTGATCGGCTTTCTGCCAGGCAATAATGGGACAGGAGGAGAAGTGATCGAGTGCGTGGATGATTTGAATCGACTCACACCGAATGTGGAACTGCAAAAAGAAGATCCGAGACTTGTGTTAAGGGATATTTCTGACTGCAATGTATTCTTTGAGACCAAAAGAGATTATGCACAGTGCATGGTGACCGGCTTTATCAAAATGAATGGAATTACAGTAGGTGCTGTTGCAAATGCAACTGCTTTCTATGATGAGGAGGGCATAAAATCAAAAGAATTTGATGCGGTGTTATCGACGAGAGGCTGTAAAAAAGCTTCAGAGTTCATAGATTTCTGCAATGCCTTTGACATTCCGCTGCTGACACTTTCCAATGTTACAGGGTATAAAGCAACTATGTGTTCTGAGCATACAATAGGCAAATCCATGGCAAAACTTACGTATGCATTCGCAAATGCAGATATCCCAAAGGTAACTCTGATCATGGGCGAAGCATTTGGCAGTGCCTATGTTACAATGAATTCAAAGTCTATCGGTGCAGATATCGTTTATGCATGGCCAAACGCGAGGATCGGTATGATGGATGCGGTGATCGCTGCAAAGATCATGTATCCGGATGCAAATTCTGAGGAGATCGAGCGGGTAACAAAGGAATACGAGGAGCTGCAGTCGAGTGTGATTTCAGCTGCAAAGCATGGACATGTTGACAAAATCATTGATACTGCGCAGACAAGAAAATATCTTCTTGCTGCTTTTGAGCTGCTCTATACGAAGAGCACAGGGAATATTGGGAAAAAACACGGGACAAAATAGAAGGGATAAGCTATGAAGAAAAAACTGATTTTTGTCATCAATATCCTGATCGTCCTTCTTGTACTCACCTCATGTCAAGGGAAAGAGAATACGGCCACAGATTATAATGGTTTCACGGCAGACCAGCTTAGGACAAATAGCGAAAGTACGATCAGCACTCTGGTTAATATGACCACAGAAGAGCAGGAAAGCTATTTGACAGACGGGACAGATGCAATCATTGAGTTGATCACGAACTGGAACGATATTGTAGAAGAAGATGGAACGTATTCAGAGAATGGTGAATTTAAGGTCGAAGTTGCTGGAGATACACTATCAACTTATCAGGTTATAGTTTTTGAGAATCGAAAAGCTACACTTACTATAGTTTATGCATATGACAGCATGGAGATGCAAGACATTTCGATCGAGAGCATATATACCATTGGAGAAACAATGGAGAAGGCAGCATTAAATTCTGTGACAGGAATTCTGACAGTATTTACTGTCCTAGTGATGATTTCACTTGTGATTGCGTGTCTCAATATCATTCCTTATTTGACAAAGCTGAAAGAAGAACGAGCACAGAAACAAGCAGTGCCTAAGAAAAAGCCAAAGAAGGTCAAGTCAAAGGCTATACACACGGAACAGGAAACTATCATACAAGAAGAGGATGATCTTGCGCTGGTCGCTGTTATTACGGCAGCGATAGCAGCTACCCAAGGAATGTCAACAGATGATTTTACAGTCCGCTCCATCAGACGGCGGTTGTAGCATATCAGGAGGATAAAGATGAAGAATTATACAATAACTGTAAATGGAAAAGCATACGATGTTACCGTTGAGGAAAAAGAGAACACTGGCAGCTTTGTTCCTCCAGTTCGGCGGACACCGGTGGTGAATACGCCAGAGCCGACGGTACAGCAGGCGCCGCCTGTCCAGGCTGGGGGAAATGTAAAAATAGAAGCGAAAGCAGCTGGAAAAGTGTTTAAAATCGAGGCAAAGCCGGGAATGGAAGTGAAACCGGGTGATACGATCATTATATTAGAAGTCATGAAAATGGAGACACCAGTAGTAGCACCTGTGGCTGGAACAATTGCCAGCATTCAGATCGCTGTTGGTGATGCAGTTGAATCAGGTACTTTGCTTGCAACTTTAAACAATTAAACTGGGGGTAAACTATGTGGTCATACGTTTCTGAAACACTTGGAAACCTTTTGCACCAGTCAGCTTTTTTTAACCTGGCATGGGGCAACTATCTGATGATTTTAGTGGCATGTATCTTTTTATATCTGGCTATTGCAAAGGGTTATGAGCCGTTACTGCTTGTTCCGATTGCCTTCGGGATGCTCTTGGTCAATATTTATCCGGATATCATGGCAAGTCCAGAGGAGACCAGCAATGGTGTTGGCGGACTTATGTGGTATTTTTACCAGCTGGATGAGTGGTCGATTCTACCATCATTGATTTTTCTCGGTGTAGGGGCAATGACAGATTTTGGTCCTTTGATTGCAAATCCGACCAGCTTCTTATTGGGTGCGGCAGCGCAGTTCGGCATATTTTCTGCCTATCTGCTTGCGATCCTGATGGGCTTTAGCGACAGAGCAGCGGCAGCAGTATCTATTATAGGTGGTGCTGACGGACCGACATCCATTTTTTTGGCCAGCAAATTAGGACAGTCATCGTTGATGGGTCCAATAGCGGTGGCGGCATATTCTTATATGGCGCTGGTACCAATTATTCAGCCGCCAATCATGAAAGCACTAACAACAAAAAAAGAACGTGCCATTGTAATGGAAAATCTGAGACCTGTATCAAAGCTGGAACGTATTCTTTTTCCAATT
The DNA here is from genome assembly GCA_047974745.1 of Lachnospiraceae bacterium. GTDB lineage: Bacteria > Bacillota > Clostridia > Lachnospirales > Lachnospiraceae > JBKECO01. The sequence continues at coordinate 160,611 of JBKECO010000003.1, forward strand.
ATTGTAACAATCATCGTTTGTATGCTGCTGCCAACAACGGCGCCACTGGTGGGAATGCTGATGTTAGGCAACCTTTTCAGAGAAAGCGGAGTCGTTCGTCAGCTTTCTGAAACAGCTTCCAATGCTATGATGTATATCGTAGTTATTCTGCTTGGAACCTCAGTCGGAGCATCAACAAGTGCAGAAGCATTTTTAAATGTCAGCACTTTGAAGATCGTTCTGCTTGGATTGATCGCATTTGCGTTCGGAACAGCCGGCGGTGTACTGTTTGGGAAACTACTTTGTCTTCTGACCAAAGGTAAGATCAATCCGTTGATTGGATCCGCCGGAGTATCTGCTGTTCCTATGGCTGCCAGAGTTTCTCAGAAGATCGGCGCTGAAGAGGATCCGACAAATTTTCTTTTGATGCATGCAATGGGTCCTAATGTTGCTGGTGTTATTGGCACCGCCGTAGCAGCTGGTATTTTCATGGCAATATTTGGAATATAGGAGGAAGCAGTGATGTCAGAAATAGAAAAAAAACAAATTAAAATAGTAGAAACCGTTCTGCGTGATGCGCATCAGTCACTGATTGCGACCAGATTAACAACAGATGAAATGCTTCCAATTATTGGAAAAATGGATCAGGTCGGATTTCATGCTGTAGAGTGCTGGGGCGGTGCAACCTTTGATGCAAGTCTTCGGTTTCTAAAGGAAGATCCATGGGACAGACTTAGAAAGCTTAGATCAGGCTTTAAAAATACGAAGCTACAGATGCTGTTTCGTGGACAGAACATTCTTGGCTACCGACCTTATGCAGATGATGTGGTGGAATATTTTGTACAAAAGTCCATTGCGAACGGTATTGATATTATTCGTATCTTTGACTGTCTGAATGATATCAGAAATCTTGAAACAGCTGTGAAGGCTACAATCAAAGAAAAAGGACACGCTCAGGTCGCACTTGCCTACACGACTGGCGATGCCTATACCCTTTCTTATTGGACCGAGATGGCAAAGCGAGTGGAAGAAATGGGTGCGAACTCAATTTGTATCAAGGACATGGCTGGACTGCTGGTGCCGCAAAAAGCAGATGAGCTAGTACGAGCACTAAAAGAAAGTATAGATATTCCACTGGAAATGCATACTCATTATACATCCGGAGTCGGAGCCATGACATATATGAAATCAGTGGAGGCAGGTTGCGATATCATAGATACTGCTATGTCACCATTTGCACTGGGAACAAGTCAGCCGGCAACAGAGGTCATGGTCGAAGTATTCAAGGGAACGGATTTTGATTCGGGACTGGATCAGAATCTTCTTGCAGAGATTGCAGATTACTTTAGACCGATCAGAGAACATGCACTTGAAACAGGACTATTAAATCCAAAAGTACTTGGGGTTAATATCAAGACACTTTTATATCAGGTGCCGGGAGGAATGCTATCCAACTTACTTTCTCAATTAAAAGAACAAGGAAAAGAAGATAAATTTGAAGAAGTTCTTGCAGAAGTGCCAAGGGTACGCAAAGACCTGGGTGAGCCGCCGCTGGTGACTCCATCTTCACAGATCGTTGGGACACAAGCCGTTTTCAATATCATAATGGATGAAAGGTATAAGATCGCAACAAAAGAAACAAAGGATATGCTGCTCGGCAAATATGGTCAGACTGTGAAACCTTTTGATCCCGAAATTGTTGACCTGGTATTAGGTGAGGATAAGAAAAATGCAATCACCTGCAGACCAGCGGATCTCCTTGAGCCTGAGCTTGCAAAGATCGAATCTGAAATGAAGCACTGGAAACAGCAGGAAGAGGATGTTTTATCCTATGCTCTATTTCCACAAGTTGCAACTGATTATTTTAAATACAGAGAAGCACAGCAGGATAGAATCGATGAGACCATAGCTGATACGACCAATGGGTCTTATCCTGTATGATCTGCAACTGAAAATATGTTCGGAGAGTTTTTATGAAAAAAGTTATTATCATCGGTGCCGGACCTGCAGGAATGATGGCAGGAATTTCGGCAGCAGAGTGCGGTCATAGCGTAATTCTTCTAGAAAAGAATGATAAAATCGGAAAAAAACTTTTCATAACAGGAAAGGGTAGATGCAATATCACAAATGCATCTGAGATGGATATCGTTTTTGACAGCATATTGCGAAACAGAAAGTTTTTGTATAGTGCTTTTTATACCTTCGATAACAAACGGGTCATTGATTTTTTTGAAGATCAGGGCGTTGCGACCAAAATAGAACGTGGCAATCGTGTTTTTCCAAATTCAGATCATTCTTCTGATGTGATACGTGCCCTTGGGAATCGTTTACAGGAACTTGGCGTAGAAGTCCGACTAAAGTGTCAGGTGCAAAAGATTCTGATTGAGAACGCAATCGTTAAGGGAGTGCAGCTTTCACAGGGGCAGATTTTGCATGCAGATGCGCTGATCATAGCGACTGGGGGATGTTCTTATCCCTCCACAGGCTCCACTGGGGATGGGTATCGATTTGCATCCGAAATGCATCATAAAATGATAGAAACCAGTCCTGCACTGGTTCCAATAGAGACAAAAGAGGACTACGTGACACAGATGCAGGGATTGTCATTGAAAAATGTGAAGATTCAGATAAAAAATCAGTCCAAAACCCTATATGAGGATTTTGGAGAGATGCTATTCACACATTTTGGTGTTTCGGGTCCGATGATCTTATCGGCTAGCAGCATGATCGGCGATGCATTGAAACGGGAGAATTTAAAGCTGTTTATCGATTTAAAGCCAGCCATTTCCTATGAACAACTCGATCAAAGAATATTGAAGATCTTTAGAGAAATGTCCAATAAGCAATTTAAAAATATTTTCAGTGGGTTACTTCCCTCTAAAATGATAGCTGTCATTACGGAACTTTCGGGATTGCCAGCTGACAAAAAAGTCAACGAGATCTCTCGGGAAGAGAGGAAGGCTCTGATTACTTTATTAAAGGAATTTCCGGTTACATTAACAAAACTTCGAGATTTTAATGAAGCAATCATTACAAGGGGCGGAATAGATATAAAAGAAGTCAATCCCTCCACAATGGAGTCAAAATTGATAACAGGAGTTTTTTTCGCTGGTGAGGTCTTGGATCTGGATGCGAAAACAGGCGGTTTCAATCTCCAGATTGCCTGGTCAACAGGTTTTTTGGCCGGTATCAGTATTTAAGTAAGAAGTTAGGAGCTTAGGAATGAGCATAAATATAGCAATTGATGGTCCAGCAGGTGCTGGAAAAAGTACAGTCGCAAAATTATTATCGAAGCGCCTTGGATTTATCTATATTGATACAGGAGCTATGTATCGGGCGATGGCACTATTCGTAAAGGAACGTGGAATTTCGACAGAGGATGAAGCAGCTATCGAGCAGGCATGTGAACAGGCAGTTATTACGATTCAGTATATGGATAGTGAGCAGCAAGTACTATTAAATGGCATGAATGTAAATGACAGGATCAGGCAGGAAGAAATCGGAAATATGGCCTCTGGCATCAGCGTTTATCCAAAGGTTCGAAAAAAACTGGTATCCTTGCAGCAGGAATTGGCAGCAAATGAAAATGTCATAATGGATGGAAGAGATATCGGCACCTGTGTGCTTCCGGATGCAGATGTTAAAATTTATCTGACTGCAAGTGTCAAGACACGGGCAGAACGAAGATTTGCTGAACTTACGGACAAAGGAATATCCAGTAGTCTGGAAGAAATAAAGAAGGATATAGAGGATAGAGATTATAGAGATATGAATCGGGCAACATCGCCTTTACGACAGGCAGAAGACGCAGTTTTACTGGATACCTCTAATTTGGTGATTGAAGAAACTGTGGATAAGATGTATGAGATCTATCAGGAGAAAATAAAATGAAGCATGTAATTCTAGCAGACAGTGCAGGATTTTGTTTTGGAGTACAAAGAGCAGTGGAAACGGTCTACGAGGAAGCAACAAAATCAAGTCAGCCTGTTTACACCTATGGACCGATCATACATAATGAAGAAGTAGTAAAGGATCTTGAGAACAAGGGGGTCTATTCCATTGATTCCGTGGAAGAACTGCTGCAATGTTCGGAAAAAGGAACGGTGATCATTCGATCACACGGTGTTGGATCGGATGTCTATCAACAGATTCGCGAGATGGGCTGGGAGATTGTGGATGCAACATGTCCGTTCGTTATAAAGATCCATAAAATTGTGGATGAGTATAGTAAAAAAGGGTATCATATTATCATAATCGGTAACGAAAATCATCCCGAAGTGGAAGGGATTCAAGGCTGGTCGCAGTCTGATAATACAAGCATTGTGTCCAGCAAAGAAGAAATCGATGAATTAAGAGTTGAAAAAAACCAAAAAATTTGTATTGTATCTCAAACTACATTTAATTTCATCAAATTTCAAGAATTAGTTGAAATAATTGAGGAAAAAGGTTATGATATAGTTGTTATTAATACAATCTGTCATGCTACGGAAGTGCGCCAAAAGGAAGCAGCAAAAATTGCGGCCACTGCAGATGCCATGATCGTGATTGGAGGAAGCCATAGCTCAAATACGCAAAAGCTATTTGAAATATGTAAAAATGAATGTGAAGATACTTACTATATACAGACACTCGACGATTTGGATATTGAAAAGTTCAGGTCCATTGATAATGTAGGTATTACCGCAGGGGCTTCGACCCCAAAAAAAATTATTGAGGAGGTTCAAAAGAATGTCAGAAATGAGCTTTGAACAAATGCTGAATGAATCAATCAAACCAATAAGAAACGGAGAGGTAGTCGAAGGTACTGTTATCGATGTGAAACCAGATGAGATCGTTGTTAATATCGGCTACAAATCAGATGGAATCATTACGCGTAATGAATACACGAATGAACCGAACGTTGATCTCACACAATTGGTAAAACCTGGTGATTCTATTTCGGCAAAAATTGTTAAAATTAACGATGGTGAAGGACAGGTAATCCTATCCTACAAAAAACTGGCTGCAGATCTTGGAAACAAAAAGCTGGAAGAAGCTTTTGAGAACCAGACTGTTCTTACTGCAAAAGTTGCACAGGTTCTTGCAGGAGGACTTAGTGTACTTGTAGACGAATCTAGAGTCTTTATCCCAGCAAGTCTTGTATCAGATACTTTTGAAAAAGATCTGACAAAGTACAAAGATCAGGAAATTGAATTTGTTATCACAGAATTCAATCCTAGAAGAAGAAGAATAATCGGAGATAGAAAACAGTTACTTCTTGCGAAAAAGGCAGATTTACAGAAAGAGCTGTTTGCAAGTATTACGGTTGGAGATGTTATTGAAGGCGTAGTAAAAAATGTAACAGACTTTGGTGCATTTATTGATCTTGGTGGAGCAGATGGATTGCTGCATATTTCTGAGATGTCATGGGGAAGAGTAGAAAGCCCTAAAAAAGTATTTAAAGTTGGTGACAGCGTTCGCGTTTTCATCAAAGAGATCAATGGCACAAAGATTGCACTGAGCATGAAATTCCCAAATGAAAATCCATGGAATGAAGCTTCAGAGCGTTTTGCAGTTGGAAATGTCGTAACTGGTGTAATTGCCAGAATGACAGATTTTGGTGCATTTGTAGAATTGGCACCAGGTGTTGATGCATTGCTTCATGTTTCTCAGATTTCCAGAGATCATGTTGAAAAACCATCAGATGTACTGTCAGTTGGACAGGAAGTAGAAGCGAAGATTGTTGATTTTAATGAAGATGATAAGAAAATCAGTCTGAGCATTAAAGCGCTTCAGGAACCAGCTGATCTGGAATCAGATGAAGAAGTAATCGAAGATTAAACGATCATGGAATGACGCAGGGGGAGAGTGCTGAGCATGCTGGGTGATTATGAGAAGTTTAAGGATGATGTTTTTCGGCTTACTAATATCGACTTAAATGCATATAAAGAAAGACAAATGCGTCGTCGAATTGATACTTTAATTACAAAAAATGCAGTTGGGACATATAATGAATATGTGTCATTGCTGCAACATGATAAAGCGAAGTTCGAACAGTTTGTAAATTACCTTACAATCAATGTTTCGGAATTTTACAGGAACCCGGAGCAGTGGAAATATCTCGATCAAGAGATTTTTCCACTGCTTATACGTAGTTGTGGGCAGAATCTCAAAATCTGGAGTGCGGCATGCTCGACAGGTGACGAACCATACTCACTGGTCATGGCATTGTCAAAGCACCTTCCGTTAAACAAAATTCGTATCTTAGCGACCGATATTGATGAACAGGTAATGGAAAAAGCTCGTGTAGGTCTGTACAATGAGAAGAGTATAGCTACGGTTCCAACGGAACTAAAAGAAAAGTTTTTTACTAAAATTGGCAGTTCTTATCAGATATCAGATCAAATCAAGACCTGTGTTACATTTAAGAAGCACAATCTATTGAAAGATCCATATCCGAAAGGAAATCATCTGATCGTATGTCGAAATGTATTGATCTATTTTACAGAAGAAGCAAAAGATGAGATTTATAAGAAATTCAATGATTCTCTGGAATCGAATGGAATTCTTTTCATCGGCAGCACAGAGCAGATATTGAATTATAAAGAATTGAATTATCAAAGACACAGATCATTTTTCTTTACAAAAATATAGACGGCATCTGCCGTCTATATTTTTAAAGATTTTTTTACCTGATTTCGTAGATCGAGAAACAGAGTCGTGATAAATTCGGCATCTAAAATCATCGAATCATCAAATTCAATATAAGTAACTTTATCCTTATAAGCTTTGTGGAATATAGGAAGTTCACTTTTTGAAAAGCAGGGTAGAAATACTCCTGTTTTTTTTGTGTAGCAATTTTCTGCGGATGCTTTTTGCTTTACATCTTTGCTCAGGAACTGTGAAATACTTTTGTGAATCGCATAGCCTTCCTGAATAAGAAATTCATAGTTCTTGTAGTCAGGATAAAAGTGATATAGGGTATCTTTTATTAGGTATACCATGATATTAACGGAATGATTCTCTGCTTTTATATAAAAATGCTGATTTCTGTACATGACAGGTCTTGGAAAATCATAGGGATATTCAGCATGTATGAGCAGTTCTTCCGAATACTCATCGTCGTTCCATTTTTTATAACTTCTTTTGTGACAGGTTATTTGGACTGGATCTGTATAAAATAAAGACCGAAAGCGCAAGAGTGGGAGTAACTGCAATAGACCAGTGATATCCTCAAAGTTGTGAAGCAGCAACAGAGATGCAAGCATCTCGTTTTTGTGCTCAAGAAAATCAAAATATACCTGTATCAGTTCTCTGCCATGATAAAGGTCTTCTCTTCCTATGCCCAGGAATAACTCTAGGGTTTTTTGCTTTTTGTTTTGCAAATGTAAAAGCGGAGCGATGGAAGAGGCAACTTTATATAGATCGAAGGTATCATGAGAATACAGAGTGTATGAAATCGAATAAAAATCCATTCTTTTCTGAAGAAATGGAATATCAAAGCGATTGCCATTAAAAGAGACTAATACAGTTTCTTCTGTCAGATATTCTAAAAAAGAATACAAAATCAGGATTTCGTCCTCTGCCGATTCTGCAAACAGCTGAACAGATGTAACATGTTCCTCGTCCAAATAGGTGAATCCAATCAGGTAGATAAAAGCATTAAGGGGAGATAACCCGGTTGTTTCAATATCAAGAATCAGTGAATCGGATGTCAGCAGAGAAATATCGTAATCGTTAAGATTTAAATCCTGCTGTTTTGTAACAATTTTTCTCATTTGAGCTCCTATAATTTCATATCAATATAATCCATACTATAGCATATTAGTAGTGAATTAGCTAGATTGTTAAAAACATAACAAAAAATCGTTGATTTGTCGTTAAAATGTACTAAAAAAAGTACAATAAAATATTTATACAGTCTTAATTATTATGTTATAATCATAAAGATGTTATTAAATATATAGCAACTATTTAGAAAGTGGGGCACTTAACATGGCTTTATCAACATTTAAAGGCGGAGTCCATCCAACTGATGGAAAGGAATTATCCAAAGATAAACCTGTCCGCGAACTTTTGCCAAAAGGTGAACTAGTTTATCCGTTATCTCAGCACATTGGAGCTCCTGCCGTACCAATCGTGACAGTAGGTGACTCGGTGCTGCGTGGTCAGATGATTGCAGAGGCCGGTGGCTTTGTTTCTGCACCTGTATATTCCAGTGTATCCGGGACTGTCAAATCAATCGAACAGCGCAGAGTTGCAGTTGGTGATATGGTAGAATCTATTATTATCGAAAATGATGGTGAGTATAATGAAGTAGAGTTTGAAGAGATCCTTGACATCAATTTGCTAAGCAATGAGGAAATAATCGATAAGATCAAACTTGCTGGAATCGTTGGTATGGGCGGTGCTGGATTTCCCACACATATTAAGCTCACACCGAAGGAACCTGAGAAAATAGAATATATCATTGCAAATTGTGCAGAGTGTGAGCCTTATCTTACTTCAGACTACAGGAGAATGGTAGAGGAACCAGAGAAGCTCGTAGAGGGAATGAATGTCATTCTGCAGCTTTTTCCAAAGGCTAAAGGGATTTTTGCAATTGAGAACAATAAACCTAAGGCAATCGAAAAACTAAGAAAACTGACAAGGTCAGATCATAGAATGCAGGTAGTGGAGCTTGAGACGAAGTATCCTCAGGGCGGAGAGAGACAACTGATCTATGCGGCTACCAAACGCTATATCAATTCTAAGATGCTTCCTGCAGATGCAGGATGTATTGTGGATAACGTAGAAACGATAGTTGCGATCTACCAGGCAGTCATGTTTGGAAAACCAGTCATGAACAGAATATTTACGGTTACAGGCAATGCTGTTACAGATCCTTGTAATTTCTATGTTCACCTTGGAACGAATTTTCAAGAGATCCTTGAGGCTGCAGGCGGACTCAATGGAGACTGTGAAAAGGCCATTGCCGGAGGCCCTATGATGGGATTCGCATTATTTGGACTAAATATCCCTACAACAAAAACAACATCAGCATTGCTTTGTTTTACAGAAGATGAGGTGTCAAGATTTGAACCTTCAGCATGTATAAATTGTGGCAGGTGCGGAGAGGTCTGTCCGGAACGACTGATACCCACCAAGCTCTCCGACATGTCAGAGAGAAATCAACCGGATCTGTTTGAAAAATGGTACGGACTTGAGTGTGTGGAGTGCGGAAGCTGCAGCTTTATCTGTCCGGCAAACAAACAGCTTGCTCAGTCGATTAAAATAATGAAAAAGAAAGTCCTAGTGGCTAAAAGAAAAAAATAGAAAGAATGAGGTAAATTTAAGTGAGTAATTTATTTCGGGTAGCATCTTCTCCGCACGTACGTCATAAAGATACAACCAGCAGAATCATGCTGTATGTATGTATTGCCTTACTTCCAGCGAGTCTGTTCGGTATCTATAATTTTGGATTTCGTGCACTTATGTTGATTTTGGTCACAATTGCTTCTTGTGTAGGCTCAGAATGGGCTTTTCAGAAAATCATGAAGAAGAAGCAGACGATCGGAGATTATAGTGCGGTGGTTACCGGACTGCTTCTTGCACTGAATCTGCCGCCAACCTTGCCATGGTGGATGGCAGTGCTTGGTGGAATTTTTGCAATTATCATTGTCAAGATGCTGTTTGGAGGACTGGGACAGAACTTTATGAATCCGGCGCTCGGTGCACGTGCTTTTCTACTGATTGCATTTGCAGCGCAAATGACGAATTTTACAATCGATGAATATTCAGGTGCAACACCACTTGCAGCAATGAGGAATGGGGAATCCGTCGATACATTTCAGATGCTGATCGGCAATGTTTCCGGAACGATCGGCGAGACCTCTGTGATTGCAATCATGATCGGAGCTATTTTTCTGATTATGATGGGCGTGATCGATTTAAAGATTCCGGGTACTTATATTGCTACATTTGTCATTTTTCTGATTCTATTCTCAGGCAATGGATTTGATGGAACCTACATTACTGCGCAGCTATGTGGCGGAGGTCTGATGCTTGGTGCCTTTTTTATGGCAACAGACTATGCAACGCAGCCTGCTACGCCTGCAGGGAAAATTATCTATGGTGTCTGTATTGGAATATTGACCGGACTCTTTCGAATATTCGGAGCAAATGCAGAAGGAGTGTCATTTGCAATTATTCTGAGTAATCTTCTTGTACCAATCATTGAAAAATATACGATTCCAAGGGCATTTGGTGTGGTAAAGGAGGTAAAAAAGCATGAATAAAAGAATCGTGCGGGATGCACTCATTCTGACTGCATTTACCCTTGTACTGGGTCTGGTTCTGGGATTTGTATATAATTTAACAAAGGAGCCAATCGCTGCAGCAGAACTTGCAGCAGCTCAGGCAGCGTATCAGCAGGTATTCGAGGATGCGGATCACTTTGCAGCCTATGAGGAATTTGATGCTGCCGAAGTGGAGCAGCTTATGGCAGATCTGGAGTTTGAAGATGAGATCAATGACGTACAGGTAGCATATGACTCTTCAGAGAACATTCTCGGATATGTTATTACAGTAACGGCAAAGGATGCTAGTCAGGATAATATAACCTTTTCCGTTGGTATTCAGAATGATGGTACGGTCAATGGCTATTCGATAACGAAAATTGCAGAGACCCCTGGTCTTGGTATGAAGGTGCTGGACGAAGAGTTTATGGCAGCCTTTCAAAACAAGCTGGTCGACCAGTTTCTGGTAGTCAAAGCAGAACCGGTAAATGAAAGTGAAATAGAAGCAATTTCCGGGGCAACGATCACAACGGATGCGGTCGCAAATGGTGTGAATGCATGTATTGCATATTTTCAGAATATCCTGACCGGAGGTAATTAGTATGAATAAGAATTTAAAACATTTATTTAATGGAATTATAAAAGAAAATCCGGTATTTGTTCTGATGCTTGGAATGTGTCCCACACTGGCGGTTACATCAAGCGCAATCAATGGTATTGGAATGGGTCTGTCTACGACAGTCGTACTTGTATGTGCAAATGTTTTAGTATCTATGTTTCGTAAAGTGATTCCAAATGGAGTCAGAGTACCTGCATATATTGTCATTGTTGCATCTCTGGTCACCGTAGTTCAGTTCATTATGCAAGCATATACACCTGCACTTTCAGCTTCATTGGGTGTATACATACCATTGATCGTAGTAAACTGTATCATTCTCGGCCGAGCAGAAAGTTTTGCTTCAAAGAATCCGGTATTACCTTCGTTTTTCGATGGTCTCGGAATGGGACTGGGATTTACAATCGCACTGATGATCATCGGATTGATTCGTGAAGTCCTTGGCGCAGGTCAGGCATTTGGATATCAGATCCTTTCGTTGACCTGGTTCACTCCAATCACAATATTTATAATGGCACCGGGAGCATTCCTTGTACTTGCTTTTCTTGTGGTGGGTATGAATATTATTCGTGAAAAAATGGAAGAAAAAGGAAAGCCACTTGCATCTCCATCCGGCTGTATTACCGGAGATTGTGCTGGCTGCATGAGTTCATTTGCTTGTACCGGCAAAGAAAATACGGAACAGGAGGGTAAATAATTGCAAAACTTAATTTTAATTGCCGTTGCATCTGCAATCGTAAATAATGTAGTATTGAGCCAGTTCCTAGGAATTTGTCCATTTTTAGGAGTGTCAAAGAAAACCGAAATGGCATCTGGAATGGGAGGTGCGGTAATTTTCGTTATAACGATCTCCTCCTTTGTCACAGCACTCATTTATAAGTATATTCTTACTCCACTGGATATTGTTTATTTAAAAACAATCGTTTATATTCTTGTTATTGCTGCTCTAGTTCAGTTCGTGGAGATGTTCTTAAAGAAATCGATACCATCACTTTATCAGAGTTTAGGCGTTTATCTGCCCCTGATTACAACGAACTGTGCAGTTTTGGGCGTCGCTTTGACGAATGTTACAAAAGAATACAATGTACTTGAAAGCGTTGTGAACGGATTTGCAACTGCAGTCGGATTCTTCATTGCAATTATGATCATGGCTGGCATCAGAGAAAAAATTGAATTTAATAACATTCCCAGATATTTTCAGGGAACAGCAATCGTTTTGCTTATTGCATGTCTCATGTCGATCGCCTTTATGGGCTTTTCAGGATTAATATAGGGGGACTGAGCAATGAATATAGAGTCAATTATTATTTCTGCCATCGTTGTTGGAGGAGTCGGACTCCTGATCGGGTTCTTTCTTGGAGTTTTTGGAGAAAAATTCAAAGTGGAAGTGGATCAAAGAGAAACAGACATCTTAGAAGCCCTGCCAGGAAATAACTGTGGTGGATGTGGGTTTCCAGGATGTTCCGGTCTTGCAACTGCCATTGTGGCAGGTGAGGCAGCTGTAAATGCCTGTCCAGTTGGTGGTGACAGTGTAGCCGCTGTGATTGGTGAGATTATGGGAATAGAAGCTGAAAGCGGTGTTAGAAAAACAGCATTTGTAAAATGTAATGGTACCTGTGAAAAAGCGAATCAAGACTATGAATATTACGGAATAACAGACTGTACTGCGATGGCTTATATTCCGAACAAAGGACCAAAAAGCTGTAATTATGGCTGCTATGGCTATGGAAATTGTGTAAGATCCTGCCCCTTTGATGCGATCCATATTGTTGACGGAATATCAAAGGTGGATAAAGAAGCTTGTAAAGCGTGTGGTAAATGTATTGCAACCTGTCCGAATCATTTGATCGAAATGGTGCCTTACAGCGCAGTGCATATAGTTACCTGCAGTTCTAAGGATAAGGGAAAAGATGTGATGAAGGCTTGTACAGTAGGCTGTATTGCATGTAAGATCTGCGAGAAGAATTGTCCTGCAGACGCAATTCATGTAGAGGATAATCTGGCATACATTGATCAGACAAAATGTACCCAGTGTGGTATCTGTGCACAGAAGTGTCCAAAAAAAACAATTTTATAATAAAGAAAAAACATGGTTTTTCACTTGAAACATAAGTTTGAAAATGCTAAAATCACCTTCGTGACAGTATGAGGGTGATTTTTCTTTATAAAAGAAAGTTCCCAGCATTATGCAAAAGTTTCATTGATGCAAATGTCACAATGGGAGGACATTTATGCAAATTATGCAAAGAAAATATGAGTGGCTCAGCAGATATTTTGGAAATAAAGATTTTTATAAAATGCTGCTGCTAATTGCAATTCCTATTATGATTCAGACTGGATTTTCAAATCTTGTTAATTTGATTGATAATATTATGGTCGGTCGCCTTGGAACGGAACAGATGTCTGGTGTTGCGATCGTGAATCAGATGATGATGGTCTTTAATATATGTATATTTGGTGCTACATCAGCAGCAGGTATTTTTGGCGCTCAATTTTATGGAAAAAAGGATGTGGATGGGATTCGCTATACATTTCGATTTAAAATCGTCAGCATAGCATTTATTTTTTGTATCGGCATTCTTGTATTTTATCTTTTTGGAGAGCCCTTGGTAAAACTATATCTTCATTCGGATTCTAATACCGACAGTATTGCTGCTACTTTGAACTATGCAAAGGATTATCTTCGAATTGCAGCCCTTGGTATGCTTCCCTTCGTCGTGACACAAAGTTATGCCAGTACCCTTAGAGAAACAGGAGAGACCATGCTTCCGATGAAAGCTGGTATTGTCGCAGTTGTATCAAATATGATCCTCGATTTTATACTTATTTTTGGTCTTTTCTTTATACCTGGATTGGGTATCAGAGGTGCAGCAATTGCAACAGTTGCAGCCAGGTTCATCGAGATGGGCATGATCTTACGCTGGGTAACGTTGCATCGGGAAGAAGTTCCCTATTTTAAACATGTTTTTTCGCATTTTCATATACCAACAACACTGGTAAAACAGATCATAATAAAAGGATTTCCCTTATTGTTGAACGAAGTACTTTGGTCCTTTGGTATGGCGGTATTGATGCAGAGCTACTCTACAAGAGGCCTTGATGTTGTTGCTGCTCTAAATATCAGCACGACAGTCACAAATTTATTTAATATTTTCTTTTTTGCAATGGGATCTGCAATTTCAATTATAGTTGGTCAGCTGCTAGGTGCTGGAAAGCTGGAGGAAGCTGTCGATACAGATAGAAAGATTATTGTGTTTTCCATTATAGTATCTGGATTGATTGGTAGTGTCTTACTTTTTCTATCGTCTTATATTCCTCAATTTTATAATACATCAGCAGATGTGAAATCGCTGGCAATGGATTTTTTAAAGATATTTTCTGTTTTCATGCCAATTCAGTCCTTTGTTGCAGCTTCCTATTTCACGCTCAGATCTGGGGGGAAAACATGGATCACCTTTATATTCGACAGTGTCTTTATCTGGGTCGTAACGATACCACTGGCTTATTATCTGACTAGAGAGACCACGCTTTCGATCATTCTTATATTTTTGATCTGTCAGTCAGCCGATATGATTAAGGCAGCGATCGGTTATTTTATGGTAAAACGCAGACTGTGGGTTCAAAATATCACAATTCATGTATAATTGAAGAATATAATGATTTTTTTAATTGTTTATGGTAGAATTATTGATTAGAATGAGTAAGTCATATGTTGGGAGCTAAACATGGAGTCTAAAAGCAGAAAAAGCTTTTCAAATGTAAAACGAGTAGTTGTTAAGATTGGATCTTCATCGCTGCATCACAAAGTTTCACAGGATCTCGATTTTCTAAAGCTAGAACGTCTGGTCAGAGAACTGAGCAATCTCAGAAATCAGGGGATTGATGTCTGTCTGGTAAGCTCTGGTGCCATCGCAGTTGGTAGAACGGCTATGGGCATAAACAGAAGACCTGAAACAATAGCCGAGAAACAGGCTTGTGCAGCAGTTGGACAGTCAAGACTAATGATGACCTATCAGAAGATGTTTTCAGAATACCACCAGACAGTTGGTCAGGTACTGATGACGAAAAATACAATGACCGATAATGTATCCCGAAAGAATGCCCAGAATACATTTAATGAATTATTTCGACTTGGTGTAATTCCGATCGTAAACGAAAATGATACCGTCTCTACCTATGAGATTCAGTTCGGGGACAACGACAGTCTATCAGCCATTGTTGCGTCCTTGATTTCAGCGGATCTGTTGATTTTATTATCTGACATCGATGGATTGTATACCGATGACCCTAGAAAGAATAAGGCGGCCAAGCTGATCGATGATGTATTTGAGCTGGGAGATGAAATCTCTAATATGGCAAAGAGTTCTACAGGCAGTGACGTTGGAACAGGCGGAATGGCTACAAAACTGACAGCAGCCAAAATTGCGACCGAATCGGGAGTGGATATGGTGATCGTTAATGGTAAGGATGTCAGAGTCATCCACAAAATTATTGAGGGACGATTTAAAGGAACCATATTTCACAAGAATACGAATGAGGATTTTTACATCAGTGATTTTATAATTGAGAATATGTGAGAAAGTAAGGGATAAGATGAATCAGGAAAAGATCGACAGGATCAATACACTTTATAGAAAAGCAAAGGCTGAGGGGCTTTCTGAAGAAGAAAAAGTAGAACAGGCACTTCTGCGGGAAGAGTATGTTGCCAGTGTCAGAAATAATCTGAGAGGTCAGCTCAATAATATTGACCTGATTGATTCGGATGGGAACATTGAAAATCTTGGAGAAAAATATGGAAATAAAAAGCAGAATTAGAGCGGTTCATAAAACTTTGAGAGAGGAAATGTCACAAGTAGAAGTGGAAGAATTGTCAGATCTTATTATGATACAGGTCAGACATTTTCTGAATTTTGATGAATCACTGATGGGGCAGGGCATATACGGATATTTCCCGATCGATCAAGAGGTCGATTTGCTGCGCTTTTATCAGGAGTGTCTTGATCATGGGATTCCGCTGGCCTTTCCAAGAATAATAGAAGGGTTCATGGATTTTTATCAGGTCAGATCCATGGGGGATGATTTCCATCAGGGAACCTATCAGATCATGGAACCTAATGATACCTGCTCAAAGGTGTACTGGAACGATGCGAATTGTCTGGTTCCCGGTCTTGTTTTTGATGAAAAAGGAAATCGGTATGGATATGGAGCTGGGTACTATGATAAGTATTTTGCAAAGCATCCAGGGCTTTACAAAATCGGTGTTTCCTATGATCATCAGATCGAAAAAGAGCCAATTTTTGTTGAAGAGACTGATATCCAGATGAATCTAATTATAACAGATCAAAGAATTATCAGAGGAATGAAGTTTTCTGGTTAAAAAGAAAGGGAAATTCTAGATGGAGCTTATTACGATTTGTGAAAATGCAAAGGCATCTAAGTATGAAGTTGCAAAACTATCAACAAATAAAAAAAATGAAGTTCTAATCTGTGCCGCAGATCGACTGCTTCTTAATGCCGGTCGGATCTTAGAGGCGAATGAGATAGATATTGATCGCGCAGGCAAAGCAAATATGCCAAAAGCACTGATAGACAGGCTCTACTTGTCAAAGGAGAGAATCGAACAGATCGCAGAGTGTCTTCGGGAGATCGCAGCACTAGAAGATCCGGTCGGTGAGGTTCTGCAGATGAAAAAGAGACCGAACGGACTGGTCATTGGACAAAAGAGAGTGCCCCTTGGTGTCATTGGCATTATCTATGAGTCGCGTCCAAATGTTACTGCAGATGCCTTTGGACTCTGTTTTAAAGCTGGAAATACAGTAATTCTTCGAGGTGGAAAAGATGCCATTCACTCTAATGTTGCCATTGTACGTTCGATAACAGAAACCTTAATGGAATGTGGAGTGACTGAACATGCGATTCAGCTGATTGAAGATACCGATCATGAAACCGCAAAAGAATTTATGCATATGAATGAATATGTTGATGTTCTGATTCCCAGAGGAGGAGCAGGATTGATTAAAACAGTTGTCACGACAGCTACAATTCCAGTCATTGAAACGGGGACGGGTAATTGCCATGTATTTGTGGATGCCTCTGCAGATTTAGAAATGGCAAAAAGAATCCTGATCAATGCTAAAACACAGCGAATCGGAGTGTGCAATGCCTGTGAGTCTCTTTTGATTCATAAGGATATACTTGATGATTTTGTCCCAATGATGGTGGATGCATTATCTGAATTTCAGGTGGAAATCAGAGCGGATGACAAAATTTGTTCGCTGGCAGATTCGAATCAAAATGTCATACCAGCAACGGAATCAGACTGGGGAACGGAATATCTGGACTACATTATTTCTGCAAAAACGGTAAATGGGATCGAAGAAGCCATCGATCATATTAATAAATACAACACAGGACATTCAGAGACCATAGTAACAAATGACTATCAAAATGCAGAAAAATTTCTGGATGAGGTAGATGCTGCGGCAGTCTATGTGAATGCTTCCACTCGCTTTACGGATGGATTTGAATTCGGCTTTGGAGCTGAGATCGGAATCAGCACACAAAAGCTTCATGCTAGAGGTCCAATGGGACTAAAAGAACTGACGAGTACGAAATATATCATTTATGGGAATGGTCAGATCCGATAAGAATAAACTGTTATAAGGACAGAAGGGTAATCATATACGTGAGCAATATAACGAATACAACAGATATCAAAAAGAGACTGCAGGAGATCGATGTGAGAATGGAGCCTCCTGCAAATGAGCCTGACAGGCAATACTACTTTATTAAAAAGGCCAAAGAGTATGCATCACAAAGATCCAAGGAGCTCGGACGGCCTCTTTTAGCGTCAATCACGACCTTTGGCTGTCAGATGAATGCACGGGATTCTGAAAAACTGCTTGGTATTCTAGAGGAAATCGGATACCAGGAGACCTCGGATGAGAATGCGGATTTTGTAATTTACAATACCTGCACAGTCAGAGAGAATGCGAATAATAAGGTCTATGGCAGACTTGGCAGATTACAGGGAATCAAAAGAACGAATCCGGATATGATGATCGGCCTGTGTGGATGTATGATGCAGGAACACGAGGCTGTAGAAAAAATCAAAAAAAGCTATTCCCATGTCAATCTCGTTTTCGGGACACATAATATATATAAATTCGCTGAACTGTTCGTATATGCATTTGAATCGCAACGAATGGTAATCGATGTCTGGGAGGATACGGATCAGATTGTCGAGGATCTGCCGGTAGAACGAAAATATTCCTTTAAATCAGGCGTTAATATTATGTATGGCTGCAATAATTTTTGCAGCTATTGTATCGTACCCTATGTGAGGGGCCGTGAACGAAGCAGAAGACCAGAGGAGATCCGAAAGGAAATTACCCAGCTTGCTGCAGATGGGGTTGTAGAAATCATGCTTCTGGGACAGAATGTCAATTCCTATGGAAAGACCTTGGAACCTCAGACATCTTTTGCACAGCTGCTGGAAGAAATTGAGATGATCGACGGTATTCGCCGAATTCGTTTTATGACCTCCCATCCAAAGGATCTTTCGGATGAATTGATCCGTGTGATCGGAGCATCAAATAAAATATGCAGTCATTTTCATTTGCCACTGCAGTCTGGCAGTACAAGGATTCTGGATATTATGAATCGTAAATATACAAAAGAACAGTATCTGGAGCTTGCCAAAAAACTAAGAAATGCAGTACCTGATATCGCCCTGACAACGGATATTATCGTTGGTTTTCCAGGGGAGACTGAGGAGGATTTTAACGAAACATTACGAGTGATCGAAGAAGTGGAATTCGACAGCGTATTTACATTCATTTACTCGAAACGGACTGGAACCCCAGCTGCAACAATGGCGGATCAGGTGCCAGAGGAAGTAGTAAAGGAACGATTTGACCGGCTTTTAAAAATTGTCCAGAGCATATCGGCAAGAAGAGCTGAAAAACTGACTGGCTCTGTATGCGAAGTATTGATCGAGAACGTGAACGAACAAAATACAAGTTTGGTTTCTGGAAGGCTGAGCAATAATTCAGTGGTGCATTTGCCCGGCGACGCTGCAATGATCGGGCAGTTGTACTCCGTCAGACTGAATGAGTGCAAAGGTTTCTATTATATGGGTGAGATCATTCACTGATCCAGGAGAGGTGCAATATGTATGCATATATAAAAGGTGAGCTTGCTGAAAGAGCAGATGGCTTTATCGTAGTAGAAGCCGGAGGCATAGGGTATCAGATCTTTATTGCGGTAAATGCACTGGAGTATCTGCCTGCGATCGGGGAAGAGATCAAGGTATATACGCATTTGAATATAAAGGAAGATGCAATGGATCTCTTTGGATTTCTGACAAAAGATGATAAAAATATATTTCGCCTGCTGCTTGGAGTCAACGGAATCGGACCCAAGGGAGCTCTCGCGATTCTGTCGACCCTCACAGCTGATGATCTGCGTTTTGCAGTGCTTGGTGATGACGCAAAGGCAATTGCAAAATCACCAGGAATTGGGGCAAAAACAGCACAAAGAGTCATCTTAGAGCTTAAAGACAAGATATATATTCAGGATATATTGGGTAATTCGCATCACGATGATTTGGGAAGCAAGGCAGACCTCAAAGAGGATTCCAATAAATCCGAAGCAATTGATGCACTGATGGCGCTTGGTTATTCCTCGCAGGAAGCTGTATCGGTGGTCAGTCGAATTGAAATAACGGAAAGTACGACAGTAGAAGAGATCTTAAAACAGGCACTGAAGAATATGGCATTTTTATAATGTGATATCAGGTTCGGTTTTTTGCATTTGTATTTCATGATTTGGAGGACAGGATGGAAAAACGTGTGATTTCTACACAATTGCAGGAAGAAGATATAAAAATAGAAAAAAGCCTCCGCCCCCAGATTCTGGATCAGTATATCGGTCAGGAGAAGACAAAGGAAAACCTGCGGATCTATATTGAAGCTGCAAAGCAGCGTAAGGAATCATTGGATCATGTTCTTTTTTATGGACCGCCCGGACTTGGCAAGACAACACTTGCAGGAATCATTGCGAATGAGATGAATGTGCATATTAAAGTCACATCCGGCCCGGCCATTGGTAAGCCGGGAGAGATGGCTGCAATACTTAGCAATCTTCAAGAAGGGGATCTGCTTTTCGTTGATGAGATCCACCGCCTTAACAGACAGGTGGAAGAGGTGCTGTATCCGGCAATGGAAGATTACGTTATTGATATTATGATTGGGAAAGGGACCTCTGCCAGATCCATTCGCCTGGATCTCCCTAAATTTACACTTGTAGGTGCAACAACGAGAGCCGGGTTGCTGTCTGCACCGCTTCGAGATCGTTTTGGAGTGGTTCATCATCTGGAATTTTATGAAATTGAGGAACTAAAAACGATCATTCTCTATTCTGCTCAAATTCTCGATGTTGAAATTGATCTAGAGGGTGCGCTTGAGCTAGCGAAACGAAGCCGTGGAACCCCTAGACTGGCAAATCGTCTGTTAAAACGTGTCCGAGATTTTGCACAGGTCAAATACAATGGGAAAATTACAGAGGAAGTAGCATCCTTCGCATTAAATCTGCTGGAAGTCGATACATGTGGACTAGATCTGAGTGACAGGAATATCCTACTGACGATCATACAAAAATTTGATGGGGGGCCAGTTGGACTTGATACGCTTTCTGCCTCGTTAGGTGAGGATTCCGGAACGATCGAGGATGTATATGAACCATATCTGGTTAAAAACGGGTTTTTGAACCGTACACCAAAGGGGAGAGTCGCAACAAAATTTGCATACGAGCATTTTGGTCTGATAATGCCTGAAAAATAAGTTGTGTTTCGAATAAATAATAATTATAATGATAGAAAGTCTATGCACTGGAAGGAGTTTGAAGATGTCATCAAAAACAAACACGGAAGTGATCATTGCTGGAAAAGTTTATACCTTGAGTGGATTTGAAGGAGAAGCTTATTTGCAAAAAGTGGCATCCTATATCAATAATAAGAATACGGAAGTTCATGCACTAGAATCATTTAAATTTTGTAATTCAGAAACAAAAGGTGTTCTGATTCAGCTGAATTTGGCAGATGATTATTTTAAAGCCTTAAAGCGGATCGAAATCCTGGAGTCAGAAGCAGAATTAAGAGATAAAGATCTTTATGATCTAAAGCATGAATTGGTTACGAATCAAGTCAAATTGGAGAGTAGGGAACAAGAATTAAAAGATCTGGAAGTTCAAAATAATGAGTTAAGACTGACAAATGCTAGATTAGAATCTGCATTGCCAGAGGATTCCTCGAAATCATAAAACGTGTTACAAAAAGAGGCGGATTTCGCCTCTTTTATATTTAAAGGGGTAAAACATTGGAAAAACCAGAACTATTAGCACCAGCAGGGGATATGAATATTCTAAAGGCAGTTGCGGCAGCAGGATGTGATGCTGTCTATTTCGGCGGCGAGAAATTTGGTGCCAGAGCAAATGCTGCGAACTTCACTTCGCAAGAAGCGGAAGAAGGAATAGATTATCTTCATATTCACGGGAAAAAGGCATATCTGACCGTAAATACATTGGTGAAAAATAAAGAAGCTGCAAAGGAACTTTATGAGTTTATACTTCCTCTATATTTAGCTGGCTTGGATGCAGTGATTGTTCAGGATTTTGGAGTGATGCAGTTCCTAAGAGAGCAATTTCCACAATTACACATCCATATTAGTACACAAATGTCTGTCAGTAATGTTTGCGGTGCCAGATTTTTAAAAGATCACGGAGCAGACAGAATTGTAACAGCAAGAGAGCTGTCTCTTGCAGAAATTAAGCAAATACAAAAAGAGGCTAAAATCGAAATTGAATCCTTTGTTCACGGAGCACTGTGCTTTAGCTATTCCGGCCAATGTCTCATGAGCAGCCTAATCGGTCAAAGAAGTGCGAACAGAGGAAGATGCGCCCAGCCGTGCCGGCTCCCATACGATGTTTACGACAGCTCAGGCAGGGGATTGAATGAAAAAGAAAAGAACTATCCCCTTAGTCTGAAGGATCTATGTACCATCGACCTATTACCAGATATGCTGGAGAGCGGAATAACTTCCTTTAAGATCGAAGGCAGAATGAAGCAGGTGGATTATGCCGCCGGTGTAGTAGGGATCTATCGTGACTACCTTGACCGATATGAAGCCCATGGAAGAGCAGGTTATCAGGTCGAAGCCAGAGATCGTGAACTTCTGCTAGGCTACGGAAATCGAAGCGGATTTACGGATGGATATTACAAAAAAAGAAACGGATCCTCTATGGTCACATGGGTTGCACCGAACCATAGACATGAAAACCAGGAGTCTGTTTCAATACCGGAGTTGAAAAGAGCTGTAAACATTGAGATCCTGGCTCAGAGCGGAAAAGAGCTGCTTTTTACGATCTCAAGCGAGGCGAATCACGTGATCAAAACCGGTCCAGTACTTGGAATCGCGGAGAAAAGACCAACTTCAGAAGAGGTAATCAAAGAAAAGGTCACAAAGCTTGGAAATACAGTGTTTTACTGTGAGGAACTCCGGATTTTGAATGACCCCAATGTTTTTGTTCCAATGACAGCTCTAAATGAATTGCGTCGGGAAGCAGTATTGGAATTATCCTCACAGATCCTATCCACCTTTCGAAGAGAAAAGACAGATCGGATTCTGGTCAATGAGCATATAAAAGAAGATTTTATGAAACAAATCCAGGAAAGTACAGTTCTTTCAGAGAATGCAGTGTCCGATCTGAAGGGATTCTCCGTCACGATAGAAGAGTTGGCACAATGGAAGCCGTTGTTAGTGTATCCCTGGATCGATATTATTTATCTGGACATCTCATTTTTAAACACAGACTGTTCTTATACGCATTTATATGATAAAAAGACTGAGGCAGAAAGAACCGGTAAAAAAATCGGCCTGGCCATGCCTCATGTGTTTCGAAATGAATCTGAAAAGGAATTTGAAACTCTGCTTGGGATGAGTCTGTTCGAATACTACCTGGTAAGGACACAGGATGAACTGCAGTTTCTTCTGAGTCGTGGTATAGGACCCGATCATATCAGGCTGGATCATTCTGTTTATACATGGTCTGATATGAGCCGCTTTTACTATTTTAAGGCAACAGGAATCCTACAGGATACCGTTCCAATGGAACTTAATAAAAAAGAAATCGCTCACAGATTTAATCTGGGAAGCGAAATGCTTATTTATGGTCACGTACCATTGATGACAACGGCACAGTGCCTTCATAAAAATACACAGGCATGTGATCTGCAGGAAGAAACCATAACGATCAAAGACAGATATCAAATCCGTTTTCCTGTAAAAAATCACTGTCGAGTATGCTATAATACTGTGTATAATTCGATACCACTCTGCCTGACAGATGTCCTGGATGATATTATATCCATGGAGATCAAACAATTTCGCATTTCCTTTACAATCGAAACGGCGGAGCAGACAAAGGCAGTGTTGACTTTGATCGATGAGACAATTCGGCATTTGAAAGATACTAATAAGGAGAGAACTGCGTCAAGTGTTCTGGGTGAATTTACATTTGGACATTGGAAACGTGGTGTGGATTAATGTATGATTTGGAATAACTTTAGTGATATCTCAAAATACGTCATGTTGATCATGATGTCATTTTATACATTTGGATGTTTCATTGTTCTTGCCAAGAGAATGAGTGAAAGCAGTCGTGAATTTGTATTTTTATCACAGGATGTTTTTATGCTGATGCTTCATCTGAATGGTTTTTTGGTTCTGTATGATTCAACTGGTGATGTCCGGATTCTTATTTTTTATCTTGCGCAGCTCGTGTTTTTTCTAGTCGTACTGACAGCCTTTCATAATCTTTACAGAGGTGTCTCTAAATTGCTGATCAATAATATGTGTATGCTTTTAGTGATTGGTTTCATTATACTTACACGACTGTCTTTTTATCAGGCGATCCGACAATTTGCTTTTGCAGTAGTAGGAATGACTATGACACTAATTGTTCCGTTTTTGATTAAAAGGGTAACCTTTATCCGCAATCTATCCTGGCTCTATGGAATCATTGGAATACTGATATTGGCGACTGTGGCTGCATTGGGAAATACGAGTAACGGAGCAAATATCTCGATAACGATCGCAGATATTACGCTGCAGCCTGCAGAATTCGTAAAAATTCTTTTTGTCTTCTTTGTGGCAGGTATGTATTATCATTCCATCGATTTCAAACAGGTCGTGATTACAACCATACTAGCTGCACTTCATGTAATGGTACTGGTTCTTTCGAGAGATCTTGGTGGTGCATTGATTCTCTTTGTTGTATATATTCTGATGCTGTATTTTGTCACTGCAAAGCTATTTTATCTGGCTGCGGGCATCTTGTCAGGTGCACTTGCTTCCGTTATTGCGTATCGACTTTTTTCTCATGTTCAGACAAGGGTTATTGCCTGGCTCGACCCAATCAGTGTGATCGAAAATGAAGGTTATCAGATCGCACAATCTCTGTTTGCAATTGGTTCTGGTAAATGGTTCGGACTGGGATTATACCAGGGTATGCCAAATAAGATTCCCGTAGTTGAGCAGGATTTTATCTATTCTGCTATTTCAGAAGAAATGGGAGCACTGTTTGGTTTCTGTGTTATTCTTGTCTGTTTAAGCAGTCTTTTGATGTTCTTGAACATCTCCATGCAGTTGACGGATGGGTTTTATCGTCTCGTAGCGCTGGGGCTGGGTATCATTTATGGATTTCAGATTTTTCTGACAATTGGAGGAGCTATCAAGCTGATACCTTCCACTGGCGTCACACTGCCACTGGTCAGCTACGGAGGCAGCTCACTGTTTAGCACCATGATCATATTTGCGATTATTCAGGGTTTTTATATAATCCGAGAAGATAGACAACGCGTTCGAGAGGAACATAGGAATGAAAAAAAAGAATCTGGAGAAACAAATAAAACAGACCGGAAAAAAACAGGGTTCGACACAGACATCCAGCAGCTTTGACAGATCGAGACAATTCGCTGTCATCACTTACAGCTTTCTTGTCATCTTTTTGGCAATGATAGGTTATGTTTCTTATTTTTTGATTGAAAAAAGTGAAGATTTTTTGAATAGTGCATATAACGGCAGGACAGAAATATATGAAGCGTCTGTTGATCGTGGCAGTATTTTATCGGCAGATGGACAGATTCTCGCAGAAAATATAGAAGATATCGAAAGTACCGAAATGACAGATCAAAACGCTGCTTTACGCAATTATCCATTTGGCAGAATGTTCTCACACATTGTAGGCTATCAGACAGCATTACATGGAAATTCCGGAATAGAGGCCTGGGCGAACTATAACCTTTCACGATCGAATTCATCGATCATAGAACAGGCAGTGGACGAAGTGACGAATGAAAAATATATTGGAGATAATATTTATACCACACTGGATGTAGATCTTCAGCAAACAGCATATGATGCATTAGGGACTTATAAGGGCGCAGTGATCGTCATGCAGCCTTCGACGGGAAAATTACTAGCGGTTGTTTCCAAGCCGGATTTTGATCCTAATACGATTTCACAGAACTGGGATGTGATTGTAACGGATACGGAAAGTAATTCCGTGCTGGTCAATCGTGCTACACAGGGAAAATATCCACCCGGATCCACTTTCAAGACCGTGACTGCTCTTGAGTATATTCGAGAATTTCCGAATTATCTGGATTACAGCTATGACTGTGTTGGCACATTGACAATTGGAGCAAATAAAATCAGCTGCTATGGCAACGAAAAGCATGGCAGAGTCGACTTAAAAGAATCTTTTACTGAGTCCTGTAATACATCCTTTGCAAATATCGGACTTCAGCTTGACCTAGATGATTTTTCAGATACTGCAGACTCACTTTTATTCAATACAGTTCTGCCAGTTAGCAATATGACAGCTTCTCAAAGCAGTTTTGTATTAGATTCCGATTCGTCTGTAAGCGAGATTATGGAGACTGCGATCGGACAGGGACAGACCTTGGTCACGCCACTTCATATGTTGATGCTGACGAGTGCTGTGGCGAATGAAGGTATTTTGATGGAGCCTTATGTGATCGATCACTCAGAGACTTATGATGGAAGCCTTGTAAAGCAATTCGATCCGGTTGCATATGGAGAAATAATGACAAAAGAGGAGTCTGGGCTGTTAAAGGACTTTATGATAGGAACCGTCGAGACAGGAACTGCAACACTTTTATCGGGACAATCTTATACCGCAGGGGGAAAGACTGGATCTGCTGAATATAGTGATACAAAAGGGGAAAGTCATGCCTGGTTCACAGGGTTCGCAGAGAGTGAGGATAAAGAGGATATTGCAATCGCTGTCATAGTCGAAGGCGCTGGAATTGGCAGTGAATATGCGGTACCGATTGCTAAGAAGGTGTTCGATGAGTACTTTTCGACAATGGAGTGATTCTTGCATCTAAAACTAAAAAGAGGTATACTATAACAAAGCTACAGTCGTAGGCAGGAGTGAATGCATATGAAATGGTATCCAAATTTGTATTTAGGTACAAGTCTGCAGGGACAGGGTAAGTACTTTATTCGCAAAAGACTGAGAATGAAATTGAAACGATCTTATGTGATCACTTTTCCATCTAATCCCACGAACCTGATGGATATTATTTCAACAGCAGAGCTATGTAAAAAAAATTATCCCAAATCTGACCTATATATTATGGGAATTGCGGGAGATTATGAAGAAGCTGTTGAATTGGCTGGCTGCATCCTTTCCGAAACTTATTATCAGACTGGAACATTTCATCTAAAAAAATATCTCGAGAGTAAGACTGGAAGGAAAGTTGATTCAGAATGGGAATCTTGATTATTATTTTAAAAATAGTAGGAATACTGCTGCTGGTCTTACTTGGAATTGCTCTGTTTCTGCTGGCATGTTTTTTGTTCCATCCCTTTTTCTATCGAGTTCGAGGTGAAGTAGAAGAGGTTAATAAGTTTGATGCGAAAGTATTTTGGTTCTTTCATTTGATTTCTGCAACAGCACTTTATTTTCAAGATGTAATAACTTTAAAAATAAGGATAGCAGGAATATTGATTTATTCTGAAGTATTAGATGGATCGAATTCTGAATCGGAGAGGTTTTATGAAACAGATTTGAATTTATCGGAGTCGCCTGAAGTGGATAATGACTCTGAGAGTAATGATCTGCAAAAGAATACACAGAATAAGAAAATAAGAGAAAATAAGAAAAGTAAGAAGAGCAAGAAAAATAATAAAAAGAATAAAAAGAAAAAAGCGAAAAAAAAGAAGAGTACAAAAAGAACAGAGTCAGCAAAGCATGTTGTCGAAATGATACAAATGTTCCTTCATGAAATCGGGGATGAATCCAACAAAGCGGCTTTGATCCATGTTTTAAAAGAAGTAAAATATTTATTTTTGCATTTTATTTTGCCAAGAAAGTTGGCAGCTGATATTCGATTTTCAACAAATGATCCGTCAGTTACTGGTCAGATTACCGCATTTTTAAGTGTACTGCCATTTATCTATCAGAAACAGATTCGGGTGATACCGGATTTTGAGAACATGAATTATCAGTTCAAGGGTAGATTTCAAATAGGCGGGAGATTCACAATCATTTATTTGCTGATCAGTATCATCAGACTATTATTAGATAAAAACATAAGGCGTATCATCAGACGAGTTCAAAAAACAGGAGGTTACAGGTAATGGCTGAAACAAATTTTAATTCTACTGTAGAATCACTTTTTAAGGGAATGGACAGTTTCATTACAACAAAGACAGTTGTAGGGGATGCGATTCATATTGGAGATACGATCATTCTTCCCCTTGTGGATGTTTCCTTTGGAGTTGCGGCAGGTATGTTTGGTACGGATAAAAAGAATAATTCTGGCGGTGGAATGGGTGGCAAGATCATGCCAAGTGCAGTATTAGTGATATCGAATGGCACAACAAAAATGGTAAATGTCAAGAATCAGGACGGACTGACGAAAATTCTTGACATGGTTCCTGAATTTGTGAATCGGTACACCTCCAAAAAGGAGGATTCTGCTGCAGACAGCACTGCCAAAGAAACAGCAAAAAAAGAGATGGAAAAAATCCTTTCTGAGTCTGTCGAGCAGGAAGCTTAATCTGATTCAAAAATGAGTCCTGCGGATTTGATTCGTCAGGGCTCTTTTTTATGGCAACGTGCCGGGCAGAATATTCTTATTAATAAGGTATGGTACCTGAAGTTAAAGGGTAGAAAAAAAGAGCTGCCAATGACAGCTCTAAGTAATCAACGATTAAACTCTTTCTACTTTGCCACTTCTTAAACAAGAAGTACATACATACATTTTCTTGGTAGCACCGTTAACTTTACATCTTACAGATTTAATGTTGGATTTCCACATTCTATTTGAAATTCTATGAGAATGACTCACATTATTCCCGAAATGAGCGCCTTTTCCACAAACTGCACATTTTGCCATAATTGCACCTCCTTGCATTTATTAAGCTCAATGTAAATTCAAGCTCACAATATGTATAGTCTATCAGAATAGTACCAATAACGCAAGGAATTTTTTGCATATCATCAATTTTTTTTAGAAACATTGTTTGATTTTCTCGCAAAAATTGGTATAATGCAATATATATTATCGTCAGTAGTACTTTTGGCTGATAGAAAATAATGGAGGTCAAAGAATGAAAGGACAAATGGAAACGCATCTTGGTTCAGTTATGATCGATAACGAAGTCATTGCGACCTATGCAGGATCCGTTGCAGTCGAATGCTTCGGTATTGTCGGTATGGCTGCAGTAAATATGAAAGATGGACTCGTAAAACTCCTGAAGAAGGATTATATTACGCACGGGATCAGCGTAACAGTCGATTCCAGCAATAAAATTGTACTTGATTTTCATGTGATTATTTCCTATGGCGTTAGTATTATGACAGTCACAGACAATTTGATCGAAACTGTCAAATACCAAGTAGAAGAATTTACCGGGATGGAGATTGAGAAGATCAATATCTATATCGAAGGTGTCAGAGTAATCGACTAAGGAGGACATAAATCAGTGGAAACAAATACAATCGGCGCTTCCATGATGGCTAAGATGTTCTTGGCTGGAGCAAAGAATTTGGAAGCAAAGAAGGAATGGATCAACGAATTGAACGTTTTTCCAGTTCCGGATGGAGATACCGGAACAAATATGACCATGACGATCATGTCAGCAGCCCGGGAAGTGGCAGCACTTGAAAATCCAACTATAAAAGATGTGGCGAAAGCAATTTCTTCCGGATCTTTACGAGGAGCCAGAGGGAATTCAGGCGTTATCCTTTCTCAGTTATTTCGAGGCTTCACAAAAGGGATCGAAGAGCATGAACAACTGACAATAGAGGTGCTTGCAGATGCATTTGAAAAGGCAGTAGAAACGGCTTATAAGGCTGTAATGAAGCCGAAAGAAGGAACTATACTGACGGTTGCTAAAGGTGTCGCACAAAAGGCAGAAGAGCTTGCTACAGAGTCTACGGATATCATAGCATTTGCTGAAGAAATTGTGTCTCATGCAGAGCATGTATTAAGTAAAACACCGGATATGCTTCCAGTTTTAAAACAAGCTGGTGTTGTGGACTCTGGTGGCCAGGGACTTGTGGAAGTATTAAAGGGAGCCCTGGCTGCATTAAAAGGCGAAGAGCTCGATTTTACTTTTGAACCGAGTACACAGGATGGTGCTATTTCAAAAATAAGCCTGCAGACAGAGCAGGATATTAAGTTTGGGTATTGTACTGAGTTCCTCGTAGTTTTGAATGGACCTGTTACAGATACCCAGGAGACCGAATTTAAAGACTATTTAGGCTCGATTGGAGATTCGATCGTTCTCGTATCTGATGATGAGATCATTAAAATCCATGTTCATACCAATGATCCTGGACAGGCGATCACAAAAGCACTTACCTATGGAACTCTGAGCAGGATTAAAATCGATAATATGCGTGAAGAACATCAGGAGATGCTGATTAAAGACGCCCAGAGACTGGCCAAAGAACAGAGCCTGCAGGAGCAAAATTCTAAAAAGAAAGAATTTGGGTTTATTTCAGTATCCATCGGAAGCGGACTAAATGAGATCTTCAGTGAACTTGGTGTAGATTATCTGATCGAAGGCGGTCAGACCATGAATCCAAGTACAGAAGATATCTTGAATGCAATTTCTAAAGTCCACGCTGAGACCATTTTTATTCTTCCAAATAACAAAAATATCATTTTGGCGGCAAATCAGGCGGCAGCACTTACGCAGGATAAGAATATAATTGTCATCCCGACCAAGACGATCCCTCAGGGAATCACAGCATTGATCAATTTTATTCCTGATCATACTGCAGAAGAAAATCTTGCCAGAATGTCAGAGGAGATCACGATAATCAAGACAGGTCAGATCACCCATGCAGTTCGGGATACCACAATAGACGACAAGGAAATCCATCTGGGAGACTATATGGGAATCGGGGATACTTCTATTTTGTCTGTTGGGACTGAAATGGAAGCAACGCTGCTCGACATGGTCGAGAAGATGGTCGATGATGAATCCTCAATTATCAGTCTGTATTTTGGAGATGATGTCCAGGAAGCCGATGTCACTGTGCTCGTTGAGAAGCTGGCGGACAGCCATCCGGACATGGATGTTGAATACCATTACGGTGGTCAGCCGATTTATTACTATATTGTATCAGTTGAATAACAGGAGATCTTATGAAGTTCGAAAGCCCGATCATTGAAATCAAAGGAGTCGGAAGAAAAACAGAGGAGATGTTCCATAAGGAAGGGGTATACACCATTGGTGATATACTCCTTCGTTTTCCGAAAGACTACACAAGGATGCCGGAGATCAAAGAAGCCAGCAAGGCGATCCCCGGAAATTACTGTTCGATTTTGGCAAAAGTCACATCAGTCCCACAGCTCAAGCGTGGAAAATCAGCACCAGTCGTTTTTGTGCATGCAGCGGATCAGAGTGCACATTTTGAGATCAGATGGTTCCATATGCCATATATGAAACATCAGATCACGAAGGGAGAGACCTATGTCTTTTATGGTAAAATACAAGTGCCAAGATCCGAACAAAATTCACTCATCCTAATGGAACAGCCCGTGATTTTTTCAAAAGAAGAATATCGGTCAAAATGTGATGTGATACAGCCGGTCTATGATAAGATCAGTGGGATTTCCAATCAAATGATGCAAAAATATCTGACATTGATCTTAGAAGAGCAATTGTTTCCGGTTGACCACATGCCGTTGACGATCATCGAAAAAAGAAATTTGACCAGCTATGGATCAGCGATCAGCCAAATACACTTCCCAGGATCGATGGAGGAACTGGTCAAAGCAAGAGAAAGACTGGTTTATGATGAGTTCTTCCAGTTCCTTTTGACAATTCGAATGCAAAAGGAAAAAGAAACTCGAAAGAGCAATGCGTATCCGATTCAAAATCATCCTATCACGGATAGTGTCCTTAAAAAACTTCCATATGAGCTTACAAATGCGCAGAAGAACTGCCTAAAGGAAGTGCTTGCTGATCTGAAGGGATCATTTTGCATGCACAGACTGATTCAGGGAGACGTAGGATCAGGAAAGACGATTATTGCATATCTGAGCATGCTCAGTATGTCGGAAAATGGATACCAAAGTGCCTTAATGGCTCCAACGGAAGTTCTGGCAGCACAACATTATGAAACGTTCACCAAATTAAATAAAGCGTTTACGATCGAGAATAAGTTAATTTTACTGACTGGTTCTCAGACTGCTCGTCAGAGGAAAGAGGCTTATGAGCAGATACAGACATTTCCAGATGCAATGATCATAGGGACTCAGGCACTTATTCAGGAAAAGGCAGAGTATTCAAATCTGGGTCTTGTCATATCGGATGAACAGCACAGATTCGGAGTAAGACAGAGAGAACTTTTTGCAAAAAAAGGGGCTGATCCTCATATTCTGGTCATGAGCGCAACACCGATTCCGAGAACACTTGCTATTATTTTATATGGGGATCTGGATATTTCTGTGATCGATGAATTACCTGCCAAAAGACTTCCGAATAAAAATTGTGTTGTAAATAAAGATTACCGAAAGACTGCCTATGAATTCATCAGAAAGGAAGTCGTAAAAGGGCATCAGGCCTATGTGATCTGCCCGCTAGTAGAAGAGAGCGAGAACTATGATGCTGAGGATGTGGAGAATTATTCAAAACGACTGTCAGCATTTTATGGAGATGACATTAAAATCGGCAGACTCGATGGAAAAATGAAAGGATCCGATAAGAACGAGATCATGGAGAGATTTTCTGATGGAGAGATTTCTGTACTTGTCTGTACGACCGTAGTAGAAGTCGGTGTTAATGTGCCAAATGCGACGGTCATGTTAATCGAGAACGCCGATCGGTTCGGTCTCGCCCAGCTTCATCAGCTGAGGGGAAGAGTTGGCAGGGGAGATGCTCAGTCCTATTGCATTATGATCAATACATCCGATAAAGAAACAGCCCAAAAGCGGCTTGAAATACTAAATCAGTCAAATGATGGGTTTTTTATTGCTTCGGAGGATTTAAAGCTGCGAGGACCCGGGGATTTTTTTGGAATCCGGCAAAGTGGTGAGTTGGGTTTTGTGATTGCTGATATCTATCAGGATTCCGTGGTGCTCAAGAATGCTGTGGAAGATATGGAAGCATTGTTTGAAAGGGATCCCAAATTGACTATGGAAGAAAATAAACATGCCGCCCAGTTTATTGAGCGGCAGATCGTGGCATCAGCTGAGAAGATGACCCTGTAATAACAAGGTCAAGGTGAGATCATTGATCGTCAATTTCCTGTATTCCCGTAAGGTCTGGCTGGATCGTCATTGAATAATTCGTATAGTAGATCACGAATCCAGGTGCTCCCTTGTTTGGCTTTTTTACATTTTTTCTCTGCAGGTAGTCGACCTCGACTTTTTCTCCCTCCCTACCCTTTGAAAAATAGGCAGCGAGACGACCGGCTTCTTCAAAGGTGGCGTCCGGAAGTTCTTCATTGTTGGATTTGACAATTACATGGGAACCGGGCATATCCTTTGCATGAAACCACCAGTCATTACCAGTTGCGAACTTAAAAGTAAGTTCATCATTTTGAAAATTGTTCTTTCCAACATACATATGAAATCCATCAGAGGAAATAAAATGAAAAGGTCTGCTTTTTACTTTGACTTTTTTCTCGCCTCTCTTTTTTCGGATGTGCCCAAATTCCACCAGCTCTTCTCGAATCTGAACCAGGTCATCCTCGTTAAGAGCGATATCAAGTGATGTAGAGATGCTTTCCAGATGTGCGATTTCTTCATTTGTCGCTTCGACAAGCTCGGAAAGAGCCTCATAGGTCCTTTTTAGTTTATTATATCGCTCAAAGTATTTTTTTGCATTTTCAAGGGGAGTTAGTTCTGGATCCAGTGGTATTTTAATCATTTGATCTGTATAATAGTTCAGTACCTCGAATTCTTTCGACTGAGGTTCTACAGTATAACCATATGTATTAAGCAATTCACCATAGATTCTGAATTTATCTCTTTTTTCCGTATCCTTTAACTGCTTCATTTGTAGTGCATATTTTTTTCGGTTTCTTTCGAGAGCAGTCGTTACAATGCGTCGAAGATCCTGTGACTTCTGGCGAATCCTAGTATAATTATTTCGATCAGTATAAAAGGTCGAAAGTACTTCAGAAATCGATTCGAATTTCCTGATGTCCATATCTGTATAAATGGTATAGGGGAAAGCAGTGAACTCGATCGGCTCCTTACCTTTATAAATTATCGTTGGACAAAAGTTCTCCTGTTCCATTTCATGGATAAAGAATTCAAATTGATGGAAGAGATGCCGTCTTGCATTTTCATCCAGAGAGCTGGTGGAATCATCCCCATCGACACCGGCACGGTTGCAGATCTCTGAAGACGTCAAGTGACTGATTCCAGTAAAGGTAGAAAAAATGGCGTCTGAAATACTCATAGGCTTGTGATAAACAGTTGAAAAAAAATCCGCTTGTGACACGGTTCTGGGATTAATTTTGCCAGTTGTATCAGGTATGAAATATGTTCTGCCAGGAAGAACCTCTCTGACGGAGCTTACATTCGAAGATATATGCTTGATGCTGTCAATGATAGTAAGATCTTCCTTGCAGAAGATAATATTACTATGCTTGCCCATTAGTTCAACAATCAATATTTTTTTGCAAAAATCTCCTAGTTCGTTCAGGTGTTCTATTTCAATATTGATGATTCTTTCGAGTCCTGGTTGATGGATACTTGTGATTCGTCCATTCGAAATATGTTTTCGTAACAGCATACAAAAATTTGGTGCAACAAGGGGAGATGGCTTGTTTTTGTCTGTCAGATAGACAAAGGGAAGGGATGCATTCACGGAGATCAAAAGACGATATTGTCCCCCGGATCCCTTAAGTGTAAACAAAAGCTCATCTGTTTCAGGCTGTGAGATCTTACTGATTCTTCCATTTAAAAATTTATGATTCATCTCGCTGACGAGATTTGCAACTACAATTCCATCTAATGCCATATTCGTTTTCCTCCGGATTCGTATTATGTATCCTGCATTATTATATAAAAAAGTACTTAAATGGTCAAATTTCTACGAAAAAGAGAAATTTGACGAATGACGAAAAATAAACTATAATAGAAATAATTATGCGCACAGCAGAATAAGGAGGACTACATGATCAAAAGCATGACTGGCTTCGGCCGTTGTGAGATCTTAGAAAATGACAGGAAGTTCGTTGTAGAAATAAAATCCGTGAATCACAGATACCTGGATGTAAATTTCAAGATACCGAAAAAGCTTGGTTTTTTTGAAAGCTCCATTCGAATGATTTTAAAGGAATATATACAGCGTGGTAAGGTAGATGTATTTATTACATATGAAGATTATCATGAAAGTAATATTTCTGTAAAATATAATGAAGAAATTGCGGCAGTCTATATGAAATATTTAAGTCAGATGGCAGAAACATTTCATATAAAAAATGAAATTGACACCGTGAAGTTGTCTCATTTCCCAGAAGTCTTTACAATGGAGGAGCAGACATCCGATGAGAAGGAACTCTGGAGCCTACTTGAAAAGGCATTAAGAGAAGCTTCCAGACAGCTGGTTGAGAGCAGAATACGTGAAGGCGAGCATTTAAAGCAGGATCTGTTCGAAAAACTAGATGGAATGCTCAATTGCGTCGCATTCATTGAGGTCAGGTCGCCCGACATTATCGAAGAGTATAAAGCAAAGCTAACTGAGAAAGTGAAAGAACTTTTATTTGAACGACAGTTAGAAGAGTCCAGGATCATTACAGAAGTTGCGATATTTGCTGACAAAGTCAGTGTGGATGAAGAAATCGTAAGACTGAAAAGTCATATTGCCGCAACTAAAAAGGAACTTTCAGAAGATGGAAGTGTTGGAAGAAAGCTGGATTTTATTGCACAGGAAATGAATCGGGAAGCAAATACGATCTTATCAAAAAGTTCAGATCTTGAACTGGCTGATATCGGTATTCAGTTAAAAACAGATATCGAAAAAGTTCGGGAACAGATTCAAAATATTGAATAGAGGAATTGCCATGAAAGGACTGATGAACATCGGATTTGGAAATCTGGTTCAGACAGACAAAATCGTTGCTATCGTAACACCTGACTCTTCCCCGTCTAAAAGACTTGTACAAAGGGCAAAACAGGAGGAACGGATCATCGATGCAACACAGGGGAGAAAGACGAGAAGTATTATTGTCGCAGAAAATAACATGATCGTGTTATCTGCACTTGGCACTGAAACACTTCAAAGTCGATTTTATGATATAGCTAAAATGACTGAGGTTAAGAATGAAAGATGAAGCAGGAATATTAATCGTTTTTTCGGGATTTTCGGGTTCTGGAAAAGGAACGATAATGAAAAGACTGATGGAAAAATATGAAGGCAAGTATGCCTTGTCCGTGTCAGCTACGACACGGGAAGCCAGAGCAGGAGAAGTAGAAGGACGGGAGTATTTTTTTATGCAGAATACTCAGTTCGAAGCAATGATCGCTGAGGATGAATTGATTGAATATGCACAGTATGTGAACCATTATTACGGAACACCAAAAAAATATGTAAATGAAATGCTGGAAATGGGCAAAGACGTTATCTTGGAGATCGAAATACAGGGCGCACTTAAAGTCAGGAAAAAATTCCCGGATACCCTGCTGATGTTCGTCACACCGCCGACCGCAGATATTTTGAAGGAGAGACTTGTTGGCAGAGGCACAGAGTCAATGGAAGTAATTGAACGCCGCCTCGAAAGAGCTACAGAAGAGATTCAAGGAATTGAGGAATACGATTATCTTGTTGTCAATGACAATCTGGAATGTTGTGTTGAGGAAGTTAATTCGATTATCACAAATGAACACAAGCGTGTATCAAGAAACAAAGAGTTCATAAAGAGTATGAGGCAGGAGCTTTATACCTATGCGAAAGGAGAATAATTATGCTGCATCCATCCTATGTGGAATTAATGAGAGTAGTAAATAATAATGTAGAAGTTGGGGAAGAACCAGTGGTCAACAGTCGGTATTCTATTGTGATTGCTGCTGCAAATCGTGCCAGACAAATTATATCAGGTGCGGAACCGTTAGTATCAGATGCTTATAACAAAAAACCGCTTTCTATCGCTGTGGAAGAGCTTTATACATCTAAGGTTCAGATTTTGAGCGATGATGAATCGAAGGAATAAGTGATCGGTGTAATTGATACGTTTAGTATGTAAAGGATGAGAAAACAGATGGTTTTTCATCCTTTCTATGTGTAAAATGCTTTGGAGGAAATGACATACATGAAATTATTGTTTGTATCTTTAGGATGTGATAAGAATCTGGTGGATTCCGAAAACATGCTGGGGCTGCTTGATGCAGACCATGTGACAATAACTGATTATGAGGATGAGGCAGATATAATCATTATCAATACCTGCTGCTTTATAAATGATGCGAAAGAAGAAAGTATCCAGACAATACTGGATATGGCAGAATATAAGAAGAGCGGTAATCTTAAGGGGTTGATCGTTACAGGCTGCCTGGCGCAAAGATACCGAGAGGAAATTGAAAAGGAAATACCGGAAGTCGACGCTATCCTAGGAACCAATTCCTATCATTTGATCGTAGAAGCAGTTCATCAGGTCATGGAGGGTCACCACTATCAGGCATTTTACACTTTGGAAGGACTTCCAAAAACAGAAAATCAAAGGCTTCTGACAACGGGTGGACATTTTGCGTATTTAAAGATCGCAGAAGGGTGTGACAAACATTGTACCTACTGTATCATCCCTTCGATTCGTGGATCATACCGAAGTGTGGATCTGGATACTTTGATCACCCAGGCGAAAATGCTGGCTTCGCAGGGTGTAAAGGAGCTGAATCTCGTCGCTCAGGAGACAACGCTGTATGGATTGGATCTCTATGGGAAAAAGATGATCGGTGAGTTGTTGGATCAGTTGAATCAAATTAGTGGAATTGTATGGATACGAATCTTATACTGCTATCCGGAAGAAATCGATGATGAATTTATTGATGCGATTAGACGAAACAGCAAAGTGTGCCATTATTTGGATATGCCAATCCAGCATTGCTCGGATACCATTTTAAAACGAATGGGACGCAGAACATCAAAACATGAACTGGAAGAAATTATCTCAAGGATCAGAACTAAAATACCAGATATCTGTTTGCGAACTACTTTAATTACTGGATTTCCAGGAGAAACACAGGAAGATCATGAGGAAATGCTTCAATTCGTGAATGATATGGAATTTGACCGACTGGGGGTATTCACTTATTCAGCAGAAGAAGGAACACCTGCGGCGGATTTTTTGGATCAGCTGGACGAAGAGACAAAGCTGAATTGGCGAGATGAACTGATGGAGTTACAGCAGGAGGTAGCATTCGATAAAAATGAAACCTTGAAAGACTTAGAGACATGGGCAATCATAGAGGGTCAGGTCGCAGATGAACAGGTGTACATTGCACGCACCTATCGAGATGCTCCAAATATTGACGGTTTTGTATTTATACATACAGATGAAGTTCTTGTTACAGGTGATTATGTACGAGTAAGAATTACTGGTGCCTATGAATATGATTTGATAGGAGAGCTGATAGATGAATTTACCAAATAAATTAACGATCATTCGAGTACTTATGATACCCTTCTTTGTTTTCTTCTTACTATATGAACCCCTCGGCAATACTGGCCGGTATATTTCACTTGCTATTTTTATTGTTGCCAGTCTGACGGATCTGGCGGATGGAAAGATCGCAAGAAAATATAATCTGGTAACGAATTTCGGCAAATTCATGGATCCCCTTGCGGACAAGCTCCTGGTAAGTGCAGCCATGATCTGTCTGATTGAAACAGGACAACTCGCATCCTGGATCGTAATAATTATAATTTCAAGAGAATTCATCATAAGTGGATTTCGTCTGATCGCATCAGATAATGGTATTGTTATTGCGGCAAGCCAGTGGGGCAAGTTCAAAACGACATTCCAAATGGTCATGATCATACTTTTGATATTGAATCTTTCATTTACTGCGTATGTGATTTTTACACAGATCATCGTTTATATTGCTCTGGCACTTACGATCATCTCGTTAATAGACTATATCGCAAAGAATAAAAATGTTCTAAAGGAACAAAAATAAGAGGAAAATCATATGGAACAGATCTTGCAGCTGCTTGCAGCAAAGAAATGGACGATCACTACCGCAGAATCCTGCACCGGAGGTCTCATTGCCGCTTCGTTGGTTGATATTTCTGGGATATCCGAGTTTTTTATGGAAGGATATATTACATATTCTAATGTCGCGAAGCATCGAATACTCGGGGTCAGTGAAGATACCCTTCGGACATTTGGTGCAGTCAGCCAGGAAACAGCTGAGGAAATGGCTGGTTGTGTACTGACTGCTGCAAACGCAGATATTTCCATCATTTCTACAGGGATCGCAGGTCCTTGCGGGGGAACCCCTGACAAACCAGTCGGACTGGTCTATCTGGCCTGCGCAACAAAGAAGCAAATATTCGTTCAAAGGCATATGTTTCACGGAGATCGCAGAGAAATACGTGAACAGGCAGTAGCGAAAGCGCTAGAACTTGTTGAGACAGTATTAAAGAGTCAGTATTAAAGAGACAACACGAATGAGGTAGTTATATGAGAATCATTTCCGGATCCAGACGCAGTCTGCGTCTTAAGTCGCTGGATGGAAAGCATACAAGACCAACAACGGACAGAATCAAAGAGACCCTGTTCAATATGATCCAGAACGATCTGCATGACAGCATATTTTTAGATCTGTTCAGCGGGACGGGTCAGATCGGTCTTGAGGCGATCAGCCGTGGCGCGAGTGCATGTGTGTTCGTTGATAATAACAGACAGTGTGCAGCATGTATAAAGGAGAACATTGAGCATACAAAGGCGGAAAAGGAATCAACACTTCTGCAGATGGATGCATTGCCAGCTCTTAGATCTTTAGAGGGTAAGATCAGATTTGATCTGATTTTTATGGATCCGCCTTATAATATGGAGCTGGAAAAAGAGATCCTTGAGTATCTGAGTGAATCGAAATTGGCTGACAAAAATACGATTCTTATTGTGGAAGCAGATACTGGGACAGATTTTTCTTATATTGAGTCCCTGAACTATCATATTCTAAAGGAAAAAGTATACAAAACGAATAAGCATATATTTTTATCAAAAAATGCAGAGTGAGGAACGAAATGAAAAAGGCGATTTATCCTGGAAGCTTTGATCCAGTCACATTCGGTCATGAAGATATGATCATTCGATCTGCAAGGATCGTAGATGAACTAATCATTGGAGTACTCAATAACAGTGCGAAAAATTCATTGTTTTCTTTAGATGAACGTGTTAGTATGATAACAGAAATAACGAAGCATATACCAAATGTCAGAGTTGGTTCTTTTGATGGACTCCTTGTGGATTATATGAAGACGCAAGGCGCAACAATTATAATCAGAGGTCTTCGTGCTGTTACAGATTTTGAATATGAGTTGCAGATCGCACAGACGAATCATGTGGAATATCCAGAGGTCGAAACAATATTTCTTACGACTAATTTACAGTACTCCTACTTGAGTTCCAGTGTAGTCAGAGAATTTGCCGCATATGGGGGAGATATTTCAAAGTTTGTACCGGAGCAATTTATTCACAGAATCTATCAGAAATTTAATATCATCAAGTAAGGAGAAGAAATATGATCAGTAGAATGGAACAAAGCCTTGACGAAATTGAAGAATACTTAAGTAACTGTAAGACACAGCCCCTGTCAAGTGGTTCAAAGATCATTGTCGGACGAGAGGATATGGAAGAGTTTGTTGCAGACTTAAGAGCGAACACTCCGGACGAAATTAAAAAATATCAGAAGATCATCAGCAATAAGGAAGCCATTATGGCGGATGCAAGAGCGAAGGCAGATGAGATCATAGCGGCAGCCCAGATCCAGACATCAGAGCTGGTAAGTGAGCATCAGATCATGCAGCAAGCTTATGCTCAGGCGAATGAAGTAGTTATGATAGCAACACAGCAGGCTCAGGAAATATTAGATAAGGCAACGAATGATTCCAATGCAATTCGCATGAGTGCCATTGAGTACACAGATGATATGCTGATGCATATCGAAGAGGTATTGTCCCAGTCGATAGAATCAGCCCAGAGCAGAACGAATATGCTGGTCGACTCCCTGCAGATGTATGCAGATGTAGTTGCAGCGAATCGCTCAGAACTTTTCCCTTCTGTGGAGGAGCTGCACAGTGAAGACAGTCAGCAGCAGATGGATATTCAAATAGCAGAATTCGCATTAAATGAGCAGCCAGAATAACTGGCTGCTTCCTTTTTGAAACCATTATTAAGGAGAACACATGCAAAATAGAAACGAAATCAAACCGGAAAGAGTCTTTTATTACTTTACTCAGATAGCCTCCATTCCTCATGGATCCTATCACACAAAGCAGATCAGTGATTACATTAAAGACATTGCACTGCAAAATGGATTAGAGTGCCATCAGGACAGCACAGATAATCTGATTATAATAAAAGAGGCCTATACAGGATATGAAAACTCCCCTACAGTCATTTTGCAGGGTCATATTGACATGGTCTGTGAAAAGGAAAAGGATAGTCCTATCAATTTCGAAACAGACGGACTGGACCTTTATGTGGAGGATGGATTTTTACATGCACGAGGAACAACACTCGGTGGGGATGATGGTATTGCTGTGGCATATGCCCTTGCGATCTTAGAGGATAAGGATATTCCTCATCCGAGACTTGAGGTCGTACTGACTACAAATGAGGAAGTTGGACTTATTGGAGCGAAGGAGATCGATCTATCCATACTAAAAGGAAGTATTCTGCTGAATATTGATTCCGATCTGGAAGGACATTTTCTGACCAGCTGTGCTGGCGGAGTGACAGCCGGAATCCATATGCCTGTCAATAGACAGATCTTACAGGGAATAACCTATAGAGTCAGTCTGAATGGACTGCTCGGAGGACATTCCGGCACTGAGATCCATCAAGAACGTGCAAACGCAGTTCTGCTCCTCGCAAGGATAATAAAGGAGGCCGAGATGACCTCTGCATTTTCTATTGTAACTTTTTTTGGAGGAAAAAAAGACAATGCGATTCCAAGAGAAGCAGAAGCGGAACTAATTGTTGAACCGGAGTATGAAACGATTTTTCTGGATTCGATTCAAGAGACAGTAAAGCATCTGAAGAACGAATATCGAGATTCGGATTCGATGCTTGCGGTAGATGTAACAAGACTGGATATTGACGAAGCCTATGCACTTGATCGGGCATCATGTTCCAAATTACTATTTTTGTTGCGCAATCTGCCAAATGGAGTCATGAACAGAAGTGCGCTTGATGATTCATTTGTAGAAGCCTCATTAAACTGCGGAGTGATGCAGTTATCAGAAGAGGAACTGCATCTTTGCACCTCGATCAGAAGCTCTGTATCTACCAGAAAATATGATTTACTGAATCGTGTCACCTTCCTCGGAGAATTTTTAGGAGCTGAGGTCGAAATATATGGTGACTATTCTGCATGGGAATATAATCCGGATTCGGTCGTGAGAGAAAAGATTCGGCAGGTCTATACAAATATGTTCGGCACAGTGCCGATTTTTGAGGGTATCCATGCTGGACTCGAATGTGGTGTCCTCGCTCCAAAAATTCACAATATGGATGCAGTGTCCTTTGGACCGATCAATCTGGATATACATACCACAATGGAAAGGCTTGATATTGCTTCAGTAGAAAGGGTCTACCAATTCCTGCTTGCACTTTTAAAGGAAATGAAGTAACTGCAAATAGAAATGGAGTAGCTAAAAAGGGATCTCATGGAGAAAAAAATACGAATCGACAGGCTGCTTTCCGAGCTCGGTCATGGATCAAGAACAGAGATAAAAAAATTACTGAAAAAGGGTATTGTGACTGTCAATGGCGAGATTATGTGCAGACCGGAATGCAAAGTCGATCCAAAGGTCGACCGGATCTGTTTTCAAGGCGCTCCGGTGAAATATGAGACCTATGAATATTATTTGCTGAATAAACCAGCCGGTTATGTGACAGCTTGTAAGGATAATCTTCATCCAACAGTACTAGAGCTGATTCCATCTGAACGAACAGACCTTTTTCCGGTGGGAAGACTAGATATTGATACGGAGGGATTATTGCTGGTCACAAATAATGGAGCCCTGTCCCATCACTTACTAAGCCCTGCCCATCATGTTGCGAAGACGTATTATGTGCAGCTTGATAGTGAGGTCACAGTAGAACAAAAATCAATTCTTGAAAAGGGCATCGATATTGGAGACAAAGAAAAAACACTTCCTGCATACTTAGAAATAGACAGTGAAAATAAACATCATGTCAGACTTACAATAACAGAGGGACGGTATCATCAGGTCAAACGCATGTTTCACGCTTTAGGACATAGTGTAGTATATCTTCAACGTATTTCGATGGGTGACCTTGCACTTCCACAAACGCTTTCCGTCGGTTCAGCTATATCGCTGACGGAGGATCAGATACAAAAGCTATTTTACAGAGAGGATCACAAATGACGAACTTATTTTTACCAGTATCAAAGAAGGAATTGATGGATGAGGGGATAGAACAGCCTGATTTTATCTATATTTCCGGGGATGCTTATGTTGATCATCCGTCTTTTGGTCATGCCATCATTACCAGGATTCTCAAAGCAAATGGATTTTCCGTTGCAATCATTCCGCAGCCTGACTGGAAGGATGAAAGTAGTATTGCGATCTTTGGAGAACCACGGTTGGGATTTCTAGTCAGTGCAGGCAATATGGATTCCATGGTCAATCATTATTCTGTATCCAAGAAAAGGAGACAGACGGATGCATATTCACCAGGTGGTGAAATGGGGAAGCGCCCTGATTATGCCACAGTAGTCTATTGTAATCTGATTCGGAGAACA
The DNA here is from genome assembly GCA_047974745.1 of Lachnospiraceae bacterium. Taxonomy (GTDB): domain Bacteria; phylum Bacillota; class Clostridia; order Lachnospirales; family Lachnospiraceae; genus JBKECO01. The sequence continues at coordinate 204,019 of JBKECO010000003.1, forward strand.
TATAAAAAGACACCGATTATAATTGGAGGTATTGAAGCAAGTCTTCGCAGACTTTCTCATTATGATTATTGGTCTGATAAGGTAAAGCGTTCGATTCTGCTGGACTCTGGCGCGGATCTGATTTCCTATGGCATGGGAGAAACAAGTATCCTGGCGATCGCCGAAGCACTGGATTCGGGACTGCGTATTCAGGATATTACATTTATCAAAGGAACGGTATATAAGACCAGAGATAAAGACCTTATCAAGGACGGAATCGAGCTTCCGGATTATAGCAGCCTGTTAGCGGATAAAAAAGAATATGCCCGCAGCTTTTATATTCAGTATTGTAACACCGATCCAATCATAGGAAAAAAATTATTTGAGACCTATGATAAGTCTCTTTTTGTCGTACAGAATCCGGCATCAATGCCATTGACACAGCAGGAAATGGATCAGATCTATTCCCTCCCATATCAAAGGACCTATCATCCTATGTATGAAGAAGCAGGCGGGATTCCAGCGATTACAGAGATTAAATTTTCACTGGTCAGCAGCCGGGGATGCTATGGAGGCTGTAGTTTTTGTGCGCTGACCTTTCATCAGGGCAGAACGATACAGTCTAGAAGTCATGAGTCTATTTTAATGGAAGCATCCCAGATGGTCTGGGAGAGTGATTTCAAAGGTTATATTCATGATGTAGGAGGACCGACTGCCAACTTTCGATTCCCATCCTGCAAAAAGCAAATGACTAAGGGAGTATGCAGTCAGAAGCAATGTCTGTTTCCCCAGCCCTGCAATAATTTGGAGATCGATCATTCTGATTATCTTGAACTACTTAGAAAACTGAGAGAACTGCCCAAAGTCAAAAAAGTATTCGTTCGCTCAGGGATACGTTATGATTATCTGCTTTTGGATAAAAATCAGGAGTTCCTGAAGGAACTGTGTGAGCACCATGTCAGCGGACAGTTGAAGGTAGCACCGGAACATATTTCAGACCCTGTTCTGGAAATGATGGGAAAACCAGGTGTTGCAGTATACAATAAATTTGTAAAATCCTTTCAGGATATGAATAAGAGTTTAAATAAACCGCAATTTTTAGTCCCTTATCTAATGTCGTCTCATCCGGGATCCACATTGAAAGAGGCGGTGGAGCTGGCGGAGTATTTAAGAGATTTGGGTTATATGCCGGAACAGGTTCAGGATTTTTATCCGACACCGTCTACGATCTCGACCTGCATGTATTACACCGGATTAGATCCAAGAAGCATGAAGCCTGTTTTTACAGCGAAAAATCCACATGAAAAGGCGATGCAGCGGGCATTGATACAATATAGAAACCCGAAGAATTATGATCTCGTCCTGGAGGCTTTAAAGAAAGCAGACAGAATGGATCTGGTAGGATTTTCAAAACAGTGTCTGATCCGACCGCGAAAGACCGGCAGTAATTACAGCTTTGATCAGCAAAGTAAAAAAGCCCCAAATTCGGAGAAAAAGAAGAAAACAATTCGAAATGTACATAAGAAAAAATCGAGATAACTTGCGGGAGCTGACAGGGGAACTAAGATGAAGGAATTTATAATTCAAAAAAATGAAGCGGATCAGCGTTTCGATAAATATCTGCGAAAGAGACTACCCTTAGCAGGCTCTGGATTTATCTATAAAATGCTGCGGAAAAAGAACATTACGCTGAATCATAAAAAGGCAGATGGATCGGAAAAAATCCATGAGAAGGATGTGGTGGATTTTTTTCTTTCTGATGAGACCTTTGATCGGTTCACTGCCTCTTCCACTGTGTCTGATTTCCCGGAAATAGACAGAAATAAGATGCCTTTTCAGATCCTGTATGAAACGGAAGATATTTTAGTGATAAATAAGCCTGCCGGAATGCTCTCACAAAAAGCAAGTCCGCAGGATATATCTGCAAATGAGCTTATTATTTCATATTTGCTTGCGGAACATGCAATCACGGCAAAAGATATGGAAACATTCCATCCTTCGGTCTGTAACAGGCTCGATCGCAATACCTCCGGTATTCTGATTGCAGGCAAGACTCTGTTTGGACTGCAGAAAATGTCACATGATCTAAATACCAGAGAAATTGAGAAATACTATCGATGCATTGTCAGGGGAAGGGTCGAGCATAGCATTCGAATTGAAGGATTTTTGCAAAAAAATGAGAAAAATAATACCGTTACCATAAGTCAGCACCCAGTGCCAAATGCAAAAAAAATCGTTACAGAATATAGACCGATCAGCATTTTTGATCAGTTCACGCTGTTAGAAGTCCACCTGATCACCGGCAGAACCCATCAGATCAGAGCTCATTTGGCATCCGTGCATCACCCGATCTTAGGGGATACCAAATATGGCGATCCTGTTCTCAATCGGCATTTAAAGGTGAAAACGGGAATTACCCATCAGCTTCTTCATGCATATCGATTGAAGCTGCAGGACGGCAAAGAGATCACAGCACCCTTACCTGACTATTTTGAAAAAGCTATGAACTGTGATTTGACTTAGAAAGGACGATTATGAATATCAATTATCATACACATACTTACCGTTGCAAGCATGCAGAAGGAGCAGATGAAGAATATGTGCTTCATGCTATAGATAATAAGTTCCAAAAGCTAGGGTTCTCGGATCATGTACCATATCCATTTTGTCCGGACTTGAGCTCCAGAATACGAATGGAAGTATCACAGACTGGCGATTATGTGGATTCGGTCAATTCACTCAAAGTGAAGTATCGTGACCAGATCCAACTACTTTTAGGCTATGAAATGGAGTACTATAAAGATACATTTTCTGAGAGTATCGATTATTTAGAATCTTTTGGTTTCGATTTTTTGATTCTGAGCCAGCATTTTATTACAGGAGAGAGTTATCCGGATTTTACAGGAAATCTCACTTCTGACAAAGGTAGATTGCAGGAATATGTAAAAATTATGATCGAAGCGATGGAAACCGGTCGATTCCTGTATGCCGGTCACCCGGATATTATAAACTACAGAGATGATATGCAGTATTATAAGGCAGCAGTCAAAGAGCTGTGCGAGGCAGCAAAAAGCCTGAATATTCCCCTGGAATACAATATTCTGGGACAGGATGAGGGCAAATGCTATCCCTATCTTCCTTTTTTTGAAATTGCTTCGGATGTTGGGAATCAAATTATTCTCGGTATTGATGCACATCGACCAACGGCGTTTGATAATCAGGAATCGATACGAAAGGCAAAACAGATCCTATCGGAAATTGGAATCGTGCCAATAACAGATCTATAGAATCAGCAGGAGGTAACTATGGCGACCTTTTCATCACGTGGGTTACGAGGTTCGACCCTTGAGGAATATCTAAATATCACGAATGAGAAGTACCTTGAGCATGGACTTGCTTTGATTCAGAAGGTACCTACACCGATAACGCCGATCCAGATCGATAAAGAAAACCGTCATATCACACTTGCTTATTTTGATCAGAAAAGCACGGTGGATTATATCGGTGCAGTTCAGGGGGTACCTGTTTGTTTTGATGCAAAAGAATGTAATACAGATACATTTCCTCTGGCAAATATTCATGAGCATCAGATCGAATTTATGACCCATTTTGAAGAACAAAAAGGAATTGCCTTTCTTCTGATTTCATTTTCAAAACGCAATGTATTCTATTACTTGAGACTAAGTGAGCTGCTAGACTATGTTCAAAGAGCAGAGGCAGGTGGCAGGAAAAGCTTTCGGTTCGAAGAATTAGATTCGGAATTCTTTATAAAGACAAAAGGCGGTGTTCTGGTTCCCTATTTGGATGCCTTATCAAAAGATTTGGAATCGAGGGATTGACAGTTCTTTCATGTTTTCATATAATTAGAGTGATTCAACATGGTAGCATGATAGCGCTGCATAACTTTACAACGCTAAAGTATAATGTTAAAATCAATAATTGGAGAGGTCTATGAAGAAAAAATTACTGCACACTCCGGAAGGTGTCCGTGATATTTATAATGATGAATGTGAACGAATTCAAATCCTGACTTCACATTTGAAAGATACAATGAAGCTATATGGATATCATCCGATCATTACACCGACCTTTGAATTTTTTGATATCTTTAGTCATGAGATCGGTACGACACCATCCAAAGAACTTTATAAGTTTTTTGACAGGGAAGGAAATACCCTTGTACTGCGTCCTGATATTACACCGTCGGTAGCCAGAGCTTCTGCCAAGTATTTTATGTATGAAGATATGCCGATCCGATTCTATTATAGTGGAAATACATTTATCAATCACAGCAGTTATCAGGGAAGATTAAAGGAAAATCTGCAGATGGGTGCGGAATTGATCGGAGATAATAGTGTGCTGGCTGATGCAGAGATCATTTCTATGGCGGTCGCATGCCTGACTGCATCAGGACTCGAAGAATTTCAGCTTAGCATTGGGCATGCTGATTTTTTTACAGGTCTGCTTGAGGCATCCGGAATGGATGAGGAAACAGAGGATGAATTACGAGAGCTGATTGCAAATAAGAATTTTTTTGGAGTAGAAGAGGTGATCTCTAATTTCAAGATCGATCCTGATCTGAGAAAGCTTTTTCAAATGATGGGCGGTGTTTATACCGCACTTTCTGATATACAGATCGCTCTTGAATATGCGAAGGACTACCCTAAAATAAAGAACGCTCTTGTACATCTGGAAGAATTATACCGTGTACTTGAGATCTACGGAATCGAAAAATATATTTCCTATGAGCCGGGCATGATCAGCAGTTACCAGTATTATACCGGAATCGTGTTTGCAGGGTATACCTATCAGATCGGAGAGCCTGTCTTAAAGGGAGGCCGCTATGATAAACTTCTCAGTCACTTTGGAAAGAACTCTGCTTCGATCGGATTTGCTATTGTGATCGATCAGCTTTTTGCCGCACTGACAAGACAAAATATTATTTCGCCCATTGAAGAAGATACAGAGCTTATCATCTACAATACTTCCAGGCAAAAAGAGGCGATCTTTACAGCGATGAAAAAGCGATCAGATGGAAAGAAAGTAGAGATCATCTGTTTTGATTCAGAGCATACAAAAGAAGATTATTTGGAGTATGCTGCCAGAAATCATAGAACGAAGATACAATTTATGATTGGAGAAACTGAGCATGTATAATGAAGTGAAATATCTGACATTTGCCTTAGGCAAAGGAAGATTGGCGAAGACAGCCCTGGATCTGTTTGAAAAGATCGGGATTACCTGTGAAGAAATGAAGGATAAAGACACACGAAAGCTGATTTTTGTGAATGAAGAGCTGAAACTCAAATTTTTTCTTGCTAAGGGACCTGATGTACCAACCTATGTTGAATATGGGGCAGCAGATATTGGTATCGTTGGAAAAGATACGATTCTGGAGGAATGCAGAAATATTTATGAGGTGCTCGATCTTGGCTTTGGAGCCTGCAGAATGTGTGTATGCGGTCCACCGAGTGCCAGAGAACGGCTCCAGCATCATGAACTGATCCGGGTCGCAACGAAATACCCTCGAATAGCCAAGGATTATTTTTATAATAAAAAGCATCAAACAGTCGAGATCATTAAGCTGAATGGCTCAATTGAGCTTGCACCGATCGTAGGTCTTTCAGAAGTCATTGTAGATATCGTGGAAACAGGTTCAACGCTAAGAGAGAATGGTCTGGAGGTATTGGAAGAAGTATGTCCGCTTTCAGCCCGCATGGTAGTGAATCAGGTCAGCATGAAGATGGAAAATGAACGAATCACAAAAATTATCAGTGATTTACGAAGTGTTCTGGAGAGATCTTGATACATAGATGGAGGATACAATGAGAATAATAGAACTGACCTCGGAGTCGAAAACAGATATATTGAATCAGCTTCTGAAAAGAAGTCCCAATAACTATGAGGAATATGAAATTCGTGTTGCAGAGCTGATCGCAGATGTAAGGAAAAGAAAAGACCAGGCAGTATTTGAATATACATCAAAATTTGATGGCGTTGATATAACCGCCGAGACGATTCGGGTGACGGATGAGGAAATTGCAGAGGCATATGAGCAAATCGACCCCAAGCTGCTGGAAGTGATTCAAAAGGCAAAGAGCAATATCGAAGCATATCATAGAAGACAAATGCAAAACAGCTGGTTCGAGAGCAAAGATGGTATTATCGTCGGGCAAAAGATTTCTGCAATGGAACGAGCAGGTGTGTATGTGCCCGGAGGCAAAGCAGTATATCCTTCGTCAGTCCTGATGAATGTGATTCCGGCAAACATTGCTGGTGTAGATAACATTATCATGACAACACCACCGTCTAAGGATGGCAGGATTCCTGCCTCTACCCTTGTTGCTGCGAAGGAGGCAGGGGTTGACAGTATTTATAAGATCGGCGGAGCCCAGGCAGTCGCAGCAATGGCATTTGGAACACAATCGATTCCAAAAGTAGATAAGATCGTTGGTCCTGGAAATATTTATGTCGCACTCGCAAAAAAAGCGGTCTTTGGATATGTCAGTATAGATTCTATAGCAGGACCAAGTGAAATCCTGGTGTTAGCGGATGAGACGGCTAACGCAAAATATGTAGCAGCAGACCTTCTCTCTCAAGCGGAGCATGATGAGATGGCTTCTGCAATTCTAATAACCACTAGTAAGAATCTTGCAGAAAAAGTATCAATAGAAGTAGATGAACTCACAAAGAAGCTTTCCAGAAGTGAAATTATCAGGAAGTCGATCGATCAGTATGGATACATTCTGCTTGCCGAAACTATGGAAGACATGATTCAGACTGCGAATGATATTGCTTCAGAGCACTTAGAGATCATCACAAAGGATTCGTTTCATGTTATGACAAAAATTCGAAATGCAGGAGCGATTTTTCTGGGTGAATACAGCAGCGAACCCCTTGGAGATTATTTTGCGGGACCAAATCATGTTCTGCCAACAAATGGAACTGCCAAATTTTTCTCACCCCTGGGTGTAGATGATTTCATTAAAAAATCAAGTATCATATCATATTCAAGAGAAGCACTGGAACCGATCTATAAAGATATCATTGCGTTTGCTGAAAGTGAACAGTTAACAGCACATGCACAGTCAATCCGTATTCGCTTTGAAGAGGAGCAGCAGTTATGAATAAACGATATTCCAAACAAATGAGAAAAACAAAGGAAACAGATATTCAACTGGAACTGACACTGGATGGCAGCGGTGCTTCGAACGTAAATTCCGGTATTGGCTTTTTTGATCATATGTTGGAAGGATTCGCAAAGCATGGTTTTTTCGACCTTCGACTGATCGTGAATGGTGATCTTGCGGTAGACACACATCATACAATAGAAGATACAGGCATCGTGCTTGGCTCCGCAATCAAAGAAGCTCTGGGAGATAAATCCGGTATCAAAAGATTTGGGAGCTGCATTCTGCCGATGGATGAAACACTAGTTCTTTGTGCGATCGATCTGTCTGGAAGACCATTTCTTTCCTTTGATGCAGAATTCACATCAGAACGTGTCGGATACATGGAGACCGAGATGGTGAAAGAGTTTTTTTATGCGATTTCTTACTCAGCCGGAATGAATCTTCATTTGAAAGTCTTGTCAGGAATCAATAATCATCATATAATTGAGGCAATGTTCAAAGCATTTGCAAGAGCCCTGGATGAAGCGAGTAGTCATGACTCTCGTGTAGCCGGAATACTGTCGACGAAAGGAAGCTTATAATTCTTATGGAATATAAAAATATTGTTGCGACCATTTACTTAAAGAATGGGAAAGCAGTGAAGTCAGCAGAAGATCATACTGAAATTGGAGATCTGATCGATCTGGCAAAAATGTACAATGACAGTGGTATTGATAAGATCATCTTATTTGATTTGTCCGATGATGATGAGGAACACGAAAAAAATCTGCATATGATGAAGGTGCTGAATCGAAATATTGAAATCAAAGTATGTGCAGGTGGGAATATCAACCGCTTTGAAGATATAAAGAAAATATTTTATACAGGTTGTTTACAAGTGATTTTAAACGGATCAAAATCGGAAATGATCGAGCTGGCCCAGGAAGCTGCAAAAAGATTTGGAAAAGACAGAATACTTGTTTCTGTGATGAATGTGGATTTCATTTTTAAGAACAGAGATCGAATGGAGACGACATTTCATGAAATGCTTGTTATGGACCAAAAGATGCTGGATGCTGTAGAGAACATTACAACGATCCCATCTGTGATCGTTTGCGAGGAATATAATAAAAGCTTTATTCTTTCCTTACTGGACAGAAACATTGTCAGAGGAATCGCCGGCGAGTTCATCAATTCAACAGAAACGGATATCATGAGCTTAAAATCAGAACTCATGAGTAGCGGGATTCATATGGATAATTTTGATCCCGCACTGAAATGGTCTGATCTGAAGCAGAATTCTGAGGGCATGGTTCCTGTTATCGTTCAGGATTACAAAACAGATGAGGTGCTGATGCTAGCTTATATGAATGAAGAAGCCTTCCAAATAACGATCACTTCCGGTAAAATGACTTATTTTAGCAGAAGCAGAGATGAAATCTGGACAAAGGGTTTGACCAGCGGGCATTTGCAATACGTAAAGTCACTGACAGCAGATTGTGATTATGATACCATTCTTGCGAAAGTATCTCAGATCGGAGTTGCCTGTCATACCGGAAAGATGTCCTGTTTTTTCAATCCTATCGTTAAAAAGGAATACGTAGAAAAAAATCCGCTTAAAGTATTTGAAGGTGTCTATGATGTAATCAAAGATCGAAAAGAACATCCGAAAGAGGGATCCTATACAAATTATCTTTTTGATAAGGGAATCGATAAGATTCTGAAAAAAATGGGCGAAGAGAATACGGAAATCATAATAGCTGCAAAAAATCCAAATGATGATGAAATCAAGTACGAGATATCAGATTACTTATATCATCTAATGGTCCTAATGGCTCAAAAAGGCGTCACATGGGAAGATATCACACAGGAGTTGTCCCAGAGATAAGGATCAATACAGTTCTTTTACGAATTGACTTTCTGAATGAAAAGAGCTCAGCAGAGCTCTTTTTTCCATGGATTGCAGAAAACCTTGTGTTCTCGCATTCTGAAAAAATATAGCATCCATATGTACCTGTTTCAAAAGACCTAAAGGAGAAATCAATGAACCAACTAGCACTATCCGACGAAATTTTGATGTCGATCGATAAACCCGCAAGATATATCGGGAATGAAATTAATATGGTAAAAAAGAACCCCGAGGATGTTTCGATTCGTTTCGCCATGTGCTTCCCGGATGTCTATGAAATAGGGATGTCCCATCTGGGTATGCAGATTCTCTATGACATGTTCAACAAGCGAAGTGATGTATACTGTGAAAGAGTCTACTCCCCCTGGACAGATCTGCATAAGATCCTGAAAGAGAAGAAAATACCACTTTTTGCACTGGAGAGTCAGGATCCGGTAAAAGACTTTGATTTCCTTGGCATTACATTACAATATGAAATGTGTTATACCAATATTCTGCAGATTTTAGATCTGTCTGAGATCCCATTACTTTCTTGTGAAAGATCAGAGCAGGATCCTTTGGTGATCGGCGGTGGACCATGCTCTTATAATCCGGAACCAATCGCAGATTTCTTTGATATGTTTTATATCGGAGAAGGAGAAATCAGTTATGATGCACTGTTCGAGCTATACAAAAAGTGCAAAGTGCTTGGCTGGAATCGACAGCTGTTCTTGAAAATGGCATCACAAATACCCGGCATTTATGTTCCGTCCCTGTACGCTGTCGATTACTATGAGGATGGAACGATCAAGAACTTTTCGCCTGTTGAGGAGAGCATTCCTGCAGTTATTTCAAAACAGATCGTGATGGATATTTCTGATTCGACCTATCCTGCGAAACCAGTTGTACCTTTTATCAAAGCGACACAGGATCGTGTCGTACTGGAAATCCAGCGCGGATGTATTCGCGGATGTCGATTCTGCCAGGCAGGAATGATCTACCGTCCCACAAGAGAGAAGGATGTTGAGGTTCTAAAAAGACAGGCTAAGGCTATACTTGAAAATACCGGTCATGAAGAAATATCCCTCAGTTCCCTCAGTTCATCTGACTATTCGAAGCTGCCGGATTTGATTCAATTTCTGATAGAGGAATGTGAAGGAAAAGGAATTAATATTTCACTGCCTTCGTTGCGAATTGATTCGTTCTCCCTCGATGTGATGAATAAAGTACAAGATGTCCGTAAAAGCAGCCTGACTTTTGCACCAGAGGCTGGGTCCCAGCGGATGCGGGATGTTATCAATAAGGGGATCAGTGAGGAAGATATTATCCACGGAGCCGGAGCTGCATTTGAAGGCGGCTGGCAGAAAGTAAAGCTTTATTTTATGCTGGGACTTCCAACAGAAACCACGGAGGATCAAATTGCGATCCCACAGCTTGCAAATGAAATTGCAGCAAGATACTATGAGATTCCGAAGGAAGAGCGCAATGGAAAATGTCAGATCACGATTTCTACCTCTTTTTTCATTCCAAAGCCTTTTACACCGTTTCAATGGGCGCAAATGTACTCTAGAGAACATTATTTAAACAGTGCAAGAACGGTGAATGAAGCAGTGAAGGAGCAGCTGAACAGGAAAAGCATACGATATAACTGGCATGATGCGGATGTTACGATTTTGGAGGGCGTGTTTGCCAGAGGTGACAGAAGACTATCCAAGACCATTCAGAATGCTTATGAAAATGGTTGTCTTTTTGATGCCTGGAGTGATCAGTTCGATTTTAACAGATGGCCTCAGGCCTTTGAGCAGACTGATATTGACCCAGACTTTTATACAATAAGACAGCGATCACTGGACGAAAAATTGCCCTGGGATTTTATTGATATTGGTGTTTCAAAAGATTTTATGATAAAAGAGTGGGAGAGGGCTATGCAGTCAGAAATTACCGATAACTGTAAAACAAAATGCAGTGCTTGTGGAGCGACAGTTTATGGTGGAGGTGTTTGCTTTGAAAATTAGAATTGGATTTGAAAAACATGGCTCCATGAAGTACGTCGGTCACCTGGATTTTATGCGGTTCTTTCAAAAATGTATGCGTCTGGCTAAGATTGATATTGCCTATTCGGGTGGTTTTTCACCACATCAGATCATGTCATTTGCATCTCCCCTTGGAGTTGGAGTTACCAGCGATGGAGACTATCTGGATATTGAAGTGAATAGTTCAGGTACTTCAGAGGAATCAATTGCTGCACTCAATCGTATCATGGTGGATGGTATTAAAGTCATATCGTATCGTAAACTGGCTGAGACTGATCAAAAGGCTATGGCAGCAGTGACTGCGGCATCATACAGACTTACATATAAAAATCAGTCATCCATACCGGATGCCGGTATTCTTACAGAAATGTCAGAACTATTAAATCGAGATGTCTTGATGATCACAAAGAAAACCAAAAAATCAGAACGAGAAGTCAATTTGAGACCTCTCATTTATCAATTTTCCGTCTCTGAAGAAGATGGCCAGAATGGATTCAATTTGACCGTTTCAACAGGAAGTACGGATAATGTAAAGCCTGAGCTTGTGTTAGAAGCAATGTATCTGTCACTTGGGCAGGTATTTTTGCCAGATTGTTTCATGGTACATCGACTGGATACCTTTACATCAATAGGAAATTCCTTGATTTCTCTAAATAGAATAGGTGAGGAAATTGAATAAGAGAATTGTTATAACGAAAGAAACTCTTAACAATGAAGAATTTATAGTAACCAGTCAGTTCGAGGACGACAGACTCGCAGAAATCAACTGCAGTAAGATGGATGAAAGAAGACTTCTAGAAAGAATCTGTATTGCAAAAGTAAAAAAAATGCAGGAGTCGATCCAGGCCGCATTCGTAGAATTAGAACCGGGAGTGATGGGCTATCTTCCCTATAATCAGATGATCGACCCCATTCCGATCAAGAGGCAAAGGGAAGCAAAGTGGTGCGAAGAAGATGAGCTTCTGGTGCAAGTCATTAAAGAACCTAGTGGAAATAAAGCGGCTGTCGTATCGTCAAAGCTCACATTAAGCGGCAATTTTGTTGTACTGACTACTGGCAATACTACGTTTGGAATGTCCAAAAAAATAACAGCTGAGAAAAGGCAGTCGATCAAAGAATTTTTTGCGGATCAGGAGAATGATCGTTTTGGAATCATTATGAGAAGCAGTTGTGAATCAGCTGCACTTTCAGAAATAAATGATGAGCTTGCGCGATATCAGGAACTTATGATTCAAATACTTGAGAAGTCTAAATATCGTACCTGCTTTTCAATTTTGTATGAAAGTATGCCTGCCTATATTAGACCGCTGCTTGGCCTCATTGTTGATGAAATGTCGGACAAACTATTCACTGACAGTTTGGATATTTTCCAGGAAATCACAAGGCATCAATCTTTAGGTCAGGTTGCAAACATAGCGAACTTGTACTTGGACACTTCGATCACCCTTTCGAGTCTGTATGGAATAAAATATAAAATAAAAGACGCTGTCAATAAGAAAGTATGGTTAAAATCCGGAGCTTATCTGATCTTAGAACTGACGGAGGCGTTGTTTGTAATTGATGTGAACAGTGGAAAGAATCAGAGCAGGAAAAAGGACTTTTTCTATGACATCAACCGTGAGGCTGCAAAGGAAATTGCGTTCCAGTTGAGACTTCGTAATATATCTGGAATATGTATCATTGATTTTATCAATATGGAAGATCCGGAGCTGGAGAAAAAACTACTTCAGGATCTTCGGGACTTCTTGAAACAAGATTCTGTTCCATCCCGTGTAATAGATATTACAAAACTCGGTCTTGTGGAGGTGACTCGAAAGAAAATCAAAACAAGTCTGTATGAACAGTTGAGATCCGAACAGAAACAGACAAATATCTTAGAATTCTATTGACATTTGACCTTGCTTTTGATATATTTTATGAGTATGCCGCACAGTGAGGTTAAAAAGACTGTCTTTGGGACAGCACCATAACTGGCGAGTAATGATAAATAGGAGGTGCCAAATGTACGCAATCATAGCAACAGGTGGAAAACAGTACAAAGTTTCTGAAGGCGATATCATTACCATTGAAAAGCTTGGTTTAGAAGCTGGTGAGAAAGTAACTTTCGATCAGGTTCTTGCAGTAAGTGATGGAGAAATGAAAGTTGGAGATTCTGTAGCGAAGGCTTCTGTAGAAGCTTCTGTAGTTAAAGAAGGCAGAGGAAAGAAAGTAATCGTATACAAGTACAAGAGAAAAACCGGTTATCACAAGAAGAATGGACATAGACAGTCATTCACACGCGTGACGATCGACAAGATTAATGTATAATCATCAGGTATGACCAGATGACTCGCGTTACGATTTACAGAAATACGAATGGGCAGTATACAGGTTTTGATTGCACAGGTCATGCTGCATTTGGTGAATATGGTCAGGATTTTGTTTGCGCTGGGGTTTCAGCCTTAGTTATCAATACGATAAATTCTATAGCCATATTCTCGAATGAAAAATTTGAGACTGACTCTGACGAAGAAACAGGGCGGATTACCCTTAATTTTCTTCAACCTGCTTATAAAGAAGCTGACCTATTCATGAAGTCATTAGTTCTTGGCTTGCAGGCAATACAAAATAATTATGGAAATGATTATATCATTCTTAACTTCGAGGAGGTGTAAGATATGTTAACTATGAACCTTCAGTTTTTTGCACATAAAAAGGGAGTTGGATCAACCAAAAATGGTCGTGACTCTGAGTCAAAGAGATTAGGTGCAAAGAGAGCAGATGGGCAGTTCGTGAAAGCTGGTAATATTCTATACAGACAGCGTGGAACAAGAATCCATCCTGGAAATAATGTTGGTATCGGTGGAGATGATACATTATTCGCATTAGTCGATGGTGTATTGAGATTCGAAAGAAAAGGAAGAGATAAAAAACAGGCTTCCGTTTATCCAGTGGCCAGCAACGAATAAGTAGACAGAATAGACTCGCTGTAATGGCTGAGTCTATTTTCTCTTTTTGAGAAAAATAGAGGTGGAATATGTTTGCTGACAGAGCAAAAATTATTATTAAATCAGGAAAAGGTGGCAATGGACATGTCAGCTTCCGAAGGGAAAAATATGTTCCTAATGGCGGACCGGACGGCGGCGATGGAGGCAAGGGCGGAGATGTCATTTTTCTGGTGGATGATGGAATCAACACCCTCAGTGATTTTCGATTTAAACGCAAATTCAGTGCACAGAATGGGGAAGAGGGCGGAAAACGAAACTGTTCCGGCAAAAATGGACAGGATCTGATATTAAAGGTTCCCGAGGGGACCGTCATAAAAGATGCAGAATCAGGTAAAGTAATCGCAGATATGTCAGGCGAAAACAAAAAACAGGTCTTATTAAGAGGCGGCCGCGGAGGATTGGGAAATCAGAACTTTGCTACACCTACCATGCAGGCGCCTAAGTATGCTCAACCGGGAAAAGATGCTATCGAAATTGAAGTTCTCTTGGAGCTGAAGGTGATTGCAGATGTGGGGCTAGTAGGGTTTCCTAATGTAGGAAAGTCAACATTGCTGTCAAGAGTCACAAATGCTCAGCCTAAAATCGCCAACTATCATTTTACTACATTGAACCCAAATCTTGGCGTTGTAGATCTGGGTGAGGGCAAGGGATTTGTCATTGCTGATATTCCAGGGCTGATTGAAGGTGCATCAGAAGGAGTTGGTCTGGGACTGGAATTTCTTCGTCATATAGATCGTACGAAGATCATTGTACATATGGTGGATGCTGCATCTGTAGAGGGACGAGATCCAATCGAGGATATCCACGCAATCAATCGTGAACTTGAATCCTACGATCCAGAACTTTTGAAAAAGCCTCAGATCATAGCAGCAAATAAGATAGATGCGATCTTTGAAGGGGAAAATGAGATCATTTCGAAGCTGAAAAATGAATTTGAGACAAAGAATATTAAGGTCTTTCCAATATCAGCTGTGAGTGGTTTGGGATTACGGGAGCTTATGTTCTATATTCAGGATATGCTATCTGCCATGCCGGATGAAATTATTGTTTATGAGTCAGAGTTTGATCCTGCACTCCTGTTCTTTAAGGAAGAATCCTATACCGTAGAAAAAGATGAAGAAGGAAATTATATTGTTGAAGGTCCAAAAATCGAGAAGATGCTCGGTTATACGAATATCGAGTCCGAAAAGGGATTTTTATTCTTTCAGAAATTTCTAAAGGAACAAGGAATACTTGATGATCTTGTGAATCTTGGGATTGAGGACGGAGATACTGTCAAAATTTATGGTCATCAATTTGAATACTATAAATAGCTGACTGCTTTGAACAGAGCATCAGCCGATCCAGGTATAATAGATTACAATAATATAATTATGTCTACATATTGTAGATAGAAGGGAATTTTATGCTGCATAGTAAACAAAGAGCATACTTGATGAAATTAGCATCAAATACACAGCCTATTTTTCAAATCGGAAAGGCATCCTTAACACCTGAAATCGTAGCTGCAGTAAGCGATGCGCTTGAAAAAAGGGAATTGATCAAAATTACAGTTTTAAAGAACTGTTTCGATGATCCAAGAGAAATGGCGTCCATACTTGCGGAGCGTACACATTCAGAAGTGGTTCAGGTGATAGGAAAGAAAATCGTACTTTTTCGAATTTCAAAAAAGAAACCTAAAATCGAGCTTCCACAGGTTAAAAATACACAGCTGTAGGAGTGTTTTCAAATAATGGTGGATGAGATGAAGCAAAAAATAGGAATTATGGGTGGGACATTTGATCCGATTCATAATGGACATCTAATAATAGCTCAAAGTGCTGCAGACGAATTTGATCTCGATCAGGTTCTTTTCATACCGACTGGTCGTTCTCCTCATAAAGATGCCGACGAGGTAACAGATGGAGAAAAGCGGTGTGTCATGGTGCAAAAAGCAATATCAGAGAACAAAAAGTTTCAGCTTTCAAAAATCGAATTAAAAAACACCGGAACAAGCTATACATTTGAAACGTTAGAAAAACTAAGTATGAAATTTCGTGATGCGACTCTCTATTTTATTATGGGAGGAGATTCATTAAAGGATTTTGAATATTGGCGGGAGCCTGAGCAAATCTGCAGATTTGCAACGATCTTAGCCGCAGTTCGAGATGAGATCGATGGACCTGATATGGATCGATATATTTCGCATATAAAACGTAAGTATCATGCAAAAATTTACAAACTTCATTCTCCAAATTATTCAATTTCTTCAAAGGAGATCCGAAAGCGAGTGCATGATGGAAAATCAATTCGTTATATGGTACCAAAGCAGGTGGAAGGCTTTATAAATAGAGAAAATCTTTATCTTGATATCTAAAAATGTGCGAGGATATGGCATGACAGAACAATTGATCGCTATAAAAAAGGATTTGAAAAAGAAATTAACAAAACATCGAATGGAGCATACAGTTGGTGTAATGTATATGGCAGCTGCTCTTGCCATGCAGCATGATATTGATGTAGAAAAGGCGATGACAGCAGGTCTATTGCATGATTGCGCTAAAAGCATGAAGGATCCTGACCAGCTTGAGGTCTGTTTGATCAATAACATGAAGATGAGACATGTTGAGCTGAACAATCCATCTTTATTGCATGCAAAAGCCGGCGTATGCCTTGCACAGAATAAATATGGAATCACGGATGCTGAGGTCTTAAATGCAATCGCTGTTCATACGACAGGGGAACCAGATATGACGACTCTTGAAAAAATCATTTTTGTTTCCGACTATATTGAACCAAACAGAAAACATATTCCGGAACTGAAGGAAATAAGAAAAACAGCATTTTTTGATTTGGATCTAGCGGTATATATGGTATTAAAAGAGACGATCGCATTTTTGGAAGAGTCAGATCGTGTTATGGATACGCTAACACTGGATGCATTTGATTATTATAAAGAAATCATTCAAAACAGAATGAACAAACAAGAGAAACAGGACAGGTAAGACAGATATGACATATCTGATGGATAAAAGATAAAACAGAAAGGGTACCAAAATGAATTCAATAACACTGGCAAAGCTGGCATGTGCAGCTTTAGATGAAAAAAAAGCAGAAGATGTAAAAGTCATCGATATCTCAGAGATATCTGTAATGGCTGACTATTTTATTGTTGCAAATGGATCGAATCAAAATCAGCTTCTTGCAATGAAAGATGCAGTAGATGAAGCAATGCATAAAGAAGGTATTTCTCCAAAACAAATTGAAGGAAACAATCATTCCTCATGGATCTTGATGGATTATGGCGATATCATTGTGCACTTATTTTCAAAAGAGGATCGTTTGTTCTATGATCTTGAAAGGATCTGGAGAGATGGAAAAATCATGGGGATCAGTGATCTTACAGCCATGAAAGGCGAATAATTTAATTTCAAACCAATTCACAACTATGATAAACGAGGTGATCTGCCAAGAAATATTTGGCAAATCATCTCGTTTAATTTGAACAAACAGTAACCTTTAGGAAAACAAAACAGTGTCTCTTCAGCCTAGTAAAATCGAAAAACTGCGCAAACCTTACCAAGTATCGTTACTTCAGTAATAATGATCGGTTGGAGACTGTCATTCTCAGGTTGCAGCCTGTAATGACCATTTTCTTTATAGAAAGTCTTTACTGTAGCAGAGTCATCGATCAGTGCGACAACATGATCTCCATTCGAAGCAGTATTTTGTCGCTTGACCTGAATGAGATCTCCGTTAAAAATACCGACGTTAATCATGCTATCACCCTTAACACGTAACATAAAAGTATCTTGATTTGGCATATATTCGGTAGGGATAGGATAATAGGACTGAATATTTTCGACTGCCAGCATTGGCATACCAGCTGAAATTTCTCCAAGCACAGGAACACTGACCATCTCTCTTCGTGAAATTCCAAAATTATCATCTATGATCTCAATTGCCCTTGGTTTTGTAGGATCTCTTCGTATATATCCGTTCTTCTCCAATGTTTCAAGATGTGCATGAACAGAGGAGGTTGATTTTAATCGAACAGCCTCACAGATCTCGCGCACTGCAGGTGGATAACCCTTATTCAATAGTTCGTTTTTAATAAATTCTAAGATTTCAGTCTGCTTGGCAGAGATTTTGCCATATGCCATCATGTGACCTCCTTCATTATTTGCTAAGTTAATAGTAACATAGCAAATTTGAAAAAGCAAACAAATATTCCGAAAATCTGTTCGATTTTATATTGACAAACAAGTGTTCGATTGATATAATTAGACCAAACACATGTTCTAAATATCCGCAAATGCAAATTCTAGATGGGGGTACTATTATGGCAGGGAAACCAATGATGAGAGTTCAGCACAAGCAAGTATTATTAACACTTTCAATATTTATGGCTGTTGTTCTGACATTCCTTTTAGTCAGCAGTCTCTTAGAGTCAACACAGACACAGGCAGCGGCACAGTATTCAACAGAGAAGTGCTATACCAGCTTGCAAATAGAAGAAGGGGATACACTCTGGGAAATCGCAGAAACATATTGTGGTGGTTCGAATGCAAATATACAGAAATATGTCACTGAACTCAAGATGTTAAATCATATTCAGGAAGACCAGATTACTGCCGGAGAATATTTGGTAATTCCATATTATGAAGTGATTGAGCTTTAATGGTTCACTGGGTTGTTTTTTTTCGTCAGACACGATATAATATCTCTCGAATGAGGGAGATACCTAACAATGATACGATTTTTATATGTAATTATTATGAATCTTTTTAGAGCACCCTATATCATTTTAAAAATGAGGACACAGGCGCAGAACATTGAAAAATATTCAATGGAAAAGAGATATCATCTGGCACGACATGTAGTGCATATTATGAAAATAACTGGCAAAATCACTACCACAGCACATGGACTTGAAAATTTGCCTTCTGAGAATGGCTATATTATGTTTCCGAACCATCAGGGCAAGTTCGATGCATTAGGAATTATTGATACGCATCGAAGACCATGTTCCATCGTAATGGATAAAATGAAATCTAACACAATACTGGTCAAGGAATTCATTGACCTTTTGCAGGGAAAGCGCCTTGAGAAGGATAATGTACGACAAGCGTTAAGAGTCATTAATGAAGTGTCTGAAGAGGTCAAAGATGGGAAGAACTATATCATATTTCCAGAAGGAGGATATGAGTTCTATACGCAGAATACAGTTTCTGAATTCAAAGCAGGTACATTCAAATGTGCGTACAAAGCAATGGCGCCGATTGTGCCAGTTGCGATCATTGATTCTTATAAGGTGTTTTCTGGTCTTTCATTGAAACCGGTAAGCGCACAGATCCATTATCTGAAACCTATCCCATATGAGTCCTACCGAACGATGAAAACTGCGGAAACTGCTCTCTATGTACAAAATATGATTCAGGAGTACATTGAACGTCAAATAAATCTGGATTAAGCCAATGGGAGATTTACAGGGCATAACAATATTTTGACCCAGCATCATAAAATTGAAGAAGTTAAGGCGACGAAGATAGATATCGTCGCCTTTTATATTATTTACCGCATTTTGCATTTATTTTATCAAATAAACTGACTGTCTATATACGAGTTGATAAAAAAATGATAAAATAAGAAGAATAATACATAGCTGTTATATTTAATGAACAGATAGATTTGTATTTTGAAGGAGCATCATTAGCATGAGGGATTTTAACGAAATTTGGACTGAACGGCTTTATTTACGTAAGTTAGAAATGAGAGATAAGTATTTGTTTTTTAATTATAGATCAATGCCTGATGTATATAAATTTCAAAGCTGGAAACCGGATAATATAGGAGAAATCGAAGGGATTATTTATAATAACAGTATGTTATATCCAAATACGATTAATACATGGCTGCAGATTGCAATTTGTCAGCATGATGGTACAATGATCGGGGATATCGGTATTCATTTTGTTGATTATCATCAGATCGAACTCGGTTACAGCCTGTCTCCATTTAGCCATGGACAAGGATATGCGTCTGAAGCAGTAAGGGCACTGATTAATTACGCATTTTCGGTCTGGAATAAACATAGAATCACTGCCTCGGTGGACCCTGAGAATCACAGGTCGATTCGATTACTTAGAGGTCTGGGATTTCGACAAGAAGCTCATTTTAAAAAAAGTCTTTTGTTGAATGAAAACTGGTGTGATGACTGTGTATTTGCAGTCCTAAGAGAGGAATGGAATTATTAATTTGTAAAATGTACAGCAAGGTGACAGGAGATTGAACAGGATCTGATGCCATCCAGAAAAATACTTCAGACCTATTACGAGCTGGGCGGGGAGATCATCACTCTTGGATCAGATGCTCATACAACAGAGCATCTGGGGGATCATATGGCATATGTGCGCAAACAATTAAAGGAAATTGGCTATCGTAATTTTTGTACATTCCGGGAAAGAGAACCGATCTATCACGAATTGTAATAAGACATCCTTATGGATAGTAGATGTGCTTTATAAGGTCTTTAATCCTCCCGTAGCCGGACTGCCTTTGCAGCCATTCTTCTCTGATTGTCTGCAATAGATGCGTAGTGTTTTTTCGTTGTATTTACGTCCTTGTGACCAAGTACATCTGCAACAAGATAGATGTCGCCCGTTTCCCTGTATAGGCTTGTTCCATATGTGCTCCTGAGCTTATGGGGGGTAATATTTTTAAGAGTCGTAACTAATTTAGAGTACTTTTTCACGATGTTTTCCACAGAGCGGACATTTATTCTTTTTTTCTGAAGAGATAGAAACAGGGCATTACCGAATCCTGGAAATGATTCAATTTTTTTTCTTTCCTCCAAATAGTCCAACAGCGCAGATTCTACTTCATCTCCAAAATATACAATGGATTCAGACCCACCTTTGCGCAAAATTCGGATTCCATTGTTTTTAAAATCTACATCATTGATATCGAGTCCTACACATTCAGATACACGAATGCCGGTGCCTAGCAAAAGAGTAATTATAGCCAAGTCACGAATCTTCGTTTGTTCGTGATATTTTTTTTGCTTCTCCGTTAGTTTCTCTCCTGATTCCACTTCATCTAAAAGACTGGCCACCTCATCTACATCCAGTCTGATTATATTTTTTTCGTGCTTTTTAGGCATTCGAACCAGGCTCGCTGGATTAGTCCTTATTTTTTCACACCGATAAAAGTAATTATAAAAGCTTCGCAGGCTCGCTAATTTTCTCGAAAGACCGCGCTCCTTGTTACTGTGCTCAGAACCATCTTTTTCGTAATATTTCAGAAAATTCAGATATTCCTCAATATCGGTGGAATGGATCTCGTCTAGTAATTCAATAGGGAAATCAGTGATATCCTTTTTTTTATAAATCGGGTTATTTTCATGCATATAGGTAAAGAAGACACCAAGGTCATAGGCATAGGCATTTCGAGTAAGGGAAGAAGTGGTGGGTTCGATACCAACAAAGTATTCTCGACAGAAGTGGGGTAGTAATGCAAGTTGCTGACGTAGTCTCTTTTCTAATTCAATATCTCTATTATCATGATATGTCCGTTCTTTCATATGTCGCTCCTTTTTTCTTTCATCATACTTGAACTATTCGTAAAACACAATTAGAAATTGATTTTTTTATGAAATTATTGTAGAATTCATAACAGAAAACTTAGGCAGGAGAGCAATATGAAATTTATAATACAGCGTGTAGAAAAGGCAAAAGTCGAAGTTGATGACCATATAGTAGGCAGCATCCACAGAGGGTTTCTAATCCTGATAGGTGTCAGCCAGGATGATACGAAGGAACAGGCGGATAAATTGATCAAAAAAATGCTTGGACTCAGAATTTTTCAGGACAAGTTTGGTAAAACAAATCTATCTCTGAGTGATGTTAACGGCGAATTGTTGCTGGTTTCTCAATTTACTTTGTATGCTGACTGTAAAAAAGGAAATCGCCCTTCTTTTATGAAAGCCGGAAATCCACTGTTGGCGGATTCCTTATATGAATATATTAAGGCAAAATGTAGCGCAGAGGGATATTCGACTGAATGCGGTATATTTGGTGCCGACATGAAGGTTTCACTAGTCAATGATGGACCATTTACAATAATTTTAGATTCTGACGACTTTGGTCTTGACTGATAAATGGTAATCAATTAAGATAATAAAGTGGTCAAATCATTTCGTTAAAGCTGTCTTTTGCGAATAGATAGAAATGTTATGATTCATATCACCCTCTTTACATACAAGACCAAACTGAATTTTTCTATGCAAAAACCGGTAATTTCACAGGTTACATGAAATTACCGGTTCATTATGCTGCTAATAATGAAACAATGACTTGCATCACAGAAACATATACAGCAATGCTGTTATGATCTGAATGCCTGAATAATGTGTTCGATTCCAGACATTGTAAAATAGAAACCTACCAGGAACACCAGGGTAAATGCTGCATAGATTGGATGCATCAGCATTAAGATACCAACGATTACGGAAAGCACACTTAGCACTAAACGAATCCAAAATTTGCTTCCGGTTCCTTCTCTTTTTAATGCTGGCAGACCAAACATACTAATAATCGCATCAGCAAGGAATAAAGCTGAAAATACGTATGGTAAAACAACTGCACTTGCAATCCAGTTAAAAAGAATAATGACGCCAAATACAATATTCATGATTCCGAGTGCCAACAGCCATCCTGTTTTCATGCCGCCTTCCACTGCTTCTGGATTCTTTTTCAATTCTCGCTGTGCTATGATCTGATAAATTCCACGTACAACTGTAATGACACCAAATGCAAATGCTACACTTAATAAGCTTACTCCTGGGTGGGCAATGGAATAAATTCCGAGAATCAATAGTAATATTCCAAGAATTAGTGATCCCCAACTTATTTTTCTTCCTTCTTTAGACATAATAATCTCCCTCCGTCTGCCTTTATTACTACAGGTCAGATCGTTTAAATTGATATTCTTATAATATACTGAAATTTGCAATAAATCAAGAAATTTAGCAAATTCTATTTTCTATTTTTCATTTTGTGAATATATCTTGTTATGTTGTTCTATATCTTTTCGAATTCCCTGCATTTGAACATCTAAAACAGAAATTCGATCCGCACTATCCTTTAATCGATTTGTCAGTTCACCTGCATGAGAAAGTCCCTTCTTGTATTTGAGTTGATGCTCTAAACTTGCCCAGAAGTCCATCGCTATTGTACGGACCTGCACTTCGACCTTTAAAGGTGTTTTTACATCAGAAAAGAAAACTGGTACCTCTACGACCAAATGATAGCTTCGATAACCATTCTCCTTTGGATTTTTAATATAATCTTTGCATTGGATCAATGTAATGTCATCTTGTTTTAAAAACATGGATACGACTTCATAGATATCATCGATAAAGGAACAAATAATGCGAACACCTGCAATATCGTTGATTTGATCGAAAAATTCCAGGGATGGCTCATATCCCTTTCTCTGGATCTTTTCCAAGATGCTCTTTGGTCTTTTGACTCTCGACTGTATAAATTCAATTGGGCTTCGCTGATGTCTTACTTTCAGCTCATCATTGAGTATTTCAAACTTCGTAACGACCTCTTTCAGTGCACAGCTGTACATCATCATATACTCCTGATACAGTACGATTTGATCCTCAAATTCTGCTGGCAGTTCGGAAAACGTTGTCAGCAATTCGTTGAACAGTATTTTTTTAGTATTTGTATTCATTGATACCTCCAGTTTATTATGCTGTTTCTATTATAGCAATTAAGATGTTTGATGGCAAACCGCCCTCTCCTAGCATTTTTTATGCATATTCCTTACTGTTTTTTAATAATAATAATTTTTCAGACCGGCTCTATCCAATTTTTTTGAAAAATACTTTTTCTGAAGGATTCTACCATAATTTGGTTTCAGTTATCAATTTCTTTTCACTCCTATCTCAGTGCCTTTTAAATTTGAAGATTGAATATATGTGCTCCATCATCTATAATTAAGTTAATTATTTGTCAATGATGGCGCACAGGTAACTGATTCATTGAAAGTCAAAGAAAGGATTTATATCATGCTTGAAAATGTCAGAACAGTATTAGATCGATTCAATGAAAAGAAAGAAGAATTAGAGAGAAAGGTAACACATCCTCGTGAGCATAAGATAAAGCTGGCAGGAAAAAAAGTGTTTGCGCAGGGATTTGGATTTTACAAGCTATTTTGGATTTTTGTGATCGCTTCTATCGTTGGTGCATTTATTGAAACAATCTTTTGCTGGGCTGTAGATGGACAGCTGATGAGTCGAAGTTCTTTGGTGTTTGGACAGTTCTCTGTAGTGTGGGGTATTGGAGGGGTATTTTTGACCTACTCTCTTCACTGGTTCATTGATAAAAGTGATCGTTTTATCTTAATTGCCGGTACCGTACTTGGCGGTCTATTTGAATACATCTGTTCTGTCTTCACTGAAGTGGTCTTTGGTGTCGTATTTTGGGATTATAGTAATATTCCCTTTAATATTGACGGACGTGTAAACCTACTCTATAGCTTCTTCTGGGGCATTGCTTCCCTGATCTGGATCAAGATCTGTTACCCATGGATCAGCCATTGGATCGAGAAGCTTCCTATCATTACCGGCAGGGTGATCACCTGGATTTTGGTTGTTTTCTTCACAGTTAATATTTCAGTTACAACGGTTGCACTGTATCAAATGAATAACAGAAGTAAAGATATAGAAGCAACTACATGGATCGGAAAGTATGTGGAAAAGACATTTTCGGATGAATGGCTGGAAAATAGATATAGAAATTTAATGCATACACAAGATTAAATGAAATAAGACCGGGGGGGATTTTGCCTCCGGTCTATTTTACAGGAAATGTTGTTTTATTTTGTTTCATCTTTAAATTTTGACATTTCTTCCCGAAACTTCAGTATCATTTGCACGCATCCTTCGACACCGAGTTTGCTGCTGTCAAGTGTCAGATTATAGCTTTGGGAACTAGACCATTTCTTGCTGGTATAGTAATTATAATAGCTTGACCGATGCTTGTCTGTCTTATGGATCAGATCTTGTGCTTCCTCTTTTGATATATTCATTGATTTCGTAATTCTGTCAATTTTAAAATCGTTATCAGCATGAATAAAAACACTGATCAGATTTGGATTTTCAGATAGCGCATAGTCTGCACAACGCCCAACGATAACACAAGATTCATTTTCGGCAATTTTTTTAATCGTATCAAACTGTGCAAGAAATATTTTGTGGTTCAGCGGCATATCGAGAAATGGTGCTGTTGTATAGCCACCCAGCGAATAACTATCCATAACGAGGGAATAAAGAAAGCTGCTACTTGGCCGCTCATCATGTTTTTCAAAGATCTCTTCCGCAAAGCCACTGTCTTTTGCTGCTTTTTGAAGTAAATTTTTATCGTAGAATGAAATTCCAAGCTTCTCGGCTAAAGATTTACCGATATCAATACCACCGCTTCCAAATTCTCGTCCAATAGTATAAATCTCTTTATTCATAATATCACACACCTTTCATGCAGTCAGGAACCAGGGCGATCTATCCTCGACCTCGTTGCTAGTATAGTTCTATTATAATACTTTTTGAGTAAAATGTATATCGAAGCATGTAATCATTCATCTTAACTTGGTCAATAGATCTAAAAAATAGGCAGGTAAAGGAGCACTAAATTCCATATACTGCTTTTGTTTAGGGTGTACAAAACCTATTGTCTGAGCATGGAGGGTCTGACCGGTCAAATGATAGGGATTTGTTTTTGGACCATAGACCGTATCTCCTAAAAGAGGATGGCCTATGGATGCCATATGGACGCGAATCTGATGAGTCCGTCCTGTTTCAAGCTCGAATTCCATATAGGTCGCATTCTTTAAATGCTCAATGATACGAAAATGCGTCGTTGCAGTTTTTCCGTTCTTTGACACGACGGCCATCTTCTTTCGATCATTGTTGTGTCGTCCAATATCACTAGTTATCGTACCCTCATCCTCTTTCACATGACCAAGGACAATCCCTCTGTAAATTCTTTTTACAGTATGGTCCTTGATCTGTTTGGCAATGTCTATATGAGCTTCATCATTTTTACAAATAATTAATGAACCTGTGGTATCCTTGTCGATTCTATGTACGATCCCTGGCCTGATCTGACCATTGATACCAGAAAGGCTGTCTTTACTGTGATACATCACGGCATTTACCAGAGTTCCCTCCATATGACCGGCTGAGGGATGTACGACCATGTCCTTTGGCTTATTTACAATTAAAAGATCTTCGTCCTCATATAAAATATCCAGAGGAATATTCTCTGGATATATTTCGCTGTCTATAGCGTCAGGAATCGTAATGTGGATGACATTGCCTTTTGATACTCTGAAATTCGCTTTTTCATTTCGTTGATCGACGATAACTTCGCCCTCCCGGATCAGGCGCTGCAGCGCTGATCTGGAGACTTCCGGCAACTGGAAGGATAGAAATTTGTCAATGCGCTCTCCTTCAAATTCACTTTCTACTGTAAAACGATATGTTTGTCTCAAAAGGCCCTCCAAATCACTTCTTATTAAAAAATCCAGGTAAAATTCTATTTAAATCTTCTTCTTTATAAATGAACAATATCGAAACAGCAAATGCAGCGGCAGCGGTAGTTACATAGATATCTGCAACATTGAATACCGGAAAATTGATTGGTTTGAAGAAAAAAAAGTCTATCACATAATCATTTCGAATCCTGTCAATCAGGTTTCCGAGTGCACCACTGATCAAGAAAATCACAATGCCCTTTAATAATAGAAATCGTTTTTCATCTGGAATCCGGAATAAAAACAGTATCAATAGAATCAACAGTGTGCTGGTGACAAATACAAGTAAGATTTTTTGTTGTTCTAATACGCCAAATGCTGCACCTCTGTTTTCCAGATAATATAATTCAAAAATGCCATCAATAATGGGAATTGGACTTTGATTCTTTAGGTGAACTACTGCAAGATACTTTGTTATTTGATCAAATGAGAAAAGAATTAGTACTAATATTGTATATATGAATAGGTGAAAAATTTTTTTCATGATATATCCTCAATTATATAATTTATGGACTCTAATAATTGCAGATCTGAGAGATCAGAATCCATGTATGCTTTACCAGGTGCCTCTAACAGGATGAATTTTATTTTTCCCTGTTTCATCTTTTTGTCAGATTTTGTGGCAAAAAGAATATCTTCTGCGGATAAATTTGCAACTGAAGACGGAAATTTGAAATGATCAAGTAATTCCAAAGCTTTGTTAAGATCTTGATCAGAAAAAGTACCATACTTATTAGACAGATAAAGTGCAGACCTCATACCAAGAGCTACGCATTGTCCGTGCGGCAGAGAAAACTCAGATAACTTCTCAACAGCATGTCCGATTGTGTGCCCAAAATTAAGTAACACCCTCTCTCCTTTTTCGGTAGGGTCCAATTCAACGACTTCCTTTTTGATGTTGCAACTTTGAAAAATCATTTCTTCCAGAACCATCTGATCTTTCTTTATGATATCGGTCATATGTGATGCCAGCCAATTATAATATACAACATCACGAATCAATCCATGTTTTATAATCTCGCCCATTCCGCTGATAAATTGTATTTCAGGCAAAGTATTCAGCAGTGTCAGATTCATATATACTGCAGCTGGCATGTGAAATGCTCCGACCATATTTTTATAGGATAAAAAGTCGACTCCGGTCTTGCCACCAATACTGCTATCGACTTGAGCAAGTAATGTCGTCGGAATTTGTATAAACGAAATTCCACGTAAATAGGTGGCTGCAGCATATCCAGTTAGATCTCCGACAACACCACCCCCAAAAGCCAAAAGACAATCAGATCTGTCAAAATTATGAAGAATCAGAAATTCATATATGTTTTGAACGGTATCGAGGGTCTTATTCACCTCACCTGCAGAGATTTCAAAAATACTTACCTGTTCAAATTCCTGGGACAAGACCTGTAAGAGCAAATCGGCATGCAGTAATCTGACATTGGAATCCGTTATAACACATAGTTTGCTTGTTTTTTTAATTCCAGCATTGAATATAGACGGTACTAATTTCGAGTAATCTGTTTCAATTTGAATCGTGTAACCTGGTCTGTTCTCATAATTTACTGTAATTGATTTTGACATTTTAACCTCTATACAAATTTTTTTATATGGATGACAATATTGCCTTTCTTTGTCTGAGACTTTGTACCTGTAAATAAAAATTTGCCATGACCTCTGATCGAAATGGAAACATTTTCTTTGCAGATTCTGGCATTCTCTGTTGTAACGATACCATCCAGGAAGATTTTCTGAGCTTGTATCATTTGCACAGCTTTAGACCGTGAGGATCTTGTAATGGATGAGACAATCGCGTCCAGTCTGGTGGAGGAAACAATATACTCTAATTCCTCAAATTCTTGTTCACTTATAACTTTATCGGGACTGCAGATGGTACCTTGATAAGCTGTATGCTTGACCGATGCAAGTTCCTTTAGTATATAACTGCTGATCGTCGTCGTACAGACTACATAAAACACCTTATCCTCTACTCTGATATCTCCTATCGTATCTCTCTCAATACCCAGGCTCATCAGTGCTCCAAGAACATCTCTGTGAGTGATATCCTGAGCATATTTCATCGACGTGGGAATAAATTCAAGACATTGAATCGGAAACTCCCAATCATAGTAAAAAGCATCAGGAAGAAAGGCTATCATCTGACGCTCTGCATGTTCAAATCCACCAGATAGTTCATATTCAGTAAAAATACTGCCCTTGATCTGATGGAAGTCACTGATTTCTGCAGGTGCCAGAAAGTTGGAAAAGGTCACAAAACCATTTCGAATTGCATTTTCCGACAGATCCAGAAATCGTTTCTTTAATTGTGATGTATCTTTATTCATTATTAATATTCGTCTTGAAAAGAAGAAGGATGAATAGAATCAATCAGATTTTGAAAATCACCGGATATATCTACATTCATCGGAGTAATCAAAAAGATATAATTTGAAATCTTTTGCAAATTACCACTTATGGCAAAGCATGATCCCGATGTAAAATCGATGATTCTCTGGGCGATTTCCAGATCCAGACCTTCCACATTTAAAATGACAGTTCGACTTGATAATAAGGTCTCTGTAATCTCTCTGGCATCTTCAAAGGAAGTTGGCTTGATCACACATACTTCCATTCCACCTGCGGACTGTTTCTTAGAGGGACGCATTGGAGTAATCTTTTGTGATGACTTTGCTGTGGATCTTGTGGTTTTTGTTTCCTTATCAGGAACGCTCCTGAGAGGGGTATTTCTTCTTACGACCGGTTCCTCGTCATCATCATAGTAATCTTCCGTGTATAATTCATCGTCATCATCTGTATTTAATCTCATGAAATTTAAAATGCTATCAAAAAAACCCATAGATATAAAATCTCCTAACTGTTTTTATAAATTCTCTCACCAAATATTCCGGTTCCAATTCGAATCATGGTCGCACCCTCTTCTATTGCCACCATATAGTCTCCTGTCATTCCCATTGACAGAATATCCATAGATACATTATCAATGTTTTTGTTTTTTATGTCAACAGATAAATCCTTGATTTTCCTAAAATAGAGACGGTTACTTTCCGGATCCTCCACCAGTGGAGCAATTGTCATAAGTCCCTTTACACATATGCCGTCAAGACTGGCAATTTGCTCAATGAGCGTCGGAGCATCTTCTATTCTGATTCCAAATTTGGAGGGCTCATCTGCCGCATTGATCTCAATCAGAACAGAAATCGTACGTCCCGTTTTTTTGGCCCAAACATTAATTTCTTCTGCCAGTCGATAAGAATCTACGGAATGGATCAGATCCACCTGATCGGCGATGAATTTCACTTTATTGCGCTGCAAATGTCCGATCATATGCCATTCGATGTCCTTTGGCATATCATTCATTTTCTCTGTTAGTTCCTGGACTTTATTCTCTCCGAACACACGAACACCGACATCATATAATTCCATCAACATTCGTTGTGGCTTTGTTTTACTGACTGCGATAAGTGTTACTTCATCACGCGCTCTGCCAGCAGTTCTGCAAGCAGATATAATATTTTCTTCTATTTGATTTAAATTTTCCTGAAGCATTTTTTCTCTCTCTCTTTGAATGTTTATGCATTTTACTTGCTGGAAATAATTTCATCCTCTACGACAGTAGATCCATCTAGTGCAATATGATCGTAGATACTCAGACCATATGTAGTATTTTTGTAGATGATCGTATATTCCGAGTTTTGATACATGACTTCTATTCTCTTAAAGACGGCGTATCCCTTGTTTACGTTATAAACACCCTCAAGTGATGCCGTGTCTGAAATTGTGTAGGTGTCAGTTGAATTCGGCTTCAAAATAATATCGCCTTCAGTCACATTGGCGCCATCAATATAATAACTAGTCTCTGTGGAAAAGTATATGGAGGGCATTACGAACTGATCCAACACTTCACCATTTTTTTGTGTTTTTCGAATTATAATTCCTAGGGCATCAGAATCATTTCCTTTTTGAAAATATTCCATTGGGATGGTATAGAAATTTTTGGTAGTGATTGCACTATTTGGAATCTTTAATCCTGAACCTTCATTAAATAAAATCTCTACATTGATATAACGGTCGGATGCAAATCTGACCATATTCGAATTTAGAGTCAAAACAAGATAATTGGCATTTTCATATTCCTTTATCAAAAAGGGAACACGAATCGACTCTCTTTCATTTTTCAATTTTACCAGAATCGTTGAGGATTTCGATAGTTTTTTGGCGATTTCTTCATCAACCGGTACTAATATATTCCAGTTCTCACTAGTGACCAGCTTATAAGCTGCATCACCTGAATTGATCGTATCAAGATCCCAGAGGTCTGTTTTCTGGTAATTCAAATCATCGAACATAGAAGGGGTAAAGGTGTCTTGTGTGACGCCTTCGTACCCATCCATATAATATTGTATGATACCATCATCAGCCGTATAACCTCTCGTAAATACTGATGTATCAGCAGTGGCTATCTGATCGGAAATTTCTTCATATGCAGTTAGATTCAGTGCTTCGCTGATTTGATTATTTATATCTGATTTAAAGCTATATACCTCAGAAAATGAATCTGATGAGTAGGACGAACTAAAACTTAACAGACTGGACCAGATCATGTCAGTACTTGCGGTATCCAGATTGGAAACATCTGTATTCAGTTCATTGATTTCCTTTGCAATGGTTCCGCTCTCATCAATGGAATACACAAGCTCATTTGTCTTTGTCTTCGCCCCATCTCTCAAATAGTAGTTGATATATCCGCTCTTATCAGCCGTAAAAACTGTTTCCTCCCTTAAAATCAGCCCTGTGTAAGTGCTTTGAACTGCGATATTTCCTTGATTTACCTCATAAACAGATGTATGAACTGTCGTAAAATATGAAAAAATATAAAACATCAGATAAAGGAATATGATTCCAAAAATGATTAAGCCGACATTTAAATCAAAAGGCCTTCGATATCTCACTACTTTTTTGTTCTTAGCCAATAATTTCACCCTCTTGCCTGTAATATTCCTTTGTTAAAGCGTGACACAATTTATTTTTAAACAATAAAATGGGCTGATTAACAGCCCATTCACTTCTATTTCACCTAGAGCGATACAATGATAAGCTCTTTAGCGCATTCAGGAAGATCTACTTCATTCATTGAAACACTCAAGACCATATTCACATTGTGCTTCTCGCTCATCTCACCTAGCTTTTGAAAGGTATTGCATAATTCTGAATTCTGCACATTCGAAATTGTAAGAAAACTGTCCAGATACAATTCTTCTAGATCATTATCCTGTGAAATAATTCCTGATAAGAATCCCAAAAATTCATCGCAGTTCGTAATAAGATAGTCTTTCACATTTACTAGTCTGACCTTTGTACTAACGTCAAACATGTGTTTCGGGTTCTTATCGAGATAGACGATGTTTCCATTTGAAGTTTTAATGGCTGTATTCACTTTGTTGAGAAGTACTTTGGTCTTACCTTTCCCTTTTTCGCCTGAAATTATTTGTATCATTGTGTTTTCCTCCTGAACTCATAAATCTTTATGCTATAAAATAATTATAGTAGACTTAATTCGGAAAAACAATATTAATTTGTAAATTCTAACAACTGATTCATATACAAATACAAATTGCTTCGACAATCTGCCTTCATAATAATAGAAATATTAGGCTCATTTTTACTATTTTCACTATAAATCACAAGACAATAACCTGCACTAAAGGTGGTTCCGGTTTTTCCGCCTAAAACGGTGACACCATTCGGAGCAGCCTGTTCCCCTACTAAATAGTAATTCGTTGTATTCCAGACTTGCTGTACCGGTGCTCCATTCGCATCCATATAGTCACATGTGTAGGTAGGTGTCTGAATGATATCTAAAAATCTTGGATCAGACGCAGCGGCCTGCATGAACAAATACATATCATACACAGTCGTATAGTGATCTTCATCATGATATCCATGAGGATTTACAAAATGTGAATTTGTGGCACCTAATGCATTGGCCTCCTGATTCATTAACTCCGCAAACCCCTCGATACTTCCGGAAATCGATTCTGCAATTGCATTGGCTGCATCGTTTCCACTTCGCATCATAAGTCCGCGCAATAATTGATCCAGGGTCAGCTGGTCTCCCGCCTTCAAATTAGCTGTGGAGGAATCTCCCGGCAGATCTACTGCTGTTTCACTCACTGTTACAACGGTATTTGGATCACCATATTTTAATGCAATATAGGCTGTTAGTATTTTAGTTGTACTGGCTGGATAGATTCTTTCATTTAGGTTCTGAGAGTATTTTATTTCATCTGTAATAAGATTAAATACTCCGGAAGCTTCTGCCACCTGTGAGTAGGTCTGATCCGTACCTAGATCTGCTCCATCACTCACACAGTACTCAGATGCAAAAAAGGAAGACATATCCGTTGCGATATCCGTATCATTTAATGTGAGCAGTCCGTAATCTGAAGATGTTTCAAATAAATCATAGGCATTTTCAAAACTGACAGCTTTACTGGTCGAACTGCATCCAGTTATTAGCACTGTCGCTGTAATAATACTGACAACTGCACGTATTCTATTTATACATCTCACGCCACTCTAAATCCCCTCTGTCCAATGATTTGATCAATAGCTCTGCTGTTGCCAGATTCGTAGCTAAAGGTATATTGTGGGTATCACAAATTCTTACTACGTTATTCACATCAGGTTCATGTGATTTAGGCGTTAGCGGATCCCGCAGAAAAATTACAAGATCGATTTCATTATGTTCGATCTGTGCTCCTAACTGCTGTGCTCCTCCCAGATGGCCGGCGAGATATTTATGTACAGACAGATTTGCGACCTCTTCGATCAGCCGACCTGTTGTTCCCGTTGCAAAAAGCTCATTCTTTGATAATATTCCTCTATAAGCGATACAAAAGTTCTGCATTAGCTTCTTTTTCGAGTCGTGCGCTATGAGTCCGATGTTCATAGAGAATCCTCCATTCCATATTTTCTTGGCTGCAAGCTGACATTGAGTACAAAACCGATTCCCATCAATAATGTCATAAGTGAAGTCAGACCATAACTGACAAAAGGAAGTGTAAGCCCTGTATTCGGCATAAGTCCGGTTGCAACGCAAATATTTATAAATCCCTGAAAACCAATGAGAGCTGCCATACCACAACAGATCAGTCTGCCTGCGAGATCCTTGGCCTTTCGTGCTATGATAATACATTCTATCACAATAAGCAACAGTAATACAATTGTTATTACACAACCAACAAAACCTAATTCTTCCCCAATGATCGCAAATATAAAATCTGTCTGGGGCTCAGCAATAAAATTACCATTCTTCATGGAATCGATCGCACTATTATTCAATCCTTTTCCCCAAAGCTGACCAGAACCGATGGACATAATCGAATTTTGCTGCTGATAAGCAGTATTCGCATATTCTGCCGGATTGAGCCAGGCCATGATTCTGTTATACTGATAGTTATCCAGAATCGTCTGATTTGGTTGTAAAATCAAACTTAGAAATATGATAACGGTCGGAACACTGACTGCAAGGACTCCAAGTACAATTTTATAGCTAAGACCTGCCATGAACAAAAGAGCAATAAAAACCAGTGCAGTTACAATTGTTGTAGAAAGATCCGGCTGTTGTTTTATAAGAACGAGCGGTACGCCAACCAAGAGAAATGATAACAATAAAATCTTCCATGTATTCAGCTTTTCCTGATGTTTCATAAAAAAATATGAAAAAAACAGTATCAATAATAGTTTAGATAACTCTGAGGGCTGAAACCGGATCGTTGCGATTTCGATCCAGCGCTGTGAACCATTTGTGCTATCACCAATTGCATAGACCAAAACTAAGAGAACTACATTTATAGTGTAAAGAATCCAGCTAAATCGAAGAACATAGGAATAGTCGATCATTGAAATAATGATCATGATTATGGCTCCAACAATTACACCGGCCAGCTGTTTCGATTGCACGGACTCTCTTGCACTTCCAATGACCAGAATTCCGAGGGTCGAAAGCGCAAGTACATAAATCAGAAGTCGAAAGCCATAATTTCTGATCTTATAGTTTTTTAACATAT
The DNA here is from genome assembly GCA_047974745.1 of Lachnospiraceae bacterium. Taxonomy (GTDB): domain Bacteria; phylum Bacillota; class Clostridia; order Lachnospirales; family Lachnospiraceae; genus JBKECO01. The sequence goes on from JBKECO010000003.1 coordinate 238,690, forward strand.
TATTTCCCTATCTGATATTATTTCGATGCAGTATGCCGTAAGTCTAAAATTGGGATATTTGCATATAATGCAGGTACTTTACCATTGGACGTTTCAGAATCCGTCTGTGTAAGCTGGATATCCAGGTGTTCAGCATCAATTTCCATATATCTAGAAATAACGTTGATAATGTCATTTTTTATCTGTTCCATTATTTCCGGTGAACAATTAGCACGATCAGAAACAAGTACAAATTTGAGCCGGTCTTTTGCTACGGAACCAGAGTTTTTTTTCTTAAAAAGATCAAATAAAGACATTTCTATCCCCCTGTCTATTTAAATAGTTTTGCGAGTTTCGAAAATACACTGTCCCTTTTTGTTAGATCTAAAAAAGGAACTTCTTCTCCTGTGATTCTGCGGCAGATGTTGGCATAAGCCTGTCCGGCCAGTGAATCTGAACCTACAAGAGGTTCACCCTGATTTGTTGATATAACGATCTGCTCATCATCAGGGACTACTCCAATCAGATCAATTGCAAGTATTTCCTTCACATCTTCCACACTCATCATATCTCCCCGTTTTACCATATCCATACGTAAACGGTTTACAATCAACTGTGAATTACTTAATTCATTTGCCTCTAACAGTCCAATGATTCTGTCAGCATCACGTATTGCGGATACTTCTGGAGTCGTGACGATCAGTGCTCTGTCTGCTCCGGCTATTGCATTTTTAAATCCTTGTTCAATTCCTGCAGGACAGTCTAAAAGTATATAATCGAATTCCTCTCGCAGCTGATCTACCAATTCTTTCATTTGTTCCGGTGTCACAGCAGATTTATCGCGAGTCTGTGCAGATGGAAGCAGAGCCAAATTGGAGAACTTCTTATCCTTGATCAATGCCTGCTTGATCTTGCAATTACCCTCAACTACATCAACGAGATTATAAACAATTCGATTTTCCAAGCCCATAACAACATCAAGGTTTCTTAATCCGATGTCTGTATCTATGAGTACTACTTTTTTGTCGAGCTGTGCCAGTCCTGTGCCTACATTTGCTGTTGTAGTTGTCTTGCCGACACCGCCTTTGCCTGATGTTATTACAATTACCTCACTCATTTTTAAGTTCCTCCTGGTTTATAGGTTATTTATTATACTTTTAGAAATTGGCTCGATCGTTATATGACCTTCCGATACAATTGCCAGTTGTGGCGTTGCAGTTCGCTTTTTCCTATCCTTGATAGTTTTTAAAATACTTTCATCAGCACTTCTGCCGATCACATTACCAATCATGATCTGTACAGGATTCATATCCAGTGCTGCCACAAAGCATGCCTCATTACCGGATGCTCCTGCATATGCTGTGCCCTTTAAGGCACCAAGTACAACGATATTACCATTTGAAACTATTTTAGCGCCAGGATTTACATCCCCTAAAATAATGACGCCATTTTCTTTCACAAGTTCCTGCCCGGAACGTAAGGTTCCCTTATAGAACTCCCCATAATTTGTATAGACACTCTGCATTGCAGTATAAACGTTGTTTCGGGCCGTTTCTTCTTTTTCTGAATTTTCCTCCAAAATACATATGACATCAATACTTGTATTTTGAGAAATGGACTCAAGAATCTGCTGTTGCTCAGAATCACTTAATGCACGTCCTTCGAATGAAATGGCAAGTTTGGCGTTTTTAAAAAATTTTTCTGATTCTACGAATTTCTCGTTTATTTTTTGTAATAGATCCGGAAATGGTATTCCTTCAGAAAGAATTAGGTTCATACCATATCGATTGCTTTTTATGATCACAGGCTGTGACATCTCATAACCTCCTGAATTTAATCGGTAAAAGAATTTGTGCTGTTGTTTACATCTACAGCCTGTCCGGTGACAAGCTCTTCTCTCGTGTTTACTCCAAAATAATAGGCAAGCACCTGTCTGGAAATGGCAGCAGCATTATGCGATGTGTATCCGTATGCAATGCGGGTCGCAATGGAGATTTGTGGGTCATCAAATGGAGCATAACCTACAAAAAGTGCATGGTTTGGTCTATTCAAGACCTGTTGGGCTGTTCCTGTCTTTCCGGCAACCTGGATCGGGAACTCATCGAACTGCTCCAACTCAGTTACGACCATCTGCATTCCTATATGTATAGCATTCCATTCATCAGCATCGAGAACGTTGATGGTTGAATTTACTGTTGGTCCAAAGGTTTCCAGTGTTTCACCGGATGAGTCAGTTACTTTTTGAAGCAGAGAAAAATTATACAAAGTACCACTATTTGCAACAGCTGTTACATAACGTGAAAGCTCAGTGGTCGTATAGTTGTGATTACTCTGACCAATGGATGCTGTAATTGGAAATTCGTCTGCGATCTGCGGACTGTTCTCCGGTATTTCGATTCCCGTATTCTCTCCAAGACCATACATTTGTGCATATCTCGTCAAGGTATCTGTTCCCTGTTGTGCATTATAGATACTGGCATTTAGGCTTAATCGATATCCAACGTCATAAAAGAAATAGTTGCAGGAATCCATAATTGCTTCTGAAACATTGATCGTGCCATGATTCGAGGGAAAGATCCAACACCTTGGACTTGGAGTGATCTCCTCAAAGATACCTTTTGTTTCAATGGTTTCTGTGGTGGTAATAGCCCCCTCTGCAAGCCCAGCCGTCGCTGTGACCATTTTAAATGTGGATCCGGGTGCTGTTCGCTCCTGTGTTGCATAATTATAAAGCGGATTGGAAAGATCACTCGTGAGACTTGCATAATATTTGGAATCTACCTTATTAGCCAGCTTGTTATTGTCATAACCGGGGTATGTGACCAGTGCAAGAATTTCGCCTGTATCAGTATCTGTGACCACAGTAGATGCGGAACAAGGATCAAGTGCCAGCTGAGCAGGGGTGATTTCTAATGACTGAATTTTATTTTTGATAAAATCATATGCGGAGATCGTTCCATTGTTCAATGCATCGATCTGGTTGCTGTCATAATCGAGTGCTCCCTGATCAAACAAGATCAGACTGATCTGAGTACCTGATATTAAATTCTGTTGAATCATGTATTTATATTCAATTTTCGCAAAAGCTGTATCATCTGTCAATTCCTCAATGATGTAATTGATCAAATTTTTATAAACTTCTGTTGAATCAGAATATTTTTCATCTAGACTAAACTGAGAAATGTCGACCCAGTTCATGGAAATTGCATAATTCAGATAATCCTTCAGACTCAGTGTTCCGGCAGACCATGACTGAAAAGTCGTATCACTGCTGTCGATCTCACTGGTCAGCAAGACATTATTTTCTTTCAACATATTGATAATATATGTGATATAGTCCTGTGACTCATCTTGCATGTCTCCAAAAGCTGTAGGGGCTTCAGATGTAAACTCCGCCTGGAGTTCGTCAAATACCTGCGCCTGCTTTGTTAAGAAGGCTGCGTACACAGTACTTTCAACATCAGTTGCCTCTTCACTGCTCAAATGAGTAATATCAATTGTATTGTTGTTGATCAGTGCAAAATAAACATCATCGATGGGAATGATGATATCTGAAGCAGATACGACCGAATCATTATCAAAATTTTTTATATTCTCAATTTTATCATACAAAATTCCGGCCAGCTCCTGTTCCAGCAGGTTGTAAGTGACCTCCTGAAGATCAGCATCAATCGAAAGATATACATCATTTCCAGCCTGTGGCTGAATTTGATCCAGTGTCTGAATTACTTTGCCGAGATTGTCAACATAGACAGTTTCAGATCCCTTTACCCCTTGAAGAGTGGGATCCATATATTGCTCAATTCCCGACTTTCCAACGATATCGGTCAAGGAATAGTCCGGATTTTGTGCCGACAGGCTCGTATATTCTTCAGATGATATTTTACCAGTATATCCAATAATATGCGCAAAATATTTACTATCCACATATTTACGGATGGTATCATCAGCAATCTCAACGCCCTGCAGATCATATGCATTTTCATTGATATATGCGACAGTTTCATCTGATACATCCGATGCAATGGTGGTCGAAATATATTTTTGGTAACTATTTTGAGAAATAGCAAATCGTATTACCGTAATCTGATATGCAATATCAGGGCTGTACTCAGCATCGACACCAAATTTTGTACTGCCCATTAAGTAAGCCATGACCTGTTCCGCCGTAGCCTCCGACTCATCATAACCAAGCTTATCATTGAAGCTTAAGTCATCTATCTTAGACACTCCATATACATCAGCCAGAAAACGCTGTCTGGTCGTTCCTGTCGCATTATAGGAATAGGATCCATCTTCATTAAGGTCGATATAAAAATCATTATCGACTGCATCACCATTCTGATTCAGTATATCAATGATCGCTGTAAGATCCGTATTTATTGCCAGGTTCTTTTCGCTCAGATTCCCATAGCTTCCATTATCTTCGATCGTAACGGAATAAGCCAACTCATTATAGGCTAAAAGCTTGCCATTGCGATCATAGATGTTTCCACGTGTACTTTTTAGAACACGTTCTTTTTCGATCCGCAGCGTGTGATTCGTAGCATATTCTTCTCCATGAATGATCTGAAGAGTAAATACTCTTTGAATCAATATTGCATAGATCAAGATCATGATAACCATTAGAACGATCAGTCTGGATTTAAAAAATCCAGCCACATAGTCTTTTATAATATCAAACAAGGTCTGTTACACTCCTTTTTTCACCCATTTCCAGTTTATGATTGATTCGCAGTATGATGAAGTATAAAAATACTGTCACAAGTATTGTATATACAAGCTCTGGGAGAATAATACTTTTTAAATAAAAGAAAAAGTTGAACTTTCCGCGTAAAAGGAACTGAAAGATAAAGATCGATAGATTACAGATGATATCACTAACGGATATCAGAATAATAGGAAGCTTAATATCTTCCGGATAGAACATTGTTCTGAACAGTCCGTTTACATAACCAATGTACATGTAAACCAGAGCGTATAACCCGACCAGATTTCCAAAAAAAATGTCGATAAGAAGGCCACAGAAGAATCCAATCACCATTCCTTCCTTTTTCCCTCTCATAAAACCAAAGGATGAAGTAACTATAATCATCAGGTTCGGGGAGATCGTTGCAAAGGAAAGTGCTTGAAACACAGTTGTCTGTAATAAGAAGCAGATAATAATAATAGCGGCAACAGTTAAATTTCGTTTCATATCATACTCCTTTATTCAGCTCCTGTCTCCTTCTTTTCCAAAATGACCAGAACATCTTCAATATGTTCAAAATCAACTGCGGGAGTAATGGTGCCCGATTTTGTCAGATTATTGGAATCGGTCTCAATGGTACTGACATATCCAATGAGAATTCCCGGCAGATATTTGCTGCTAATGTGGGAAGTAACGACAGGATCCCCAGCAGCAACATTGTTTTCTTCATCTCTAAGCTCTGAAAAAATGATATTCTGGTCAGCTAGCATCTGTGTCAGACTTCCATTGACAATACAGATATCAGAAGTTGTGAGAATCATACCACTGGTATTACTCGTGTCATCAATAATTGCTTTGACTTTCGCATAATTTGGTCCAACATCTGTAACGATACCTACCAGTCCACTGCCTGCAATGACATTCATATCAACATCGATTCCATCATTGGTTCCTTTATCGATGGTAAATGCAGAAAACCAGTTCCCACTGTCCTTTCCTATTACATTGGCAGCTACTTTTTCATAACTGGGGTATTGCTTGTCTAATTCCATAAGTTCCCGTAGATTATCCAGCTCATACTGCTCTAATTTAATTGTGTTCAGCTCAGAGGTAAGCTGGTCGACAGTAGCCTGAAGCTCCTCGTTTTCAACAAGGACTTCATTCAGATTCTTTAAATTATCAGCTTTATCTGAAATGAACAGACCTACTTGATTGATCCCTTTTTGCATGGGAATAAAAACATAGCCCGCTATAGTATTTAACGGGCCACCTGACACATTGGCCGTGAGGCTGATAAAAATCAGCACAATACAGATAATGGTCAGAACTGATAGAATGTATTTTGGCGGAATTGTTTTTTTTGATTTTCGATTCATAGAAGCTATGCTCTCTCAATTTTATTTCAAGATTCTTGATTTCATGTTAAAAGTCAGACGTTTATATTTTGAATCCGATACGATCTGTATCAGTCCTCGTACTACGGATTCCTCCGGTGACTCACATGTGTTGACTTTAATATTCGTAATATCTGTAAATAACTGATCCAGATTCTGAATCTTGGATCCACCACCAGTTATATAGATACCTGCACGAATAATATCCTTTGCAAGCTCTGGCGGGGTCTTTTCGAGTATCATTTTGATGGAATTACAGATGGTATTCAGATTGTCTTTGATTGCTTCATAGATTGTTTCAGCCGTAATTTCAAGTTCGATCGGAAGGCCGCTTACAAGATCACGACCAACAATGACCATGCTCTCCTCTCTGCCCGGCAGACCACTGCTCAGATTCTTCTTCAGAGAAATAGCAGTTTTTTGTCCGATCACAAGGTTATAGGTCCTCTTGATATAGTTGATAATGGATTCATCAATACGATTACCGCCAAAGTGCAGCAGATCACTTAGTACCAGTCCTCCCAATGAAATGACTGAAATTTCTGTTGTATCTGCACCGATATCCACGATCATGATTCCTGTTGGCTCATTTACATCCAGTCCCAGACCAACTGCATCTGCGATCGGTTTCTCACACAACAGCACACTTTTGGGCTTCACACGGCTCTTATAGAACAGATCGAAAAACGCTTTCTTCTCGACCTCTGTGATATCTGTAGGCACAGCAACGATAAATTCCGCACCATGGATCTTGCCCTTTGCATGGGATTCGAGAAATTCAAAAATCATTGTCTGCACATTATTAAAATCAGCGATCACACCACTCACGATCGGAAATGTCACATTGATTGATTCAGGCGCTTTTTCATACATTGCATATGCAGCATCACCATATGCGTAAAGTTCCTTTTTATTTACGATAGCAATCGTATTTTTTTCATTTAATACTTTGCCATTTGCTTTACAGAATACCTTCATATTGCATGTACCAAGGTCAATACCATAAACATTGTTATTCATTTTATTTCTCCCTTCGGTCTGACTGTCAGCAGACCTTTTTCATTAAAACTATAGTACTTATGATCCCCGATTATTATATGGTCGGCTAACTGTATTCCGAGTAAATTACCGCACTCTGCTATTCGAACTGTCACTCTCTGATCCTCTTTGCTTGGAGTCGGATCGCCGCTGGGATGATTGTGCAGGAGAATAATATAAGAGGCACGATTCGAAAGAGCAGAATGAAATATTTCTCCCGGTGACACCAATGAGGCTGTCATTGTACCGACTGATATCACTTCGTCCCGGATCAGTTTGCACTTACTGTCAAACATGCATAACATAAGATTTTCACGCTTTGCATGCCGCATCTCCTCCATATAATAGGAAGCTACAGACTCGGCACTTTTTAGGGCGATCTGTTCTTTTTTGTCTGACATGGCCATACGCTTGCTGATTTCAGCAAGACATTTTAACTGAATCGCCTTTACCTGACCAATCCCCGGAATGCATAGAAAATCCTGATAGTTCAGATGGCTGATGTTTAAAATTCCACCAGGAGAGAGCTTTAATAGTTCCTGTGCAAGCTCAGTGGAATTTGTTCCATGACTTCCTGTTCGTAAAATTACTGCTAATAGTTCTGCATCCGATAAATAGCCGGCACCCTTGCTCAAGAACTTCTCATAGGGCTTCTCTGTATCTGGTAGGTCTTTCATAGTACTGTGCATCAATGACTGCCTTTCTACTCTCTTCTGCATCAAAAGGTTCTGTCACTGAAAATCATTCAAATTATTCTATCACATTAGAAGTTTATTAACAAGTTTTGCTCATAAAGTTTTTGAAGAGCCATCATGATCCCCAGTTTAGCGTGATACCAGGTCAGCCCGCCCTGTAAATAAACAGAATATGGAGGTTTGAGCGGACCATCAGCACTCAGTTCAATGGAGGAGCCTTGTATAAAAGCACCTGCCGCCATGATCACTTTACTATCATATCCAGGCATTGCCCATGGTTCAGGTGTCACATGAGAATCGACCGGAGCAGCTGCCTGAATACCTTTGCAAAATGCGATCAGGGCTTCAGGATCATGAAAGGTCACTGACTGAATAATATCATGTCTGCTCTCGACTGAATTCGGAAGCACTTCATATTTTAGTGACTCGAATATATTAGCAGCAAAAACGGCACCCTTTAAAGCACCATTGACAACGGTCGGTGCAAGAAACAGTCCCTGAAAAAATGATGAAATAATTCCAAGTGAAGCTCCTACTTCTTTGCCGAGACCCGGGGAGGTCAGTCTTGCAGCAGCATTTTCAATGCACTCTTTTTTTCCGACAATATATCCGCCGATAGGAGCCAGTCCTCCTCCGGGATTTTTGATCAGGGAACCTACGATCATATCAGCGCCTGCCTCTAAGGGTTCTCTCTCTTCCACAAATTCTCCATAACAGTTATCCACCATACAGATGACGTCTGGTCTAATGCCACGAATAAAGGAGATCAATGTTTCAATAGCCTGTACAGAAAGTGTGGGGCGTACTGCGTAACCCTTTGACCTTTGAATCGTCACAAGTCTTGTTTTCTCATTAATCGCCTCTTTGATTCCTTCAAAGTCAAAGGATCCATCAGCAAGCAGATCGACTTGTCTGTAGGATATACCATATTCAGCCAGGGAGCCTTTTGAGGGACGGATTCCGATTACTTCTTCAAGTGTATCATAGGGCTTGCCTACTGGAGAAAGCAGCTCATCACCCGGCCGCAGGTTCGACATCAATGCCAAAGCAAGGGCGTGTGTACCGCAAGTAATCTGAGGGCGCACCAGAGCATCTTCACCACAAAAACAGTCTGCATAGACAGCTTCTAGTGTATCTCGACCGAGATCATTGTAACCATAGCCACTTGTAAATTGAAAGCATTCTGCCGACACTCGGTTCTTTTGCATGGCACGAATCACTTTCATTTGATTATACTCTGCGATACGATCAAATTCTGCAAATCGTTCTGTTAATTCAGATTCTTTCATTGTTGAAAATTCATATATTTTATCACTGATCCCCAGATCAGTATATAACTGTTTCAGTTTCGTATTCATGTTAGATCCTCAAGCCTTTATCTTTTATTGTATGAAGTATAAAATCGATTATTGCATCGTCGTTATGTTCGAATTTGGATTTATCGATCCAGATTACCTGTTTCTCTCGTCGGAACCATGTCAGCTGTCTTTTTGCAAAATGTCTGGTATCTCTTTTGATGCGATACACAGCCTCCTCCATTGTAATTTCCCCTTCCAGAGCCGCCAGTATTTCTTTATATCCAATTCCCTGCATGGAAACTAGTTTACGATCGTATCCCATTGATTTGAGGAACATGACCTCCTGCAGCAGTCCTTGCTCCATCATTTGATCTACTCGTGCATCAATATTCTGATATAGGATATCTCTGTCATCGGTCAAGGCAAAATAGAGAAAGTCGAATGGAGATTCCTTCACTCGCTCCGATTCGTTATGGGCAGATAAACAGGTGTTTGTCTGATGGAAGTATTCCAGTGCCCGAATGATTCTTTTTGTATTGTTTGGATGTATCTGCTGTGCAGCCCTTGGGTCGATTTTTTTTAACCGGTCATGAAGATACTCGGATCCTTTTACTGCGGCTTCTTTTTCTAATTGGGAACGATATGCATTGTTTTGCTCTCCCTGAGAAAAGTCAATATTATAGAGTACAGACTGGATATAGTATCCCGTGCCGCCGGCGATGATTGGAATGCGGCCATTTTTATAAATATCCAGGATCGCTTCGTCTGCACAGGATTTAAACCTAGCCACATTGAATTCTTCTTCAGGATACAGTTCATCAATGAGATAATGTGGTATCGTGTCCATCTCTTCGTACTTTAATTTCGCTGTTCCAATATCCATATATTTATAGATCTGCATAGAATCTGCAGAAATAATAGAGCCGTGAATTTTATGAGCAAGAGTAAGGGACAGAGCTGTCTTTCCAACTGCAGTCGGACCTGTCAAGATCAATAAGGGTTTTTTCATACTTACACGATCCTTTTGAATTTTTTTTCAAGTTCATATTTTGTCATTGCGATGATCGTAGGTCTGCCATGCGGACAAAAATAGGGATTCTCCAGCTCTAGCAGTTCCTGGATCAGATGTTCCATTTCGATCTGACTAAGGGGCTGACTTCCTTTTATTGCTGCCTTGCAGGAAATTCCTGCAATTTTTTCCAAAATCAGATCCGAGTTAAGATTGGTGTAAAAATCATTAGATGTATCCAGTAATTCAAAAAGGATCTCTCTCGCATTTAGTCCGTACAGATTATCTGGTAGGGCATAGATGGCATATTCTTTGCCTCCGAATGGTTCGAATTCAAATCCTAATGTTTTTAAATGGTCGCCGATCCTACTTAAATTTTCCTCTTCCTGAGGATCAAGGGTTAAGATCAGAGGAGGGGAAAGCATCTGTGATGTATATTCTTTGTTTTTGATCTTTTCCAAATTCTGTTCGTAGAGTACTTTCTCATGTGCGGCATGCTGATCGATAATATAAAGTTTATCTTCAAATTCTACCAGCCAGTATGTCATAAAGAGCTGTCCAATAATCTTATGGGCTGGAGCTGCCTTTTTGGATAGAAATGGCTCCCCATAAGGTATAGTTTCCTGTACATAGTACGATTCCACATCAGAATGCACAGGAGTATCTATGGGAGTATATTGAGGAGTATATGGGCTATCTGGGGCAATTTGTTTTGTGATTCCCTTCTTCATATCCTTTTTTATTTCTTCCCATCTGCTCTTTTCGAAGGGCTCGGGAATCGACTTTGGCAGCGGAATATGTTTTGGTTCACTGCTGCCCTTTGGATCTGTTTCGAATGTTCGAATATGATCCCGATCTGCCAGCGTTCCTTCAATTTCCTTCTTTAATTCCTGATAGATCAATTCAGTATTGTGAAATCTTACTTCCATCTTTGAAGGATGTACGTTTACATCCAGTTCTTCTTCCGCAAATTGAAAATAGAGTGCACAAAAAGGGTATTGATGCTGCATCAAATATTTTTTGAAAGCATCTTCGATCGACCTTGAAAGCAGATCGCTTTTAATATAACGAGTATTAATAAAAAAATGTTCAAAGTTTCTGTTCCCTCTTGTCACTGAGGGTCTTCCGATAAAGCCTGTAACCGTGAAGTTCGTTGCTGTAATCGTTACATTCAGCAGTTTTGAAGCAATGTCACGGCCGTAGATCTGATAGATAATATCCTTCTTATCTCCGTTTCCAGAGGTAAATAGCTTTGTCTGATGATTCGAAATGAATTTGAAGGAAATGTCCGGATGAGATAAAGCCAGCTTTTCCATCAGTGTATTGATGGAATTTCCTTCTGTTTGCGGAGACTTAAGAAATTTCCTTCGTGCAGGTGTATTAAAAAAAAGATTTCTAATTATGACCGTAGTTCCATCCGGAGCACCGATTTCTTCTAGACTTTTCCTTTCAGAACCCTCGATAGCAAATCGGCTGCCCGTGAGTTCATCCGGAACCTTTGAAATCATCTCTACCTGAGAGATCGCAGCGATAGACGAAAGTGCCTCGCCTCGAAATCCAAGCGAATGGATATGCATCAGGTCGTTCACAGACCGTATTTTACTTGTAGAGTGTCTTAAAAAAGCAAGCTCCATCTGATCACGGCTGATTCCACAACCATTATCAGTAATTCGGATCAGGTTCACACCACCATCCTTTATTTCCACTGTAATTGCTGTGGAGCCGGCATCAATGGCATTTTCCACCAGTTCCTTTACGACAGAAGCCGGCCGGTCAATGACTTCTCCTGCCGCGATCTGGTCGATCGTATTCTTGCTTAAAAGCTTGATTTCTGGCATATATCTTCCCTTCAGCTGTTTTTACCAGCGATTTTTTATCTTATTCTGCAATTCATGTAATTTATTCATTGCCTCTAGTGGTGTCATGTTGCTGATATCAGTTTCCCGCAGTTCCGCTAAAATATCATCATCATTGACCGTATCAAATAATGAGATCTGACTCAGATCCACCTCGTCCAGCCTGCTTTTTTGTTTTTTGTTCGATGCATGATCTATATTCAGCTTTTTTACAGACGCAATAATATCATTATCACTTAGCTCATTCACGATCACCTTCGCTCTCTCAAGTACACTGGCCGGCAGTCCGGCAAGTCTTGCGACCTGTATACCATAACTTTTATCCGCACCGCCAGGAACGATCTTTCGCAGGAAAACAATATCATCCCCTTTTTCTTTCACAGCAATACAATAATTATTTACATTATTCAGCTTGCCTTCCAATTCTGTTAATTCATGATAATGTGTTGCAAAAAGTGTCTTTGCGCCCAGTAATTTCGGATTACTGATATGTTCAACGACAGCCCAGGCTATACTTAGACCATCAAAGGTACTCGTGCCACGACCGATCTCATCGAGAATCAATAGAGACTCTGAAGTTGCATTTCGTAAAATGTTGGCGACCTCAGTCATTTCCACCATAAATGTACTTTGTCCGCTGGCCAGATCATCGGAGGCTCCGACTCTTGTGAATATCCTGTCAACAATACCGATTTTCGCAGATCTTGCAGGCACATAGCTGCCAATCATGGCCATGAGTACAATGAGTGCTGTCTGTCTCATATAAGTGGATTTTCCAGCCATATTTGGACCGGTAATAATAGAGATCCTCTTCTCGTTCTGGTCTAAATAAGTGTCATTTGGAATGAACATATCATAAGGAATCATTTTTTCAACAACAGGATGCCTTCCTTCCTTGATTTCGATCACACCTTTTTGATTGATCTTGGGGCGGCAATACTGATTTTGTTCTGCAACAAAGGCAAGGGAAGTAATTACATCAAGCTTGGCAACTGCCTTTGCTGTTTTTTGGATTCTTTGTACCTGATCTGCTATATCTTCTCTGATCTGACGGAAAAGCTCATATTCAAGTGTGAAAAGCTTCTCTTCCGCACCCAGAATGACATCCTCTAATTCCTTTAGCTCAGGTGTAATATACCGTTCCGCATTTGCCAGTGTCTGCTTTCTGGTAAAATAATCCGGAACCTGGTTTCTATACATATTTGTTACTTCTAAATAATATCCAAATACTCTGTTATATTTTATTCGAAGATTTTTGATCCCTGTCTTCTCTTTCTCCTTTGCCTCAAGTTCGGCAAGCCAGTTCTTTCCCTCCGACTTAGCCTTTCGCAGACGATCGACCTCCGAGTGGTATCCTTCTTTTAAAATTCCACCATCATGAACCTGTAAGGGAGGATCTTCTGAGATAGAAGTTTCAATTAGAATTTTCAGATCCTCCAGTGGATCCATTTCCTGAATTATCTGCCTGAAAAAAGGAACATCAAAATCCGACAGCAATGACAAAATCGGTGGAATCATGGAGATGGAGCTATAAAAAGCAATGAGATCTCTGGGATTGGCTGTCTGATATGTGACCTTAGTGACCAGTCTTTCCAAATCATAGATCGGATTTAGATATTCACGAATTTCATCCCTGGTGATCAGCTGCTGATTTACGGCTTCTATTCCATCCAAACGCTCCAAGATCAAGTTTTTATCATTAAGGGGCTGCTCGATATAGGAACGCAGCATTCTCGCTCCCATTGCTGTCTTGGTCTTATCCAGCACCCATAACAGGGAGCCTCTTTTTGTTTTTTCGCGCATGGTCTCAACAAGCTCCAGGTTCCTTCTCGTGGAACTGTCAAGGAGCATGAATTTCCCACTTTGATATACCTGCAGCGTCGTCATCTGTGTCAGACCGTTCTTCTGGGTCTCATACAGGTACTTTAAGAGTGAACCTGCGGCGATGGTCGCACTTTGGAACTCTTCCAGACCAAGACTGTCCAAGGTATGGAGCTTGAAGTGTTCCTTTAGAATTCCTGAGGCCGTTTCATCACTAAAATACCAGGGATCAAGAGATGAAATTGGAATGAACAGGCGGTCTTTAATTTGCTGGACATCAGCTCCGCTCATAAAAAATGGTTCATTACAAATGATTTCAGAGGGCTGATATTTAAAAATCTCATCAAAAAGCTTTCGTTCGGAAGAAACTTCTGTCACGTAGAAATCTCCTGTGCTGACATCGGCGATACTTACTCCATATTTATCAGCCAGGTAAACGATGGACATAAGATAATTGTTCTTGCCTTCATCCAGGGACTGGGCATCTAAATTTGTGCCGGGTGTAACGATTCTTACGACCTCTCTTTTGACGATACCCTTTGCATCTTTGGGGTCCTCTACCTGTTCACAAATGGCAACCTTATACCCCTTTTTGACCAGCCGATTCAGATATCCCTCCACTGCATGATGCGGTACACCGCACATTGGAGCCCGCTCCTCCACACCGCAATTTTTTCCGGTGAGGGTCAGCTCTAGTTCTCGTGAAACGGTAATCGCATCTTCAAAAAACATTTCATAAAAGTCGCCCAGCCTATAGAATAAAATACAGTCTTTATTTTCTTCCTTAGTCTGTAGATAATGCTGCATCATTGGTGTATATTCACTCAAGGTATTCATCCTTTCATATTCCCTGTTCCATTTACTTTTGGACTGTAAGCATGAATGATCGCTTCGCCTACTTTTAGTCCATCCATTGCAGCCGACATGATGCCGCCTGCATACCCTGCTCCCTCACCACAGGGATAGATTCCTTTTATATTACTCTCGAATTGCTCATTTCTATGAATTCGAACTGGTGATGAAGTTCTGCTTTCAACGCCGGACAGGATAACATCCTCATTCGCAAATCCTTTTATTCTATTGCCGAACTTTACCATTCCCTCGACAAAGGACTGGTAGATGGTCTGTGGAAATAAGGTATGCAGATCGGCGAATACATGGGAGCCGCATGTTTCAGAAACAAAGGAGCCATACTTTGTGCTTGTGGTACGATTCCGAAAATCTCCAAACAGCTGCTGTGGTATATGACCTTCTCCCAAAGTATAAGCTTTTGATTCGAGCTCCCTTTGAAATTCGAGTCCGCCAAGACAGTCATCCGAGTCAAAATCATCCGGTGTCACGGTCACAATAACGGCACTGTTTGCATTTTTACTCTCTCTTTTATAATAGCTCATGCCATTAACCGCAAGTCGATCTCGCTCTGAAGAAGCATTTACGACGTAGCCCCCCGGACACATACAAAATGTATAGACACCACGTCCATTCTCAAGTGTCTGTGTCAGTTTATAGGGAGCAGGCGGCATTTTATCCGCAAATTCAGGACCATACTGATTCAAATTGATCAAGGACTGTGGATGTTCCACTCGCAATCCAACTGCAAAAGACTTCGCAGACAGCTCAAGTTGTCTGGATTTTAACAATGTAAAGGTATCTCTCGCACTATGTCCGATCGCAAGGACAGCACATGAGACATCCATCCACTCTGTTTCATTGATACAGATCGCTCCAATCGCATTTTCATGGATTCGAAGATCCGTCACACAAGCCCGGAACCGAAAGGTACCGCCTGCTGCTTCGATTGTCCGGCGGATCGATGGTATGATCGTTTCAAGAAGATCGGTTCCAATATGAGGCTTTGCATCATAGCGGATTTCTTCGGGGGCACCGTGCTGTATAAAGATGTCAAGAACCTTTTTGTTTCGAGCGACAGGATCCTTCACCAGGGTATTCAATTTTCCATCTGAAAAAGTGCCAGCACCCCCTTCGCCGAATTGTACATTGGAATCAGGATCCAGTATACCTTCTTCCCAGAACCTATTGACGTCTTTTATGCGCTCCTCCATTTGCTTACCTCTGTCAAGTACTATTGGGGCGTATCCCTGCTCTGCCAGCAAATATGCGCAGAAAAGTCCGGCGGGACCATCTCCTATGATCACTGGCCTAGACAACAGCTCGTGACTGCCCTTTACCGGAACACAATAGGTCTGTTCCTTTATACTTGTCACATGCTCCAAATGTTTATTTAGAATGGCAGCTTCGCTTAATGCGACTTTGGCTTCTACAGTATAGACGTAATAAAGCATACCTTTTTTTCTTGCATCTATGGATCTTCTGGTCACTTGATAGGACAAAAGCTGATGTTCTTTTATTCTCATTTTTTTTAAGATCTGTGAGCGCAGCTGATCCAAATCATGCGATACAGGTAGCTTTAGTTGTGATATTTGAATCATGAACTCTCCTTTATATGATTACGAACTGCGTATTTTCCAGCTAAAAAGCCTGAGCTCCATGCCCACTGCAGATTGTACCCACCGCAAACAGCATCAATATCCATCACTTCCCCTGCAAAAAAAAGATGCTTCACTAGTTTGGATTCCATTGTGCTGGGAATAAGCTCACTTGTTCTAACGCCTCCTGCACATACCTGTGCCTGAGTAAAATCCTTTGTACCGGTTATGGGGAGCTCCTGTGTTTTCAGAATATGTGCGAGTTGTTCTATTTGATTTCGTGTCACGGATACCGATTTTGTTTCCGTTGACAGATTGGCTTTTTTTATGATATAAGGTATAAACTTCTTGTTCAAAAGTCCATTCAGTGATTCGGAAATTGTTTTGTCATCCTTTTTATGAAATCGAACTGTCAACTCCTGCAATAGCTCTTCCATCGACAGAAAGGGAAGGTAATCGAATACCAGAAAGCATGGTCTTTTCTTTTGCAGCAGTTCGGAAGCATACCGACTCACCTGAAATGTTGGTATTCCGGATGCACCATAATCGGTAAGCTGTACTTCTCCTCTGTCTTCACAAAGGATTTTATGATCTGATCTAATCTTGACATTGATATCCATTCGAATTCCATTAATCATTTTTCTGGAGTCATCCCTTAACACGAGCTGTACCAGTGCAGGCACAATTGGGATTATGGAATGTCCAAATTTTTCAATATGGATCAGTGCACTTCCATCACTGCCTGACTTTGGAAGTGCCTTCAGACCACATGCAAAAATGAGAGAATCTGCTCGAAACTCTCCTCTGCTGGTCCAAATATGAAAGGAATCCTTTTCTTTACTGGTCTGTATCAGCTCGCAAGAAGTCAGGACTTTGACCTTCAGGCGATCCATTTCTTGCGAAAGAACATCCACTATGCTGGAGGCCTGTTCGTTTTGAGGATAATAGTACCCGTTCTTTTCCTTTGGGAAAATGCCCAGATCATAGAAAAATTCAATCGTTTCATTCTTTCCAAATTCTGAAATTGCAGGCAATACAAAGGCAGGGTCATTGCCTCGGTAACAGCTTAAACCCTGCACTTCATTAGTATAATTACATTTTCCATTGCCCGTTGAGAGTATCTTCTTTCCCACACGATCCATATGTTCAATTAAAGTAACGTCAGCACCCTCTCTTGCTGCAGATATTGCAGCAACCATACCGGATGCTCCGGCTCCGATAATCAGAACCTGTACATTACTGTGCAGCTTGGAACTCTTCTTCACTTGCATAAAATCCGACCTTGTCAACGGCATCGTCCAAAATGTTGCAGACATACGTCTTTCCCTGATTCAGAACGATTTCATTTCCATCCATATCATAATATTTTGCGACCTGGTCTTCTTCCGGCTTATCCCATCTGATTTCAATTACTTTGCCATTGGTCATGTACCATCCCTGATACTGAGCGGAAAGATGTTTGATATCCAGGTATTTTCCATCCGGAAATACACTATATTGAGCTACCAGAAAAAGGATATTTTTAAAAGCTAACTGTTCGCCAGTCGTAGCATCCACATGTTCTGCCTTAAACTGGTAACGGTAATACAGGCCATCATCTTCATTATAAACGAACCATGGCTTGTCGATGACATAACCAGGCTTCACTACGACTGCATCCTCTCCATCGTCAAGAGTTATCGTTTCTCCATCTGCAGCAAATTTAAAATGTCCAGTATAGTCGGAGGATAGCTGGGTGTCATAGCCGCGTTTTTCAATACCTGCGACGAGGCTTTCGCCCGTAACATATGCATTATGTGGTGCTTTACGAGATGAGTCGCGGAAAAATGTCACATTAGCAAGATCCCCATCCAGACCATTCAAATCATCAATTCCCTCAAGCATTTCTGTGGCATAAACAGCCTGTCCATAGTGGCAGTATATTGCATTAAAATCCTCGGCAAAGTAGGCAAAATAATGTCTGCAGCTTCTGACCGACATGATCGTTTCAATACTTTGATAATCCTGATAAATACCCATGATTCTCGTGATACCGCCTTCAACAGTCGCTTCATAGATAATATCCGCTGCGGATGTCCCGTACTGCGGCAACGCATCTGTTGTATTTCCGATCATAACAGCAACTGGTCTCTGGCTTGCCAGTGCTTCATCCATTGGTTCCCCGGTCAATGGATTTCTGCCCGTCTGAAGATTTGTAGATACCTCTGTCTCTGATGATTCTGTCGCAACGGAAACATCTGCAGTAACTTCCTCTGTTGCTGCTATTTCTGTTGTCTCTGATACCTCTGTAGAAGTAGTATCGCTTTGATTGCCACATCCGGCTAGTGCAATGCATCCAATTGCTGCCAGTATCAGTGCCTGTTTAAAATGTTTCATCTTGCCCTCCTGGTTACCTTAGAACGTTTAGACTTTCTAATATAGTTTCTTGTTTATTTTCCATAATTGCAGCATCTTCTTTGGTCATATGGTCATATCCAAAAAGATGCAGCATGCTATGCAGTATTAAGAACGCAAATTCTCGTTCCACTGAATGACCGAACTCCTCTGCCTGGGAAAACACCTTGTCGACAGAAACTACAATATCGCCAAGCATTGCCTCACCGGTATCAGGATTGAAATTATCATCGGAAAGTTCGATTTCAGAAAAATCCGCCGATGCTTTATATTCGATCAGTGGAAAAGAGAGAACATCTGTCGGTGCATCGATCTTTCGATACATCAGATTGATCTCCTGAATTTTCCTGTTATCTGTCAGTGTAAGAGAAATTTCAGCTTCGAAGGGAAACTGTTCTTCTTCAATGGCCGTTTCGATTACACTTTTTGCTAAAGCATTGTAGTTGAAATTAAAATCTGGATGAATCTCCTCGTCAATATTTAATGTCATTTTATACCCTCCCCAGTGATATTTTTACATTCGCTTTTTGCTATGTATACTATATCAGACTGTGAATCATATGGCAATCAATGACTCTGCCTAAAGTCATTTTCTATAGCCATTTCTTGACTTTTGTCTCGTATGCTTTTTTTCTGACTGTGCCTCGAATTCTTCGTAGGCTTTTACTATTTTTTGCACCAGTGGATGCCTTACTACATCATGGCTCGTAAGCTGACAAAAAGAGATGTCCGAAATTTTGGACAATATTTTTGAGGCTACATCCAGGCCGGATGCTGCACCAGGCGATAGATCCTTTTGTGTTGCATCTCCGGTTACGACCACCTTTGAACCAAAACCGATTCGTGTAAGAAACATCTTCATCTGTGCTGGTGTCGTGTTTTGCGCTTCATCCAGAATAATAAAAGCATTATCGAGAGTTCTTCCTCGCATATATGCGAGGGGGGCAACTTCAATCAGACCTTTTTCCATATTTCTCTGATAGCTTTCTGCTCCCATGATCTGATATAAAGCATCATAAAGTGGTCTGAGATAAGGATCGATCTTACTCTGAAGATCTCCTGGAAGAAATCCTAGCTTTTCACCTGCTTCGATGGCAGGACGAGTTAATATGATTCTTCCTACTTCTTCATTTTTAAATGCAGTGACTGCCATTGCAATTGCAAGATAGGTCTTTCCTGTTCCGGCGGGTCCTGAGCCAAAAACAATCATTTTCCTGCGCATTGCATCCACATAATTTTTTTGTCCCAGTGTCTTTGGTTTTACCGGCTTGCCGTTGACCGTATGGCAAATCACATCTTTATCTATTTCGATGATAGCATGGGCGTTCTCTTCCATCGCAAGGGAAATTCCATAGGTGACATTCTGCTCTGTTATCTGGTTCCCACGCTTTGAAAGTTCTAAAAGCTGCTCAATAACATGTTCCGCTTTCTTGACATTTGCGTCATCCCCTAATATCTTTATGCTTTCATTCCTCATTACGACTGTCACGCGAAACGCACGTTCAATCAGCTTTACATAAGCATCATAATTTCCGAACACATTTGTCAGATGCGCAGTAGGTATATTCATTGTCAGTTCAGTAAGACTCATCTAAAGTTACCTTTCATATTATAGAATTTGTTTGATCATCGGAATGGGTTCCGGCTCCTCCTCAGAGAAAGAATAGGCATTCTGTATTTTTGCAATGATACTCTGTGCCTTTTCCATATCATTGGCATGAATCGTAGCAATCGTATCCCCTATCTGCACTTTATCCCCACGCTTTTTCCATAGGTAAATGCCTGCCAATAGATCGATCGTGTCTTCCTTTTTCAGTCTGCCGCCACCAATTTCCATACAGGCGATACCAATATCTTCAGCCAGGATCCTGGTTACAAATCCGTCCTTCCTAGCTTTGACTGGAACTGCGAATTTGGCCTTTGGCCGACGTGATGGAGAAAGGACATCCTCCCGGTCTCCACCTTGTGCTGCAATGAATTCTACGAATCTATCCATAGCAGCTCCAGATATAATACTTGCGTTGATCCGGGCTATCGCATCCTCATGACTTTCTGCAGTAGAGGTCATCAGCAAAAGCTGACTGGCTAATGCGGTTACCACTTCCATTAAATCAGCAGGACCATTTCCAAGCAGTGATTGTATTGCCTCTTCTACTTCAATGGCATTGCCTACAGCATTTCCAAGTGGCTGATCCATATCACTGATTACAGCAGCGATATTTTTTCCTGCCAGTTTACCTATTGTGACCATCGTTTCGGCCAGATTAATAGCCTCCTCCTGTGTCTTCATAAAAGCACCGTTTCCAGTTTTAACATCTAATACGATCACATCACTGCCAGATGCAAGCTTTTTACTTAAGATACTGCTTGCAATCAGTGATACCTGGTCTACCGTTGCCGTAACATCACGTAGTGCATATAACTTCTTGTCCGCAGGAGCCAGCGTTTTTGTCTGTCCTGCTATAGCCATCCCGATTTCATTCACGATATTTTTAAACTGTGCCTCACTTAAATCCGAGGAGAAACCCGGGAAACTCTCCAATTTGTCAATTGTGCCTCCTGTATGCCCCAGTCCACGGCCTGACATTTTTGCCACCTTCAGACCGCATGCTGCAAGAATTGGTGCGAGAATCAGAGAAGTCTTATCACCAACACCACCTGTGCTGTGTTTATCCACAACCATTCCGTTTATATCTGAAAGATCGATCACATCTCCGCTGTCTCGCATGGCAAGGGTCAGATTCAGTGTTTCAGAATCATCCAGTCCTTGAAAGCAAATTGCCATCAGCATGGCAGACATTTGGTAATCAGGTATCTCGGAACAGGTATATTTTTGTATCATTTCTTCAATTTCACTTTTTGATAGGGAGTCTCCCCGCTTCTTTTTGACGATCAGATCGTACATTCTCATTCTGTATTCTCCCTGTTTATTTGTGGTATGGCTCATTATTTGAAATACGAAAGCTGCGATAGATCTGTTCTAATAGAATGACTCTCATCAATTGATGCGGAAAGGTCATAACAGAAAAACTGAGCTGTTCATCAGCTCGTTCTATCACCTCTTTCGCTAGTCCGATCGATCCACCGATCACAAAAACGATATGCCCTTTTCCATTGGCAGCAAGTGAATCTAAATATTTTGAAAGATCCGCAGAATCCCGTTGTTTACCGTCTATGCAAAGAGCGATAACATAGCCGTCGTTCGGTAATTGCTTTAAGATCCTATCTCCTTCTTTGGCTCGGATCTGATTCTCTTCACTTAGACTTGCCCGATCCGGAGTCTTTTCATCCGGAACCTCTGAAATTGCCAGCTTACAATATCTGCCAAGTCTTTTCTGAAACTCTTCAATAGCTTCTTTATAAAACTTTTCCTTTATTTTTCCTACGCATATAATTGAAATTTTCATAAAAAGAGTATAGCATATAACAATTAATTTTAAAATCAGGAGTTTCAGGTTGTAACCTAAATTTTATTCACGTATAATGAACCTATGATACAGAAAAAACCATTAGTGAAGCATTGTATCATAGGCTGTATAAGAAAATAACGAGGTGGAAAAAGTGGATTTATTAAAACAGAAAATTCTTTCCGAAGGGAAAGTTAAGAACGAAAGTATCTTAAAAGTGGATAGCTTTATCAATCATCAGGTCGATCCTGAATTAATGCGTCAGATCGGAGAAGAATTTGCTTCTCACTTTGGTAATAAAGGAGTCACCAAAATCGTGACGATCGAAAGCTCCGGAATTGCTCCGGCAGTCATGACAGCTGCGATCATGCAGATCCCCATGGTAATTCTAAAAAAACAACCATCTAAAGTTCTTCATGACAATCTTTTTCAGACTGTCGTAACTTCCTATACAAAAGGTACCAGTTATGAATTAACACTTGCCAAGGATTTTATTACAGATAAAGATCATATTTTGATCATTGATGATTTTCTAGCAGATGGAGAAGCCGCTACAGGTGCGATCCGTCTCATTCGCAAAGCCCATGCAACGGTTGCCGGAATTGGAATCTTAATAGAAAAATCCTTTCAGCCTGGTCGGCATAAACTGGAAGAACAGGGTGCTGATATCTATTCTCTGGCACGAATTAAGAGTCTGAATGACGGTCAGATCGAGTTCCTGGACTGATCCCCTTTTCAATTCTGATGTCCGGAACGATCCATAGCAGAATGGCCGCCAGAAAGATCAGATAAGCAATTGCAGGCAAAATCAGTGCAATCAACATGGCAACTACTGAGGAAAGAATAGACAGCATACCTTTCCTATCTTTTCCGATCATTTTAGCCAGGGAAGAATTTACGCCATCGGATTTGATAATGGATGTCTGCAGCAGATGATATGTTAGAGCACACATCAGTAAAATAAATCCATAGAAAAAAGTGGATATTTTATGAAAAGGCTCCTGACCGATCCATTTTGTTGCTATTGGAATTAAAGACATCCAAAATAACCAGTGCAGATTGCTCCACAAAATTTTTCCGGATGCACTTTTTATGGTACTAACAAGATGATGGTGATTCGTCCAATAAATACCAATATAAAAATAACTTAACACATAGGCAATGAATAGGTGCAGTACTTCTCTGACTGCTTCCCATGTCATTGCCTTTGGCAGTTCCAATTCAAGTACCATGATAGTGATAATGATGGCAAGAACGCCATCGCTGAATGCTTCCATACGATTTCTAGGCATATTGAACCCTCTCTTATTAATAAAATAAAAAAAGAACTATGGATGATAACTATATGTGGTCTGGGATACTTCGCTTGACAATCCGCTATTATTGATACAGATAACTGAGAATACAAAATCCCCTTCCGGCATTTCCAGTGGCGCAACATATTCATAGGAAGCTCTGGTAGGAATGGTTCCATCCCAAGTATAGTAAGCTTTGCTATCATAAGGAACTGCCACAGAAATCAGCTGTAATTCCTGATAAACACCACTATCCGGTGATACCGTCGGAATGGGCGGTTTGGTAATGTAGATGGTATAGTTTACGGTAGAAATCGAACTATAAATTCCTTTGTCATTTTCAGAAACTGCTTTCAATATGGTTTCCCCGGTTTTAATCGCAACAGGAGCGGTATATAAAGTTCCATAGTTAATGGGGTCACTGCCATCTAGGGTATAATAGACCTCATCTCCGGCTGAAGCCATGATCGTCACAGCAAACTCATAGGAATACGACCCTGCCACACTGTCGAATTTGGGTGCTGACACCATATAGTCACTGAATTGCTGTAGTAGATCAGGGTCATTAACATCCTCTAGCAGATCTTGAATTTTCCCATAATTTTCCTGTTTTTCATAGAGTTCAAGCAGTCTTTCATATGCCTGTGTCTTATAATTTTTATCATGAATCAGCTTTAATAAGAGTGATTCTGCCATCGCTTCCTGTTTTGTCATAGTATAAATATCGACCATCTCAAATTTGAGCTCCACCGCACTAGGATCAATCTCTAAGGCTCTGTTATAATAATCGATTGCTTCCTGGTAATTTCCTAATTCATATGCTTCCTGTGCCATTTTGTATTGATAGGAAAATGAATTATCCTGTCTGCGATGCAGTTCCAGATTCGTTATATAAGTTGCCAGTACAACGAATAGAATACATCCAATACCAATAAGGAGAGGCTTGGCAATTTTTTTTCTATTCTGTTTTTTATTGTTTAGCTCGCTCTGACTCGCAATTTCATCGGATGCTTCAATATTTATATTACCTTTTCCCCCCTTTTCAACGATTTTTTGTAAAAGATCTTCTTCAAAGGCATTGTATTCAGGGATATATTGAATTTCCTTTCCACATTTACTGCAGTAGACACAGTCAGATGGGATTTCTTCACCACATCTTGTACATTTCATTGGACTTCCTCAACTCACATCAATGATGCAACGCAATTATCTAAAAGCATAGCGATCGTCATTGGTCCGACTCCGCCCGGAACCGGTGTAATCAGACCTGCTTTATTCTTTACTTCATCAAATAAGACATCCCCACAAAGAGTATTATCTTCTTTTCGATGTATTCCTACATCGATCACAACTGCTCCTTCTTTTATATAATCCTTGGTTATCATTTCAGGACGTCCAACAGCAACGATCAATATATCTGCCATAGAAGAAATCGCTTTGAGATGTTTTGTTCTTGAATGGGCAACCGTAACAGTGGCATTCTCTCGGAGCATTAACATTGCCATGGGCTTCCCGACAATATTACTGCGACCAATGATGACACAGTGCTTTCCTTCAATTTGTACACCAGAGCGTTTTAGAAGCTGAATAATGCCAGCAGGGGTACATGAGACAAATCCCTTTTGACCAATCATAAGCATTCCGACATTATATGGATGAAATCCATCCACATCCTTTGATGGCGAAATCCGATTGATTACTTCGTTCTCGTCGATATGCTTCGGTAATGGCAGTTGTACCAATATGCCAATGACCTCATCGTTTTGATTTAACTCATCGACTAATGCCAATAGTTCTGACTGAGGAGTGTGTTCAGGCAGCTCATAGGATATTGAATTTAAACCGATATAACTGCAGGCTTTTTTCTTATTATTTACATAGACACTTGAGGCAGGATCTTCTCCTACCTGAACGACAGCAAGGGCTCCTTCTCTTCCACTTTCCTTTAGGATCTCAACTTTATTTTTAAGTTCATCCTTTATCTCTTTCGCGATCTGTTTTCCGTCAATGATGATTGCCATTTTTCTCCTCACATTAGAATAATCCTGTGATCATTCCATCTTCATTAATATCGATATGATTGGCAGCTGGTGTTTTAGGCAAGCCTGGCATTGTCATGATATTGCCAAGTACTCCCACGATGAAGCCTGCCCCTGCAGAAACGTACAGTTCACGGACATGAATCGTAAAATTCATAGGTCGGCCTAATTTTTTTGCATCATCAGAAAGTGAATACTGCGTTTTTGCGATACAGACTGGAAAATGAGAAAATCCCAGAGCATTGATTCGGTCGAGTTCTTTGATTGCTGCAGGGGAATAAGATACCCCATCGGCACCGTAGATTTCAGTTGCGATCTTCTCGATTTTCTCCTGAATGGAATCCAAGTCCGAATAAAGCAGTGTAAAGTCCTTTTCTTTCGAGTCAATGGTATCCATTACTGCATTCGCAAGTTCGATTCCACCCTCACCACCATGTTCCCATACTCGTGAAAGGGCAAAGGAACAATTTTTCGCTTCACAGAATGATTTCACAAATTGTGTCTCTTCTTCTGTATCTGTCAAAAATGAATTCAATGTGACAACCACAGGTATTTTATATTTTTGCAGATTTTCAATGTGCTTTTCCAGATTGACAATACCTTGTTTTAAAGCATCCAGATTCTCTTCTGACAAATGATTTTTTGGAATATTTCCATTATATTTTAGTGCACGAATCGTTGCAACGAGTACAACACAATCCGGACTAATACCTGCTTTTCTGCATTTGATATCAAAAAATTTCTCAGCACCGAGATCTGCACCAAAACCTGCCTCCGTAATCGTATAATCAGCAAGCTTTAACGCTGCCTTCGTTGCGATCACACTATTGCAGCCATGCGCTATGTTGGCAAAGGGCCCTCCATGAATAATTGCAGGGGTATTTTCCAAGGTCTGCACTAAATTCGGCTTGATGGCATCCTTTAGCAGTGCTGCCATGGCACCTGTTGCGGATAGATCCTCAGCGGTAACCGGCCTTCCATCGTAGGTATAAGCGACCAGTATTTTCCCAAGTCGGGTCTTAAGATCACTCATATTCTCAGCCAGACATAAAATTGCCATGATTTCAGATGCTACAGATATAACAAAATGATCCTCTCGTACGACACCATCTGCTTTTGTGCCCAGCCCGACAACAATGTTGCGCAGGACTCGGTCATTCATATCCAGACATCTTTTCCAAAGAATCTGATTCGGATCTATTCCGAGGGGATTTCCTTGTTGGATATGATTGTCCAGCAAGGCGGACAACAGGTTATTTGCAGTCGTGATCGCATGAAAATCTCCTGTGAAATGAAGATTAAGATCTTCCATAGGGACAACCTGCGAGTATCCACCGCCAGCCGCACCCCCTTTAATTCCAAAACAAGGACCCAGTGAGGGTTCACGAAGAGCTAAAATAGCTTTTTTGTTCCGCTTTGCAAATGCCTGAGCAAGTCCAATGCTTGTAGTGGTTTTTCCTTCGCCGGCAGGTGTAGGATTGATTGCTGTGACCAGAATCAGCTTGCCATCCTGATGCTTTTCCAGCTTTTGTAAAAGTTCATTCGATAATTTTGCTTTATATTTTCCGTATAGTTCTAGATCATCCTCATCAATATTTAATTGGCATGCAATTTCTTTGATCGGCAGCATAACTGCTTCCTGAGCTATCTGAATGTCAGATTTCATCTTCTTCTCCTGCTTTTTACTATGATTCATTGTCACGGTTAAAAGAATCAAATTCATCAAGTGTCATTAAAATTTTTCTGGGTTTGGTTCCCTCTTCCGGACCAACTGCATGTACTTCTTCTAATTGCTCCATAATTCTTGCAGCTCTATTAAATCCAACCTTAAATTTACGCTGAATGGAGCCGATCGAGCCCTTCTCACTCTCAATCAGAAATCGTCCGACTTCCTCAAAAAGCACATCTCGCTCATCTAAATCATTCGTACTGCCAGAGATCGAAATACTTTCATCAGACTCTAGTCTGTCCTGGATATCCTGATTATATTGCGGCGCTTCATTTTGTTTCTTTATGAAGTCGACTACATTGGAGACTTCATGATCTGTAACGAACGCACCCTGAACGCGTAAAGGTTTATTAAAATTCTGAGGAAAATAGAGCATATCTCCTTTGCCCAGCAGTTTTTCTGCTCCATTCATATCTAAAATGGTTCGTGAATCAATTCCGGATGTAACTGAAAACGCGATTCTCGAAGGCATGTTGGCTTTGATCAGACCTGTGATTACATTCACTGACGGTCTCTGAGTTGCAATGATCAAATGTATGCCTGCAGCACGGGCAAGCTGAGCAAGTCGGCAGATCGCCTCCTCTACCTCTCCTGGTGCGACCATCATCAAGTCAGCTAATTCGTCCACAATAATGACGATCTGTTTCATTAACGCCGGTCTCTCACCTGATTCCGAATCGGGCAGAGCTTCTATCTTCTTATTGTACCCTTTTAAATCTCTCACTCCATAGTCAGCAAACAATTTGTATCGAGTCGTCATTTCAAGGACTGCCCAGTTTAATGCTGCTGATGCTTTTTTTGGGTCCGTTACTACGGGTATCATTAGATGTGGAATACCATTATAAACGCTTAACTCTACGACCTTTGGATCTATCATGATCAGACTGACTTCGTTCGGATCTGCTTTGAATAAGATACTCATAATAATCGTGTTGATACAGACCGATTTACCGGAACCAGTTGCTCCGGCTATTAAAAGATGAGGCATCTTTGCAATATCAGCCACGATGACCTGTCCTCCAATATCTTTGCCCGCAGCAAAGGATATCCTGGAACTGTTTTTTTGAAATTCCTCAGATTCGATCAACTCTCGGAAGGATACCGTCACATTTTCTTTGTTCGGCACTTCAATTCCAATTGCAGCTTTGCCAGGGATAGGTGCTTCGATACGAATATCCGAGGCTGCAAGATTTAACTTGATATCATCTGCCAAATTAACGATTTTGCTTACTTTAACGCCCATTTCAGGCTGAAGCTCATAGCGGGTCACAGTTGGACCACAGCTGATGGCATTAATTGTCACATTGACCCCAAAATTCTTTAAGGTCTGCTGTAATTTTGCAGCTGTATCTATATGCTGTCGACTATTTGTTTTAACAGCAGCTTTTACCTGATTCAGCAAATTGGGCGATGGTTTTATATAGGCTCGTATAGCCGGACTTTTACCTGTTTGTACTCCAATGGAATCAGAACCGGATGATGAACGTTGTGAGACAGGCGTGCTCAAAGGTGCTGCTCGCTCTACAGAGACTGGCTTCACGATTTCTTGCGGCTCTTCTATCAGAGCCTGCGTATTGTCGAAATCCTGAGATGGTTCGAATGAATCCAGATCATTATGAAATATTTCATCCCTTATAATAGTATCCGTCATAATGGGATCCGCCTCAGAAACCTGTATTCTGGTCTCTTGGGATATTACAGGAATGTCTTTATAGCTGTCGATTTTAATTTCGCTTACATCTTCAGACTTGTTCGACATGCTTCGACTCAATTTCGTATCTTCTGCTACTCCTGCTACCTTCCGGTCAATTCTTTGTTGTCTTTTTTCCCTGGCTCTTTCACGCACATCATTTGCATGCCGTTTCGCATCTTCCCGTGCTGAGTCATATGCGATCTGACCATGCTGTGTCAGGAACAAAAGTATGGATCTTCCAGACATAAATACAAGTGAAATAATCATCATAACGAGTATGATAATAAAGCTGCCGAACTGACCAAAATTTGGTACGATGATCAGACAGATCAACGCACCTGCCATGCCCCCACCGGTGTGTGAGCTGGAACTTTGTTCGTATACCTGCTGTAACGTAAAGAGAAATTCATTTTTTTCTGTATTTGTGACCAGCTCAAAAAATGCGCATATCATGATAAATAACACAATACAGGATATGATCTTGACCCAGGCATCCGTCAGCTCTTTGTTCAATAAGATAAAACAAATTCCAAGAAATAAAAAGAGCGGAAAGATGTATGCCAGCCATCCAAAGATTCCAAAGAAGAATCCACTAGCTGCTGTACCAACTGTTCCGCCGATACCGAAATTACTGATAGCAAGTAATATAGAAATTGCAAGGAGTATCCATATAAAAACTTCCTGTCGAAAAGAAATACCTCTTTTCTGTTGTTTTTTGTTTTTTGTTGTTGTGCGCGAGGCTGGCTTTTTTTTCCCTGAAGCCTTCTTATTTGTTGTTGCCATTACCCCTCCAAATTATATGATAAAAAAATGTCCTATGATTGCAACGCTGCCAATGATAAAACAATAAATTGCAAAATAGGTGAATTTTCTTTTTCTAACAATTATCAGCATTAGTTTCACACAAATATATCCGACGATGGCTGCCGTAAGCATTCCTGCCAAATAGAAAAGTATTTGATCCGGAGAATTCGAAACCAATGTGATATCCTTTAATTCTAGGATCAATGCACCAAGTATTGCAGGAATCGACATGATAAAAGAATATTTTACAGCAAATTTTCGTTGAAAGCCACCAAAGAGACAAGCCGTTATGGTTGTTCCTGATCTGGAAAGTCCAGGTAGCGTAGCAACACCCTGACATATTCCTATAAAAAACGCGGAAGAATAGGATACTTGCTTTGGCGTTTTTATTCCTTCTGGAATTCTATCCGAAATAAGCAGAAGAATTCCGGTCACGATCAGGCAGACTCCAGGAACAATCAGCATGGCTGATGCTGCTTCCACTACGTCTGCAGCCACGAATCCAATAATACCTGTCGGAATCGTTGATACGATCACAAGAACGGCAAACTTCCGATAACCATTCCGTACGATTCTCCGATAATTCTCAGAAGAATGACGAAACATTTTTCGAATCAACACCAAAAAATTGTAAAAAATATCGATCAGAATGGAGATTCCCTCCAGCAGCAAATGAAAGATGTCCTTATAAAACACAATAAAAACTGCTATTAATGTTCCAACATGAAGCAGAACATTAAAAAGCATGCTTGTATCCGTTTCAATTCCCAGTAATATTTGTGCTATAGCAAGATGACCAGAGCTGCTGACCGGTAAGAATTCGGTCAGCCCCTGAATCAGGCCAAGTAGAATCGCCTGTAATAATGTCATTGTTGTCCCCCTAGATTCCTAACAGATAGCGATAAAGATCCTCATATTTTTTCGTTGAAGCACCCCATGAAAAATCTTTTTCCATTCCACGTTCAACGATCTTGTTCCACCATCTTTTACGTTCAAAGAATGTATGTTTAGCATAATTGATAACATTGAGCATGTCATAAGCGTTGTAATTCTGAAAAGAAAATCCATCCCCTATTCCTTCGTATTCATTGTAAGGAATGACAGTGTCTTTTAATCCGCCAGTCTCTCTTACGATTGGGACCGTTCCATAGCGAAATGAAATCAATTGTGTCAGTCCGCATGGCTCAAATCTGGATGGCATCAGAAATGCGTCTGCAGAGGCATACAATTTATGTGCCAGATCTTCGGAATAGCAAATATTTGCAGAGACCTGATCGCCATATTTCCATGCGTAGTGACGGAACATATTTTCATATTGCACATCACCAGTTCCAATAATCACGATCTGAGTAAACTCATCAACAAGCTGATCCATAATCGCAGCAATGAGATCAAGTCCCTTTTGATCAGTTAGTCTTGAAATAAGACCGATCATGAATTTCTTCTTATCTACTGTAAGACCTAATTCACTTTGAAGACTCATTTTGTTCAGATGTTTCTTCTTTCTGAAATCTTCTATCGTAAAATTCTTTTCCATGAGCGGATCTGTAGCAGGATCATACATCTGATAATCAATGCCGTTTACAATGCCCTGCATATCCAGTCGCCTTGCGTATAACAATCCATTCAGACCTTCCCCATACTCTGTGGACTGGATTTCCTCGGCATAGGTTTCGCTGACTGTTGTTATATAGTCAGCATAGACCAGTCCGCCTTTTAGCATATTGGCATTTGACTTATATTCCAGTCTATCCGGTTTGAAGAGATTCGATGAAAATCCAGTCAGTCCCTGGAAAGTCTGAATATCCCAAACACCCTGAAACTTCAAATTATGGATCGTCATTATAGATTTGATACCCCAGAAAAATCCATCTGCACTGAATTCATTTTTGAGATAAACAGGGATAAATCCTGTCTGCCAGTCATGACAATGAATCAGGTCAGGTCTAAAATCAATTAATGGCAACATGGAAAGTACAGCCTTATCAAAAAAGCAGAATTTCTCGATGTCCTGTCTGAAATCTCCATATGGCTGTGAACCTGTAAAATACTCTTCGTTATCAATAAAATAGTATGTGATTCCATTCCATACATACTGCAGGATGCCGACATACTTATTCTGGATAAAACTGCCTGCGCTCATATAAAACTGGGTCACGAATTCAAACTCATCACGGTAGACGCTTGGAATACTGCTATAAGCAGGCAAAACAACTCGGACATCCCATTCATCTTTAGACAATTCCTTTGGAAGTGCACCACAAACATCAGCCAGACCGCCTGTTTTGACAAAAGGAACACATTCGGATGCAGCAAATAAAATTTTCTTCAAAATATACCTCCTTACTGAAAGTACCTGTCTTTTAACTGGTATACCATGGTTTCATATAAATATTCGCATTCTTCATTTTTGTCATTCTCGATCAGCTTTATGCATGGAGAAAGGAATTCCTCCCAGATCTGCTTATAGATCTGAGTACTGTTAGGTTTCTTGTCAATATGTTTGACAATGGTAGGAGCAACATCATAATATTCTTTAATCAGTTCACACCCCTGTTCTGTATTCATCAAATAGTCATCCCGATAACTTCTTAGAACTGTAAGTTCATAGCATTGATCCGGTTTGTTCAGACTTTTGCAAACAGCAGTGGTGATATAACAAAATCTTTTCTTGAACCCGGAGTTGATCCGTTCAAATGAGGCTGGTTCTAAATTGGCTGATGGAAAGTGTTTTTTCCAGCTTCCAGCAATGACATCTGCAAAATGAATTAGAGATCGGTCATTTCCTTCCAACATCGCAGGAAAAAAATAAGTGACCATGATCATATTGCAATCGAGTAATCGATCCTCCCTTTCTCTCTTCTTACTAAGTTCGTTTATATGGCCTTCCATTCTGGCAACGAATTCATCCGCAAGCTTCTGGTAAAACGCATCCGTCTCCTGTATCATGAATGCTGCATCTAATACAGCATTTAAGATATCCTCATATTTTTTGCAGTAATCCCTAAAATTAGGCTCATACACTTTTCGATTAAATGTATTCATCGGATTCTTCACAGATAGGACCATATCTTCCATACCTTCGACTGCTTTGCTTCGCAGTTCTTCAAAAAGCACGGAATTAAATTCATTTTTCTTCTCAGCAACAATGTTGTCTGCTGGCTCCTG
Organism: Lachnospiraceae bacterium; assembly: GCA_047974745.1. Classification (GTDB taxonomy): domain Bacteria; phylum Bacillota; class Clostridia; order Lachnospirales; family Lachnospiraceae; genus JBKECO01. The sequence continues at coordinate 271,446 of JBKECO010000003.1, forward strand.
TTGTCCTCCCCCATCCAGATCAATTGCTTCTGCTGCAATGATCTTTGCACCACAGAACATACAAATAACTGAATCTCTGTCGGTGGGAATGTGCAAGATTTCCTTACATTCCGGACATTTCCCTTGTACAAATTCCATAAAATCCTCCATGAAATATAAAAAACCCTGCATCTACTATGTCAGTAAATGCAGAATCTATTACTCATCCCAGTTGTGGTAAATCTCCTGCACGTCATCATCTATCTCTAACAGATCTAATATCTTCTGCATGTTGTTCAGATCGATTTCATCTGTCAGTGTGACATAAGTTTGGGGAATCATAGTTACTTCTGCACTTGCCATAGGTATCTTTTCATTTTCTAAAAATTCTCTCATCCCCGAAAACTCCACAGGCTCAATCAGGATCTCAAAGCTATCCTCTTCCTCTGTAAAATCCAAAGCACCTGCATCTAATACCAGCATCATCAGATCATCAGGATCTACACTGCATTCTTCTTTATCGATGATGATCTGACCCTTTTCATCGAACATATAAGAAACACATCCTTGTGTCCCGATGGATCCTTGTCCTTTCGTAAAACAGTTCCTGACATTTGCTGCTGTTCGATTCTTATTATCTGTCAGTGCCTTTACTATAATTGCGGTGCCGCTTGGGCCATAGCCTTCATAGGTCACTTGTACATAATTGACTGTACCCATTTCACCCGAAGCCTTTTTAATGCCTCGTTCAATGGTATCATTTGGCATATTATTTGCTTTCGCCTTTGCAACGATATCTCTCAACTTACTATTGTTTGACGGGTCTGCTCCTCCCTCTTTCACTGCAATTGCGATTTCTCTTCCTATAATCGTAAATATTTTTCCTCTTGCAGCATCATTTTTTTCTTTTTTATGCTTGATGTTGGCAAATTTGGAATGTCCCGACATAAAAAACCTCTTTTCTAAATATTCTTAACTTTTATTCTAACATTTTTACTCAATGCTTTCAAGAATTATCAATTACGTCCGTTTCTTCCTCGCTATCCATTATTCTCGTAGCACGGACTCTTAAGATCATCTTATTTTCAATTTTTAGTATTTCAAAAAGAAAACCATCCGTGCGAACACTGATCAAGTCGTCCTCAGCAGGTATTTTATTGATTTTTGAAATCAAATACCCGTTCAGTGTTTCGAATTCATCATCATTTTGTATTCCAAGTGTTTTGGCGACTTCTTCAAAATCCGCCAGTCCCTGAATGAGATAGGAATTGTCTCCATTGCGCACGATCATTGTTTCGTCATCATCATGTTCGTCCTGAATATTCCCGACGATTTCTTCAATAATATCCTCCATCGTTACGATTCCTGAAGTCTGTCCGTATTCATCCACGACAATCATGATATGATTTTTTGCTTTTTGCATAGAACGGAATAATGAGCTTATTTTCCTGGTTTCTGGTATGAACTGTGTCTTGCTGATCAGTCGTTTTATTTCAAAAACATGCTGCTTAGAAATGGAATTATGAATACTGAATTCAAGAGCATCTTTGATATGTACGACACCGATGATGTTATCGATATCTTCGAGAAAAACAGGGTATCTGGAATAACTATTTGAAGTCATAAATTCGATCGCCTCTTCAAATGTCAGATTCCCATCCACGGCAGTGATCTGCTTTCTATGTGTCATAATATCTTTGGCTTCTGTATCACTGAATTCAAAAATATTATGAATCATTTCCACCTCACTTGCCTGTAGAACTCCTTGTTCATGCCCCTCTCTCACCATGGAAATGATTTCTTCTTCTGTGACATCACCTGGATTAGAAGTCGGATCCACACCAAAGATCGAAGTTACAAGGTTCGATAAAAGATTCAGAATCCAAAGAATAGGATATGCCAGTATAAATAGCAGATGATTGATATAAACCAGATGAAGTGACCAGGCTTGTGCTCTCCTACAAGCAATTTTCTGTGGAGTATAGACACCAAGCACAAGAAGCAGTATCCAGAAAATCAGCAATGCCGTCAAAGCCAAATACCCATCAAAGTATACGGATATCATAAATCCCGCTGTTATACTAAAGAGTACTAGATAACATTGTTTCATATGCACTCTGAATATTCTGTTATCAGCTAATTTTATAACTGTAAGTGCGTTTTTTTGATTTTGTCCTGCCATCTTTTCGATCGTTGATCTGTTAATATTGTCTATAGCTTTGGAAAATCCATTGAGCACAGCATAAAGGACAATAAATAAAAATAAAATTGCAATTGCAATCAACGGACTGATACCGTCGTCCATTCTTTTTCTCCTTTGATTTACATTTGTTGATCTGGTTTTTGATCATGATGATAATATACTCTCGGCACACGTTTATTGATGTCGCAGGCAAGCTCATAATTAAAACGATCTGACATTCTTGCCAACTCCTCCATTGTAATTGCATGTTCTCCGTCTCTTCCCAGTAGAGTGATTTCATCACCGATCCAAACATCTTGGATCCCTGAGATATCAACCATGAACTGATCCATGCAGATTCTACCACGAATCGGCGCTTTTTGACCATGTATTAGGACATAGCCAATGTTGGAAAGACTCCTGGGATACCCGTCACCATAACCCACAGGAACCGTGGCTATGGTTTCTTGCTGCGTCAGCGTATAGGTTCCGCCGTAACTGATACTTCTGCCTGATTCCAATTCCTTTATATGAACGATATGACTCTTGATCGACATAGCCGGCATGAGTGGACAAGTGAGCTGATCGACTTCATCTGAAGGCCATAAGCCATACATAGCGATTCCTGCACGAACTAAATTCACATCGGAATTCGGCAGTTCTAAGATACCGGCACTATTCGAAATATGTCGAAATGGAAAATTAACATTTCGCATCTGAAGCATTTGCTCCATTTTTTTAAAATGCTCCATCTGGCATTGGCTTTCTGTCTTGTCCTTTTCATCTGCTCGTGAAAAGTGGGTGAACAGACCATCAAGAACCAGTCCCGGCAATTTGGATATCTCAGCTATTTCATCTGCACTTGTTTCCGTTACCTGAAATCCTATTCGGCTCATTCCTGTATCGATCTTGATATGGATCGAAACGCTTTTGTCTTGTTTTACTGCTTCATTGGATAGTGAATAGGCACTTTCCATGGAAAAAACGGTCGCACTGATTTCATTTCGAATTACAGATTCATAATCATCAGGAAAAACATACCCTAAAATCAATATTGGCTTTGAAATCCCTGCTTCACGCAGTTCACAAGCCTCCTCTGCTGTCGCTGTAGCAAAACCATAAATGCAAGACATATCTTCTATATATTGTGCGATCGTGACAGCACCATGCCCATAACCATCAGTCTTTACAACGGCAATGATCTTTGTATCTGGATTCAGAATATGATGCATTGACGTCAGATTGAATTTAATTGCATCTAAGTCGATCGCAGCATATACTCTATTAAAAGTGCTCATGACTCCTCCTGAAATACCTGCTCTGTTTTGTATATTTTATTGATAGCAAGTCGAATACCCTGTATCAGATCCAAGGCGGTCATACTGTAAGGATTACTCACCTGCTTCATTATATCACCAGCATGCCCATGTAGAAAAGCCCCTAATACTGATGCTGTTTCTATATCAGATTTTTGAGCAATCAAACTTCCTATGCATCCGGCAAGGACATCGCCACTTCCCGCAGTAGCCATTCCTGCATTCCCAGATAGATTTAAATATTGATTTCCGCTCTTTGCACAAATTGCGGTTCTTGCGTCCTTTGCAATACAAGTGACAGAATACTCTTTCACTAATTTCTCAGCACTTTGGAAAAGATTTCTTTTTACAGATTCTGCAGAACTGTTCAGTAACCGTCCAAGTTCACCTGGATGAGGTGTGATGATCATTTCACACGGGAGTGTATTCAGAATCGACATGTCTTTTGCCATGATATTGAGTGCATCAGCATCAGCAACGACCGGGACAAGACAATTTGAAAGTACCTGTTTCACAAGCTGTGTAGCAGTCGGACCCTGCCCGATTCCCGGACCAATCACGATGGCATCTGCCCATTCCAGTGATTTTGAAAGTATGTGCGTGATGTCATCTATCGATTCATAGGACTCTAAAACTGCTTGAGGTACACTGGTCTGCAAAATGATACGATTTTCTTCCGATGAAACGATTTTTACATATCCACAACCAGTGGCATATGCTGCCTTTGCTGCTAAAATCGCAGCTCCAGCTATATTTTTACTCCCTGCTATAATCAGTAGTTTTCCGATACTGCCTTTATCCGCATCTGGCCGATGCTTTGGCATGTGCTCAGGAAGATCTGATAACTCAAAAGCTCTGATCCCAGGAAAAACACAAGAATTGATATCAACATAGATTCCAATATCCCTGCAAACAACAGCACCGCAGAACTGCGAACCGGGAAATAAGTATTGCCCAAGTTTTTCAAAAGCAAAGGTCACCATCTTATCAGCATGAAATGCAGCACCTAAGACTTCGCCGGTATCTGCCGATATACCGGATGGTAAGTCAATGGCAATCTTAATTGCTTGATCATGATTGCAACGATGAATCAATTCCGCTGTATCACCAGTAATGTCCCGGGACAGACCTGTTCCAAACAGCCCATCCACAATAACATCAAAACTTTGTTCCTCTGGAAATTCTCTTATGATCGGCACATTGTACTTCTTAAGAATTTCGTATTGCAGTAAGGAATCTTTGGTAAAATGGCTGGAATCAAAAGGGGCAAGAACGGTAACGTTATATCCTCTCAAGTGAAGTAATCTAGCAACAGCAAATCCATCGCCGCCATTATTTCCGGCACCACACAGTACAAGAATACATGTTCCGTATGGCGACTGTAGAATTTCATCCACAACACTGATTGCAGCTCGTTCCATTAGCACTGCAGACGGAATACCAATGGACTCGATCGTATTAAGTTCCAGCTGCTGCATTTCTTTTCGATTAACAAGATACTTCATACCGCTCCTTTAACTCAGAAATTGCTGCATGAAATTTCACGCAGCAATTAGGATTCAAAAATCACTTTAACTCTGATATCTTTTTGTTCTTAACGATATTATAAGACAGCTGCATTAAACTATCTGAAAGATGTACATTCTCAACGACAACATGACTATCTTCAATATTAAGATCAACATGTGCAAAATTCCAAATAGCAGTTACACCCAGATCTACAAGACGATGTGCAACAGTATCAGCCTTGCTCTTTGGCATAGTCAACGTAGCTATATCGACCTGATTCTTACTGATAAATTCTTCAAGTTCATCCAACATGTGAATTTTAATACCTCGGACTTCTTGTCCCTTCAAACTGGGATCCACATCAAACAACGCCGTAGTAACAAATCCAAATCTTTCAAATTTCACATAATTTGCAAGGGCTTGACCCAGATTTCCTGCACCGATTATAATCACATTGTGCCTTATATTCAGACCTAGGATCTTTCCTATTTCATCGTGAAGAAACTTGACATTATAGCCATAACCCTGTTGTCCAAAACCTCCAAAATTATTTAGATCCTGGCGAATTTGTGATGCCGTAACATTCATTCTCGTACTGAGATCATTTGACGAAATACGCTCTACTCCGGAATCCAGTAATTCTCCCAAATAACGGTAATATCTGGGCATTCTTCGGATTACTGCTTGTGATATCCCTTTTTCCACTTTACGATTCCTCCCAATTGGCATGCATTTTATTAATTATAGTGAATATTTTAACGTATGTCAATTATTCGAAAGATTCCATTTCCTCTGACAGATATTCCCATTTTTCATATAAGTCTTTCAGAGAACTTTCCAATTGTTCGGTTTCAACGTGCAGCTCATTTAACTTCGCTGAGTTTATTGCGACTTCCTCATGGCTCATAGATAGATGAATTTCTTTGATCCTCTTTTCGGCACTAGCGATTTTTTCTTCTGTCAGCTTTAGTTCCCTTTCTTGTTTACGAACAAGGGCGAGCCTCGATTTTTGCTGTCTCCAATCTGTTTTTACTTCAGAGTCTGAAGTTTCCTTTTCGGCAGAATACCCTGCATCGAAATCTAGTGAAATCGTATCATATTTTTCCAAAAAATAGTCATAAGATCCATGGAAGTCAAGAATCTTCTCGTGTTTCAACTCAAAGATCCGTGTTGCTGTCTGACTAATAAAATAGCGATCGTGGGAAACATATAACACGGTTCCTTCATAGGAGCGCAAAGCCTGTTCCAGTATTTCTCTGGAAACGATATCCAAATGGTTCGTTGGTTCATCTAATATCAGAAAATTTGCTTCCGACAGCATGAGCTTTGCAAGGGAAACACGTCCTTTTTCTCCACCACTTAGATCACAGATCCGCTTGAATACGTCGTCTTCACTAAATAAAAATGCTGCCAGAATACTTCGGATCTGCGTCTGCGTTAAATTAGGATACTCATCAGAAATTTCTCCATAAATCGTCTTCTCATCATGCAGTACATTGTGATCCTGGTCATAATATCCAATCGTTACATTTACTCCAAAAGAAAAAGTTCCATTGTCAGCTGGTATCAGCTGATTGATGATTTTTAAGAGCGTGGTCTTTCCTGTTCCATTTTCGCCGATCAATGCTATACGGTCTCCACGCTTGATCTCAAAATCAATTCCATCGAAAAGATGCTTTTGCTCAAATGATTTCGAAATATTCGCCGCCTTTAAAACATCATTCCCACTTATAATTGATGGCTTGAGTGTCAAATGAATATCGGTATTTTCTTCCACCGGTCTATCCAGTCTCTCTATCTTGTCCAGCATCTTCTCACGGCTCTCAGCTCTGCGTATCGATTTTTCCCGATTGAAGGACTTTAGTTTTGTAATGACGTCTTCCTGATGCTTGATCTCCCGCTGCTGATTGTCATATGCTTTTTGCATTGCTTCACGAACAGCAGATTTTTTTAAAGTATACTCTGTATAATTTCCAAGATACATGGTGGATTTATGCAAAAACAATTCGATGACTTTTGTAACGATCTTATTCAGAAAGTATCTGTCATGAGATACCAGCAGAACGGCACCCCGATAGCTCGAAAGATAGGATTCGAGCCAGGTAATAGCGTTCAAATCTAAATGGTTCGTTGGTTCATCCAAAATGAGTATATCCGGTTTTGTTACAAGAAGTTTTCCCAGTGAAACTCTAGTCTTTTGTCCACCGGATAACAGTTGAACGGGTATGTCTTTTTCATGTTCTTCAAACCCGAGACCACGAAGCACTCCAACCACTTCACTTCGGTAGGCATAGCCGCCTTTTTGTGTGTACTCATCCTCTGTCTTATGATAGAGATCCATATGTTCTTCCAAAACTGCAGGATCGATCATATGTAATTCTTCTTCCATCTGATGGAGCTTTTTTTCAAGATCTAAAATATCTGATCTTGCAGAAAGAATTTCCTCCAATATACTTCGCTGGCCGTCAATGTTTTGATGCTGTGCCAGATATCCGATAGACCGATTCTTTGCGAGAACCACCTCGCCAGAATCTGCTTCGAGTATCTGCATGATGATCTTTAATAAAGTTGTTTTTCCTGCACCATTGATTCCAACGATCGCAGCCTTTTCATTTTCCTCAATATGAAAAGATACATTTTGTAATATTTCTTCACTGCCAAAGGATTTTGAAATGTTTTGGCATGCTAAAATCATAACTTACCTCTTTTATACTATCTCTATTTTTTTTCTAATTTCTTTAATGAACTCGCTGCTTGATAGAATGACCGGATCTTTTGCCGACGTTATCAGTGCCAGATCTTTTGTCATCTTTCCTTCTTCTATGACACAAAGACATGCCTTTTCAAGCGTGGAAGCAAAATCGATCAACTCATTATTTTGATCCAGCTCACCTCTTTTTCTCAGAGCGCCACTCCATGCAAATATTGTTGCCACAGAATTTGTGGAAGTCTCAGCTCCTTCCAAATGCTTGTAATAATGTCTTTGAACCGTTCCGTGTGCGGCCTCATATTCAAAAAAGCCTTCCGGTGAGACAAGCACAGAGGTCATCATGGCAAGGGAACCGAATGCAGAAGAGATCATATCACTCATAACATCTCCGTCATAGTTTTTACATGCCCAGATATATCCGCCCTCCGATTTCATAACACGGGCTACAGCATCATCGATCAATGTATAAAAATACTCAATTCCTGCTTCTGAAAATTTGTCCTTGTATTCATTGTCAAAAATTTCCTGGAAAATATCTTTGAATGTGTGATCATACTGTTTTGATATCGTATCTTTTGTTGCGAACCACAGATCCTGCTTTCTGTCTAGCGCATAGTTAAAACAGCTTCTGGCAAAGCTTTCAATCGAATGATTCAGATTGTGCTGGCCTTGTACAATACCTGCACCTTCAAATTCATGGATCAGATCTCTAGTTTCAGATCCATCTGCAGCAGTATACACAATTTCTACTTTCCCGGCACTCGGAATCTTCATCTCTGTAGCTTTGTAAACATCACCATAAGCATGTCGGGCAATCGTAATGGGCTTCTTCCAGTTCTTTACGCAAGGCTCAATGCCTTTGACGATTATTGGTGCTCGAAAGACAGTTCCATCCAGCATGGCTCTGATCGTTCCATTTGGACTTTTCCACATGGTCGAGAGGTCATATTCGCTCATTCTTGCAGCGTTCGGCGTGATGGTGGCACATTTTACAGCAACACCATATTTCTTTGTAGCATTTGCAGAATCGATCGTGACTTGGTCATTCGTTGCATTTCTATGTTCCAGCCCCAGGTCATAGTACTCTGTATTCAAGTCAATAAATGGCAGTAAAAGTTCATCTTTGATCATCTGCCATAAAATTCTTGTCATCTCATCACCATCCATCTCAACTAATGGTGTCATCATTTTAATTTTATTCATATTCTCTCTCCTTTATCAATTCGGTGTCTTATAAAGTCCCTTAAAAAAGGATATGTAACTGGTTGCTTGTTTCTTCAATAACAGAAACAAGCTCTTGATCTGTTAGAACAGTCACTCTTCCTTCATCATATTGCTGATCTACCCACACCTTTATCATCTTAACAAGTTCTGAATTTTTGTCAACCCATTTGGTTTCTTCCAGCTTATAATAAGAATTGATCCAATGAGCGATTCCTGCCAGACCTGATGTATTTGAAACGGACACCAGTGGCGGGCGGTTTAAAAATTTTTCCGTATCAAATATATTATATATTTCTTCATTTTTCAATAACCCATCTGCATGAATACCTGCTTTTGTCACATTAAAATTTTTACCAACGAATGGTGTCATGGCAGGAATCTGATACCCAATCTCTGACTCATAATATTCTGCTATTTCTGAAATGACGGTTGTATCCATACCATCCAGTGTACCTCTTAACTGTGCATATTCAAAAACCATTGCTTCTAGTGGCGTATTTCCGGTTCTTTCCCCGATTCCAAAAAGCGAACAGTTAACACCGCTTGCACCATAGAGCCAGGCGGCAGTAGAATTGTTCACTGCCTTATAAAAATCATTATGGCCATGCCATTCAATCAACTCAGATGGTACGCCTGCATGTGTCGTCAGACCATAAATAATTCCAGGAACACTTCTTGGAATTACGGATCCAGGAAAATTGATACCATAGCCCATTGTATCGCAGGCACGAATTTTAATAGGAATATGATATTCCTCCATCAAATTCATCAGTTCACAGCAAAAAGGAATTACAAAACCAAAAATATCAGAACGTGTTATATCCTCCAAATGACATCTTGGGCTGACACCTATTTCCAGACAGTCGCGGATGACATTTAAATACTGTTCCATTGCTTCAAGGCGAGACATTTTCATTTTATAAAAAATATGATAATCAGAACAGCTGACCAGAATACCAGTTTCTTTTATTCCAATATCTTTTACAAGTTCGAAGTCCTTCTTACTCGCTCTGATCCAGCTGGTCACCTCCGGAAATTGATATCCTCTTTCCATACATTTATACACAGCATCCCTATCCTTTTTGCTATACAAAAAGAATTCACTCTGTCGAATGATTCCATTGTCACCACCGAGCCGATGAAGAAAGTCAAAAATAGTGACAATCTGTTCTGTGGAATAAGGAGCTCTCGACTGCTGCCCATCGCGAAATGTCGTATCCGTGATCCAGATATGGTCCGGCATATTGTGAGGTACGATTCTATCGTTAAAAGCAATCTTTGGAATATCACTATATGGAAACAGATTGCGATAAACATTTGGTTCTGAACGATCCACCAATGTGTAGATATGCTCCTCCAGTTTTAATAAATTATTTTTTGGATTCATTACTACTTCTCTCATAACTATACACCTTTCTGTATATATATTCATATCATTTTGTATAATAGTATACAATGATGTCCTCTAATGTCAAACAAATAAAAAAAGAATGCCAGGGAACAGATCATCCTGTACATTCTTTCTCTATTTTAATTGTGAGCTCAAACTTTCACTTGTTGTCGTTTCTATTTCACAACAATATTAATGATCCTGCCAGGAATATAAATCTCTCGAATAATAGTTCCGGAAAATTTATCACCCAATGCCGCTTTCCCAGCTTCAATGGCAGTCTCCTTATCACAGTCTTTTAAGAGTGTCACTGTTGTTTTTGTTCTGCCATTCACCTGTACAGCCAGTTCATCCACATCATCCTGCATTTCCTTTTCATTGTATTCCGGCCAAGATTCGTCGAATACGGAAGTTTGATGTCCTAGTTCCTGCCAGAGTTCTTCTGAAATATGAGGTGCAAAAGGAGCAAGCAATACTACAATATTCTCTAGTGTGCCCAAATCCACGCCACCTGTCTTTGCCAACTCAATTAACTTGTTGTTGAATTCCATAAAACCGGAAATAACAGTATTTAAGCTAAAGGAATCCAGACGTGTCGTAATTGTATATGTCATTTTATTTCTGATTTTGATTAATTCCCTGGTTTCAGGTACTGTCTTATCCTTATATTCCATTACGAGTTTCCAGAGTTTTGTTATGAAACGATAGACACCTTCGATTCCTCTGTCATCCCATTCTGAATCAAGCTCAGGAGGACCAACGAACAGCTCATACAACCGCAGAGAATCACAACCATAATCCTGAACAAGTCCATCTGGTGAAACTACATTCCCCTTTGACTTACTCATCTTTATTCCATTTTTTCCAGTAATCATTCCTTGATTGAAAAGCTTAACAAAAGGTTCATCAAATTCTAGAACCCCTATATCTTTCAAGAACTTTGTATAAAATCTAGAATAGAGTAGATGCAGAACTGCATGTTCTACACCACCTATATACATATCGACCGGAAGATATTTTTTGGCGATCTCTTTGCTGACAAGGGCATTGTCGTTCTTAGAATCTACGTAACGTAGGAAATACCAGGAGGAACCGGCCCACTGTGGCATGGTATTTGTCTCCCTCTTTGCAGGTTTTCCACAGCAGGGACAAGTCGTATTGACCCATTCAGCTATGTCAGCAAGTGGAGATTCTCCGGTTCCGGTCGGCTGATATGTCTCAACATTCGGAAGCAGTAACGGAAGCTCGTCTTCCGGAACAGGAACTGGTCCACAATCAGGGCAATGTACGATTGGAATTGGCTCGCCCCAATACCTTTGACGTGAAAATACCCAGTCCCGCAGTTTATAGTTCGTTGTTTTCTTTCCGAATCCCTTCTCTTCAATCATTGCAGGTGCAGTCAGTTTCAGCTCAGCTGATTCTTGTCCGTTCCAATCATTGGAATTAATCATGATTCCAGAGGCATCTGTATATGCTTTGGTCATATTCTTGATTTCAATTCCATCCTTGGCAATTACCTGGATAATCGGGAGATCAAACTTTTTGGCAAATTCAAAATCTCTGTCATCATGGGCAGGCACACACATTATCGCACCAGTACCATAGTCTGCAAGTACATAATCAGATAACCAGATTGGTGTTTTTGCTCCGTTTAATGGATTAATGGCATATGTACCAGTAAATACGCCTGTTTTCTCTTTTTCCTGCAGTCTGTCAACACTGGATTTTAATGATGATTGATAGATATATTCCTCTACCTCCTCCTTCATTTCCGGAGTGGCAAGAACTGCAGCAAGTTCATGTTCAGGAGCAAGTACCATAAATGTTGCACCATATAAGGTGTCTGGCCGCGTAGTGAAAACGGTGATTTTTTCATTATGACCCTCAATCGCAAAATCCACCTCAGCGCCATAACTCTTGCCGATCCAGTCTGTCTGCATTTTCTTGACTTTTTCAGGCCAGTCAAGTTTATCGAGATCGTTCAAGAGTCGATCGGCATACTCAGTTATTTTCAACATCCACTGGTTCAGATTCTTCTTTGTAACATCTGCACCACAGCGCTCACACTTTCCATTGACTACTTCTTCATTTGCGAGTCCGGTCTTACAGGAAGGACACCAGTTAATGGGCATTTCCTTCTGATAAGCCAATCCATGCTTGAACATCTGAACAAAGATCCACTGGGTCCATTTGTAAAAAGAGGGATCTGTTGTATTTACTTCCATATCCCAATCATAGATAGCTGCGATTTCGTCAATCTGCTTCTTGATATTTGCAATATTTTCAGCCGTTGAAATTGCAGGATGTGTTCCCATTTTTATTGCATAATTCTCAGCTGGTAAGCCAAATGCATCCCATCCCATTGGATGAATTACATAAAAATTATGCATCATCTTATATCTGCTCCAGACATCGGAAATTACATATCCTCTCCAGTGGCCTACATGCAGACCGTTGCCGGATGGATATGGAAACATATCAAGACAATAGTACTTTTCTTTCTTTCCATCGTTAATATTGACCGGATGCTCTTTCCAGTGCTCTCTCCACTTTTGCTCAATGGCTCTGTGGTTATATGGTACCGCCATACTAGTTTCCTCCTAAAAAATGCTTTCGCATTCAAGTTTTATTTATATTTAGGCATAGCCGAAATAGATAAACATATACTTTAAAATTTTATCATACAGCATAGATTTGTCAAGGCAATTCAACGCAACAGTCACAGGTTTTCAATCAAACAGTCATAGGTTTTTCAATCAAACAGGCACAGGTTTTTCATTACAACGTTCACAGATTCTATTTTTATAAAAAGAACCATGCCTAGTATGGCATGGTCTCATTTATAAATTCTATATTCTACTTTTTTAGGGCAGATCCGTAGACAGGCATAGAATCTTATCAATCGGTGAAGTCGAAATCCCATTACCATCTGCGCCTTCAAAATACTTCTGGCAGGCAGATTCAAATAGAATCAGAAGCTCACCCTGTAAATATTCGATCTCTTCAGAACATGGGGGCATCTCAATAATTGTACTTGGGTGATTTGGATTTTGATCCAGATCCGCCAAGGACTGATACATGTGCAAAAATGAAGAATTTTTTCTTCCATACGAAGTACTCAGATAGACTCTGCCTTTATCATCAAAGGTAATCCCCTGTACCTTGGATGGTATCTGATACACCTGTTCCTTCGTCAACTGATTCTGCTCAAAAATATAGGATCCTAATTTTGAATTACCAAACACAGTATGGGTCGCAATCCAGATCTTTCCATTAGAAAAGGTAACGCAGGATGGTTCCATATCTATTTTATAATGAAAGAACTGATCCGTACAATCGATCATCTTGTGTAGTTCCTTCTGTGCCAAGGACTTCACGATACTATAGGAAATGCGGGACATTGTATTATTATCTGAATTGCAGACCCAAATATTTTGTCCATCAAAAGCAATTCCACCCATATGACTATTGCCTCTTAGTCCAATCGATACCAGATATTCTCCTGTCTGCCTGTCAATTACATGGATACAGCCTGGATTATCAGGTGAATTTGCACTATAACTGCTAATCAGTATAAACTCATCTGTATAGGCGAGACCCTGCAGACATAGACTGGAATCCACAATCCTTTCGTTTAAAAGATCAGACTCGACCGTAGCCGGCAGACCCGGTATTGTGATGAAGTCTTCGAACCTGTAGTCGCAGTTCTTTAAACTGCTTGTATTTGAATTCCAGAAATTCGAAAGTCGATAACTAAAAGAAACAATGCTGTTCTCAGAGTCGACTTTACGTGTCCATTTTTGATAAACAATCTGGTCAGCAGAGATATCTGCTTCTGCCTGATCGATTCTCATACTCATTTCCTGATCAGCATAAAGTCCGGAAAAATCATAGCCGGATAGAACTTGTTCAGGAGAATATTCGGAGAAGACCACTTCCTTAAGTATAATACGATCATTTTCATAGTTTCCTGAAAATCCTTGTAGGATCATTGAGATAATCAAAATGATGGATATATTTAACTGTATGATTTTCATGCTGCTCTCCACAATATTAGTAGATCAGCAAACGGCTGGCCCCTCTTCCCTCCATTTGCTGAGTGTTTCTGAGTACTAATAGTATGAAGCTTCACTTAATAGCTCTTTTTCAATGGAATCACAATTCAGAATGATCTAACTTGCTTTCTCGTTCTTTGATTTGTTTTTCCTGAACATCAGCCGGTGCCTGCTCATATCTGGCAAATTCATAGGAAAAATCTCCGGCACCACCGGTCATGGATCTAAGATCCGTATTATATCCATCCAGCTCCGTGTAAGGAATATCTGCTTCTATTTCCTGCATGCCCTCTGGAAGTGGATTCATTCCAAGAACTCTTCCTCGTTTCTTGTTCAGGTCACCCATGACATCACCGGTATATCGATCAGGAATCACCACCTTGAGATTAGCGATTGGTTCAAGTAAAATTGGTGATGCATCCAAAAAGCCTTTTTTGAACGCCTGCCTCGCTGCTGTCTTAAATGCGAGTTCTGACGAATCTACCGGATGGTAGGAACCATCATATAAAACTGCCTTTACCCCAACTACAGGATAAGCTGCAAGTGGTCCTTTCTTTACCGATTCCTGCAGACCTTTTTCTACAGCAGGGAAGTAATTCTTTGGCACTGCTCCACCAACAACGATCTGTTCGAATTCAAATGCCTCATCCAGATTACCACTGGGCTCAAATGTCATTTTTACATGACCATATTGACCATGGCCACCAGATTGTTTCTTATATTTGGAATCAACATCTGATTTTTTGCGAATCGTCTCTCGAAATGCAACTTTAGGCTTCGAAAGCTCAAGTTCAATTTTGTATTTGTCAAAGAGCTTTGCTACCGCTACTTCGATCTGCTGATCTCCGATTCCATACAAAAGAGTTTGACTGTTCTCACTGTCATTCACATGCTTTAATGTCAGATCTTCCATTGTCAGCTTTTGGAGTGCCTGAGAGATCTTGTCCTCATCTCCCTTGTTCTTTGCTTTGTATCGAACAGAAGTATATGGTGTTGAAATACTTGTTCTGATAAATACGACAGGATTGCTCTTGGTGGATAAGGAATCGGTTGTCAGAGTATTGGAAAGTTTTGCTAAAGCGCCAATATCACCCGCATGCAGTTCTTTAACTTCGTCTGTTCTGCCACCTGTCATGACGAAGAGCTTTCCAATCTTTTCTTCCGTATCTCTATGATGATTATAAAGAATATCATCCGACTTCAAGACACCGGAGTTCACTTTGATCAATGAATATTTACCTATAAATGGATCTACGATCGATTTGAATACATAGGCAGATTTTGGTTTGGAAAAATCATAGTCCGCATGAAAAACGTCATTTGTTTTCGTGTTGATTCCTGCGCAGCTTCTCTTCTCCGGACTTGGCAGGTACTTACTGATATCATCAAGCAGTGTATAGACTCCCTGTGCAAGAACAGATGATCCCATGGTGACCGGAACGATACTGCCATCTGCTACATTCGCTCTGAGTGCCTGTCGGATCTCATCAATTGAAAAAGTGTCCCCATTGAAATACCTTTCCATAAAATCTTCACTTGTCTCAGCCACCGCTTCCATTAATGCTTCTGAATATTGCTCAAGATTGGGCAGAGAGTATTCTGGTATTTCCGCTTCGATTACTTTTCCCTGTGCGTCCCACTTATTTGCAGTGCGGCTGACAACATTAACATAACCGGTAAAATGCATATTCTCACGAATCGGAAGATGAAATGGTGCAATTTTCTTGCCATACATTTCTTGGAGATCTTCCACTACCTGACGAAAGCTTGCATCATCAATATCCATTTCAGAAACAAAGATCATTCGGGGCAATTTGTATTTCTCGCAGATCTGCCATGCCTTTTTGGTGCCCTCCTGGATTCCTGACTTTCCGGAAACAACGATAATTGCGGAATCTGCTGCAGAAACGGCTTCTTCCACCTCTCCAACGAAATCAAAGTATCCTGGCGTATCTAAAATATTGATTTTCAGACTATCCCATAAAACAGGAATTACAGAGGTGTTTATTGAAAATGTTCGCTTTATCTCTTCCTTATCAAAATCACTGATTGTATTACCATCTGTGACCTTCCCCATCCTGTTCGTCATACCGGCAAGATATGCCATTGATTCAACAAGACTCGTTTTACCACTTCCACCATGTCCTAGTAAGACCACGTTGCGAATTTTATCAGTTGTGTAAACATTCATAGCAATTTCCTCCAATTCGATTGTATTGTTATATATATATTACTAAAGATACAGTTCAAAAACAATATAATTATTCATATTAACCATAAGTAATTTTACTCAAATGATTTTGATTCGTCATTTTGTACTATTATAGCAATTATGCGCTTTATCACTTTAAAGTGTTGACTTTACAAGTCCTTCCATTTATGATGTATAATAGTACTTGAAAGGAAATAAGTAACTATGCAGATAAAAAAAATTGGTTTTATTGGTCTTGGATTGATTGGTGGATCGCTTGTAAAAACAATTCGCCGAGTGCATCCCGAGATTGAAATGATCGCTGTATCAGGTCGTGAATCAACAATTGTAGCGGCCTACGATCAGGGTCTAATCACAAATTGCAGGAACCTGGAGTTGGATTCCTTTTGCGACTGTCAGTATGTTTTTCTCTGTACACCTGTACAGCAGAATCAAAGGTATCTGGAACAATTGAAAAAGGTGCTGAATAAAGATACTATTATAACTGATGTAGGCAGCGTGAAAGGGGATATTCATTCTACGATACATTCGTTAGGACTTGAATCAGTATTTATTGGCGGACATCCAATGGCAGGATCGGAAAAAACAGGACTAGAGAATGCGACTTCTTATCTGTTTGAGAATGCATTTTATATTCTGACCCCGGGTCTTGGCACTTCGGACCTCCGTGTGAAAGAATTCTTTCAATTTATTTCTTCACTTGGTGCAATTCCGATCATACTAGACTACAAAGCTCATGATCATGCAACCGCAGCTATCAGTCATGTACCTCATATTATAGCTTCAGCACTTGTCAACCTTGTGAGAAAAACAGATGACGATCGCGAAACAATGAAAATGATTGCAGCAGGCGGCTTTAAGGATATCACCAGAATCGCCTCATCTTCTCCTATCATGTGGGAAGAGATCTGTATTTCGAATAAAGACGCCATTCTAGGAACCATTCTTTCCTTTCAGGAGGAATTGGCGGAAATCGTAAAAACAATCCAGGAGAGCAAGGAATCTGCTGTTCTTGATTTTTTTCAGAATGCCAAAGATTATAGAGATTCCCTCTCAATATCTTCGACTATACAGACACGGACCATTTTTGAGTTCTACTGTGATCTGATTGATGAAGCAGGTGGTATTGCTGCAATTGCAACGATATTGGCCTCAAACCGACTGAGTATCAAAAATATCGGGATAATACATAATCGGGAATTTGAGGATGGAGTTTTAAAAATCGAAATGTATGATAAAGAATCCTATCATAAAAGTATCGAAATACTAAGAAAATACCACTATGTCATATATGAAAGGTAGACCACTCAATGAATCTAAGAACCTGCAGTAAGCTGGAAGGATCCGTTTTCATTCCAGGTGACAAATCCATATCTCACAGAGCCATTATGTTTGGTGCGATCGCAAATGGAAAAACAACAGTCAAGAACTTTCTTCAAGGGGCAGACTGTCTGTCAACTATTGCATGCTTTCGGTCGATGGGTATTGAGATCGAAAATGAATCGGATATCGTGACTGTTCATGGCAAAGGACTGCATGGACTAAAGGCACCTTATGAAACTCTTGATGTTGGAAACAGTGGAACAACCACCAGGCTGATTTCTGGAATTTTGTCAGGTCAGTCATTTTCCTGTGAACTCAATGGGGATGAATCGATCCAAAAGCGACCCATGAAACGGATTTTAGAGCCTCTTCGCCTTATGAATGCAGATGTAAAAAGTAAGCTGGATAATAATTGTACCCCATTACTCTATGCACCTTCCACACTTTGCGGCATCACATATCATACACCGGTGGCAAGCGCTCAGATCAAGTCGTGCCTGCTGCTTGCAGGACTGTATGCAGATTCCCCAACAACAGTAATAGAGCCTACTTTGTCTAGAAATCATACAGAGTTAATGTTAAGGGCATTTGGTGCAGATTTAAGGACGACAGGCACATCTTCTACAATCTATCCCGCTTCCCAATTATATGGTCAGGAAATCACGGTTCCAGGGGACATCTCTTCTGCTGCTTACTTCATTGCTGCAGGATTGCTGCTTCCCGGTCCTGGTATCCGAATTCTTAATGTTGGTGTCAATCCCACAAGAGATGGAATTCTTCGTGTATTAGAGGCTATGGGTGCAAAGATAATAAAAGAAAATGAAAGAATTGTTCAGGGCGAACCTGTTGCAGATCTATATGTGGAGCACAGCCATCTGACGGGAGTTAAAATCTCAGGTTCCATTATTCCATCTCTGATTGATGAAATTCCCATTCTTGCTGTTCTGGCTGCTTTTGCCGATGGAACGACAGAAATTTCAGATGCAAAGGAATTGAGAGTAAAAGAAACAGACCGTGTTTTGACAGTCTGTGAAAATTTAAGCAGGATGGGTGTTCAGACTAACGCCAAAGAAGATGGCATGACGATATTTGGAGGTGTTGATTCGACTCAGCGAACTATTATTTTTGACAGCTTTTTGGATCACCGAATCGCCATGGCCTTTTCCGTTGCTGCATTAGCACTAAATCCAGATTGTGAGCTAAACGATGCAAAATGCGTTGACATATCCTACCCTAATTTCTATAAAGATCTATATGCTCTGATTTCGGAGTAAAAAAGTACTTCTCCCCCAGCGTTGCTGGCATAAGGGAGAAGTACTTTTTAGGTTTCATTGAAAATATTATAGATATCAATTTTAATCGCATCTGCATCTGTCATACCAATAAACGATGCTCCATAATGGTAGATCCCATCCTCATCTTCATTCGTACGTACGATTTCTATCACGGCAGCAATCACTTCTTTTGTCCAGATCTGAATTTGTGTGTCATAATAGGTATCGACTTGCAGTTTCTGTGAAGTACGAAATCCAATTCCCGATCTCGATAGATCCGTCACTTCAACATTAATATATTTCGTATCTGTTGTACCCTGACTATAAAGTCTTTCCAACTGAACTACAACACGTAAATCCAAACGCTTGTTTCTTCTTTTTTCTTGCATAGTAAAAATCCTCCTGTCAGTGTGTTATGATTCCGGGTTGATTAACATTGCATCCCCAAAGCTGAAAAATCGATATTTCTCATCAACTGCAACCTGATATGCGGATAGAACAGATTCTCTGTCAGCAAGTGCAGAGACAAGCATTACCAGCGTTGATTCTGGCAGGTGAAAATTTGTAATGAGCCCGTCAATGATTTTGAATTCATATCCTGGATAGATGAAAATATCAGTCCAACCACTTTTTTCCATAAGTTTTCCATTGCTGTCTGCAGCTGACTCCATGGTTCTCGTACTTGTTGTTCCAACAGCGATTACTCTTCCGCCGTTCTCTTTTACTCTGTTCACAGTCTCTGCAGTTTCTCTGGTGATCTGAAAAAATTCAGAGTGCATATGGTGATTTAAAATATCCTTCTCTTTTACTGGCCGGAAGGTGCCTAGACCAACATGTAATGTGATTTCAACAATTTCAATACCTTGTTCCCGAATTTTTTTCAGTAACTCTGCTGTAAAATGCAATCCCGCAGTAGGTGCAGCTGCGGAGCCTTCGTATTTGGCATAGACCGTCTGATATCTGTTCTTGTCTGCTAAACTATGGGTGATATAGGGAGGCAGAGGCACCTGACCGAGTTCATCTAATATCTCTTCGAAAATTCCATCGTAATAAAATTTAATCAGTCTGTTTCCTTCTTCCAATACATTTATTACCTCACAGGTTAGCCTTCCATCGCCAAAAGTGATCTTACTTCCTATTTTAGCCTTTTTTCCAGGTTTTACAAGAGTTTCCCATATATCGTTCTCTGTTCTTCTCAAAAGCAGCAGCTCTATGGCGCCACCTGTGTCCATACGCTGTCCAAACAGTCTCGCAGGAATTACTTTCGTATTATTTAAAACGATACAATCTCCTTTTCTCAAAAAGGAAGTAATATCTTTAAAATGCTTATGTTCGATCTGGCCTGATTTTGCGCCAAGTACCATTAATCTGGAGGATGACCTGTCTTCTAAAGGATCCTGTGCAATAAGCTCCTCTGGAAGATCATAATAAAAATCACTTAGTTCCATTTAAATCTCCACTTTTTCTATTCATTTTGATGTTCTACTTACGAAGCTCAATATCTTTTGCCTCAAGCGCTTTTAAAATTCGATTCATCGCTGTTATGATATCCGACTCCTCCAGGTTTTTGTCCTTGGAGCGAAAGGTCAGAGTATATGCCATTGACTTATATCCCTCTTGTATCTGACTGCCTTCATAAAGATCAAACAGAGCAAAGCTCTCCAAAAAAGAACCTCCCTTGGATTCAAAGATCTCTTCGATCTCGCCAGCCAGTATTGAATTTGGAACTACCATGCTCAGATCTCTGGTAGCCGCCGGGAATTTGGCAATGCCTTTATATTTTCGATCAAAAGAAGCATTTTCTATGATAACAGGCATATCCAGAACTGCTATATAAACTCGTTCTTTTATATTGTAATTGGCAGCTACACTTGGATGCAGTTCACCAATATATCCAGTCATAATATTATTGTATAAAATGGCGCCTTGCCTGC
The DNA here is from genome assembly GCA_047974745.1 of Lachnospiraceae bacterium. Lineage (GTDB taxonomy): Bacteria > Bacillota > Clostridia > Lachnospirales > Lachnospiraceae > JBKECO01. Next base: position 292,554 of record JBKECO010000003.1, read on the forward strand.
CAGGATGAAGGAAAGACTGTTTGATGCCAGGGTCAAAGGTCAGCCTTTCTGTAAGACCATTCTTAAGAAAAACATCCTCCACAACTGCTTTTAATGTATAGAAGTCTCCTTCCCCATACATTCCAAATGTCAACTGCATTCTCTCGTCTGGAAGATCCGTTAATGGAAGCTCATTTGCGATGTAAATATTACCCATCTCATAAAGTCGTACATCTTTATTACGACGATTATAGTTCGTTGCCAGTGAAACTAACATCCCATTTAGTGAAATCGTTCGCATAATGCTATAATCTTCGCCCAAAGGATTCATGATTTCAATCGCTTGTCGGATCTTCGAATCTGCAGGAATGAGTAATTTGTCGAAAACCTTCGGACTTTCAAAGGAATAGCACATTCCCTGACTGAACCCATAGTTTTCCGCAACTTCTCTGGAAGCAGCTTCTACACGAAGTTTAAAAGATAATTTTCCAGTCGTTGCTTCTCCATTAGGAAGGGTTGTCGGAATCTTATCGTACCCATAGAAACGTGCTACCTCTTCCGCAATGTCTGCATCACATAGGAGGTCCTGTCTAAAAGTCGGGATCAGCAGATTTCCATCCTCCTGAAGATAGTTCAGACCCGCTCTTTCAAAATATTCGAGCATATGCTCTTCTGAGATTTCTGTGCCCAGTAAGCGATTGTATTTTGCCGGTTCAAAAGGAATTTCAATCTCTTCTCTTATATTGGGATAGATGTCGATAACACCACCGATCACCTCTCCTGCAGCAAGCTCCTCAACAAGCTGACACGCACGGTTTATGGCATGGATCGCATTGTTAGGATCCAGACCTTTTTCAAAAATGGAGGAGGCATCCGTTCTCATTCCCAGCTTCTTAGCAGAAAGTCGTATATTTGACCCATCAAAGCAGGCTGATTCCAACAACACGGTCTTAACATCATCCGTGATCATTGAATTCTCGCCACCCATGATTCCTGCAATGCCAACAGCCTTATCTGCATCGTTAATCATCAGAATGGAGGAATCAAGTTTTCTGGTCTGCCCATCTAAGGTTATGAATTCCTCACCCTCCTGAGCTCTCTTTACTATAATTTCATTTCCGGCGATCGTACTTAAATCAAAGGCATGCATTGGCTGCCCGTATTCAAGCATAACGTAGTTTGTAATATCCACCAGATTATTGATTGAGCGAATTCCGTGAGAGCGCAATCTTCGCTTCATCCAATCAGGTGATGGTCCGATCTTTATGTTTTTAACAGCTCGCGCAGTATATCGGCTGCAGAGATCCGGGTCTTCCACTGTGATCTTAACCAGATCTTCTATTAACTCATTGTTTCCTGTGTTTTTTGGCATAGGAGGAACAAATTGTGTCTTAAAGGTTGCCGAAGCTTCTCTGGCAATTCCAATTACGGAAAAACAGTCAACGCGATTTGATGTAACCTCATACTCAACAATGACATCATCCAATCCCAGTCTTCGGACTGCATTTTCCCCTATGACGGCATCCTCTGAAAATATATAGATTCCATTTTCCGGAGCTTCCGGGAACAGTTCTCTGGTTGACCCTAGTTCTTCAATCGAGCACAGCATGCCAAAGGATTCAACACCTCTTAATTTTCCTTTCTTTATTGGAATTCCATTTTCCTGTAAAGATCCGTCGTGTCCACCAGCAACTCGGCCACCTGGAAGTACGACTGGTACTTTATCCAGTTCTTTTACATTGGGTGCCCCGGTAACGATCTGAACCAGACCGGTTTCACCAGTGTCAACCTGGCAAATGATCAGCTTATCTGCATCTGGATGTGGTTCGATCTTTATGATTTGTCCAATCACGATTCCCTCCAGATTCTGATCCATCTTCATATAGCCTTCTGCCTTTGTTCCAGACATTGTCATGGCATCCATATATTCCAAAATCCCAGCATTTAAACCAGGCACCATTGATTTGACCCATTCGAGCGATGTTTTCATTTTGTATTCCTCTCTTAAAACTGTTTTAAAAATCTTTCGTCATTCTCATAGAGAAGCCGCATGTCATCAATTTCATTTTTCAGGATCGTAATACGCTCAAGACCGACTCCGAACGCAAATCCAGAATATACTTCAGGATCGATTCCGCTTTTTCGAAGCACTTCAGGATGCACCATACCACAGCCGAGTATTTCGATCCATCCTTCCCCTTTACAAAAACGGCAGCCCTTTCCTTTGCACTTAAAACAACTGACATCTACTTCCGCACTGGGTTCTGTAAAAGGAAAATGATGTGGTCTGAACTTGACCTTTGTATCTTCTCCAAATAATTCCTTTACAAATTCCTGCAGAGTACCTTTTAAGTCTGCAAAGGTAATATGTTGATCAATGACCATCCCTTCGATCTGGTGAAATGAAGGCGAATGTGTAGCATCTACCTCATCTGAACGAAATACTCTTCCAGGTGCGATCATTCTGATTGGCAGTTTGCCCTGTTCCATGACACGAATCTGAACAGGAGAAGTCTGTGTACGCAGCAGTATATCCTTATTAATATAGAATGTATCCTGTTCGTCTTTGGCCGGATGATTTGCCGGAATATTTAATGCCTCGAAATTATAGTAATCCATCTCGATTTCCGGGCCCTCCACGACCTCATAGCCCATACCGACAAAGATCCTTTCTACTTCTTCCAATGTAGATGTATTTGGATGTCTGTGTCCTTTTTTGATTTTTTTGGACGGAAGTGTAATATCGATTACTTCTGATTCGAGTTTTCGTTCTAGTTCCGCTTTTTCCAATGCCTTTTTAGTCTCTTCGATTCCAGTTTCAATCTCGCCACGGATTTCATTTACCATTTGTCCAAAACTTGGTCGTTCTTCCGGCGAAAGATCCTTCATACTTTTTAAGATCGCTGTCAAATCGCCTTTTTTTCCAAGGACAGAAACCCTGACATCATTTAAAATAGCCAGATTATCAGATGACTTTATCTTATAGAGAGCATCTTCTTTGATTTTTAGTAATTTTTCATTCATTTGAAATCTCCTTTAAATGATATTAAAAAAAGTCTATTCACCCTAAAAGGGACGAATAGACTCCGCGATACCACCCTGATTCTTAAGTTTGGACTTAAGCTCTTAATTCTGTGTAACGTACAGTTCACGTCATGGACTACTGATAGTTCACCCACACAGCTCCCGTGCGAAAGCATGTATTCATCTTACCCTAAAGAAGCTCTCAGCTTGTTGCTTCCTCTCTCTGTAGAAAGTATGATACACACATCACGATCATTGCCTTTATATATTTTGATATTCTAACATAGGCAATTTAAAACTTCAATGCTTTTTCTTACGTTTTATATATTCTTCTATGCTTTCAATGAGTGTATAGGAGTAAATCACATTAAATTCAGCACACATCAAAAAAATGTACATGCAGATATAGAGCCAGATCATTACAAGTACAATTGTAGTCAAACTTCCGTACATGGAGAATCCATGAAAATAATTTACATAAACGGAAAGACCAAAGGAGAAACCGAACCAGGAAAGAGCACAGATCAGTGCACCAGGAAGCTGTTTTAATATCTTCCGTCTTTTCAGTTCCTTTTTATGATTTGGCAAAAATTCATATAAAATCGTAAAGAATACTACAAGAACGACGACCATAATCAAATATCTCAAATGGAATACCTGTCCAAAGAAACCTTCTGTCCAGCTAAAATGTGCAGATAGATAGGCACCTAGTTTATTGCCAAATATAATCAGGATCAGTATAAAAATAAGTGCAGCTTCAAAGAGAAAGGTATATACGGTTGACCATAATCGCAAAATGATCCAGTTTCTGGTTTCTTTGATATCGTTTACAGCATTGAGTCCGGATGCCATATATTGGAATCCTTTCGCTGCAGTCCAGATAGCCAGGACAACAGTCAGAGATAGTACCCCCGCAGACCTAGAATAGATCTCATCAATGATACCTTCGATCAGATCTGAGAAGTAATCAGGAAAGGTTATTTGAACAAGATGGAGAAGCGTCTCTTGTGTGATCAATGTATACTGTAATATAGTCACTAAGATCAGCAAAAAGGGAATTGCTGAGGAAATAATAAAATATGCTGATTGTGCCGCGAAAGCATCAATATTATCACTTTTGCATTTTCTCAAAAAGTATCGGATTGAACTTATCACTTTTTCCATTTTGACCCGCCTTACGAAAAAGAAGCTGCTATTAGCAGCTTCTTAGTTTATTTTTGAATCACCCAAAATGCCGTTTCCTGCGATTTTGACTCCTAGCCTAAGCCAGGTGGGTAACCGCATCCATTTGTTCTGCCTTCCGCTGCATAGACGGCCTGACATATTATAATGGTCATTAGGAATCCCATGAAAGTAAATGTAGGTTCAAAATTGCAGGGTGTCGAACATCCCAGGATTTCGATTCAATACAATCTTCGTACCTTTATTATAATAGCAGTTCTATACTTTTTCAATATTTATTTACATATTTAAGTCATTCGGCGTGAATGAAAAAGGCAGCAGATCATTCAGGCTGAACACTCTGTACTCCGTGATCGATGATGCAATTACAATCTGAAAGTCGGACAGATCACAAAATTCTGCCAAGACCTGTCTGCAGACACCGCATGGAAATACAGATGTATTACCTGCTCCGACGATAGCGATCGCGCGGAAATTACGAACTCCCATGGATACCGCTTTAAATATTGCGGTACGTTCTGCGCAGTTCGTTGGACCGTATGCCGCATTTTCTACATTGCACCCGGTATGAATTTGACCAGCTGTATCCAGCAGAGCTGCACCTACCAAAAATCCGGAGTAAGGAGCATAAGCATATTCTCTGGCTGAATAGGCAGCAGTGATCAGCGTTTCATAATCAATATTCATGGTTATTTGTCACTCCATTTAAAATTTCAATCGCTGAACTGGTTCCAATCCGACTGCATCCTGCTTCAATAAATGCTTTTATATCTGCAAGGCTGCGTACTCCGCCGGCTGCTTTGATTTTGACATATGGTCCAATATTCTCTTTCATCAGTTTTACATCAGACAGAGTTGCACCACCGGTACCAAAACCAGTGGAAGTCTTTATAAAATCGGCTCTTGCATCCGTTACAATCTTACAAAGTCTGATCTTCTCTTCATCCGTGAGATAACAGGTCTCTATAATGACTTTTAAGACTTTTGATTTTGATGCTTCTCTTATTTCCTTGATCTCGTGATACACCTTATCGAAATCACCATTTTTTACGTCTGCTATATTGATTACCATATCTATCTCTAAAGCACCATCCAAAATCGCATTTTTTGTTTCTTCTATTTTAGTACTTGTGTCAGTATAGCCCAATGGGAATCCGATCACTGTACAAATAGTCAAATCAGGAAACTCATTGTGTATACGAGCAACATAGGATGGCGGAATGCATACGGAAGCCATTTGATACTTTATTGCCTCCATGCATAATTGCCTGATATCCTCCATCGTAGTGAATGCTTTCAGTGATGTATGGTCGATATATTGATAATAATTTTTACAATCCATAGTACTCTCCTATGCCAATTTCTGTGCCAGATTGCTGAACTCTGTATTTTAGATTATACAATAAAACGCTGTATTTTGCCACAACTGAGCAATAATTATTCAAAAAATCCGAATAAATGAAATATATTTATGTATACCTTGTCGCATAAAGTTAAAATGTGCTATGATAAGTCGTACAGAATTAAGGAGGTAAAACTATGCATGAGAATTCGTTTAATGAGATCACACCTGAGATTTTGAGACTTGCCGAATTGAACAAACAGGCTGCATCCATAGATCCGTCGCTTTACGTACAATACGATGTTAAAAGAGGTCTGCGTGACTTAAATGGTAAGGGAGTTCTCGTTGGACTGACAGAAATATCAGATGTTTGTGCGACTGCAATATTAGATGGAGAACCTGTTCCTGCACCCGGCAGCCTTTATTATCGTGGCTATAATGTTAAGGAACTCGTGAATGGACTTTCTACGACCAATCATTTTGGTTTTGAGGAAAGTGCATATCTTTTGTTGTTCGGCAGCCTTCCCACAGATGCTCAATTGAATGACTTTGTCAGTCAGCTTGGTTTTTATAGAACGCTTCCTACCAGCTTTGTTCGGGACATTATTATGAAGGCCCCCAGTAAGGATATGATGAATACACTTGCCAGAAGCGTATTAACGCTGTATTCCTATGATGGAAAGGCAGACGACATCTCTCTGGCTAATGTACTTCGCCAGTGCCTGCAGCTGATCAGCCTCTTCCCGCTTCTGTCAGTATATGGATATCAGGCATATAAACACTATCATGATGGGGCTAGTCTTTTCATTCACCAGCCAAGACCAGAATATTCCACTGCTGAGAATCTTCTTCATATTTTAAGACCAGATAGTAAGTTCACTGCACTAGAAGCAAAGCTTTTGGATATCGCATTGATCCTTCATATGGAACATGGAGGTGGTAATAACTCTACCTTTACGACACACCTCGTTTCTTCATCCGGTTCTGACACCTATTCTGTAATAGCAGCTTCCCTTGGCTCTTTAAAAGGACCACGACATGGCGGTGCCAATATCAAGGTCGTACAGATGATGACCGATATGAAGGCGAACATAACGGACTGGAAGGATGAGGATCAGGTATCTGGATATTTACGGGCACTCCTTCACAGACAGGTATTCGATAAACAGGGCTTAATTTATGGTATGGGTCATGCTGTCTATTCACTTTCTGATCCAAGAGCCGAGATTCTGCGGGATTTTGTTGGTCTTCTTTCCACTGAAAAAAATAGAGAAGATGAATATGCACTCTACTCCATGGTAGAACGACTCGCTCCACAGATCATCAGTGAAGAACGAAAGATTTTTAAAGGAGTAAGTCCAAATGTTGATTTTTTCAGTGGATTTGTCTACTCCATGCTGGATCTGCCATTAGAATTATATACTCCTCTCTTTGCAGTAGCCAGAATCGTTGGTTGGAGTGCACATCGTATGGAAGATATCACTTACAATCATAAAATCATGCGTCCAGCATATAAATTTGTCAGTACACATAAGGATTATATTCCAATGAATGAACGATAAAACAGCCTCCATTTGGAGGCTGTTTTTTTAGAAATATAGGGATCGAGCTTTTCTTAATGCATTTGTGAACCAGACGAACATAACTATGAATACAATAATTCCGATCCAATTTACAATCGCTCCAAATGCATAGACCAAATCATTGATCAGACCCAATGCGCCAAATAAAGCGGCAATGATTCCAAACATAATAGACTTTTTATAAACAAAATCAATATAGCCTGCTTTGTCACGACATTTCGGAATCTCTTCCCTATTCATGACAATGGTGCTGATTTCTCCTGTTTGTTTCATACGGTAGGAAGTGAATACTATATATGCCCCAAATCCAATGATCATTAAATCAAATAAAACCATGAAATCCATAATGCTTTCCTCTTTCTTTCAAAATGTAAATCTGTATTTTTACTATTATAAACATAAATACCTACAATTTCAAGGTTTCTATTGAAAGTTAAATTCGAATATACTAAAATAAAAATAGATAACAAGTCGTAAAAAAGGGGGGATTTTTCTATGAGTTTTGATACTGTTAAAATTATTATCATCGATGATTCGATTTTAGCCAGAAAGCAATTAAAGGATGTTTTGTTTCAAAATGGAATTTCTCTTATCGTGGAAGGCTCAAATGGACAGGAAGCTGTCGATCTCTATAAGGAGCATCATCCAGATCTGGTATTTCTCGATATTGTTATGCCAGTAAAGAGTGGAAATGATGCTATTAAGGAAATAAAGGAATTTGACCCTGATGCGAATATTATCATTGTCTCTTCAGTTGGTACACAGACGGAACTTCGTCACATGATAGAGGCAGGTGCTAAAGAGTTTATCCAAAAACCCTTTCAACCAGATCAGATCAGTCAAATATTAACAAAGTTATTTGAAGGGAGATCTTAATATGCATACTCAGTTTTTTGGTAATTATCTGCTAACAAACCATGCGATTACTACACAGCAATTCCTTGAAGCTGCTGAAATTCTGAGACTGGAACGATTAAAAATCGGAAATTTAGCCATGCATGCAGGTTATATGACACCCGAGGAAGTAAATAATGTTGTAATTATGCAGACACGTACAAATCTAAGATTCGGTGAAATTGCTGTTTTAGAAGGGTATTTAACCGAGCAACAGTTAAATGCACTATTGGATATGCAGATTCCGGATTATATGCTGTTTGGTCAAATACTGGTAGATCAGGGAGCACTTAGCAGTTTGTCCTTTAAACAACTTCTTTATGATTATCAAAAGAATACTACCATCGATAAGACATCACTGGTAGATCAAAATAAAGAAATGTTCATAGAACTAATGCAGATCTGTCTTCAAAAAGCAAATAAAGCTGGGTCTGAAGCGGAGTTTCCAAAAGAACTGTTCAATTATCTTAACCTGCTATTTAACAATCTGCTTCGATTTATTGGCGAAGATTTTACAATGCTTAAGCCTTATCTTTGCACAGAATATAAGACGGATTATTGTGTATCACAGTCAATTACAGGTAGTTATGAGATTACGTCCTATTTTGATATTTCCAAAGAGACTGCTGTAGAATTTGCATCAAGATATACAGGAGATCGTTATAAGTCTTTTGATGAGTATGCAAAGGCTTCACTGGAGGATTTTTTGAATCTGCATAATGGTCTGTACAATGTAAATGTTTCAAATGAGTCATCTGTGGAATTGGTCTTATCACCAACTGTAATCTACGAAAATGAACTTCTGAATGTGAATAGCTGCTCGTTTCTCCTTCCGGTCATATATCCATTCGGAAAACTTCATTTCATATTTCATTTAGATCATTTTATTTAAAAAAGAGAATGCGTGAATTTCTACGCCTTCTCTTTTTTCATTTTATTCTTTGATTCCAAGATATCGAAGAACCTCATCTTCCATCTCGTTTACTTCGCAAACTGTGTCATGCAGAATCTTTGCATCTCGTATTTCTTCAATCGCATTTGGAACGTCTATATTTCCGATTCGGCTAAGCTCATCCACCAGTTCAAAGTCTGTCATATTCAAATAATCAGGATCAATGGCTTCCATTACGCACCTGGTAAATTTGAATGGACTGGCTGTTGAAACAATAACAGATTTTGTTGACAGATCACCAGTATCCCTTTGGTACTTCTCGTATACTTTCGCTGCAACTGCAGTATGTGTATCGATAATATATCCCGTTTTTTCAAACAGATCGCGAATCATATCTGCCGTCTCCGCTTCGGTGCTATAGTTACCGTAAAAGTCTGTTAACTGTTCTTTCATTGTTGCAGTTAGAGTATAAGAACCTGTTTTGGACAGTTCTTTCATCATACTATCATTTCGCATTGCATTGTTGCCTGCGATTCGATAAATTAGCCTTTCCAGATTGCTTGATATTAAAATATCCATGGAAGGTGACGAGGTCAGTATGAAGTCTCTCTCCTTATCATAGGTACCGGTTGTGAAGAAATCGAATAACACCTTATTGTCATTGGATGCACAAATTAGTTTGTTGATTGGCAATCCCATACTTTTTGCATAAAATGCAGCTAAAATATTACCAAAATTTCCTGTTGGTACGACAAAATTTATTAGTTCATCTTTTTCTATTTCCTGATTCGCATATAGTTTCGCATATGCATAAACATAATATACGATCTGCGGAACAAGTCGACCTATATTTATCGAATTTGCTGATGAAAATTGAATGTTATTTTGCTGTAGCAGGCCTTCTAGTTCAGAATCTGAAAACATAGACTTTACTCCTGTCTGTGCTTCATCAAAATTACCACGAATACCAATAACATGCGTATTCTTTCCTTTTTGCGTCAACATCTGTTTTTCCTGTATTGCACTTACACCATTCTTTGGATAGAAAACTATGATCTTTGTACCTTCTACATCTGCAAAACCGGCCATAGCTGCTTTTCCAGTATCTCCTGAGGTTGCTGTTAAGATCACAATGTCATTCTTAACCTTATTTTTTCTGGCCGATGTAATAAGAAGATATGGAAGAATGGACAGTGCCATATCCTTGAATGCAATCGTTGATCCATGAAAAAGCTCAAGATAATAGGTTCCATCTACATTCACGAGAGGTGCAATTTCATCGGTATCAAACTTCTCATCATATGCAGCTTCAATACAATCCGTTAACTCCTTCTCGGAAAAATCTATTAGGAATTTGCTCATAACAACGTATGCAGTCTCTTTGTAGGTCATGTTACTTAATGTATCTATGTCGATATCCAAAGTTGGAATTTCATCTGGAACATACAGTCCGCCACCATCAGCCAGACCTTTTAAAATTGCCTGAGAAGCTGTTACTTTCTCGTTGGGGTTTCGTGTACTTGAATAGATCAGTTCCATTTTGTAAGTCCTCTTCTCTTCTATTTGCTTTCTATTATTGATCAGTATAGGTATCTAAAATTTCAACTTCCTCATTATATAAGAAACCTGTTTCAATTGTCAATTGCCAGCAGGCGTTGTTTCTGGATTGTCCGTGGGCAGCTCTTCTACTTTGATTTCCTGATAAGAATAAGCATTTGCTATGCTGGCATTTTCAGATGAAAGGACGACAGGATCTCTATAATATGCGATAACAGGTGTCCCTTTTTTAATCATGCCATAAAGATCAGTCGCTTTCGCCAGAGGCATGTTGATACAACCATGTGAACCGGAAGTCAAGTATAAATTCCCACCGAATTGACTTCTCCAGGAAGCATCATGAAAACCTACATTATAAGAAAAGACCATAAAATACTCCACATCAGAGGAATAATCCTCGCCAACAAGAGTGGCGGGACTTTTATTATATACAATCTTAAATACTCCATCCGGAGAGCCATTTCCCTTTGTAACATTTCCTGTCACTACCTCGCTATCAAGCTTGAGTACACCATCTTCATAATAGTACATGTGCTGGTTCGTATAATCTATTTCAGCATAGGTATTCCCTATATCATCTGCCCCATCACGCTGAATTGCAGTTTGTGAATACTCAGGTTCTCTCGTGACAATTTCACCATTCGTCAATTCTTCTGTCAGAAGCAGTGTCTCAGCTTCTTTATCAATGACCCAACCATAGTCGCCACCACCGATCTCAATGCTGTCACCAAGGGAAGTTTGAAAGGTTCGAACATCTGCATAGGTATTGTACTTTGACGCCAGCTGCTGAACAAAACCAGCAACTTCATTGGTATCAACAGTAATTGTCAGATCATCATTTAGTGTGATCCAGTCAGAGAAGACTTCCTTATCCACAACAACGGTTTCTGATCCGAGGTCATAGGTTACTTTCGCATTCAAATAGGAATTCAATCGTTCCATTGTTGTAAGCAGTTCTGCATTATCCTGATAGACATCCGGATGTAAATAGTCATCCTCAGTCAACGAGACCTGCAGTGCGCCCTGATCGACTGCCTCTTTAATCTTATCAAGAACATTAGATTCGATCAGATAGCTCCCCTCTGTCTCAGGTATGATCCTATACCCATCCTCAGTGGAACCAATATATGCATCCGCAGGCTCAATCATGGATGTAAAGAACCCTAAGTCCAAAACGGCCTCATTAAATTTTGAAGAATCGTAACTGATGTTTTCATCGATGGCAAGTTCTTTCTGACGTCTGATTTCTGCTGGCCATAAAAATGAATTTTGAGCCTGGATCAGTGTAATTTCATCGCCATTCGAGATATATTGATAATCAAAATCCAGACCTTTCAGTAAATACTTATTTCCATCTCTGTCATAAACAGTCAAAAGATAATCTGCTGCGTCAGATTCTAGTGTAGTCCTTGCTTCATCAGCAGTCAGTCCGCTTACATCTAATCCGTTTAACGATGTTTGTCCAAAAAAATGACTCTTGTAAAAATATGAGAAGAAGAAATAGATTCCTAGTAGTAACAGTAATCCTATCCCAAAAACGATTAAAAGGATTTTTGGGAGTATGCTTTTTTTAGTCGATGCCATATAATCACTCCTTTTATACTTATGGTAGTTATTATACCGCTTCTTTTCTATTAATTCACACTAAATCTCGAAAATTAATATATATGTAAGAAAGCTGTAAGCAAATGAGTCATTTGATACAGCTTTCCAAGTATTGATTATTTTTGACTATTAATGTAATTGATCAGACCTTCACTATCAATGATCCGTTGCATAAAAGGGGGAAAAGGTTGACCCTGATATGTTTTTCCAGTTGTAATATCTGTGATGATACCCGTATCAAAATCTATGGCGATCTCATCTCCTGCATTAATTTCTCGAGCTGCTTCTTTACATTCTATAATTGGAAGGCCAATATTGATCGAATTTCTGTAAAAAATTCGAGCGAAAGTATCTGCGATCACACAACTTATCCCAGCCGCTTTAATCGCCAGCGGTGCATGTTCTCTGCTTGACCCGCAACCAAAATTACGATTCGCAACAATGATATCTCCATGGGAAATATTGTGTATGAAATCTTTGTCAATATCCTCCATGCAATGTGCTGCAAGCTCCTTTGGGTCTGAGGAATTCAAATATCTCGCAGGTATTATGACATCAGTATCCACATTATCGCCAAATTTAAAAACGGTTCCTTTTGCTGCTTTCATGTGTTACCTCCTATAATTCATCTGGTCCACTCAGTTTACCGGTTATGGCACTTGCCGCAGCAACAGCCGGACTTGCAAGATATATTTCAGAATCAACATGTCCCATTCTGCCGACAAAATTCCTGTTCGTCGTAGAAACACATTTTTCATTTTCAGCCAATATGCCCATGTATCCGCCGAGACAAGGTCCGCAGGTCGGTGTACTAACGATGGCACCTGAAGTAATGAAGGTCTTTAAATATCCAAGTTCCATCGCATCCAGATAGATCTGCTGTGTGGCAGGTATCACGATTACACGCAGACCTTTAGCCACTTTTCGACCATTTAAAATTTCTGCTGCGATTCTTAGATCCTCCAGCCTTCCGTTCGTACAGGATCCAATTACCACTTGATCTATCTTTATATTGCCCACATCATCAATCGTATGTGTATTTTCAGGCAAATGCGGAAATGAAACAGTTGGTTTTAACGAGGAAAGATCAATCACATACTCTTCATCATATTGTGCATCATCATCAGGAGAATATATTTTATACGGACGGTTCGAATGAGCTTTTAAGTATTCTTCGCACAAAGCGTCGACTGGAAAAATTCCATTTTTCCCACCACCTTCTATTGCCATATTTGCGATTGTGAATCGGTCATCCATGGTCAAATACTGGATTCCATCACCTGTGAATTCCATTGACTTATAAAGTGCACCATCAACACCGATTAATCCTATAATATGCAGGATGATATCCTTCCCGCTTATCCACTTTGCAGGTTTACCGGTCAGACAAAAACGAATTGCGGAGGGAACTTTGAACCAAGCCTTCCCAGTTGCCATTCCAGCAGCCATATCTGTACTTCCAACACCTGTCGAAAAAGCACCTATAGCACCATATGTACATGTATGGGAGTCAGCTCCAATAATGACATCTCCTGCTACCGTAAGACCTTTTTCCGGAAGAAGCGCATGTTCAATTCCCATTTCCCCCACGTCAAAATAGTTGGTAATATCGTGCTTCATAGCAAATTCACGCACACATTTGCAATGCTGCGCTGACTTAATATCTTTGCTAGGTGAAAAATGGTCGAGAACCAGGGCGATCTTATCTTTATGAAAGACACCGTCTGTATTCATCTTTTCCATTTCATGAATTGCAACAGGTGAGGTAATATCATTTCCTAATACGAGATCTAATTCAGCTTCGATCAGCTGTCCTGCTTCCACTTTGGTAAGTCCGGCCGCAGAAGCAAGTATTTTCTGGGTCATTGTCATTCCCATTAATGATACCTCCTATATAATAGTTGTGTGTGAGTGTAATTCTTATCTTTACTAAAGAGCATAACATAGGGATTTCCATAAATAAAATACATATTTATAATATTTACCATAACTATGAATTATGCTATAATCAGGATATTCTTATTAAGAAAGGATGTTTCGTATGAGTCAGAATCTCTCATTATATCGTATTTTTTATACAGTAGCTAATAGCGGCAATATCTCAAAAGCTGCCAGAGAGTTGTATATCAGTCAACCAGCAATCAGTAAATCGATCCAAAAACTCGAGGAAAATGTCGGATGTAAACTTTTCTCGCGAAGTTCAAGAGGGGTCATTTTAACGGATGAAGGTGATCTTTTGTATAACTATGTGAAAAATGCCTTCGATGCTCTCGAAATCGGCGAATCAAAACTGATGCATTCTCTAGAGTTAGGGGTCGGTCATTTAAAGATCGGTGTCAGTGCGACCTTATGTAAATACATTCTGCTTCCCTATTTGAATGACTTTATAAAAAAACACCCACATATCAGCATATCGATCGAATGCCAGTCCACAAATGAGACGCTGTTACTTTTAGAAGCTGGCAGCATTGATATTGGACTTGTCGGCAAACCTGTACATTTAAAGCAGAACGAATTTTTCTTTATAAAGGAAATCGAGGATGTATTTGTTGCTACTTCGGATTATATCAATAACTTGAAATCCAGAGGTATTCATTCTGAGTATATTTTAGAAAACTCTACTCTCATGCTTTTGGATAAGAATAATATGACAAGGCAATATATTGACGAATATTTGAACCGACATAATATACATGCGCAGGACTCGATCAATATCTCAAATATGGATCTATTGATCGATTTTGCTAAAATCAGTGTTGGAGTCGCCTGTGTCATAAAGAATTTTATTGAAGAGGAATTGAAAGATGGTACACTAATCGAAATTCCACTTGATATTCCGATTCACAAGCGTGAGGTTGGATTTATTTATAGATCCGATACGAATATGTCAAAATCCCTGACACTATTTAAGGAATTTTTTAAATCTTATGAAAAAAAGGATGCGAAATAAATAGTCGCATCCCAATTTTTATAGAATTAGTTGTTGATCAGCTTTTCTTCGCCATTCCAGCTATACAGCTTTCTGATTTCTTCTCCTACGACTTCTGCTGGATGTTCAGAAGCGAGTTTTCTCATTGCTTTAAAATGCACCTGTTTTCCAGAATCAGACATGTCTACAAGGAATTCTTTTGCAAATGAGCCATCCTGAATATCTGCAAGAACTTTTTTCATAGCCTTCTTTGTCTCATCTGTGATGATCTTTGATCCTGTAATATAATCGCCATATTCAGCTGTATTTGAAATAGAATAACGCATTCCAGAAAATCCTGACTGATAGATCAAATCAATGATAAGTTTCATTTCGTGAATACATTCAAAATATGCATTTCTTGGATCGTAACCAGCTTCGATCAGTGTCTCATAACCTGCCTGCATTAAGGCACAAACACCACCGCACAGTACGGCCTGCTCACCGAAGAGATCCGTTTCTGTCTCTGTTCTGAATGTTGTTTCAAGGACACCTGCCCGTGCACCGCCGATTCCAAGTGCGTATGCAAGTGCTTTATCTACAGCCTTGCCAGTTGCATCCTGATGTACTGCGATCAGACATGGAACTCCTTTGCCAAGTTGATATTCAGAGCGTACTGTATGTCCGGGTCCTTTCGGTGCAATCATGGTCACATCAACATTTGCTGGAGGTGTGATTGCTCCAAAATGTACATTGAATCCATGTGCGAACATCAGCATATTGCCATCTTCCAGATTTGGTTCAATATCTTCCTTAAATAATTTTGCCTGATTTTCATCATTGATCAATATCATGATAAGATCTGCTTTTTTTGCAGCTTCTGCAGCAGTATATACTTCAAATCCCTGAGAAACCGCTTTATCCCAAGATCTGCTTCCTTTGTAAAGACCGATAATTACACTGCACCCGGAATCCTTCAGATTCAGAGCATGTGCATGACCCTGACTTCCATAACCAATGATTGCGATTGTTTTACCTTCTAAAACTGACAAATTACAGTCTTCCTGATAATAAATTTTAGCTGACATGCTTATCCTCCTGAAATAAATTCAATTAATCTAAAAACGTAACATCATCTGATCCACGCCGCAGTCCAGTCATGCCTGTTCTTGCGAGTTCCAAAATTTCGTAACCTCCGAGAAGCCCCAAATAGGCATCTAGTTTATCCTGATGTCCGGTCAGTTCTATGACCATTGAGTCTCTGGAAACATCCACGATCCTGCCGTGAAAGATTTCGGTCACGTTTAAAATTGCCTGGCGTTCGATATCGTTCGCCCTGATTTTTACCAAGATAAGTTCTCGGGTCACAGACGCACCTGGCTCAAGAAGCTTGATATCCTTAACATCCTCGAGCTTTAAGAGCTGTTTCTCAATTTGCTCTAAAATCAGTTCATCACCGCTTGTGACGATTGTCACTCTTGTATACCTTGGGTCTGCTGTTACACCAGAAGAAAAACTATCTATATTATATCCTCTTCGGCTGAACAGTCCTGAGATATGGCTCGTAACACCTGCTGTATTTTCGACCAGCAATGACAATACTTGTCTTCTCATAAGAAAACCTTCCTTTTCTTTACACTCACACTAGCCTTAATTCTAGCATATTCGAACTAAATGTCAATAGTCGTACAATTTATACTCTTACATTTTTATGGAGTTCAAAAAAAGCCGACAGAACGATATTCAATTCGTCTGTCGGCTTTTCCTATTCGTGATTTCTATGTAATAGTTTATGTTCCTTACCCTTTAGAAAACTCTGGTAGAGAGCTTCTATTGCCGGATTTTCATCTGAGCTTCTAATATTCATATTTTGATCTATTTTATACAGACCTTCCATTCTCATCTTCTTAGTTCTTGGTCCTGCAGATCCAGGTTGTCCACCACCCATGATGCAGCCTCGTTTACATGCCATGACCTCGATGAAATCATAGGCAGCTTCTCCTGACTTCACTTTATCCAAAAGTCTTCCAGCGTCAGCAAGTCCATGAGCGACCGCAATTTTTACTTCTCTGTCACCCAGCATCACAGAGGCTTCTTTGATCGCTTCCTCTCCGCGCACTCCGGTGAAACTGATATTTTTCAGTCCCTGATAGGACTTATCTTCTGATACTCTTCGCAATACAGCTTCTGTAACCCCACCGGTAACTCCAAAGATCGCACCACCGCCAGAAGCGAGTGAAAAAGGTACATCAGGAGCTTCTTCTTCGATTTTATCGAACTGAATTCCCATTTGTTTTATCATACGGATCATTTCAGTTGTCGTGATGACCAGGTCTGTATCCTGTGATCCATTCGTAAAATTATCCGGTCTGAGTATTTCTCCCTTTTTTGCCGTGCAGGGCATTACTGAAATGATGACCGTTTTTTTATTCTCCTGCATGTCTTTTTCTGCATAGTATTCTTTTAGAACGGCAGAGAACATTCCCTGAGGAGAACGACAGCTTGAAATATTGTTCTTGAATTCTGGATATTTTGTCTCGCAGAATTTCACCCAACCCGGACAACAAGATGTCATCAAAGGCAGATTTTCACCAGAAGCAAGTCTTTGTGCGAATTCCTTCGACTCCTCCATGACTGTGAGATCTGCTGCAAAATTTGTATCATAGATTTCGTCAAATCCCATCAGTCGCATTGAAGTAACAAGCTTGCCTAAAGCATTCTCTCCTTTAGGCAGATTAAAATGATCACCAATTGCGATTCGAACGGAAGGAGCTATTTGTGCAATGACACGAATATTTGGATCTCCAATCGCATTCCAGGCCTGGGTCACATTTGTACGGATCGATATTGCTGCCGTGGGACAGACGGCAGCACATTGTCCGCAGCCGACGCAGTCTGTTTCTGACAGTGACTTATCAAATGCTGGCATGACCTGTGTTTTGGATCCGCGAAAAGCAAAATTGATTGCTCCGACGCCCTGAATTTCGTCACATGTCCTAACGCAGTCACCACATAAGATACATTTGTTCGGATCTCGAACAACGCTGGGGGAGCTTAGATCCAGTGGAATTTTATTTTTTCGATTTAAAAACCGAACAGCATGAACACCGACTCTGTATGCTAGTTCTTGTAATTCGCAGGTTCCGTTCTTATGACATGTTGTACAGTCTCTGCAGTGTGAAGAAAGTAATAATTCAATAATCAGCTTACGATAATCCTGTATCTTCTTCGAGTTCGTATGAATTACCATTCCTGCGCGAGGTTCTTCTGAGCAGGATGCAAAAATTCTTCCTCTGTCATCTTCAACAACACACATACGGCATGCACCATAGATAGACAGTTCAGAATGATAGCAGAAAGTTGGAAGATCGATACCAGCTTTTCTAATCAGCGACAGAACATTTTTCTCTCCATCTATCGGAATTTTTCTCGAATCTATTGTAATATAATCCATTGTGCTCCTCCTAGCTTACTTTAGATATAGCATGGAATGGACAGTTATCTACGCAACTGCCGCACTTTATACATGCTACCTGATCAATCACAAAAGGTTCCTTGACTTTACCACTGATCGCATTAACAGGACAGTTTCTTGCACATTTTGAGCATCCCTTACATTGATCTGCAATAATCGTAAATTTCAGCATAGCCTGGCAAGTGCCGGTGCTGCATTTCTTTTCCTCAACATGTTCCATATATTCATTTCTAAAATTTTTAATCGTACTAAGCACAGGAAGTGCTGCACTCTTACCCAGTCCACACAGTGAAGTATCTGTGATTGCTGCTCCCAGCTCTTCCAGGATCGGAATGCTTTCCTTTGTTCCATTACCAGATACAATATCTTCTAGAATTTCTAACATTCTATTCGTGCCTTCACGACATGGAACACACTTGCCACAGCTTTCATTCTGTGTGAAATTCATAAAGAATCTGGCAACCTCGACCATACATGTATTTTCGTCCATAACTACGAGGCCACCAGAACCAATCATGGCTCCAAGCTTCTTTAGGGAGTCAAAATCCAGTGAGACATCCAGATTGGATGTAACGAGACAGCCACCGGATGGTCCTCCGATCTGCACCGCCTTAAATGGCACATCATCTTTTACTCCTCCGCCAATTTCAAAAACGATCTCTCTCAAGGTGGTTCCCATTGGAACTTCGATCAGACCTGTATTTTTAACACTACCAGTCAGGGCAAATGCTTTCGTTCCGGGGCTTTTTTCAGTTCCAATGCCTTTAAACCACATGGAACCATTCGAAATTATCATCGGCACATTGGCATATGTCTCCACATTGTTCAATACGGTGGGCTTTGCAAATAGTCCTTGTTCTACCGTTCTTGGCGGCTTAGTACGAGGCATTCCTCTTTCGCCTTCAATTGAGGCTGTCAAAGCACTTCCTTCCCCACAGACAAATGCACCGGCACCTTTATTGATATATATCTGGAAATCATATCCACTTCCCAAAATATTATTACCAAGCAATCCGGACTCATTCGCCTGTGCGATCGCAAGTTTTAATCTCGAAATGGCCAGAGGATATTCGGCTCTGACATAGATGTATCCTTCCTGAGCCCCAACAGCATAGCCAGCTATGATCATGCCCTCTAACATTTTATGCGGATCGCCTTCCATGACACTTCGATCCATAAATGCACCTGGATCACCTTCATCTCCGTTACATACCACATATCGAATCGTTTCCGGCTGCCTGGCTACCTGTTTCCATTTGTAACCGGTCTGGAAACCGCCGCCACCGCGTCCACGCAATTCGGATTCAAGTACCGTTTCAATCACAGAATCCGGAGTCATTTCAAAAAGTGCTTTGTTCAATGCTTCGTATCCACCAACTGCAATATACTCCTCGATATTTTCTGAATCGATCTGACCACAATTCTTTAATACGAGCCTGGTCTGTTTTTTATAAAATGGAATTTCTTCCTGGGTCACATAACATTTGCCCTCCTGCTGGTATAGCAGTCGTTCTACCGGCTTACTGTTTTTTATAGTCGTTTCAAAAATCTCCTCGCAGTCGGAATCCTTGACTTTGATATAAAGGTAGTTTTCAGGCTCAATTCTTACCAATGGTCCCATTTCACAAAAACCATGGCAACCACTTTTTTTAATACCTATATGTGCTGCCTCTTCTTCAAAAATAACCGTAGTCTCCGGATCATCCTGAACCAGTTGATTGAATTTTTCATATATTTTTGCTGATCCGCCAGCCAAGCATCCGGTACCAGCACAGATCAAGATCCTATGTGTGGAGTGATTCATTTTATTAACGGACTGTTCTCGTACTTTATCAAGTTCTTCGCTTGTTTTAATCATCATCATGCACCCCTCAGTTCTTCTAAAAGATCGTGTACTTTCTCTGGTGTCATAGCGGGATAGACAACATCATTGACTGTCAGGACAGGTGCAAGTCCACATGCTCCCAGACAAGAAACAGTCTCGATCGTAAATAGCATATCCTCTGATGTGTGTTTTTCCTTTCCCAATCCTGTTTCTTTGTAGAGCTGATTGAGAATTGCTGTGGATTTTCTCACATGACAGGCTGTTCCATCACATACCCGAATAATATACTTTCCTTTTGCTTCAAACGAGAAGTTTTCATAAAATGTTGCAACACTGTACGCTTTGGCCTCATCAATAGACAATTTATTGGCAACGTAAGTGAGCAGTTCCGGTGGTAGATATCTGTATTCATTCTGAATTTCCTGAATGATCGGAATCAGATATCTCTGGGAAGTTCCATGTTCACCGATGATTTCATCTGCTTTGTCGTAATATGTTTGATCAAGCATTCACGTAACCCTCCATAGGTCAAGATTTCTTTTTGGTTTGTTATATATTTAACATACTTTTGTATTTTATCAGGAAATCTAAATAAATGCTATCAAAAATTCAAAAGATTGTTATTTTTATATCAATGTTACAAATTTCTCAATTATATTTGGGCATAATTACTTTTTGCACTAAATTAAATACACAAACCACAAAAAAAAAGGAACTTTTACTAAATAAAAGTTCCCTTAACATCACTCCAATGTGATTCTGCATAATCCATAAGTTTCTCAGCCTGTTCAAGTGGCATGTCATCAAAGTATAAAAAGAGTCCCTTTGATCCATATTTTTGAACGATTCGATCTGTGTTCTTGATCCAGTCTTCAAATTCACCACTATATACTTTTACCCACAGTCCTTTGCCGGCTCTACGGGCTTTGTCATAAATCACATCCCATTCTTCCAACGTTCCATCTGGACCATGATCTCCACTTGTCCATTGCAAAGCATCGATTCCGTCCACAGTCATCAGATCGTCCATATGCTTGATCGCATCTGGTCCATCAAGATGATATAAAATATGATCAATATTTTCAGTCGCTTGATTGAGTGAATCCAAAACAAAGTGTTTAAAATAATCTGGTGATAACATTGCAGAAAAATCACATTGCAGTTTCTGAGTTTTTCCACTTCCAAAAATCTGGAATACCGTATATGCACTTCCACCTTCATATTCCGCATATTTGTAAAAGGAGTCAAAATACTGCTGATAAACATCTGTTACTTCCTGCACTCGTTCAACAATGACCTCTGTTTCTTCCAGCATATCGTCAATCATATCATCAAGCAAAGGCTGTGCACCGCGAAGTGACGCCAGAACATCGATATTTTCCATCAAATCAGGAATTGCAACCGGAAAATCATCCCCAACAAGCTTTTTACATGCATCATATAACTGAATGTGTTTTTCGAACCATTCATTTTCCGGATCGAATTTCATTTTTGGAAATGTTTCCCAATCATTGACACAAGGCTCGAACCATACTGTATCTGGTTTAAATACAACCTCACTGCCCAAATAACCAGCAACTGATCCAGGACCAAAGTCAATATTTAGATTTGGAAAGCTTTCTCCTAAAAACTCTCTGGATTCGCAGTAATGGCGATATCTGGCAACGATACGATCTGCATCCAGATACATATCCTCCATATCCTTCGGTTCCAGTTCATCCGGAAGTTTATAAGGTGTACATTCTGGCTTAATACCTACAACACGCATGATTGGACGACCTGAGTTGTTTCGATTCCAATAATCTTCAAATCTTTGTTTGGTATCATCCCAATTCTTTTTATATAACATGCTCTCCTCCATAAATCTTTATTTAGACTACAAAATATCTATGAAAAGGATAGCATGAAAAAAAGACGAAAGCTATGATGTTTTTTTCCAAATATTTGTACTTTTTTTCCAAAAAAAGGCAGTGCCAGAAAAGCACTGCCAAAAATACTACGAAAATTGAAAGAGAATCTTAGAACTTCCCTGCTGTTGCTGCTTCTTCAATCGAAACGGCTACAGCTACAGTTGCACCTACCATAGGATTGTTTCCCATACCGATCAGACCCATCATTTCAACGTGAGCCGGAACTGAGGAAGATCCTGCGAACTGCGCATCTGAATGCATACGTCCCATTGTATCTGTCATACCATAGGATGCAGGACCAGCTGCCATGTTATCTGGATGCAGTGTACGTCCAGTTCCGCCTCCGGATGCAACCGAAAAATATTTCTTGCCCTGTTCGTTACATTCTTTCTTGTAGGTACCAGCTACTGGATGCTGGAAACGAGTTGGATTGGTTGAATTTCCAGTAATGGATACTCCAACGTTCTCTTTATGCATAATTGCAACGCCTTCTGTAACATCATCTGCACCATAGCATTTTACAGTAGCACGAATGCCTTCTGAATATGGTTTCTGATATATTTCTTCTACTTCCCCATTAAAATAATTCATTTTAGTCTCAACAAATGTAAATCCGTTGATTCTTGAAATAATAAGGGCAGCATCTTTTCCGAGACCGTTCAGGATAACTCGTAATGGCTGTTTACGCACTTTGTTTGCCTTCTCAGCAATTCCGATTGCACCTTCAGCAGCAGCAAAGGATTCATGGCCTGCCAGGAAGCAAAAGCATTCTGTCTCTTCTTCCATGAGCATCTTACCTAAGTTACCATGTCCAAGTCCAACTTTTCTATGTTCTGCAACAGAACCAGGAATACAAAAAGCCTGTAGTCCTTCACCGATCGCTGCAGCAGCATCCGCTGCTCTTCTGCAGTCTTTTTTGATTGCAATTGCAGCACCTGCGATATACGCCCATGCAGCATTTTCAAAACAGATCGGCTGTATTGCTTTTACCTGTGTGTAAACATCAAGTCCAGCGTCTTCTGTGATTTTTTTTGCCTCTTCGATCGAAGCGATTCCATAGCTATTTAAAACAGAATTGATTTTTTCAATTCTTCTGTCATATCCTTCAAATAATGGCATATTATTCGTCTCCTTTCTCTCTACTATTCTTCTCGTGGATCGATGATCTTTGCAGCATCAGCTACACGTCCATACTGTCCTTTTGATTTTTCCCAGGCAGTATTCGGGTCATCACCTTTTTTAATGAAGTCAGTCATTTTTCCAAGAGAAACGAATTGATAGCCAATTACCTCATCATTATTGTCAAGTGCGATACCTGTTACATAACCTTCTGCCATCTCCAGGTAACGTACTCCCTTTGCTTTTGTTGCATACATGGTTCCGATCTGAGAACGCAGACCCTTGCCAAGATCTTCAAGTCCGGCTCCTATAGCCAGTCCATCATCCGAAAATGCACTTTGTGTACGGCCATAAGCGATTTGTAGAAACAGCTCTCTCATTGCTGTGTTGATCGCATCACAAACCAAATCTGTATTTAAGGCCTCAAGAATTGTTTTGCCCTGCAGAATTTCAGCTGCCATCGCTGCAGAATGTGTCATTCCGGAACATCCGATGGTTTCGATCAGTGCTTCTTCGATAATACCGTCTTTTACATTTAAGGACAGCTTACAGGCACCCTGCTGAGGAGCGCACCAGCCTACTCCGTGGGTAAATCCAGAGATATCTTCGATTTTCTTTGAATATACCCATTTTCCCTCTTGTGGAATTGGTGCAGGTTCGTGCTTTGCGCCTTTTGATACAGGGCACATTCTCTCGATTTCATGTGTGTAAATCATGTTAAGACTCCTTTCAACTATTTCAATAATCGTTAAAAATGAATGTGATGCTGGAAACATTTATATTCAAGCACCGCACTCATTTTCGCACATTTCCTATAGTTCGTAAACCCTTTTTTATTAATTTGTTGATGTTAGGATCAAATGTTAATCTAGTCTCTAAGCTTTCTTCCGCTGGCATCCACATTTATATTACCAGTCAGGATCATAATACCTTCAACAATACCCCAGATTGCTATACCCGCAACGATAAACGCACCAAAAAACAAACAGGATGTAAGATATCCAACGATTGTACAGACAAGCTGAATAATCGCTTTCTGATTATAACCCAGATAAAAATTATGCACTCCGAACTGGCCAAGCAATATACCAAGAACACCTGCTACGATCTTACTCTTTGCCTCTGCATCTGGCAGTTCATTGATAGCTACACCGCAAGACATACAGATCGCAGCATTTTGCGGAACAGCTTTTCCGCAATTTTGACAATAATTTTCACCTTTTCCCTTTGGTGCACCACACTTTACGCAGACTACAGCATTTTCAGTCTGGAACTCTTCTCCACAATATTTACAATACATAGTTTACCTCCATATAAATACTTTTCTGTGCATCTTTCTATAACTATAACAGATTCAAATCCGTTTTACTACATTGTTTTCACCCTTATAAATACTATTTTCCGAAATACATCCTCGAACTGAGGATAGCGGGTAAATTGAAGTATTTCTTCCAATGACAGTACCCGGATTTAAGACACTATTGCATCCGACTTCAACGAAATCACCAATCATTGCACCGAATTTTTTTAATTTTGTTTCTATGATTTCTTTTGAATTTGCATCCTTTAATTCCACTAGTGTTTTATCTGATTTAACATTTGAAGTGATAGAGCCTGCTCCCATATGTGCCTTATAGCCGAGAATCGAATCCCCCACGTAATTATAATGGGGCACCTGAACCTGATCAAAAAGAATCACATTTTTTAGTTCAGTCGAATTACCCACAACACAGTTCTTTCCTACAATTGCATTACCGCGTAGGAAGGCACAGTGCCGAATCTGTGCCCCATCATCGATGATCAGTGGACCGGTCAGGCTAGCGGTAGGTGCCACTGTCGCTGACTTTGAAATCCAGATATTTTCACCTTTCATTTCAAATTTGACAGGATCTAAGATCGTTCCAAGTAACTTAATATAATCACCGATTTCAGGAAGGATCTCCCACATATACGTCTTATTCCGAAATAAATCTGCTGCAATGGAATGCTCTAAGTCGAGCATGTTCTGGATCTGAAACTCTTTCATGTTCCGCTTCTCCTTTGTTTTGTACTCGTACGATTGGATCTCGTGTAAAGATTTTCATACTGACGAAATAATCGGATCATTTCCCCTGTATTTTCTTTGCCATTTGTCTTCACGATTCTGCGTGTGATAAAATCATCCAGCTTTTTCATGTACTCCTCTGAAGAAATGACTCCTTCAGCCACATAGGAAAGTCCTTTTTCCCAACTCGCAGTCAGTTCTGGATTTAACAGAGGACGAACCGAGGAGTAGTTTACAACATCATATATCATTTCTCCAAGCAGGTCCGGAGTAATGATCTGTGTTTTTTTATTCAGACTCAAATATCTGTTCTTAATTAGCTTCTTCAATATTTCTGCACGTGTTGCACTTGTTCCGATTCCCTGTCCTTTGATCTGTGAACGCAGCTCCTCATCATCGATCAATTGACCTGCATTTTCCATTGCAAGTATCAACGATCCTGAGTTATAACGCTTTGGTGGTGCGGTCTCTCCTTCTTTTATGAAAAGTCTTTCAATATCGATCTTGCAGCCTTTTTTTAATGAAGAAATATAGGATAATAGTTCTATATCGCTGATTTCCTCCTCCTCGGATTTATCGTTATCTGATGTATCCTCGCTCCTCTTAAAAGAGTACTGCATGATCTTTAAATAGCCCTCGTCTTTTAAGACTTTAAGATTTGTAATAAAAGTTTCAAGGCTTCTTTTTTCTAACTCGTCTCCATGCTGTGCTCCGATGGTCAATCCTACCTTCTGATAGACTGCGGCCGGGAAAAATATAGCAAGGAATCTTCGCACAATGACTTCGTAGACCAGCTTTGCAGTCTGATTGAGACTGTCGAAGGAACCCAGTCCCTGCCCTGTGGGTATGATTGCATAATGGTCAGTGATCTGCTTATCATTGACATATCTGGTTCCTACTATACCTTTCCAGCTTTGTGTTTCCAGTATTTCCTGCACGAAACCTTTCACTGCAGAAAGCTTCTGCAGACCACTAATATTTTTATTGATCTCTTTTGAAACCGCTGTTGAGAGCACTCTGGCATCCGTTCTTGGATATGTGACAAGTTTTTTCTCGTAAAGCTCCTGTACAATGGTAAGTGTTTGATCCGGACTGATTTTAAAATACCTTGAGCAATCATTTTGCAGCTCAGCCAGATTGTAGAGCAGCGGCGGATTCTTTCTTTCATTTTTGCGTTCAACATTAAGGATCTTATATTCAGAGTCAGACAGTTTCTGTATCAGCTGGCCTGCATCCTCTTTTTTTTGAAAGCCATTGTCTTTGTACAGTCTCGGTGAGTTGAAATAGAATGACTTTTCGTTCACCTTCCATTCGGCTTGTACTTCCTTACCGATCATACAGATAGAAGCAACAACCTTGAAAAATGGCACTTTTTGAAAGTCCCGGATCTCTCGCTCACGCTTGACGACCATTCCGAGTACACATGTCATCACACGGCCAACAGAAACTACGATATACTTCTCCTTCAGAAATTCTGCCATGGTGCTTCCATATTTCAGGGTCAGATATCTGGAGAAATTAATTCCCATCAAATAGTCTTCCTTTGCCCGTAAAAATGCACTTTCTGACAAATTGTCATATTCTGACAGATCCTTAGCTTCCTTTATTCCCCTGTTAATCTCTTCTTCAGTCTGGGAATCGATCCAAACACGTTTCTTGCTTTTATTTTGAACATGTGCCATTTGATCTACCAGCCTGTAGATATATTCCCCTTCTCTTCCGGAGTCGGTACAAACATAAATCGTTTCTATATCTTCCCTGTTCAAAAGAGTGCTGACTATCCCGAACTGTTTCTTTACATCCTTGATCACTTCATACTTAAATTGCTCTGGCAGAAAGGGGAGTGTTTCCATCTTCCATCTTTTATATTTAATGTCATAGACCTCAGGATAACTCATGGTCACTAAATGTCCCACGCACCAGGTGACAACGGCATTCTCTCCCTCCATATATCCGTCATGATTTTTCATTGCTATATTGAGTGCCTTTGCAAATTCTCTGGCAACGCTGGGTTTTTCAGCTATATACAGATTTTTACTCATAAGGTGTTTCCTAATTTCCTCTCAGTTTACTTATCAATCTATCATGCGGCAGCTGAAAGACTGCTTTCGTCTTTTGAAATTATAACACAGGGAAATCTTGAACGCAAAAAAAACAGAACCCATTTTGAAGGTTCTGTTTACACACATTATTTTTTTGAAATATATCCTTGCGCCTTGAGGAGCTCTGCACAAAGAACGGCGCCGCCAGCTGCACCTCTAATCGTATTATGGGAAAGACCCACAAATTTAAAATCAAAAACGGTATCTTCACGCAGTCTTCCCACACTGGTACCCATTCCCTTTTCATAATCCACATCCAGTGCGATCTGAGGTCTGTTATCCTCTTCCATATACTGAATGAACTGGGATGGTGCACTTGGCAGGTCTAATTCCTGGGGAACACCTCGAAAAGCAGTAAGTGCCTTTACCAATTGCTCCTTAGTTGGTTTTTTCCTGAATTTTACAAAAACTGCTGCTGTATGGCCATTCAGAATCGGAACTCTGATGCACTGACTTGTAATCAGCGGCAATTCCGCAGGTATAATTTCACCATTCTGGATCTCACCCCAGATCCGCAGCGGCTCCTTCTCGCTCTTTTCTTCTTCTCCGCCTATATATGGTATGATATTGCCGATCATTTCCGGCCACTCTGCAAAAGTTTTTCCTGCACC
This sequence comes from Lachnospiraceae bacterium, assembly GCA_047974745.1. Classification (GTDB taxonomy): domain Bacteria; phylum Bacillota; class Clostridia; order Lachnospirales; family Lachnospiraceae; genus JBKECO01. Next base: position 320,606 of record JBKECO010000003.1, read on the forward strand.
GGAAATAGCCTGATAGGTTGTAGCAACCACTTCATATGGCTCCCACTCCTTCCACGCTGAAAGCACGGGTGCATAGCTTTGAATCGAACAGTTTGGTTTTACTGCGATAAATCCTCTCGTTGTTCCAAGTCTTTTCTTTTGAAAAGGAATAACGTCCATATGCTCCGGGTTGATTTCCGGAATTACCATTGGTACATCCGGTGTCCATCTATGTGCACTATTATTTGAAACCACAGGCGTCTCTGCTTTCGCATAGGCTTCTTCGATTGCTTTGATTTCTTCTTTTGTCATATCAACAGCAGAAAACACAAAATCAACTACTGCAGAGACCTGTTCAATCTCATTCACATTCATTACTATGATTTTTTTTACTGACTCCGGCATTGGACGATCCATCTTCCATCTATCACCAACAGCCTCTTCATAGGTCAGCCCTGCGCTTCTTGGACTTGCTGCTATTGTCGTCACTCTGAACCAAGGATGCTCCTCTAATAGAGAAATAAATCTTTGCCCTACCATACCTGTGCCGCCTAAAATACCTACTCTTAGTTTCTCGCTCATTTTTCTGCTCTCCTTAGTGATTGCTTCCAGATTTTAAAGACAATATTTAGAAAATGTCCGTACCACGCATACATATGTCTTTTCTATGAATATATTATCTCGAATATATAAAAATTTCAAGCAAAATATTTGTAGAATATCAAAACTATTTCAGATATTTCTTATACATATGTACCAAGAGCCTTACCTTTACTTCTAATTTTTTTCCAAATAAGACTGATTTGATGCGATCACACGCTCCATCGCGCTTTTTCCGGGAGCACCGATCGTCAGACGTTTGTTGACACAGGTCTCCATGGAAATCGCCTCATAAATATCCTGCTGGAATACAGGTGAAAACTGCTGAAATTCCTGCAAATTCAGCTGTTCAAGTGAGGCACCCTTTTCTATACAGTACAAGACAAGCTGTCCGATCACACTATGTGCATCACGGAAGGGCACTCCATGATTTACAAGATAATCAGCTGCATCAGTGGCATTTGTAAATCCCTTTGCCGCACTTTCCTCCATCTCTTTTTTATTAAATTTGATGGTGCGCAGCATACCATCGAATAATGCGATACATCCCTTTACGGTATCGATCGCATCAAACGTGAGTTCCTTATCCTCCTGCATATCTTTATTATATGCTAACGAAAGACCTTTCATTGTTGTAAGTATAGAAATCAGCGAAGCATAGACCCGTCCCGTTTTACCCCGGACGAGTTCTGCAATATCCGGATTTTTTTTCTGAGGCATGATACTGCTTCCCGTGCTGTAGCTGTCATCAATTTCCACAAAACGATATTCATTGGAATTCCATATGATGATCTCTTCGCTGAACCTGCTCAGATGCATCATGACCATTGATATGGCAGACAAGTATTCAATTACATAGTCTCTGTCGGACACCCCATCCATGCTATTTTGTGTTGGTGCATAGAATCCTAAAAGACTGGCAGTGTATTCCCGGTCGAGGGGATATGTCGTACCAGCCAGAGCGCCGGACCCCAGCGGACAGTAGTTCATACGTTCATAAATATCATGCATTCTGTCTCTGTCCCTGTAGAACATTTCAAAATAAGCACCCATATGATGAGCCAGAGTAATTGGCTGAGCCTTCTGTAAGTGCGTAAAGCCTGGCATATAAGTATCTGTATGCTGTTTCATGATCTCATGGATCGTTTCTAGGAGCCCTTTTAAAAGTCTGTCGGTTTCTAAGACCTCCTTCCGAATATACATACGCATATCCAGTGCCACCTGATCATTTCTGCTTCTTCCGGTATGAAGCTTCTTTCCTGCATCACCAATTCTTTGAATCAAATTAGCCTCAACAAAGCTGTGTATATCTTCATACTTATCTGAGATCTGAAGACTTCCTGATTCGATATCCTTTAAAATGCCTTCAAGACCCTGAATGATCTGGATCTCTTCTGACTGGGTCAAGACCCCTGTTTTTGCAAGCATTTTGACATGAGCCATACTGCCTTCAATATCTTCATGATAGAATTTTTGATCAAATGATATGGACGCATTAAAATTATAGACAAGTTGATCTGTCTCCTTTGTAAAACGTCCTCCCCATAATTGTGCCATTTTATTCGTTCCTCTCTATTCTATTCTTTGTTATTTCGGTTTTCTAGTCTTTCCTTCATTGAAAAAATGCATCCACAGTAGTCTTGTCTGTACATGTTATATTCTTTCGATAGTTCAATAGATCTTTTATATCCATTCTGCTTCTTGAAATCCGATGCCAAATATTTGACATGAAATTCTTCTGAGAGCTGAGATCCTATTTCATTTAAGGCCTGCGTATTTTTTAAAGGACTGATCGTAAGTGTTGTTGCAAAATAATCCATTTTGTGCTCTGTGGCCTGCTCCGCCGTCTTTTCCAGGCGCTGCCTGTAACAGATCAAACATCTTTCACTGCCTTCCGGATCCGATTCATGTCCTTTCACGTTTTGATAAAATATTTCTTTATCGAATTTGCCTTCTAAAAATGTGACCGGATATTTTGATTCAAATTTCCTGATAAATTCTTTTTGCTCCCTGGCTCTCATCTCGTATTCCTGATCGGGATATATATTTGGATTATAGTAAAACACTGTTATCTCAAAGAAATCGGACAAATATTCAATCACATAGGTACTACATGGTGCACAGCAGCTGTGTAACAGTAGTTTTGGGATGACCCCTTCTGCTTGATTTTTTAAAATCAGGTTCTCAAGATCTTTTTGGTAATTCCGGTTCATTGTATCGTTCCTCATTGTCTGTGTAGAAGGTACATGATCGATTTCTAACTATACCTTATCTGCCCGTCTTATGCAAGATGTACCTCCTGTGTCACGATCTCCATTTGTCCACGCCGTGCAGCTGCAGTCACACTCAGGACAAATGGCCAGTTATCTAATAAGAAGCTCACTGTAGAATCCTGCTCGACACATGCCATTCTCCATTCAGAGTCCAAGTTACTTTGAGTCCAAATTACCGAATCTTGCAATGCATGAAGTACTGAGAACTGATTCAATGGAACCCGCAGACCTATTCCTGTTTCCTTTAAAATACTCTCTTTCAAAGTCCATATGTGTAAAAATCGCCTGGAGATCTGTGCAGGATCCTGATAGACATATTCAGCCTCCTGATAGACATATTCAGCCTCTTTTGGGGTACAGACCCTTTCTATCGTTCGATCCCTGACGGGTCGTTCGGATTCTGCATCAATTCCGATGCTGCAATCAGAGAATGCAACGGCGACCATACATCTGCTATGAGTAATATTAAAGTGAAGGTCTGAATTTTTTTCATAAAATGGCTTTCCATTTTCCATTTTGATAATATCTGTTTCATTTATCTGCTCATGAAAAAAGGTTGCGAATCCATCTGTCACGATTTTCATCGAAAGTCCTTGTTGGAACGTATGGTATTCGGATGGAGTTCGATTTTTCTGTTCAGTAAATTCATACAAGATCAAGATTTTATTGCTCATGTTTTATCTCGCTCCCACAAACTTCTTTTATCTTTTTTTCAAAAAGATGTTGAAATTTTTCAAACAACTCGCTATAATTACAAAGTACGTTGCGAACGCCGATATGGCTCAGTTGGTAGAGCAATTCATTCGTAATGAATAGGTCGCCGGTTCGAGTCCGGCTATCGGCTTTAAGATTTTATTTGTAATTATCATAAAAAAGACTATCCCAGATATTCACATGCGCCCAGTGCGGCTGCTGCCCCGTCTGAAGCTGCCGTAGCAAGCTGTCTTACTGCCTTTGATCTGTTATCTCCAGCAACAAAAATACCACCAACATTCGTTCTGCAGTCCTCTCCTGCAATAATGTAGCCTTTGTCATCCGTATGAATCAGATCAGAGAACAAGAAGTTCTGGGGATCCTGACCAATCGCCACAAACAGACCTTGCACTTCGATCGTCTGTTCCATGCCCGTATGCTGATTCTTTGTTTGGATCGATTTTAATACATCTTCCGCATACAGTGAGGATATCACAGAATCCAAAATAAATTCTACATTATCTCGCTTCTTTAGATTCTCTAATAATTTCTTTTCGCCTCTAAATTCCTGCCTGCGGTGCACGATATATACCTTATTGCAGTATGCTGTTAAAAAGATCGCATCCTCCAGTGCTGTATTGCCGCCGCCGGCTACTGCTACATCTTTCCCCCGATAGAAAGCACCATCACATGTCGCACAATAGGATACCCCTTTGCCAAGTAATTCGTCTTCATTCGGAAGCTCCAGTTTTCTGTTCTTTGCACCAGTGGCAATGATCACTGCTCTGGCTTCATACTTTGACTGATCCGTTACAACGATCCGAGTCTCATCCTGAATCAGAATTTCCTTTGCACCCTCGAATATAATTTTAGCCCCTAATTCGATAGCCTGTTCATACAGTGTGGTTGCAAATTCAAAGCCTGAAATATTTTTGATTCCAGGGTAATTGACGATCTCCGGTGTATTTATAATCTGACCACCATACAGTCCCTCTTCCAGAACAAGTACGCTGCGTCCAGCTCTGACTCCATAGATTGCTGCTGACATGCCTGCAGTCCCGGCTCCAATGATAATGATATCGTACATTTCATTCCTCCTAAATAATTGTGCGCTATTTAATTACATATTATACGTAGTGAAAATCAAATCTGTCAAGCCTTTGTACACTCTGGAATCTTTGACATTTCAAGTATAGCATATTTTTATATCAAAACCAGCTTGCAATTTCAAAAAACTAATGTTACATTTAATTCGAATCAACTATCTAACGGTTGTTCATTTTATCTTTTTCATCTTTTACATTATCTTGATACAGAGGCGCTCCTGATACCAAAGCAAAGGAGTACACAATGTATTTATCTTATGAAAATTTCTGTCAAAATACCCTGACGAATCTGAAGGAACAGCTGGATAGCAGCTTTTCTGTTTCTATTGCAAAAATCGAAAAAAACAATCATATTATTTTAGATGGTCTCACGATCCAGAATTCTTCGGTCAATATTTCTCCCACATTCTATCTGAATTACTATTATGAGGACTACACCAATGGTGCGAATATCGAAGATATTGCAGCAGATATTTTAAAGAGCTATCACTCCAGAAAAAAGAGTGAAAATATGGATCTGGATTTCTTTACAGACTTTGAACAACTAAAGGATAAGGTTGTTTTTAAGCTTGTAAATTATAATCAAAATATGGATCTGCTGCAAAAAATTCCTCATATTCGATTTCTGGATCTTGCTGTTGTTTTTTACTATTTGATCCATGACAACTCTGCAGGAAATGCCACGATATTAATACGCAACAACCATATGCAGATGTGGGGAGCATCACCAGAGACACTCTATGGGCTTGCATTTGCAAATACTCCCCATCTTCTTTCCTCTGATTTAAAAAATATGTCTGACGTTTTATCCGAATTGATGGGCAGCGAAAATATCAGTCCAGAGGATGATGTCATGGATATTAATACAGAAGTTACTGCTTATCCAATGCATGTTCTTTCAAATCAGTATAAGTTCTATGGTGCAGCTTCGATCCTGTATCCAGATCTGCTCAAAAACTTTGCGAATGAAATGGATTCTGATCTATATATTCTGCCCAGCAGTATCCATGAAGTCATTTTAATTCCAGCCGAATATGGCTGTAACATTGAGGAGCTCAATCAGATGGTTCAGGATGTTAATGCGACACAAGTCGCCCCCGAAGAAATACTGTCAGATCATGTTTACCTTTTCTCGAAGAAGAAATCTGAGATAACAATGTAATATCTTTTATACAGCTCAATAGTTCCCTATCCTGTCGATCATTAAGAAAAGCAGGTCGGGAACTATTTTAGAATAACAATTTAATTTCTCTTCTTTGTCAAGGCGAGTTGTCTCATTTCCTTCGCGCTTTCCATCACCGTCTTGGTAATGGAAACACCGCCGATCATTCGAGCCAGCTCACTGATTTCTTCATCTGGTTTTAGTTTTACTACTTTCGTGCGTGTTCTCCCTTGCTCGACCTCTTTCTCGATCAGAAAATGAGAATCGGACATGGATGCAATTTGAGGAAGATGTGTAATACAAATGATTTGATGGTACTTTGACAGTAAATTTAGTTTTTCAGAGACTCGCTGTGCTGTTCTCCCGCTAATTCCAGCATCGATTTCATCGAAAATCAGAGTTCCAATCCCGTCATTTTCAGCCAGGATCGATTTGATGGCCAGCATGATTCTGGAAAGCTCACCTCCTGAGGCTACTTTTTCGATCGGCTTTACCGATTCGCCAGGGTTCGTTGATATCAGAAAGCAGATCTCATCGAAACCATTTGAGGTTACCTGCGCTGTCGTTTCCACCTGTATCTGAAACGCAACATCTATAAAATTCAGATCGAGAAGGGATTCTTTGACCAGAACCTGAAGTTTTTGTGCGGCCTGGTTTCTTTTCCCGGATAGGTCTTTACAGCTTTTTTCCAATTCTTGTGTCTTTTGTTGCAGCTGCGTTGTCAGATCCAAAAGATTAGCCTGATAGTTCATCAGCAGTGCTTTACGTTCCTGTTTTTGATGCAGCTGGTCAAATATTTCCTCCAGGTTCCTTCCATATTTGCTTTTTAAATGGTTGATCAGATCAAGCCGTTTTTCTAAATCACGGAATTCTTCTTCATCAAAATCCACATGTTCCAGGTAATCTGAAATCTCTCTATTCAGGTCGCTGAGCAGATTTTCAATTTCAGTTAACTGGGACTCAAAATCCGAAAGTACACTGTCAAATCCTGCGATCGCAGACAGTTCACGAAGCGCATATGTAATTGCATCCCCTGCTGAACCATTATCAGAACAAAGTTGTGCATGAGCTCGTGAAAGTATTTCTGTGATCTTATTGCTATTCTTTAGACGCTTGAACTTCGCTTCGATCTCTGCATCTTCGTTTGCTTTTAACTGCGCTTCTTCGATTTCCTGAATCTCATAGCTCAAAAAGGATAGTTCGCGAATCAGCTGCTCCTCGTCCATAATGAGATTTTTAAGCTCTTTTTCAATCATCGCTTTTTCATGAAAAACTTTTTTAACCAGAGACTTCTCGGTGATGATCATATCTTTGGCATATTCGTCTAGTATTTCAAGCTGTCTTTTCGAGCTAGTCAGTGTCTGATGATCGTGCTGACCGTAGAGATCTAGTAGTAACGATGCCACTTCTCGTATTTTAGATATTGGTACAGTTTCTCCATTGATTTTACTGCTTCCTCGTCCAATTCCTGCTCTTCGGCTTATAATGACCTGATCGTCGCTGGTATCAATTTCAATCTTTTTCAGGCTTTCCTTGATTGTCGGATCGGAAACGTCAAAAACAAGCTCTGCAAAAGCCTCTGACTCATTATCTCGAAACATCTCTTTCGCGATCTTTTGACCGAGTGCAAAGTTCACAGAACCGATTATGATAGATTTTCCTGCTCCTGTTTCACCAGACAGAATATTCAGACCACTATCAAATTCCACCTCAGCCTCTTCGATCAATGCAAGATTTCTAACATACAGACTTTGTAACATGAATTCTCCTTCTACTCTCTTTCATCGAAATCAGTTAAAGTCTCCAATCTTTAACTTTCTTCTGCAGCAATCCTGCGGAGCCTGTTCATAAGGGATATTGTGTCATCTACCGTTCGCACGGCACACATGATTGTATCATCTCCGGCAATACTTCCAACGATTTCCTGACAGTCCATCGCATCGAGTGCAGCCGCTACTGCCATCGCCATACCTGATACTGTTTTTATGACCAGGATATTTTGTGCCATATCCATTGAAAGAAATCCATCCTTAAAAATGCGAATATATTTATTCAGCATGTCCTCTGTTGTCTCTGAAAGTGCCACGTATTTTTGTTTTCCATTATTCATTGGGACTTTTGTCAGCTTTAATTCCCTGATATCTCTCGAAACCGTTGCTTGTGTTACCTGAAATCCTTCTCCCTCCAGATAGTCGGACAGTTCCTCTTGTGTTTCGATTTCATTTTTTCGAATCAGTTCTAAAATTTTGACATGTCGCTTTGACTTCATTGATCAACCTCCTTGTTTGTTAAGAATATCTCTGCATTTTTTTTCGTAAAATTTCTAAAAAGCTTACTCTGCTCAACTTCACGATCTTTGTATTTCTGTCTGATCTTCGAATCTCAATTTTGTCACCGACCTGCAATGTAATAATCTGATCCCCATCAAAACTGATATCCGCCTCTTCATTTCGATCCTGGCCTCGACTTCCTAATTCTATGGTAATAATATCATCTGCACTTAAAACGATGCTTTTTGCATTCAAATTGTGTTCATTGATTGGAGTCAGCACGATCATTTTTGATTTTGGATCTAAAATCGGACCACCAGCAGACATACTGTAGCCTGTCGAACCCGTTGGTGTGGATACGATCATACCATCACAATGATACAAGTTCAAAAATTCCCCATTTACATGTAAGATCAATTCAATCAGCTGCATGGATCCTTTGCGGAAAATTACAATATCATTCAGAGCAGACTTTTTCTTGACCTCAGTACTGAATTTCAATGCGGATCCCATGATCATCATTCTTTCTTCTAACTCGAATTGATCCTCCAGGATCTTATCAATAGCTGGATACACAGTCGTATGATCCAGCTCACAAAGATATCCAAGATGGCCAAGATTAACTCCGATCATAGGAATATTTTTTTTGGAAGCAAATCGAGCGGCACGTATCAGAGTGCCATCTCCTCCAAGAACCAGAATACATTCTGTGGCAGCTCCGATATCCAGTGTCTCTGCGAGGGATGCGTCAGGACTCTTTGCAAAGACCTGATATTCGCAGGTTCCGCCTTTTTCAATGATATAGCTCTGTATTTCTTTTGTCATTTTATTATCAATATCTTTATAGGCATTGGCAATGATAAAGAAATTTTTCATACTATGTAACCAGCGATGCATGAGCCAATTCTACGATTTTTTCAGCATCGATCCCTTCTACTGTTTTTCCTTCGTTACCATTTAATATATAGATCAAATATTCAATATTGCCTTCAGGGCCTTTTATTGGAGAAAACTCTAAATTTTTCACTGTAAAACCGACTGAAACAACAAAGTCCAGAATTTTATTAATTACTTCTAAATGTGTCTGTGGGTCTCTGACTACACCTTTTTTTCCAACCTTACTTTTTCCGGCCTCAAATTGCGGTTTGATAAGACAGACCATTCCTGCTTCATCTGACAACAGATTCTTCACCGGCTCCAGTATTTTTGTAAGTGAGATAAAAGATACATCCACGGATGCAAAGTCGATCGTTTCTCCTATATCCTCAGGCAGAACATATCGAATATTTGTTTTTTCCATGCAGACGACTCTTTCATCCTGACGAAGCTTCCATGAGAACTGTCCATACCCAACATCGACAGCATAGACCTTCTTAGCTCCATTTTGCAGCATACAATCCGTAAATCCACCTGTCGAAGCACCAATATCCATACATACCCTGTTGTCTAATTCGATCTGGAACTGATTCATCGCCTTTTCTAGCTTTAATCCGCCCCGGCTGACATATTTAAGTAGATTACCCTTGACCTCAATGATACAATCGGTCGAAAACATAGAACCAGCTTTGTCCTCACGTTCGTTGTCAACAAATACATTACCTGACATGATCAGTGCCTTTGCTTTTTCTCTGGATTGTGCAAGATTTCTGTTTAAAAGCAGAATGTCTAATCTTTCTTTCATATCACTTCCTATTCATCTTCCATGTCGTACGGCTTTATGCTGATATGCTCCGTAATGATTTTCTTTACAATGCATTCTGGATCGATTCCAACTTCTCTCCTTAAAATATCTACATTTCCATGCTCTACATACTCATCAGAAATAGCAATTCGAATCAAATGATTGTTACGTTTGTAAGTGGTCAGAAACTCTGCCACATGCTCGCCAAACCCACCATTGATTACATTCTCTTCTAAGGTAACAATGATATTATGCTCATCAGAAGCCTTCATCAGCATTTGCGTATCAATGGGTTTTACAAATCTGGCATTGATCAAAGAGCAATGATAGCCCATGCTCCTGAGCTGGTTTCTCACTGATTCGGCTGTATGAACCATACTTCCAACTGCAATCAGTGCTATATCAAATTCATCATAGAGAATCTCACTTTTTCCCAGCAGGATCGGAGCCTTAAAATCCTTAAGACCATCATAAGCTTCCCCTCTTGGATACCGAATTGCAACCGGACCATCGAAATTCACAGCATAGTTCAGCATATCCGTCAGTTCCCATTTGTTCTTCGGTGCCATGATCGTCATATTTGGAATACTGGACAAAAATGACAAGTCAAAAATGCCCTGATGGGTCTCTCCGTCACTTCCGACTAAGCCGGCTCTGTCAACTGCAAAGACAACCGGAAGGTTCTGTATGCAAACATCATGAAGTATCTGGTCATAAGCTCGTTGCAAAAAAGAAGAATAGATACATACGACTGGTCGAAGTCCTGCGGCAGCAAGACCAGCCGCAAAGGTCACCGCATGTTCTTCTGCAATTCCTACATCAAAAAAACGTTCGGGAAATTCACTTGAAAATCTCTTTAATCCGGTTCCATCTGCCATAGCAGCTGTAATTCCGACGACTCTTTCATCCTGTTTGCCGATTTTTACGATCGAGTTTGAAAATACATCGGTGTATCCAGGCTTTTGTTTTGTTTTTAGTGGTATGCCTGTTGCTATATCAAAAGAGTCGGTTCCATGAAATCTTGAAGGGTGTTTTTCTGCGGGAAGATAACCTCTTCCTTTTTGTGTTATGACATGGACGAGTACCGGTCCTTGAAATTGTGATGCCTCTTTGAATATCTTTACCAAGGCAGGAACATCGTGTCCATCTACTGGGCCAAGATAGGTGATTCCCATATTTTCAAAGTACATGCCAGAAACAAGAAGCTGCTTTAGACCGCTCTTTGTTCTTCGGATTCTGTCTACAATGCCATCTCCGAATATTGGAACCTTACCAAGTGTATTGGCAACACCGGTCTTGATCTCCTGATAGGTCTTTGTCATTCGAAGATTACTTAAAAGTTTTGACAGACCACCAACGTTTTCAGAAATAGACATGTTATTGTCATTGAGTACAATCATAAAATTGGAGCGGATCGAAGATGCATTATTGAGTGCCTCAAATGCCATACCACCAGTCATTGCACCATCCCCGATGACGGATACAACTGTATAGTCATCCCCTGTGATCTGTCGAGCCTGTGCATAGCCGAGTCCTGCGGAAATAGAGGTCGAACTGTGTCCTGTGTCAAAACAGTCACAGTCACTTTCCTTCCTTTTTGGGAATCCACTCATTCCGGTATGTTTTCGCAAATGATCAAAGCCCTCTTTCCTTCCGGTCAAAAGTTTATGCGTATATGACTGATGTCCCACATCCCAGACTATTTTATCCTTTGGCAGATCAAGTGCAAGATGCAGAGCAATCGTCAGTTCAACCACCCCGAGATTGGATGCAAGATGTCCGCCTGAAACAGAGATTTTCTGAATCAGGAATTCACGGATTTCCTGTGCAAGGGATTGTAATTCATTTTTGTTCAGGTTTTTGATATCATTCGCCTGATTTATTTTTTCTAGGATCATGTGACACCTCTAATTTTTACGATAAATAAGATAAAGAAGAAAATTCTCGAGAAACGAACTGGAAACAGGTAATGAATGTAAATCCACAAGTGCAGAGTCCGTCAGACTTTTCACTTCGACTTTTGCCTTCTCGAGGCCAAGCAGGCTGACCATAGTTGTCTTGTGATTTCGTTCATCGCTGCCGACAGGTTTACCAAGAATCTCAGAACAACTGGTTACATCGAGAATATCATCCTGTATTTGAAATGCGAGTCCAACCTTGCGAGCACATGTTTCGATTTTCTTAACCTGTTTCTCATCTGCACCTGCTAAGATTGCGCCGCACATCATGGCCGCTTCAATTAGTGCAGATGTTTTTAATTCATGTATTCTGATCAATCGTTTAAGGCTGCTCTCATCTGTTCCCACGGATTCAATATCAATAGTCTGACCTCCGACCATTCCAAAGATTCCTGCCTTTTGCGAAAGAATGAAAAAAGCATGTGCTAATGTTGGATTTCCTGGAGTTTTCGCCATTTCTGATGCAATCAGCTCGTAAGCATAATTCAGTAGAGCATCTCCGGCGAGAATCCCCATTGCCTCTCCATAGACAGCGTGTGTCGTTTTTTTGCCACGCCGAAATTCATCATTATCCATTGCAGGCAGATCATCATGAACCAGTGAATAGGTATGTATACATTCGATTGCTGCCATAAAGGGATAAAGCATGTCCCCTTCTCCTTGAAACATAAGGAATGTTTCCTGCATCAACATGGGTCGAATACGCTTCCCGCCAGCAAGAACACTATAGTTCATTGCCTCGAATATCGTTTTCTGCCAACCGGATTCCTGGGGCAAAAAAGTCGTTACTATGGAATCTATTTCCTTTGCCCTGTCTCTCACTTCTTCTTCGATACCCATTATAACCTCCGAATCAACTTAATTTTCTTCAAATTCTATAAGCGTTTTGTCCTGTGTCAGAATCAATAGTTTTTTCTCGATTTTATCGATCTGGTCATTGCAATTCTTTAATTTTTTCATTCCTGTCTCAAAAAGTGAAAATGATTCCTCAAGTGAAATGTCCTGATTCTCCATTTTTTCAATAATATCTTCGATTTCCTTAAAAGACTCGTCTATCATGTTATCCCTCGTTTTCTATTTTATCCTTTTCGATCACTTGCGTCGTGACAATTCCATCCGAAAGCCTTACTTTCATGGTGTCATCTTTACGGATCTGATCCACACTATAGATACGAACGTCATTCTCATCTGTCACAAATGCCAGACCTTTACTTAATTGCTTCATAGGTGACAGACCATCCATTTTTACTGAAAGAGCAGCCAGTCTGTATCTCGATCTTTGAAGTTTATCTCTGATCTGATTGGATAGCATATCATCCAAATGGATACAAGTCTGTCTCAGAGAATTGAGTCTGTTACCAGGACTTACTGTCTTTAATCTGGATTGAAATAAGTCGGTCTTATGATGGTAGTTCCTTAATTTATCCGTCACTGCTCCACGTAACAGCGTTTGAAAACGATACAGCTGCTGATCATATTCCTTGACATCAAAGACCGCCAGCTCTGCAGCTGCAGATGGAGTCGGTGCACGAAGATCAGCAACAAAATCTGAAATCGTTGTATCTGTTTCATGACCAACGGCAGATATGACAGGTGTCTCACATTCAAAGATCGCCCGGGCTACGATCTCCTCATTGAATGCCCAAAGATCTTCAATGGATCCTCCGCCTCTGCTTGCTATGATCAGATCGACGCCGTATTCGTCCAGGCTCCGGATTCCTTTTGCAATACTTAACGGTGCTTCCGCCCCCTGTACAATGGCTGGATAGAGAATAAGCTGTACATATGGATTTCTTCGATGTGCGATATTTTTGATATCCCAGATCGCTGCGCCTGTAGCTGCCGTTACAATACCAAGGGTACGTATATATTTGGGAATCGGCTTTTTATATTCCTGTGCGAACATGCCCATCTCTTCCAGTTCCAGCTTCAGTTCCAGAAAACGATGATATAGGTCGCCCTCCCCATCTTTTTCAATCTCACGTGCATAAAGCTGATACTTACCGTCCCTGATATAGACCTCTACAGAGCCACATGCTGTCACTTTGTCCCCATCCTTCATTGCAAAGTTCAGTCCTTTGCGATTTCCGGCGAACATAATTGCGTCAATAGCCCCCTGCTCGTCTTTGAGCGTAAAATAAATATGTCCAGAGGAATGGTATTTGCAATTGGATACCTCTCCCTTTATGCAGATGTTGCGCAGCATAAAATCCTGCGCGAACATGTTCTTGATATATGAATTGATTTGACTTACAGAATAACTATTTTGTCTTTTCATGCAAGCTTTGCCAAAATTGCGTTTACAAATGAGGATGAATCATCTGTTCCATATTTTTTTGCCAGTTCTACTGCCTCATTAATAGCAACTCCGGATGGAATAGTATCCTCATATTTCATCTCATAGACCGCCAGACGAAGTAATGTCAGATCCACTTTAGACATTCTTGTTGTCTTCCACCCTTTTGCAACAGTATTAATAGATTGATCCAGATCAGAAATGTTATCTACAATTGCATCCAGCTTTTCCTGCATATAAATCTTATCTTTTTCATTCTGCACTTCAAATGCGTCAAGCTCATTGCGAATCTGCTGTGGAACCTCCTCGATCGCATAAAAATCCGTGCAAAAAAGCATGCAAAAAATCTGTTCTCTGATTTCTCTTCTTGTCATATGTAGAATCCTCTCTCATTAATGATGTCTCCATCAATACTTCATTCTTTATTTCAGCGAAAAAAGGGTGTCATGAAAGACACCCCCTTCGTTCATGTCCATTTGCATTATACTTTAGATCTGTATAACGAAAAAGTACGTTTAAGCTTTGTCCATCGCCACACTTGCGATGCGTATATTTACAGCTGCGACTTCCAGTCCTGTCATGTTTTCAATTGCATTCTTTACTTTATCCTGTACCTTAAGACTAACTTCAGGAATTGCATATCCATATGCTACGTTTAAAGCAACATCGACATCGACCTTTCCATCCAGGACACTCACTCGTATTCCTTTTGAAAGGTTCTTCATTCCAAGCTTGCTTACGATTTCATTCGTAATATTGCCTGCCATGGAACTAACACCTTCTACTTCTGTTACTGCTAATCCTGCTATGATCGCGACGACCTCATCAGCAATTTTTACTTCGCCCAGATGATCCTCTCTGATTTTAAAACTTTTCCTGTCTTCAGCCATACCACTGCCTCCTACAACTATGCAAAAGATACCACTGCTCACGAAATGAGTTGTTTTCCAATGGTATCTGAGGGCATTCCCTTTTTGTCCTCACTCACGTTACCATGATTATAACAGAATTACCGTGATTTGCAAACTTCCTATATCGCCATGATAATATAGCATATTTTTGGTTCTGGTATTTTGTCACTTAAAATTTATTGACCCATGCTCCAAAGGCTTTCATATAATTCTTTAAGAACTCTTTTTCTCTTTCATCCTTCACATTCCCGTCTTCATCAACGATAGACATTGCGTGTCCAATATATGCTTCCGGCTGTGGAAGCGTATACAGATTCAGGAATGAGAGAACCTGTCGTAAATGATGATTTGCACCAAAGCCTCCGATCGCACCGATCGACACGGATACGACTCCGGCAGGCTTTCCATCCCAAGAGCTCTCTCCATAGGGTCTTGAACCGATATCAATTGCATTCTTCAGGACACCAGGAATACTTCGATTATATTCTGGTGTGACGAACAGATACCCATCCTTCTCTCTGAGGATCTGTCTGAACCGTTCCCAGGATTCTGGTGGATTACCTTCAATATCCTGATCAAAGAATGGCAGGTCTCCGATTGGAATCATTTCGAATTCGAAGCCCTCTGGTGCTTCCTTGATCAATTCTTTTGCAATTGCTTTGTTGTATGATTTTTCTCTTAAGCTTCCTACTAAAACTCCTATTTTTTTACTCATTTTGATTTCCTCCTATTTTTAATATTGCGACCTGATTGAAACTTTGCCAGATATAGGAACAGCAGGATTCCTGCCACTATAAGAAGCATGGATAAAACTTTTGAGACACGAAAATCGCCCCAGTAGAGACTGTCGGTTCTCAATCCCTCGATCAGTGTTCTGCCTGTACCGTACCCTATCATATAACAGGACAGTACCATTCCCGGCTGAGACAGCCTTTTTTCGATAAGCAGGATCAAGATCAACAGACAGATATTCCAGACACATTCATAAAAAAAGGTAGCCTGATGCCATTCCTGCAGCTGATCAATATAGACTGCATATGGAAAAAACTGCAGATCAGGATTCGTGACTATATTTCCGAATGCCTCCTGATTAAAGAAATTGCCCCATCTACCAATCGCCTGACCAAGTATCAAGCTTGGGATCGCGATATCCATCAGTACAAAGAATGGAATTTTCTTCCATTTTGAAAAAATAAATACTCCCAGAATGCCTCCGATTACTCCGCCATAGATCGCCAGACCACCCAGCCTTGTATTGAATATTGTTAATAGATCATTCTTATAGAGGTCCCATTCAAAAATAACATAGTAAATTCTTGCACCCACGATTGCCAGCGGAACTGCGATAAAGGCCATATCATACATGATCTCCGGATCATAGCCCTTCTTCTTTGCCCGATAAGCTGCAAAAATAACTCCCAAGGCCATTCCAATTCCAATTATAATTCCATACCAGGAGATACTAAATCCCTCTATTCCGAATAAGTTCTCAATTGCGTAACGATTCATAAGTCCTACCTCAAATTCAATACTGTCGCTTTTGGTCTTGACATGGATTCAATAGAATATCGAATCCCCTGAGTTCCGATTCCAGAAGATTTCACTCCAAGGAAAGGAAAATGATCAGGACCTCTTTCTGTCTTATTGTTGACCTGGACGGTTCCGACCTCCAGTCTGTTCGCAACATAAAATGCATCATCTATATTTTCCGTAAATACTGCAGCCTGAAGACCATATTCGGACTGATTTGCAATTTCGATCGCCTCGTCCTTCGTACCAACTCGGATCACCGGCAAAATCGGTCCAAATGGCTCTTCCCATGCAATTCTCATATCTTCTGTAACATGATCAAATAGTGCAGGCCATACCAGATTGCCTTCCCGATTGCCACCACAAAGCTGTTTTGCTCCTTTTTCCAGAGCATCATCAATGAGTTCCACCACAAAATCAGCCGCTTTCGTGTTGATCAGTGGGACAATATCCGCATCTATCTCCAAAGGATTTCCCACCTTTAAGGCGAGTATCTTCTTCAATACCTTTTCTACGAGCTCATCTGCTATAGCGTCCATAACAAGGATTCGTTTTACAGCCGTACATCTTTGGCCTGAATAGGAAAAAGCACCAGATACGATATTCGATGCTGCTAATTCAAGATCTGCATTTTCCAAAATAATTGCTGCATCTTTTCCACCCAGTTCCATTAGCAGCGGAACCATGCTCGTGATCGTCGAAATATGCTTGCCGACTTCCGTACTGCCTGTAAAATTAATGAAGTCTATTTCCGGATGTGTTGTAATGTAGTCACCGATCTCACTTCCCTTTCCAGTGACAGTATTGATGACTCCGTCCGGGATTCCTGCAGCCTGAAAAATTCGGGCGAGATGCAGTCCACTCAGGCTCCCCTGAGTCGCAGGCTTGAATACGATACTATTCCCTGCCATAAGTGCCGGTGCAATTTTAGATGCTGCCAGATTAACCGGATAATTAAAGGGTGATATTGCCAGGACAACACCTAGTGGTTCTCGTCGAACGATCGACACCTTACTTTTTTTCCCTCCCGGAAAACTATCTCCTGGTATACTTTCTCCTGAAATATTTTTTGCAGTATCTGCTGTAAATCTTATAAAATCTGCTGTCCTTTCTATTTCGGCACGACAGCTCTTAAGATCCTTTGCAATCTCCAGCATCATGACCTGTGACATTTCCTCTACGTTAGACAAAAGTAGATTTGCAGCCTTATACATGATTTCTGCCTTTTGCTCTACTGCTACCTCTCTCCAGGATTTTTGTGCCGTCTTTCCGATAGCGATTGCTAAATCTACTTCTCCCTTGGACATCGAAGGCACACAGCCAACTAGTCTGTTGTCGATCGGGGAATAGATCTGGATATAAGAATCTTCTGAATTGCCAAGCCATTTACCGTTCATTAGATTTTTATATACCTGATCTTCTTTTATAATTTCAAACATTTCCTTTCCTCCTTTTTCTTGTATTTCATATAGGTATTATATGCTTTATTTTCTTCTTTGTTAACCTTTTTATAAAAATTTCATAAGTACACTACTTCCAGAGCTCTTTCAACAGCTTGATTTCCTGTTCATATCCAGGTATTTCATTTGGAGTTTCCAGATAAAATGGCAGATGTTTTATCTTTGGATGATTGATGATCCTTCGAATTGCGTCCACGCCAATACTTCCCTCACCAATTTTTTCATGCCGGTCTTTGTGGCTGCTCATAGGGTTCTTGCTGTCATTTAGGTGTATCGCCTTCAGCTTTTCGATGCCGATGATCTGCTCGAACAATTCTAGGACTCCATCCAGGTCATTTACAATATCGTAGCCCGCATCATATACATGACAGGTATCTAGGCAAACACCAATATGCTGGCTCAGCTCACAATGATCCATGATCTCTCGGACTTCTTCAAAACGACTGCCGACCTCGTTTCCTTTGCCGGCCATTGTCTCAAGTAAAATCGTGGTAGACATCTCTGGATACATGATCTGATTTAGCAGATCACTGATGAGATGGATTCCTTGAGTGATGCCATGACCACCATGGCTGCCGGGATGAAAATTATAGAAATTACCCTGTAGAAATTCCATTCGTGACAAGTCATCTTTCATTGTCAACAGGGCAAATTCCCGAACTCTTTCCTCCTTTGAGGCTGCATTTAGAGTATATGGTGCATGTGCCAGAATGGTCGTGAACTGATTCGTTTGGGCAAACTCAGCAAATGTTTCGATATCCTTATGATCAATTGCTTTTGCCTTACTTCCTCTTGGGTTGCGCGTAAAGAACTGAAAGGTATCTGCACCTATTTCCAGCGCTGTTCTTCCCATTGCATAAAATCCTTTTGAGGATGACAAATGACATCCGATATGAAGGCGATCCTTTTTCATAATGAACTATTCCCAATCTTTTCGTTTGCTGTTCCTAATTTCAATTCTAGTATATATGATAGCGAAATTACAGGTACCAGTCAAATGTATTTCATATTTTAAAATCAAAAAAAACTGACCAGACTTCAATTTCTTTTGTCATGGTCAGATTTAATCTGGCAACCTCCAGGTTTCAATGAAGGAGAACATTTTATTATAGTAGATCCTTCGTGTATCACTGTCAGCATTATAAATTTCATGTTTTGCTTCGGGGAAACGACAGATACAAATCCTTTCATTCACAGACGCAAATTTGTCTTGACCGGAGTTTTTTATGACCGTATCATTACCCGCCTGCATGATCAGAACCGGTATTTTGATCTCTGATGCATGTTTATGAACATTCCGCAATGCTCGTATGGTCGCCCACAGCCACCCATAGGTAGCACCATAGGTATAGTAGCGGATCTGCTTTAAGCGTTTGTCAAAATAGTACATATAGCGCGCTTTTGAAACACATCCACTGGTCAAATACTTTGGCTTTCTGTTAAATGGTTTGTGACCTGGCACATAATCCGTGTCTTGTCTGAGCAGTTTCTTGATTAGTGCCAGCATACCAACAATAGAAATCGGAAAATTCTCCAGATAAATTTCAAGCATCGGTGATGATAGGATTGCACAGGAAAAAATATCCGGATGCTTCTCCAGGTAGATCCCTGCAACAGCTCCGCCCATAGAGTGAGAAAACAGTACCAGTTCTGTATCCTTACTGTTTTTCATTACGACCTCAGTGACAAACAAGTGCAGATCTTCCACATATTCCATATAACTGTCAATATGTACCTTGCTGGGATCACTGACCTTTCTTTCAGAGAATCCATGACCCCTGAGATCCATAATATAGACCGAATAACCCTGTTGATAAAAATTAAATATGAACTCTTCATATTTTGCGGTGAATTCGCAGAATCCATGAGCAATGACAACTGCAGCTTTTTCAGCAGGATGTCGATAATACTCGAAGTATAAATGAGCGCCTTGTTCTGTTTCGATCGTCCCTTTTCTACCATGACTATGTAGGGTCGGAACAACAACAGACTGCATTTTTTCCAAAAAATTTTCTTCCTGAATAAAAATCTTTTTCTGTTTCAAAGTATCAGTCCTTTCTTATTCATTCCGCAAGATAGTCTGCATGCCTTGCCAGAATATACAAAAAATCGCTGAGCCGATTCAGGTACTTGGCCGCATTTTTATCCGAACCATGAATTCTTCCCATTGCTGCATATCTGCGTTCCGCTCGTCTTGCTATCGTTCGAGCCACATCCAGTCTGGCTGAATATTCACAGTCTCCGGGGAGAACGAACTCCTTTACCCTGGTAAAGGAAGACTCGGTGCGATCGATCATTGTCTCCAGCCACTCAATTCGATCCGCCTTTAAAGAATACTCCCGATTGTAAAAATCAGCTGTTTTCGCCATTATAATAATCAGGTCTCTCTGAATCATAGATAAGTGTTCTTTGTCTTCAGTTGATCCGATGCACTTGGCCAGACCAATATGACTGGTTAGCTCGTCAAGAGTTCCCAGCACTTCGAATCGATCATCTGCTTTCGATATGAATTTCTGATGCACCAGGGATGAGGTCCCATTATCTCCTTGTTTGGTATAAAGACTCATTTAGTCCTCTCTTTCAGGCGAAATGGCTTTCGCTTCACAGCACGTGCACTGTCTCCTCCCATGGTTCTTGCTTCTTGGGAATTTGGTTCCTTTAACTGTGAAACAACTTTATCTGGCGGAAGATTTTTGATAGAAAAAGCTGCCATATTGCGGTAAATACCAATCCCGGAACCAACAATGGAATCTTTCGCTGCACTTTTTGACAGTCGAACAGAATCGGTATCCGATTTTGCATGTATTTCTGCGATCAGACCTTCTTCTTCAATTCCGGCACATACTTCTTCTACTATATATTCAAACGCTTGATTTGTATAGATTAAAATGGATGGTTTGTTCGGTATCATTTGATCTCTCCAAGATAGGAAAGCAAAAGTCCTGTCGCAACTGCATTACGAGAGCCTTCTGTTCCTCTGATATTACCTCTTCCACATACAATACGATATCCCGAAAAAACTTCCATCAGCATCTCAGGAATCTCAAAATCAAGTGCAGAGCCGCCAACAAGAACAATATTCGAAATCTTGCTCAAATCATTTTCAGGTGCGACTTCCTTCATTGCTCTCATGGCATTTGTAACAAAAACCTTGATTTTTGCTTCTTTACGGACAGTAACGATCTTCTCCATTGGAATATCTTCTTCTATTTTGATCATTTCTCCCGGCGTCATCAATACAATATGACCATAGTACTTGGGGTCCAGCGCCTCGCTATAAAACAACATCTCTCCTGTTTCAAGTCTAAGATGAAACAGACTCTCTACCTTGGCCAGCGGGTATTTTTTAATTTGTTCCGCTGTATGCCTGCTTTGTAACCCCAGTTCGATCTGGATCAGCATGGATACAAGCTCCCCGGCGCCTGCCTTATGTGTCAGGCGAATCGTTCCGTCTGAGCGGATCACAGCTGCATCAGTAGAGCCGCCACCCATATCAAGCATGGCTAAAGGAAGTGTTGTTCCTGGTGTTGTCAGCGCACCGATCGCAGCCATTACTGCTTCTACGCCCGCTACCTGAACAGAAACACCCGTTTCCTGCTGCAGTCTTTTTGCGATCTTTTCCATAGGAAGCTTTTGTGTCCTTACCATCGCTGCAATACCCACCGCTTTTTCCATACAGGTCTCACCTGCCAGAGCTCCGGAGATTTCAATCGGTGCCAGGGTATCTACGGCTAATACATCCGTGATTCGGATCTGATTTTCCTGTTGGTCCGTCGATTCCGAAAGACTGACTTCATTCATGCCCTCTCGAATCTTTTGAAACATATTCCCAATATTCGTTTCCGGCTGACCATTAATATCTGTTATATCACCTGCCAAAAACAAGCTGTTCATAATTTCATCTGCGCCGCGATCGATATTAACAGATCCCGAATGAGTTCCTTCGAAAAAAATCTCGCCAGCAGGTAATATATTTTCTGTTATATTCGTATGAGGTGTCTTGATTACGACCGCACTTCGTTTTCCGATCAGGCTTTTTGCGATCGGTGTAGCGAGTCTGGTCTCCTCTGGTGATAATTTTAATAAAGTCGCAATTCCATAAGGATTGCTGAGCATATGGACAGACTGTCCTAAAAGTGCAACTTCAATGGCTGCGGTCTTCCCTTCAGGTATTTCCCGGATCCTTATGACTTCATCTATGATAGGAATTTTTTGCAGAAGTCGGTTATATACAAGCACAGCCTCATCTGCCTGCAATATCATTCCTTTGATCGAAATTCTTTGTGCATGGACATTGATGGCTGCAGCGATGGTCTCGTATGACGTATCAGACATAACGACAACAATATAGTCACGATCTGTCAGAGCCTGATCAAGATGATGATAAAAAATCAATTCTCCCACAGCCTGACCAGCTCCTGCAGGGGTAGAGGGATTATGACCGATCATGGATGATTCCGTAATAATAGTCTCCGTAATGGTCTCCATGGCAGTATCCCCGATTACAGGGGCAGCTTCATTCAGTCGAATTAGGGAAAGCTGTGAAAAATCAAGTCCGGCATCTGAAAGTGCTGTATTTAAAGATGTCCTGATACTATGTACATTTGCAAGTGTTCCTTTTGTACCGGTTGTGACAGCAGAAGCAGAGGATAAGAACTGAATCGTTCCATCCTCTGCTATCTTACCAATACATACTTCAGTTGTAGAATTACCAACATCAACACCGGCAACTATTTTCACAAAAGAATTCCTCTTTTTTCGTATATTTCAACAGCTTCCATAACAAGTCTTGCACAATTTTTTGCATTGTAATCTTCTATCAGCTTTTGTGCCATTTGCACTAATTCAAGCTTCGTCGCTCTGTTCGGTCTTAGTTTATTATACATTTCTAACAGTACATCATCTGGTATATCCACCATCTCGGATGCACGTTCAAAATTCTTCTCCATAGGCGGGTTTCCTGCAGCCAATGCAACTTCACCCTGAGCCTGAAGTGTAGTTTTTGATATTTTGATATCATCTGCAGTGATCTTTCTTGCTTTTATCGCCTCTAATGTGATATCTGAAAGCTTTTTACCTGTTTTTGATGTAATTCGCTCTGCTTCATACTGCCCAAAAGGATACTTCATCTACACTTCCTCCCATTCAATGATTCCAGCTTTCGCATCTACCTGTTCCGTCTCAGCGATATGCATGAGCGCCGCTTTGACCTGATATTTTGGTCGTACCATTGGGTCGTTCGTACATGGAATCGGTGCTACTTTTTCACCTTTGACATATTTCGCTGCATTTTTACCAATGCTGCGATAAATGTCCAGTGTGATGAGTGGAGCTTGTGGAAACAATTCCAGATTGGACAAAGGATAAAGATCCTTCTGGTGGATCACAACAGTTCCCTTGGACTGAAGACCGATTCCAATACCGGATCCACTGATCTTTGCAGCTTCAAGTCCAATAAAACCTACGTCAGAGGTTTTCAATACCTTGACAACGCGGACATCCATACCTTCTTCTTCAATACCGGCTTTCATATTTTGTAATACTTCATCCAGAGATAGTCCGGTAATCGTATGCTTGATTTCTCGCTGAAATGCAGGTCCTACACCGATCACGATTTCCTTAGGATTGTTTCCCGCGAGCGCTTTGGCAAAGCCAGAATAGTCACTCTTCTTTTCATGAATCCTTGTTCTGCCTTTTAAGCCTGCACGCTTCGTTTTTGCTGCGTTACTGCTGGAGGCTGCATCCTCGCGGTCATGCATCTGTTTTAGTACTTCGGCGGCAATTTGAGCTACCAGTTCTTCATTTACCTGCATCGAATTCTCCTCCTAAATATTTTCAGCATCGATTCGATGCGGTATTTGTTTGATTTCTTCCCAGCGGTCTCCTTCAACACGATAGCCGGTGCCCGGTCCCATATAGTCATTCGGTGTGTTCACAGCAGACATAGCATGAAAATCTTCATCCAGAATTGCAGAGGTCTGCATATAATCTCCGGTCACTCTTTGCTTGAGCATGCTTAAAACACTTTCCGCAACATCAGCGAATCCACCATCTGACAGTGCACGAACGATATCAACGCCTGTAATTCCCCGCTTCATCATTTCCTCGGCAGCCATAATATCCGCAGCCTGATCTCTGTTTAATGTGTCCTTGCTTCCATGTGCATATGTCACTGCTTCCACCTGTGCATCTGTTACAGGAGTCAGACCAAGCTCTTTAAAGACAGCCTGAACTGCTTTGCCGGCTTTTCTTCTTACTGCAATGACATCCTCCTCTGTAACTGGTCGCAGACCACCATCTACCTGCATATCTCTTTGAAAAACATTGTAGTCATCAAAGTCTTCCGCATCGAAATTAGATCCTGCAAACATATTATCATAATTCGGCTCAGCAGCATATCCGGAAAAGATAAAATCTGTTCCCGGTAAGAACTGCAGCATGGTTCTTGCTGTCCTTCTCATATCTGAATTCGAAAAGCTCTGGTCATTCGAAGAAGCACATTCCAGTCCTAGCAAAGATGCAACTACATTCTCACTCATGACTTCTCTGATACCAGCCGGTACGGATCCAGGGATTCCAATACAGCTTACGGATCCATTCTGTGTTCCCTGAGCACCAGCTCCTTTTGTCATGTATAAACAGCGGCACTCCAGATAGAGCATGGATTTCATTTCGCTCTGCCCCATCAGAACTTCCGAACCTGAGCCTGAAGTAAATCTTACCTTAAGACCTCTTGAAGCATATGCGGAATTTAAAAAAGCCTTTGAATAGGGTGTGTCATCTCCATCCACAAATACATTTTCTGTTCCATAGACGGACAATGTCTCAGCATATGTTGTAAAACCTCGGATTCCAAGCTCCAGCTCCGTTGCTTCCTCTGCAGAACACTGTGTCAGTACCCCTTTTCTTCCGATCTGTGAACCGATCAGCAGTGCCATTGCATTAAATGGTGCATATCTGGCAACACCCATTGTTGTCTCTTCTTCAGAAAATCCACGGAGCGCGCCTTCTGCAGCATCCGCAGCGATCTGAATTGGATCATCCTTTAAATTTGTTATATGTGCCTGATTTCCGGGTATCTTTCTGGCACGCATTTTCTGCATGGTCATCATGAGCTCTACTACATTCAGATAATTCAAGACCTCGACCATCTTCGCCGGGGTTATTCCAGATACGAGCTCCAGGATCTCTTTTCTGGATATATGGATATCTACGAGCATTCTTGCAATATTCAGCGATGGCACCTGCATGGACTGCACTGTTCTGCCAATATCGATCGCATGGTCTGCAATGAACTGATCAATAAAATCAAACTGCTCTCTTCTCTTGCCATCCATTTCAATGATGACTCCATTTTCAACTTCAACAGAAGGTTTCGGATCATATGGACTTTTCATCGCTGAAAATCCCATTTCCGGCCATTCATCAATATAACCGTCCCTATTTACTGGTCTCTGGTCAAGTGCTTCAATTCTTTTTGATCGTGCCATGATTTACCTACCCTGTTTCAAATTTTTCATTTATAGTTACATCTAGTATATAATGAACGCACAGAAGAGTCAATACAAAACCACACATTACAACGCATTTATTTTCAATAAATATGTTGTTTTGTGTGGTTTTAATAGATTTTATACTTTTATTTTGTTGATTCAAACAAAGAGTCCCAGTTTGCTCTGAGAGCTGTACCTTATTTTATCAAAAGTCTTGCATCCTCACCTGGAAGGAAACTGATTATGTGCTCAATTCGAGGCATGGAAATCTTTAATGTTTCATTTAATACATCTTCCACTGTCTCAACTGTTACGATATTCAGCTCTTTGCGAACTTCCTCCGGAACATCTCGCAGGTCTGATTCATTATCCTTTGGGATAAGTACCTTTTTGATACCGGCTCGCTGAGCTCCAAGTAGTTTTTCTTTCAGTCCGCCGATCGGCAGAACGGCACCTCTTAATGTAATCTCTCCGGTCATTGCCAGTCTGGAATCAACCTTTATTCCGGTTACCAGAGAAGCAAGTGCTGTAAATAATGCGATACCTGCCGAAGGACCATCCTTTGGTACTGCTCCTGAAGGTACATGTATATGCAGATCCTTTTCTTTAAAATCGATGGTGTTGACTGGGAGTCTGGATTTCAACAAGCTAAGTGAAATACGAGCAGATTCTTTCATGACGTCTCCAAGCTTTCCTGTGAGAATGACTTCTCCCTTGCCTGGCATATCCGTTGCTTCGATCATCAGGATCTCTCCTCCTACTGGTGTCCATGCCAGTCCGGTAACAACACCAGGCGGATTCTCTGTCTGTGCCATCTCATGGCGAGACACTTTATGTCCTAATATTTCTTCCAGGTCTTCGCCTTTGATGATATATGGCAGTTCTCCAGATTTAGACACGATTCTGGCTGATGCTGCCCTGGAAATCGATGCTATATGCTTTTTCAGTCCACGAACGCCGGCCTCCATCGTATAATCACTGATCATAAGACGAATCATATCATCTGAAATGATTACCTGGTTCTCTGAAAGCCCATGATCCTTTAGGACTTCTGGCAAAAGATAATTTTTTGCAATGTGGAATTTCTCATCCGCTGTATAGCTCGATACGTGAATGATTTCCATTCTGTCAAGCAGTGGCTGCGGTATACTGTCCAGACTATTTGCCGTTGCGATAAAAAATACATCGGATAAATCATAAGGCTGGTCTACATAGTGATCCACAAAGGAGTTATTCTGCTCCGGATCAAGCACCTCAAGAAGGGCACTTGCCGGATCCCCACTGAATCCACCTGGCATCAGCTTATCCACCTCATCCAGAATCATGACCGGATTGCTCACACCTGCTTTTTTCAAGCTCTGCATGATTCTTCCAGGCATTGCTCCAACATAGGTTCTTCTATGACCACGTATTTCAGACTCATCCCGGATACCACCAAGACTCAGTCGAATATATTTACGATCCAGTGCTTCTGCAATGCTTTTTCCAAGGCTGGTCTTACCGGTTCCTGGCGGTCCAACAAGTAGTAAGATAGATCCTTTTCGTTTCTTATTCAGCTGCATAACGGCCAAATGCTGTATCATACGCTCTTTTATCTTCGTAAGACCATAGTGCTGGCTGTCAAGTATTTCTCTGGCCTTCTCGAGATTGATTTCTTTCTCCTTCTCTCTTCTCCAGGGCAGCTGGATCAAAAGTTCAAGGTAATTTCTGATCACACTATGCTCTGTGCCTCCGGCGCCTTGTGCCATCAGCTTATCCAATTCCTCCAAAGCCGTTTCTTTCACATCCTCCGGCATTGCTGCATCATCGATCCGCTTTCTGTAATCATCTTCTTCAGACAGATCTCCTTCTTTGCCTTCATTTAGTTCTGCCTGAATTGCTCGTAATTGTTCTCTTAAGACAGATTCTCTATAGTGCTTATTTGCTTTTTCCGAAAATTTTTCAGAGATCTCTAGTGAAAGCTCGATACTTTCCTTGTGCTTTAACAGATAATCCATAAAGCGCAGGCATCTCTCCTTCATTGACTGCATAGCCAGCAGCTCATATCGCTCAACATTAGAGATCTTCAAATACTGCGCCAGATATACAATAATTCCATTTAACGATTTATGGACATCGATCAGTTTGTTGTATTCTTCTCCGCCTTGAAATCTCGCTGTAATTTCGTGGGATGCTTCCTTGATGTATCCAAGGATCTCTTCCTGATCCTTTACCGTAAGATCGTATTCCTCCGGATAAAGAGTCCATTCAGCAAGAATCATCTCTTCTTCAATTCTTACATGTTCGATCCGCACGCGTTCTTCGATCTGTATGGTCAGTTTTGATCCTTGCTCTGCCTGTTCGATCTTTGAAATCGAAAATGTGACCCCGACTTTATAAAAATCTTCATCATCAAAATCTTCCATTCCGATCCGATGCTTACTTAGAACAGCAATTTTAACGTGCTCCTTGTTTTCTAGATATTCCAGCTGTAGTGGTTCAAGACCCTTCATGTAGATCGTTGTTTCCGTATTTGGCAAAAGAAGTGTGCCAGGAATCGGAATCAAAATACCGGTCTGCTTCTCATTAGTATGTAACATAGGCTCATTCCTTCTTTCTAAAATTAGGGATGAACAAGAATTGCACTTTGAATGATCTGTATCATTTCAATCAGCTGCATCTCCTTCTCCCTGTTGTTCTTTCGATAATCAAGTGCGATGGCCTTAACAGGATAAAAAATTATTTTGATCAGACTGTCATCACTGAATCCCTTGACTATATGCTCCTTCTTTAATGCATCGATCAGATTGTAAAAACGATAGAGTACGTACTCTTCACTGCAGCTTCCTGCAAGGGAAGGGCAGCTTGAGAATTGTTCTACGAAACTAAATGCATCATGATTCTCCAGAATATAATTATAGTAATTTCTGATTATGGACTCCAGGCGTCTTTTCCCGCTCAGATCCTGCTGTGTCGTATGCACCAGACAAGTATAGATCTCTTCGGTATATTCAATATAGATATCCTGAAGCATTTCTTCCTTGTTACTGAAATAAGTATATACTGTTGCAGGTGACACATTCGCTTCCTTAGCGATCTTTGAAATCGAAGTCCCATGAAAGCCTTCCTCGAGAATCAGTTTTATCACGGCATGTTTAATATTTTTTTGCTTTTCATCATCTTTTCTTCTCATACAATCACCTCTGCATAGTTCTATATTAAATGAACATTCGTTTATTGTCAAGTAGTATTATTTTTCCATATACTAAAAACAGCGGCACTCAAGCCGCTGCCTATTTGTATTTATAAAACTGATCTATTGTAACGCATCTCTGATCTGAACCATTGCCTTCTCTAAGATCGCCCTTGGACAAGCTATATTGATTCGCTGATATCCGTTTCCTTCTTTACCGAACATAGTGCCATGATCTAACCAGACCTTTGCTTTCTTCATGATTTTTTTATTTATCTGCTCTTCTGACAGTGCAAGTCCTTTGAAATCCAGCCATAAAAGGTAAGTCCCCTGTGGTTCGATCAATCGTACATTTGGCATTTCCTGTGCAAGAAAATGACGGATGTATTCCACATTACCTTCAAGATATGTTTTTAACTGTTCTAGCCAGTCCTCTCCGTATCGATAAGCAGCTTCACAAGAAACAAGACCAAAAATATTTAGCTGACTGTATCCAGAAGCATCCATTCTCGCCTTTAATCTGTTTCTGAGATCTTTATTCGGTATAAAAAGATTTGATATTTGAAGACCTGCCAGATTAAATGTCTTGCTGGGAGCGGTCGCAATGATGACTTGATTCGCAATGGCAGGATCCACATTCAAAAGCACATTATGTCGGTTCTCACCAAATACAAAATCCTGATGTATCTCATCGCTAAAAATAATGACTTCATATTTAATACACAGATCGATCAGCCTTTGCTGCTCTTTCCTTGTCCAAACCCTGCTGACCGGATTATGAGGACTGCAGAAAATCATGAATTTTACACTTTTTTGCTGCAGCTGTCTTTCAAGATCTTCAAAATCCATTTGAAAGATTCCATCTTCATCAGGAACTAATGGATTTTCCACTACAACTCGTTCATTATCCTCAATGACGGATCGGAATGGATAGTAGACAGGTGTCTGAATCAGAATCCCATCCCCTTTTTGCGTATATGCCTGTACGGCCATGGCAAGCGCAAAAACGATACCAGGTGTTTTCACGAGCCAGCTGCGTTGGACTTCAAACTCATGTCTTTTCTTCATCCAGTTTGCAACTGCATCAAAATAACCATCATCTGGTTCTGCATATCCAAATATTCCATGTTCCAGTTGCTTTCTCATTGCTGAAAGTATTTCATCTGCAGCCGGAAAATCCATATCTGCGACCCAGAGTGGTAAAATATCTTCCGGCATTCCTTTTTTTAGGGCAAAATCATATTTTAAACTTTTTGTATTTTTTCTGTCAATGATTTGGTCAAAATCATATTTTTTTCCCATCTGTTGCTCCTATCTATTGCCTTTATTTATTCGCTTTCAATTCAGTAAATATGCGTTCTAACTCACCGATCAGATCCGAAATATCTTCGATGCCAACAGAAATTCTCAGTAAACTGTCCGTAATTCCGTTTTTTGCCAATTCTTCCGGCTCCACATCCGCATGTGTCTGTGTAATTGGATAGGTGATCAGCGTTTCAACGCCTCCAAGACTTTCTGCATAGTGCATTACTTTGACATGATTCAAAATAAAAAGTGCCGTTTCTTTCGAATCAAGAACAAAGGTGATCATGCTGCCAAAACCTCTTGCCTGAGTTCTCGCGATCTCGAATCCTGCGCTTCCTAAGATTCCTGGGTAAAAGACCGCGGTAACATAGGGGCATTTTGTCAACCATTCAGAGATCTGAATCGCATTCTTCTGTGACTGTTCCATACGCAGCGGCAGAGTCTTGATCCCTCTAAGTAAAAGCCAGCTGTCAAATGGTGCGAGACCTGCTCCTGTTGTCTTTTGAATAAAACGCAGCTTTTCGGCCAGTGAAGCTTCATTCGTTATCAGGAATCCGGAAAGTGTATCATTGTGCCCACAGAGAAATTTCGTCCCGCTGTGCACTACAATATCTGCTCCAAGCAGGATCGGATTTTGAAAGTATGGGGTAAGAAATGTATTGTCTACGATTAATAGCAGATGATTTTTTCTTGCAAAATCAGCAACCATTTGGATATCAATCACATGCATCATAGGATTCGTAGGTGTTTCAATAAAAATGGCCTTTGTTCTTTCTGTTATATACTGACCAAGTTCTGAAAGTTCTGCTGTAAGATCTTTACGAATGCATTGAATCTGGTTCTTCTTTAAAATATGATCGAACAGTCTGATTGTTCCGCCATAGAGATCAGAATCTGCAATGATCTCATCTCCCGGAGAAAAAAGCTCTGTCAAACATGCAATGGCAGCCATTCCACTGGAAAAGGCCAAGGCTTCCTTCCCATACTCAAGGGAGGCTATTACATGCTCAAGCTGTTCTCGCGTAGGGTTTTGCATGCGACTATAATCATAACCGGTACTCTCCCCAACAAAAGGGTGTTCAAAAGTCGCCGTCTGATAAATTGGAAAGCTGATTGCCCCGGATGAATCCGTTTTTGGACCTCCACCATTTCCATATAAACACTTCGTACTGAACTTATAATCCATAACATCACCTTTTCCCTAGTATTATAGTATAGATACTATAATACCATAAAAGTTAGCTATAGCAAAATACTGATTTTCTATAGCTGGCTATATAGTTTGACTATATCAAGACAACTAAATTATTTTATTCTTTAAAGCCTGGTTAAGGTGTCAAAAGTAGACACCAAGTCATCAAAATCCTCACCAAATATAGTATAATAAAGGCATATGAAAAGGTGAGGTACAGGACATGTCTTTTAAAACAAATCAAACACAACAGATTACTCTGAATGACAGTTTTCTCAATCAAACACCAAGAACACAAAAAATGATTATGAATTCCTGGTGCAAAGATTTTGCAGATATTGTTTTTCCTGCGATTAAGGAGGAGCGGTTTTCTGTCCTTTATAGTGGCAATAAAAATTCAAGGCCAAATACACCGATCAACATCATTGTTGGTGCATTGATACTAAAAGAATCCAATGGCTTGAATGATGACGAACTTCTCGAATCTATATGCTGTGATATTCGTTACCAGTATGCCCTGCACACAACACATTTGGATGAGCAGCCCGTCAGCGACAGGACATTCAGCCGGTTTCGTGCACGCCTATATGAGTATGAAAGGGAATCAGGTGAAAATCTTTTGAACGATGAAATGATGCATCTTTCTGAAGTTTTTGGTAAATATATGAACCTGAATTCTAATATAAAACGTATGGACAGTCTGATGATCGCATCAAGATGCAAGCGTATGTCCAGACTTGAAATAATATATGCAACCGTAGCAAGTGCGGTACAGCTAATACACCGCCTTGGTCAAGATGAACTTCTTTCTTCAGATCTAAACCATTATCTCAATGAAGATGATTACAACCATGTCATTTATTACTGCAAAGGGGAAGACGTTACTCCACGCCTGGAAAAAGTATTACAGGAAGCTGTTGCAGTAAAACAGCTTATGAACGATGACAGCTTCCACTCGTTTTCAGAATACCAGCTTCTAATTCGGGTACTGACTGAACAAAGTGATACCGATGAAGAAGGAAACTGCATTCCAAAAGAGAAAAAAGAAATCACTCCAGCAAGTCTCCAGAATCCATCAGATCCAGATGCCACTTATCGTAGTAAAGCCGGGAAGGACAACAAGGGCTATGTTGGAAATATCATTGAAACTGTTGGTGAAAATGGTGACAGTCTGATCACCGATACAGGTTATGCGAAAAACAGCCACAGTGACAGTCAGTTCTGTAAAGATTACCTCAGTAAAAAAGATAGTTCATCAGCATCAGAAACAATAATCGCAGACGGGGCCTATGGTGGAGAAGAAAATCAAGGACTAGCTAACGACTGTAATACAAAGCTTGTAACAACAGCACTGATTGGAAAAGACACAAATCCCATTTTCGCAGAGTTCGTATTTTCAGAAGACGGAAGATCCGTCAAACAGTGTCCCATGGGGAATATTCCCGAAAAAACAACCTATTATCCTAAAACTGGCGTATGCCGTACACTCATCAAAAAAGAACACTGTGATCACTGCCCACATAAAAATGATTGTAAAGGGAAACCACAAAAAAAGAATTATGCAGTGCATGTATCACAAACAATGAAATCCCGTGCATCCTACATGAAAGAAATGACATCTGACGAATTTATTATGCTTGCAAGGATACGAAATGCAGTAGAAGGAATCCCTTCTGTATTAAGAAGAAAATACCACATAGATGATATTCCAACCTATGGGCTTTTAAGGTCCAGACAATTCTTTCTGCTAAAAATCGGTGCCTATAATTTCAGAAAACTGCTAAGGCATAATCGGATAAGACAGGTGGAGTCTGCCTTAAATCTGAAAATAGCATAAAAATAAGGAATGGGATGACACTGTAATTACGTTATATAGCTTGAATATACTCAAAAATCAAAAAA
>JBKECO010000068.1:0-1963 GCA_047974745.1 Lachnospiraceae bacterium
AATAAAAAGAATATCAGAAGCAAAACAAGTATTTTACCTTTATTCATCACAGATACTATTAAATTTTGGCGCAAGATAGTATAAATTTTAGACTAAATATTAACATTCACAAAAAATCCTTTGCATCCCGAAGATGAACGGAGTCGATCAGACATATTTTGACAGGAGGAAGTGAGCGCGATGGGCGAACATGCCATGAGAAATATACCGCTATAAAAAAAAGTTTATCCCTTTATTTTCCAAAAAGAAAAAATAGTACCTTAAAACGCTTTATATTAAGCCATTACTGAACCAAAGTGTAAATAAAAGTTAAACTTTCTTTAGTTTTTCCGATTTTCAAGCAT
This sequence comes from Lachnospiraceae bacterium, assembly GCA_047974745.1. Classification (GTDB taxonomy): domain Bacteria; phylum Bacillota; class Clostridia; order Lachnospirales; family Lachnospiraceae; genus JBKECO01. The sequence continues at coordinate 345 of JBKECO010000068.1, forward strand.
TTAAATCTCTGATAATGTGTATTTTTGCTTTCATATTTTTGTAAAAATATGAAGATACACTTTATTGACCCCGCCTCGCCCTGAACCCGTTTTCGTAATTACCGCCCTATTTTTGACCTTATATGATGGTAAAATCGTGACGCCCGCGCGCGTCACACCTCTCAGAATCCGCATTCATAGATGATTTCAAGCTATTTACCACAATTCTAAGACCATCGGAGATATAGTTTTCCGACACTGATACTGCTTTCCCCTCACGAATCGAATGATGTAGTGAGACAAAGCTGTTGAAGTGTACAGGTATTACCCTGCGTTCAATCATTCGACAGAATGATATAGAGGCTCAATGCTGTGACATCTTTTCCTGAGTGCAGATAATGCAACGACACAAAGATGTTGAAGCATACGGGCGCAAAGCCCCTTGTTCTGCATTTACCATCGGAGATATAGTTTATAACACTGATACCGCTTTCCCTGAGCGAATCGAATGATGTAGTGATATAAAGCTGTTAAAGTGTATAGGAATGGGATCAGCCTTTCCAGAAGGCTCCCATTCCTGTTGAACCGTCATAAGGGACTTTGTTCATACCGATAACGAGTTCGTCAAAGGCGTCTGTGCCGTCTGTGCGATACTCAAGTTTATCTTCTTCTGATTCTGCAAGCTTCTCGCCTGACTTATCTTTCTCGAATCCATTGGAACCTATTTTTGTCCCAGCCGTCTCCAGTGCGATTATAAGCTCTTCATTGTTCTCTTCATTCAGCATCGGAGTAAGGCCGTTCTCAACAAGACCTTTAAGCAATAGATTTATGTACAGATGCTTATCCTTATGTTTCCAAGGATTGCCTGTATACATCATTTCAACACTCCAACCGTTATGCTCAAATCGTCTGCGCACTACTTCCGCAAAATCATCATCATCGGACACAGCATAATTCGATTTGATTGCTGTGGAATCATAATAGAAAATAACTTTCTTCTTCAGGTGATGCCGATAGTAGTGACAAAAATCATCAATAAGAGAAGGTATTTTACGCTCATACTTCACATAGAAGCTTTTAAGAATGTTCATAAAACGCTCTTCCTTTTGTCCTGCTACAAGCCAGTTAATGTTTGCATTGTAGTGTATAATATAATTGAAAAGTAGTCCACTTAGTAATTGAAAAGTATACCACTAAGTGTCTCGGACGAGATGGGTTAAAGATATTTATTCTTCATTAGATTGTAACATTTTTTTAGTTTCTTTAACCCTATAAGATTGTCCATTCATATTTATCAGATATGCTTTATGCGTGAGCCTGTCTACCATCGCCGTCACGAGAACTTTATCCTTTACTATCTCTCCCCACCTGTCAAAAGCAAGATTTGTTGTAATGATTGTAGACTTCTTCCCTGCCCTGAGAGACAGATGGTTAAAAAGTAGTTCGCCTCCTTCCTTATCACACGATACATATCCAAACTCATCACAGATGACCATATCATAGTTCTGGAAGCGTAATTCAAGTAGCCTGAGGCTCTTTTGCGATCTGCATTCCCTGATTTGCGTAAGCAGCCTGGGCACAGAAGTAAAAAAGACGGTATAGCCCTCCAGACAGGCTTTAATACCCAGTCCGATTGACAT
>JBKECO010000058.1:0-3686 GCA_047974745.1 Lachnospiraceae bacterium
CAAGCCAAAAAGTATTGATTTTTAAGGCTTTTCTTTAAATAACTACCTCTATAAACAGAGCTAAAAGTGATGAACAGTCATCGTATCCTGTACTGAATAGCTAAAAATAGGTATAGTTTTAAAAGCATCCTCTTTGTTTGCTTTATAAAGGCTATCAATCCTCTGTTTAGCTATGATGGTGAACCTTCCGTGTCTAAAGGGATCATGTCCCAACTTCCTTCGTCCCACCTGTTCATACACTGAGTGCTGGAAAAGCTTTCTAACAGGGTCGTGCCCTACGGAGAGAACTACCACCAGCTACAGCTCTTGTTTGTATTTGATTTTTACTGACCTTTACGTTCCACAAGGTACTGATTATCAGTGGACGCTTTACCTTGTTTCTCTTTGTTGGTCTTGTTTCTGATGTAGTACCTTTTACACTCCATCATTATCAGGTTTCTTTCCAGAACCCTGCTCGATTTCAGAATGATCTGGAACCCAGCAAGGGTCTGGATTTATAATGCTTGGTCCTATGTCAAGATTTAGTACAAGTTAAAATGAGAAAATATTCCTCAAATTAACTTGCTAGAAGCAGGCTGCCATCTTGGCTCTGCTCATATAGTTTTTCAAAGTCATTTGGTGACATATAATCACAATGACTATGGATGCGTTTGGTATTATAAAAAGCTTCCAGATATTCAAACACAAGGCGATACGCCTGTTTGAAGTCTAGGATACGAAAGCGATTCAGCCACTCCCTTTTGATGAGTGCATGAAAGGATTCAATACAGGCATTATCCCATGGGAATGCTTTTTTTGAATAGCTGCGTTCCATATTATCAGTAGCTTCTTTGTAGGCTTTTGAAACATATTGTGCGCCTCGATCACTATGAATGATTAGAGGAAGATCCGTTCTACGACGCGCTTTCGCCTTCTTGATGGTGTCAATGACACAGGAAACTTCTAATGTATCAGATAGAGTCCATGCAATGATTTTCCTGGAATACAGATCCATAATACTGGTCAAATAAACAAATCCGTTTACCGTCCAAATATAGGTGATATCACTGCACCAAACCGCATTTGGACGATCTGGGTTGAACTGTTCGTCTAGGATATTTTGGAGATCGTTACTGAAATCAGAGTCTTTGGTCGTGACCGTCCATGGCTTTACCCACTGGGCTTTGATCCCCATTTCCTTCATATATTTACCAACGGTTCTTTCTGCAATTATTTCGCCTTCTTTTCGGAGTTCTTTGGTGATTTTTGGAGCACCATAGTTTTGCTTGGAGTCATCATAAATATACTTTATTTTAGTTTTGACATGTTCCTTTCGCTGTTGAGTGTCCGTAGGAACTGTTTTCAACCAGGCATGGTATCCGGATCGTGAAACGCCTAAGATTCTCAGCATTCCGGAGACAGAAGCACGGCGTCCTTTTTTCATGGATGCTTCTGCCTTCTCAGATACTTCGTGGTAAATGGCTTGTGTCATTTTCCCAGAATGCCGATGGCTTTTTTTAACACATCAAGTGCATCCTGAGTGTCGCGTAATTCACGTTTGAGGCGAGCGATTTCTTTTTCTTCATCGGATGAGAAATTTCCAGAGCCTCTGGATTCCAGATCTCCAGATTCCCGAAATTCTTTTTGCCAGCGGGATAAAGACTGGTGGCTGACTCCAAGATTGTCCGCACATCCAATCAAACCAAGATCTTTATGATCATGATAGTATTGGATACAATCCAGTTTAAAGTGTTTGTCATAGTTCTTCGGCATAATGAGATCCTCCATGATTCAGTACATGTATTGTACCATATTTATTTATATTGGAATTTCTCATTTTGACTTGTACTATTTAAATTCTAACACCAGCTGTCTTATTTGGATTCTTATGCTGCCAGTGTTTCCTCTTTCAACGGGCGTTTTATGTCCAATAACATTTTTTTCGGATCATAGACCGTTCCCTTTGTCAGTATCATATAAATCACTCGGAGCAACTTACATGCAATTACAATCAGTGACTGCATCTTTTTTAATGGATTATCCAGCCTGGTTGTATAGTAGACGTGGAGGTTTTTGAACTCCTCTGAATGTACAACCGTTGACTTAGCCGCCTGGAACAACCAATATCTTAATCGCTTGCGTCCTCTGTGACTGATTTTGGTCTCTCCCTTATGCTTTCCTGAACTACAGGCTACAAGCCCTAATCCACTCAGTTTTTGTATTTCCTTGACGTCATCAAATCTGGATACATCACCTATCTCAGCAAGAATTCCTGTAAGTACACGTTCTCCGACTCCTGATATTTCAAGGATATTTTCTGCATGAGGTAGTTCCATACATCTCTGGGTCAGTTGAGCTTCAACAGCCGTTAGTTTTTCATCAAGTTCTGTAATTCGCTCTGCGAACCACTTTACAGCCTGACTGCCAGCATCTGTTCCATCTTTTAATCCAACGCTTTTAGTGGCATATTTCAGTATCTCATTGGCTCTGCTGTAACCGCGTCCTCTTAGTTTTGCATCATGCCAGATCTGTTTTATACCATCCGTGCCAAGCACTATCATTGTTTCTGGAAATGGTGCCTTTTTCAGCAATTCCAGACAGAAGGCTCCATCTACTTTTCCTAATGCTTCCTTATACTCTGGAAAATAGATTTTCATTTCTCGATGAAGTCGATTTAGGTTACGTATTCTGTCTTCACACAGCTGATCTCGAAACATGGATAATCGTCTAAGGTCCGCATAGAGTTCTTCTGGAAGGTATGGCATCCCAAAATTACCATCCTTGACAAGATTTGCAATAAGTTTCGGATCCTTTATATCATCTTTCAACTGACTATTATCTTCGATTTCTTTTGTCTGTTTCACAGCATATGGGTTGACCTGAACAACACTGATTCCATTTGCGACCAGCCAGGTCGCGATACAAAACCAGTAATGGCCTGTAGGCTCTAAACCAAGCACTATCTGATTCTTATTATGCGTAGCTGCCAGATTCACTGCCCATTCCTTTGCGCTTTGGAACCCTTCTAAACTGTTACTAAATGGGAAAGCGGACTTACTGAGTTCTCTTCCTCTGGTATCGATTGCTCTTAGATAGTGAGTTTCACTGCCTATATCGCATCCAAGTATAAGCATGTCATCACTGATAAATGAGAGTTTCTCATTCTTTGCAAACTTTCCTTTGGTTTCTAACTCATGCCAAGTTGAAGCCTTGAGATTACTTTTAATAGCCTCCGCTCTTGCTACTAATTCCTGCTGTTCAAAAATATTTACTGTAACTACTTGATTTCTTTTCTGTTTGCCTTTAACATTCATCTTATATACCTCTTGTATTTTTTTTGATTTTTACCAACTGCCAGGTCAGTAATAATCTAAATTTACTTGAGGTATTTTTTTGTGTCAATCTCTTGATCTATTTAAAGTATACAGGAAGCTTTATATTACACTTACTATCGATGAAAATACTTTTCTCTCAACCATTAATTTATCACCAATTATCTTAAATTTTTTTTGCAAACGAATATCTTGTGAGGATTCTCCAATGTAAATTTCCATATCACCTGGCTCCACCACCAGATCCATATTTAGATCATGAAAAGCCAATTGTTTCAGATCAATTTCAAAAGATACCTCTTTCGTTTCTCCAATTCCTAACCCAACTCTCACAAACCCTAGCAATTGCTTTGTCGGTCTGGCTATGCTCGCTAC
>JBKECO010000046.1:0-21799 GCA_047974745.1 Lachnospiraceae bacterium
ACCTATGGGCTTTTAAGGTCCAGACAATTCTTTCTGCTAAAAATCGGTGCCTATAATTTCAGAAAACTGCTAAGGCATAATCGGATAAGACAGGTGGAGTCTGCCTTAAATCTGAAAATAGCATAAAAATAAGGAATGGGATGACACTGTAATTACGTTATATAGCTTGAATATACTCAAAAATCAAAAAAATCTGGTGTTAATCTGATAGAACTACTTTCTATTTAGTGTTTTGACACCTAAACCAAATTTGAAAACAATAATTTTCGCATTTGCTTCTGGTCTTTGGATTGGTTTTCTCCCAGGAATGGGATCTGGAATCTCAAACATTGTAGCATATGGTTATGCAAAGGGAATCAGTAAAGACCCTGATAGTTTTGGTAAAGGAAATCCAGCTGGTGTCTGGGCTTCTGAAACGGCTAACAATGCATCCCTAGGTGGCGCTTTGATTCCTATGATGGCACTTGGAATTCCCGTTGATGGCATTACTGCCATGCTGATTGCTGGTCTTACGATCCATGGACTGCAGGCCGGACCATTATTTATGACGGAACAACCAGAACTTTCCAGTTTGATTTTTGCCTGCGTACTAGTTTCTGCAATTATTACATATATTATACAGATTATAACAAAACGCTGGTTCCCTTATATTCTAAAGGTTCCCTATCATTATCTGTATACGGTAATTTTAGTCATCTGTTTTATCGGAGGCTATGGAATTTCCAACACCATGTTCAATATTTATGTCATGCTTGCACTTTGCCTTTTAGCAATTTTTATGGCAATCAGCGGTCTGCCAACTGCACCACTGGTTCTTGCCTTTATTCTTTCCAGTAAGCTGGAGCGTTATTTCCGCCAGGGCATCAGTTATGCGCATGGCAGTTATTCAGAATTTTTTACACGGCCGATCTCTGCTCTTTTACTTATCATTTCCGTGTTCTGTATCATTTGGCCGATCTATTCTGACCACAAAAAGAAAAAGAAATCCACCATGCTGACTGCTATAGCAAAAGAAGAAAATGATATTGAAGAATAAATGCCTATGAATATTGAACATTCAAACAAAAAAGTCCTGCTTCCAAAGATTGACCTCTGCTATGGTTCCCTTAATTCCATGCTGAAAAAGTATGATACCTTTGCAAGACAGGACTATTTTAAAGGAAAAACAGCAATAGAATTCCAGCACTGGAAAAAAGAGATGCGACTGCTTCTTCATAAACTTCTGGGGCTTAATAAAATGGAGCTATGCGATCTGAAGCCAGTCAACGAAGATATCCATAGGGTTGAAGGTCCAATGCAAATTCAAAGAGTGCATCTCCGAATTCAGGTCGAGCCTGGTGTATGGATGCCCGTTTATATTCTGATTCCGGAAGTTTTAGACCCTTCGAATCTCATTTTCCTTTGTCCGCCAGGTCATAATGGTGCAGGCAAATATTCGGTCGCCGGATTCCGCAGGTATGAAGCTGTTGCTGAAAAAATTGACTTTTATCATTACGATTATGGCTATCAGCTTGCACAGCTTGGTTACATTGCGATCTGTCCAGACTGCAGAGGATTTGGTGAACGGCGAGAAGATCTCGCAGATGCCAGGGATATACAAACCGCATTAAAAGGAGACTGTTCTCGTCTTTCACATATGGGGGAGCCACTGGGAATTCCTGTGATTGGCCTGCTGACCTGGGATTTGATGCGTATGATCGATTACATTGAGCAATGTGAGGAATGGTCTCAAAAAAAGATCTGCTGTCTTGGTTTTTCTGGAGGCGGTATGCAGACTCTGTGGCTGTCAGCACTGGACGATCGAATATCCCTGGCTGTGATCAGCGGTTATCTCTATGGATACCGAGACTCTCTTCTAAATCTGAATCAAAATTGTTCCTGCAATTACGTTCCAAATCTATGGGAGCATCTAGATATGGGTGATATCGCAAGTCTAATTGCACCGCGGCCACTTTTGATCCAGTCCTGCAGAGAAGATCGGCTGAATGGTCCCAGAGGTATGATCAATGTGATGGAGCAGATCCACATAATCAGACATGCTTATCAGCTTTTCGAAGCCAGTGATCGGCTCCTTCATGACATCTGCGAAGGTACACATCAGTGGCACGAAGAAAATCTACAAAAAAATCTAAAGGATTTATATCCGTTTATTAATGTCTGAACCACTCCAGAAATCATGAAACAGGGAGCGCACTATGAATAAACTACAGCTAAAAGAATCTATTTTGAAACAAATAGATCTGCCCTATATTCGGAATACCATATATCCATGCTCCTTTTTTAATATCAAACCTGACAGCAGCGAGACACAGACCTTGCAGCTTCAAAGAGCAATTGATACGATCAGCCAGGACGGCGGCGGACGTCTTATATTGCCTTCTGGTAATTATCTAACAGGAGCACTCTGGTTAAAAAGCGGTGTCGAATTACATCTGCAGAACAAAGACACAAGACTGACATTTATCAACACAGAAATAGAAAAAAATTATCCTATGGTTCTGACCCATTGGGAATCCACACCCTGCTTTAATTATAGCCCATTGATCTATGCCTGGCAGTCTCATGATATCGCCGTGACCGGCGAAGGTATACTAGATGGCAGCGCTGATTCAGAACACTGGTGGAACTGGCATCATCAGGTAGAAAATGCATGGTTCAAGAATCAAGTCGACCTTCAGCTGAATGACCGACGGACTTTGCGGAAAATGAATGCTGAGGGTGTAGATATCAATAGCAGAAAATTTGGTCCAGGTCATTTTTTACGACCGAACTTTATCCAGATGATGCAGTGTGAACGTATCCTGCTCTCTCGTTTTACAATGATCAACAGTCCCATGTGGCAGGTCAACCCCGTCATGTGCAAAAGTGTTACTGTAGATGGAATCACCTTGCAAAGTCATGGATCCAACAATGATGGCTGCGATCCCGAAAGCTGTGATGGGGTACATATCCTGCGCTGTCGATTTGATACGGGAGACGACTGCATCAGTATCAAATCCGGAAGAGACAGGGATGGACGACTTACAAATACACCCTGCAGAAACATTGTAATCGAACAGAACGAATTTGCTGACGGGCATGGCGGCATTGCTTTGGGAAGCGAAATGAGCGGCGGGATCTATAACCTGGTGGCTATTGATAACTACTTCTCCAGCCCTCATCTTACTTACGCACTGCGGTTAAAGACCAATGCCCGCCGAGGTGGAACGATCGAGAACATCGTACTTGCAGACAGTAAGATCGATCATATGAATGGAGCTGCCGTTCATGGAACAATGCTTTATGAAGATGGCCGAAACGGTGATTTCCTTCCAAGCTTTCGAAATATCTTGATCGAAAATATTGATGCAAGGGGTGGTGATTACGGTATTTTTCTAGAATCTTTCCCAGAAGTTCCCATCACAGGACTCGTTTTAAAAAATATAACCATTGATGGATCTGTAAGAGCAATACACAGCATGCACTGGAAAGATCCGATCATTGAGAATGTTGTTGTTAATGGGAATACGTATCCGCGACCGACAATGGTTAGAATCAAAGGCATCACACAAGTTGGGTCAATAGTACATGCAATTGCAGAAAGCTGTGGTTCATCGGATCAATATTCATTTGAATGGAAAAGTTCATTCGATGGAACCAAGTGGACAGTTGTCTCTAACAAAAGAGCCTGTCAGGTACCTGACAGCAACTACTTATATGTATCTGTAACGGATCCTTCTGGACAAACAGAATGCAGCCGCAGGTACCGAATCCTGAAAAATTTAGATCTTGCAATAAAAAGCATTCCATATCTTCGGCTACTATGTCGCGGTATACCTCTTTTTCCGCCCGAAGCAAGGGAAGAGCATCTGATTACCAGAGTATTACTTGCCCAAATGCTCCTGCCAATAGCTGAGCCTGGATTCATCCATGATATGCTCACAACATACAATGAGAAAGAGGCTTTGCTTAGAACAGTCAAGAATGGATATCTGCCCAGTCAGGAATTCCCTGACCAGAATCCACAAGGCTTTATAACACGTCAGGAAATGGCGACTGTTGCCATGCAAGTCTGTGGTATAAACTATAAAAATGCATCCAGCACCATGCCCGAATGCACGGATGCTGCGTATGTTGATTTTAATTATGGAACAAATGTTGCCCGATCGCTCTATTTTGGGTTCATGATACTAAATCGAGATGGTTGCTTCTTCCCGACATCGAACATATCGATCAAAGAAGCCGTCGAAATACTGGATCGAGTTGCAGATTTTGCCGGTGCATAAACAATGTAATAGCTTTCAAGAAAGGACACATGTAATGTGGTTAGAATATTTTAAAAAATATTTAGAGGTTGATTTCCCCAAATTTCTATCTGAAAAAGCTTGGAACTATAAGAATGATCTTTGTATGATAGGTGCCGCTGATCTCGCTGCTGCTACCGGTGACACGAGGTGGAATCAATCTATATTGGACGCCGGAAAATGGCTTATCAGTGATACGGGCAAACTAGCAAACTGGAAAGAAGGGGAGAATAATATTGACAAGATCAGTTTCGGCAAATCCCTCATGCTCTTATATGATTTAACAGGCGATGACATCTACCTTGCGGCAGTGCAGCAGGTCTACTCCATGCTTGCAAATTACCCGAGAACTTCGACTGGAAACTTTTGGCATAAAGATATTTATCCCAATCAGGTGTGGCTAGATGGACTCTATATGGCCATGCCATTTTACGCAAAATATTGCTCAGATACAGGAATAGACTATTGGGATGATATCATCGACCAGTTCAAAAGTGCACATGAACTTCTGTGGAATGATCAAACAGGTCTATACCTTCATGGCTGTGATGTCAGCAAAACCATGGACTGGGCAGACCCAGTGAGCGGTCAGAATGATGCAACTTGGCTCCGTGCAGAAGGATGGTACCTAATGGCTCTGACTGACGTGTATGAGTTGGCGGCGAAACATTCGAACCGAGCCAAAGAACTGATCCCGCTGCTTAAGAACGCTCTCGATGGTCTGCTTCCCTATCAAGACTCGAATACGAAGATGTTCTTTCAAGTTCCAAATATACCATCTCTGTCAGGCAATTATCCAGAAACCTCCGGAAGTGGAATGATCGCCTATGCTCTGATGAAAGGTGCCAGATTAAATATGCTCCCTGAGGAATATTGGGAAAAGGGTTGCCAGGTTCTAACTGGAATACGAGACACCTACTTGATGGAAGAAGATGGAGTCTATCACCTCCAAGGTATCTGCGCAAGTGCAGGTCTTGGAATAGGACCTGACCCCCATAACCGAAAAGACAGAACTGGAAAAGCAGAATACTATATCAGTGAATCACAGATGACAGATAATCAGCATGGCAGTGCCTCATGCATGATGGCCTATAGCGAACAGCTACGAAGATAAGGAGGCGTTACTATGATGCAGATTGGACTGCGGCTTCATGATGCTGAAAACCTGCCATTGGAAGAATTATTGCCCATAGTGAAACAAAAAGGCTATTCCTGCGTACACTTTGCCCTAAGTAAATCCATGAAGGAATATCCCTGCGGCTCCACTGCGCTGACTCCTGGTTACGCCCAATATTTAAAAAAAATCTTTGCAAAGAACGAAATGGATATCGCAGTACTTGGCAATTACCTGAATCTGGCACATCCCGATCCTGATGTGATCTTGCAGACACAGGAAAAATACTTTTCGCATCTTCGTTTTGCCTCTCTGCTGGGCTGTGGTATGGTAGGTACTGAGACAGGTGCCCCAAATGCCGAGTACAAGTACTCTCCTGAATGCCAAACAGACAAGGCGCTCCTTACTTTTATCAAAAATATCAAACCGGTGGTGCGATGTGCGGAACAGTTCGGTGTCATACTGGCTTTGGAAATCGTTGCGCGACACATCATATACAGTTCAAAACGGATGCGTCTCGTACTTGATGAAATAGGTTCCCAGAATCTACAGGTCTTATTTGATCCGGTCAATATGCTGAACCTGAATAATGTGAATTCCAGAGAAGACGTTATAGCAGAGGGCCTGGAACTTTTGGGTCCAGACATCGCAATGATCCACCTGAAAGATTTCATTTGCGTGAACGAAGGTCATGGACTAAAAGCAGTAGGAGCCGGAACGGGAGATATGGATTATACCTCAGTAATGAAATACGTTAAAAGAGAAAAACCCTTCATCTATGCAACATTAGAAAATACAACCCCTGAAAACGCCGAGTTCTGCGGAAAACGAATGTTGGAATTATATGAAATGGCGTGAAAAGAGTGATGGCGTTATAGAAAACCAAAAAGAAAAGCTGGATTGCCCAGCTTTTCTTTTTCTAATCATTACTGTTCAATTATCTCATAGCGAAACCAGTCAAAATCAGCATAGTTTTCAGTGAATTCACCGCAGGATGACGCATACATTCCGAGATAAGTTCCCACGTAACCATCTGCTACCAAGGAACTGAGGAGCAGACCATCTGTACGTTCAATGACAGGTATTAACTGTTTTTCACTTGTACCGTAGTAAAAGCTATATTTACCCACATCCCCTTCTACAGTCAGATAAATGCGTTCAGCCTCCACTAACACCTCCGCCAATAATTCTCTGCAACCATTTTCAATTTTATAGCAGGATACAGCCGCACCTTTTTCCGTCCAGTTCTTCACCAATACATATCCAAATCGTTCGTTCTGCAGAATAGCAATACCGGCTTCTTCACCCTGGCAATTTGCAGTAAATTCCAGTGCTGTTGATATTTGAAAATCATTATGCTGCTGTCTGCGAACCAACATAGCTGGTGTGCCCAGGTCTTCTATTTTCACAGGTAACAGGTGCATCCGCAGAAAGCCAAATCTTTGATTCAGTGAATAGAATACTTCATCAACAGGTCTTCGCATGCACCAACACATATCCAGCATTGACTCTTCAAAATTATCGACGCGAGTCTGCAGTGGAAAATGATATTCTGGTAGGTTCGGGAATCGTTCCTGTAAATTGACCATTCCATTCGAATTATCTACGATCGGCCATCCATCATAGTCCCATGCTATTGGTATTAGAAAGACTTCTCTTCCGAGATTGAACTGTGCTTTACGGTTTCTATCAGGTGTTCTTATCCACATTCTGGGCAAAAATTTGTCGTAATCTTCCACTTCCGCTTCATATGGACGTATGCCAAGAAGCACCATATACCATTCTCTTTTTTGGGTCACGACAAGATCTCCATGTCCTGCTACAGAAACTCCGACTCTGTTAACAATCGGAAGATTTCGGTTTGTCACAATAGGGTTGCGTGGGCAGGGTTCATATGGTCCGAACAAATCATGACTTCGATAAATATTAACGCAATGATTTGTCTGTGTCCCTCCACTTGCTGTCATTAGATAATAAATATCTCCTATATGATAAATATGTGGTGCTTCCATATAGTAATTGTGGTCAACAGCTGCATCAAAAATAATTTTTCTTTCACCGGAAAACTGAAATGTCAGAGGATCGATCTCACATAAATAGATCTGCTTTTGCTCCGGAAAAATGAGTTCATTCGGAATTGTATTACTACAATACCATATTCGACCTTCATCATCAAAGTACAAGGATGGGTCAATCCCATCTGCCCCTTCTATAATTATCGCATCTGACCATGGTCCTGCGGGATCATCAGCAGTTATAATATAGTTAAATCGAGATGTACGTCCGTTTACGTCCAGTGTGTTTATTATATAGAATCTGTCTTTATGATGCCGTATTGTTGCAGCCCACAGTCCCTCTGAAATATCACAATTTCTATAGTCCAGCTGTTCTGATCTCGATATAGCATTGCATATCTGTTCCCAATGTACCATATCTCGGCTTCGAAATACCGGGAGTCCGGGAAAATAGGAAAACGAGGACGTTACAAGATAATACCATTCTCCCACTCTGCATATAGAAGGATCGGGATATCCTCCCTTGATAATCGGATTGCTGAACTTTTTCTCTCTCATAATTTATACCTGCTCTTATTCTTTAACCGCTCCGGAAGTCATTCCAGATATCAGATATTTTTGTAATGTGATGAAAATGATGAGTGTTGGAATACTTGAAATGATCGATGCTGCCATCAGAAAATTCCATTGAATCTTATAGGAATCAGCCATTTTACTTATAGCATAAGTGATCGTTTTCTTATTATCAGCATTCATTAGTACGGATGCAAACATATATTCATTCCAATTCTGTAAAAATGCATAGATCAAAGTTGCAGCGACACCTGGTACAGCAATTGGCAAAATGACCTTTACAAAGGTTTTTAAAGCACTGCAACCGTCTATTCTTGCCGCTTCATCCAAGCCAGTCGGTATGCTTCTTAAATATCCATACATCATCCATGTACAAAATGGAATGCTGAATGATGCGTATACAATGAGCAGCCCGACTCTTGTATTATTCATGCCTAAATTAACTAAGATTTTATAGTATGGTATAATTTTCATAACAGCTGGAAACATTTGTGTTACCAATAAAAATCCCAGTAGAAGTTCCTTTCCTTTGAAGTTATAGCGTGATAGACCATATGCACATAAAGAGGCACATACAACACCAAATACCGCTGATCCTCCAACTGTAATGAAACTATTCGCTATATAGATAGCAATAGGATACTCCTTCCAAATGTTAATAAAATTCTCCAGTGTCGGACCACTTGGAAATAATTCCAGACCTTTTGAAAGCGTAATGTCCTGCATTGATCTCAATGAAGTTATTAACATCCAGGATATTGGCAATATCACACTGATACATCCCACTATCCCGATTATATAAGCAATCAGACGTCCAAAACGTTTTTTTGATAATTTAGTCATCTTTTAATAACCTCCTAAATATAACACCAATCAAATAACAAATGATTAAAATATAAACGGACTGTGCAGATGCAAGACCAAATTTGAAATATGTAAATGCGTTTTTATATATTTCAACGGCTGAAACCATGGTCGAATTTCCAGGTCCACCTGCGGTCAGCAGCCAGATCATTGTAAATTGTTTAAATACCCAGACAGTATCAAGTATTAGGATTGTTGTTAGTATTGGCTTGATTGACGGCAGTGTTATATAAATAATTGTCTGCCAGAAGCTGGTTCCATCTATCTGTCCAGCCTCATATAAATCATCCGAGATGGTTTGCAGCCCTGCAAGAATTTGAATCATGACCAGAGGGTATCCTTTCCATATACTGATCAAAATAATGCAGGGAAAGGCTGTAGCTGAAGTGCCAAGCCACCCGATCGGGTTGTCTATTATACCAAAATGCATTAGTAATTCATTTAAGATTCCGCCCTGTGTATTCAATATCCATTTAAAAATATATGCAATTACAACATCTGGAAACAACCATGGTAAAATCAGAATTCCACGCATTATCGTTCGAAATTTAATATTTAACTTCAGAATTGATGCAAAAACAAACCCAAAGAAAAAATGTCCTGCTACAACGCAAACTGTAAATATTAGTGTTTTTACCAGACTCTGTTGAAATGAAGTATCTATCAATGCCTTCCAATAGTAACGCAGACCAACAAAATTCCACTTGTTAACAAGATTTGTATCAAAAAAACTGATATAGATTCCATATAAGATCGGATACAGAACAAGCAAAAGGATGGTAATTGTAGCAGGTGCAATAAATCCGTAAGGCGCAATTTTACTCTTTTTTGTAATTTTGATCGATTTCCCTTTCAAAATATATCCTCCTTTAAGCAAGCGCCATACATCACTTCTAATTAGAAATAGTGTATGGCACTTACTTTACTCCTTACAATTTATTAATTGCTATAGCTGCTTACAATTTCCTCCGATTTTGTAACTGCATTCGTAATTGCCTCATCCTCTGACATTCCTACTGAAACGATATTCTGCCAGCACTCTCCTACTGTATCGCGCAGCTCAGCCAAGCCAGCAAATGCCGGATAAATGACAGCGTCCTCAGATGCTTTGGCAAATCCCGAATAAGCCTCATCACTAGCTACAATTGTATCCACTGCATCTTTAACAACAGGAAGTCTGCATGTCGCCTGATTCCATTCAAGACTATTTTCTACACTCGTCATATATTTCAAGAAATCAACCGCTACCTCAGGATGTTCTGAACTGCTGCTTACTGTCATTCCTACACTTGAAAATGATGTGACTGGATCTATCCCATCAGCAGTAGGCATAGGGAAGCTGCCCATTTTCCCTTTCATATCGGGATTCGCATTATAGATTCCACCTAGAACATTTGATCCACTAAAAAACATGCATGCTTCATCAGCAGCAATTAATGTATATGCCTCAGAATAGCCTGTTTCGACAAGACCCTCAGGACAAATACCTTCATTTGCTGCAAGATCGACAAATGTTCTCATTGCATTAGAAAAAGCATCTGTTCCAAAACCAGATTTAAAAGTACCATCATCATTCGCAATCACGAAGTCACATCCAAAGGTCAGCGCAAAAGTTTGAAATCTCGATTCTGCAGAGTCATTTCGCGTTCCTGCAAAAACAGCTCCGAATCGGTCAGTCTTTCCATTACCATCCAAGTCTTCTGTAAGCTCTTTTGCAACTATTAAAAAATCATCCCAACTTGTTGGTACCTCCAATCCTTTTTCCTCAAACAGATCTTTTCTATATACCATAGCTGTTGTATTATTCTGCCATGGCAGATATACGAATGTACCATCAACAGTACTATTGTCGACAGCAACGTCCAACAGGCCACTCATATACTCTTCACCAAGCATTTCATCCAAATTACTGATCCCCATTCCCATTTCAACGCTATTTGCTGAGTATGCTTCTGACATGGTAAAAATATCTGGCAGCGTCCCTGCAGTAGACTGTGTTACAAGTGTCGTATATAATTCATTCATTGAACACTCTACCGGCGTTAATGTAACATTTGGGTACATTGCCATATAGTCATCCATCACTTGTCTTAAAAACGGACCACCATCAGAGTCACCTAACGAGGTGATCATAACATTCAGTGTGACCTCTCCTTCACTGGCCACATTATAAGTACTCAAGTAATCTGTTTCCGGAACACTAGCTGTTTCCGTTCCTGTTTCATTCGTTGTCTCTGAATTCGAACTTATCTCACTTTCAGTCTGTGAATCTGTAGTTGTTTCTCCTGCATCTGATCCACATGCGGTTAGAACAAGAACCATTGGGAATATCATTGCACAAAATTTTATCAATTTATTTCGCCCCATAAAACCCTCCTTAATACGATATATTACCTTCTTTGTTTCAAGCGCTTGAACTTTCTACGTTTTCATTATATAGTGTTGTAAATACATACTCAACTTAATCATACTAAAATAAGATTAAGTATTTCTTAACTTCACCTATGGGAGAATGGACATGGAAACAAGATTGATCAATTACATCTTAACTATCAACCGTTGCAAGAGTGTTTCCAGAGCAGCTGAAGAGCTATTTTTAACACAGTCCGCTCTCAATCAGCAGTTACTAAAGCTGGAGGAAGAACTGGGTGCGCCACTCTTCATCAGAACGAGAAACAACTGGCAACCGACACAAATTGGAACAATCTATATCCAGAATGCCGAAAAAATGTTATCTATTAAGGAAGAGACTTATTCTCAAATACAAGATATTGCGCAAAGATGGCGGGGAACTGTGACAGTAGGACTTGTTCCTGAGCGTGGCGCACTGATGTTTTCTGCTATATATCCAGAAATTCATTCCAAATATCCGGATACTATTTTTCAACCTGTTGAAGCCACTGTTGCACAACAGATACAGATGCTAAAAAATGGT
The DNA here is from genome assembly GCA_047974745.1 of Lachnospiraceae bacterium. Taxonomy (GTDB): domain Bacteria; phylum Bacillota; class Clostridia; order Lachnospirales; family Lachnospiraceae; genus JBKECO01. Next base: position 11,785 of record JBKECO010000046.1, read on the forward strand.
CGATTAGATATTTCCTTCCAGACCATCTACGAACGCACCCATAAAAATCTAATTTGTAATAAAATTCTTTATGAACCTTTTTATCTTTGTATTCCCGCCACACATCCTCTGGCATATCTGGGTGCCCCATTCGGCCGGGAACCATACCCTGAAATCGACCTGAGATCCTTCAGAAACGATTTATTCACACTTGTTCGGAGAAGTTCAACTATGAGGACGGTTATTGACCAATTATTCAAGGATGCTGAATATGTACCTCATCTATTATTTGAATCAACGAGCATGCACACCATGCAGCAGCTTGCCAGCATCGGACAGTGCTGCACCATCATACCAAAATACTATGCGATGGATAATAAAAACGTTGTTTATTTTGCCTTGGGTCCAAAGGCTGGCTGGGATGTTGTTGCTGTCTATAAAAAAAATCATTATCTTACAAAAGCAGCTCGCGACTTTATCAACCTGGCCAGCGAACACTGGGTCGAAAATCAATATATGACAATTCAGTAAAATCTATTCATAAAAAAACTGCCACTTTCTCGGTCATGATGAAACGAAAAGTGGCAGTACTTTTTTATTCTAAAGTTCCTAAGTAATCGGAGCTGGATTAAACAGACAGAAGTCATTGTACAGACCATACTTCTGGGTTGCCGTCTCCTCCTTACCGCTTGCGACTGCAATTATTTTCTCGAACAGCTGCATCCCGATTTCTTTGATCGTCGCATCTCCAGTTGCTATCGGACCAGCATTGATATCGATCAGGTCTCCCCACATCTGTTTCATTTCATTTCTGGAACATACTTTAAGTACCGGCACTGCAGCTAGCCCATAGGGAGTTCCCCGACCGGTCATAAATACCTGAAGTGTCATGCCCGAAGCCATCTGACATGGACCGCATACAATATCACTGGCCGGTGTGGCCGCATAGATCAGTCCATGCCTAGTGGGAGTTTCGGCAGGAGACAGTACTTCCACGATCGGTGAAGTTCCTGATTTTGCTATGGATCCCATCGCTTTTTCCACGATATTGCATAGTCCTCCCTTTTTATTGCCGGGAGTCGGATTAGCACTTCTATCCACCTCGCCTTCCTCGAGATAGTGATCATACCACTTCATTTCTCTAGAAAGTTTATCAACTACTTCTTTATTGATGCATCGTTCTGCGATGTAGTGCACTCCATCGCGTACTTCTGTCACCTCCGAGAACATTACAGTGGCACCCCCTTTGACTAACATATCTGCCGCATAGCCAGCTGAGGGGTTCGCGGAAACTCCTGAAAAAGCATCACTTCCTCCACACTGCATACCAATACACAGCTGTGAGATCGGCAACTCTTCCCGTTTTCTTTCATTCAGGATAGAAAGCTTATGATCTGCCATCTTCATAAGAGCATTGATCATAGCCTCAAATCCTTCCTGCTCCTGTAGCACAATCACATTTTCAGGTGTATTGTCCCAAGGATCCAACAATTTATCCACAGTTAATTTTTCGCAGCCGAGACCGACCACCATCAGCTGACCGCCAAAGTTCGGATGCTTCGACATGTTTTTTAATGTGCGGATCGGTATGACAGCTTCGGGTGCATTGATCGCTACTCCACATCCATATGCATGATTGATCGGAACGATATCGTCCACATTTGGATATTTGGGAAGCAGCACCTCCTTCATTTTTTTTACAGCCACATTTAATACTCCGGTTACACATTGTACCGTTGTATTGATTCCAAGAATATTTCTTGTTCCGGCATATTCCCCATTCGGATTGCGATACCCCATAAAGGTCATTTTGGGCGGCTCCGGAAGATCTGAAATAATGTTCTTTCCAAATTCCATGCTGTCTAAAGATGGTGGCTCAGGCAGATTCAGCATAAATTCATTGATCCACTCCCCCTTTTGGATCGCTTCGATCGCATATCCTAAAATAACGCCATAGCGAACGACTTTTCCATCCTTTGCAATATCCTCCAAAGCCACTTTGTGCGCCTGGGGTATCTCTTGCTTTGTGATAAGGCCATCAGATACAACAGTTCCAGCCTGCATTGTCTGAACTGCGATTGCTACATTATCCATTTCGTTCACCCTTACGAACATAGGATTGATTTTTTTTACTCCCAAAATATATTCCCTCCTTAAAATTCTCACGATACTATTGTATTGCATATGTTAATAATATATGCTAATAATATATAAGTAAAATTCATAGTATTCATAGTTCTCTTAATTTTTTTAATTGTAAAATGTCCTTGGTCACTACTATGACACCCACAAATCGAAAGGAGCTCTGCATGGATCTCAAGCAATTGGAATATATTTTAAAAATAGCTGAAGAAAACAACATCACTCATGCAGCAAAAAAGCTGTACATCACTCAATCTGCTCTGAATCAGCAGCTGCTGAAGCTGGAAAAAGAACTTGGAACACCACTTTTTCATAGATCACGTTCAAACTGGCGCCTTACTCCCGCCGGAGAAATCTATATTGCAGCATCCAAACGAATTCTACAGATCAAACAGGATTCCTATAATCAAATCTACGATCTGGAAAAACAAACTAAAGGAAAACTCTCTGTTGGATTTACCCCGAATCGAGGAACAGCGCTTTTCTCTACCGTGTATCCCCAATTCCATAAAAAGTTCCCGCAGGTCATGGTAGAGCCCATGGAACTCAGTGTCTTGGATCAGTTGGATCGAATTGAAGATCATTCGCTGGATATTGGATTTTTGACACTTCCCACAAATCAAAAAAAGAACAGCTTGACATATCTACCTATGAAATCAGAAGAAATTTTACTGGCAGTACCATCTATTGGACCTTATAACAGTGCTGCCATTTCCGAAGCAGGCTGCAAATTGCCCATTCTTTCTCTTAGACAAATGAAAGGTGAATCCTTTGTACTATTATACAAAAAATCCACCATTCGAAGTTTAGTCGATGCACTCTTTCAGTCAGCAGGCTATCTGCCAAATATCCTGTTTGAAACTGCAAGTACCTATACAATTTTAAATATGATCGAAACCGGTCTGTGCTGCGGCTTCATCCCTGCATATTATATGGACAATGAAAATAAAAATATCACTTACTATGCTCTCCCTGAACATCCTTCCTGGGATGTGGTCGCCTGTTACCACTCGGAAAACTATATCAGTGAAGCCGCCAAAGCATTTATCGAGCTTGCCAGAACCTTCTGGAACTCTGACCATCCTGGTAACTAAAGCCCTAGTTTTTAATCATGTTTTTCATGAGACCAGTAAATCTTGAGTTGATCTTTATCCAAGTTATCTACAAATCTTCTTTTATTGACCACGAATTCTTCGATGTCCATTAAAATATGATACAGCATTGCCCGGCTCTCAAATTCCTCATGGGTCTCGGGCAGCGGTTCCTTCTTCATCTCCTCAAATAATTCTTCCAAACGTTCCATCTGCTTGTTTGGGCGGTTCACTTCCGTCACATATTCCTTCAGATATAGAATATAATCCGCTATAATACCTGCCTGCATCGGCATAGTTCGAATCTTTTTCATCTCGTAATGCAGGTTATGCAATATATTGCACTGTTTCATTCGCATTTCGAAATAATCTATATAATACTGGGGATGTGAGAGAAATGTGTTGTTCTGATATCGATTTGCTTCATCAATATAATGATGCAAGGTGCGCTCCAGGGAGCAAATATCATCCCATACATTTCGCTGCATATCCTGATTATGCAGGTATGTCGCCAACTCACCCAGAATCATCTGAAGCTGTCCTTCTGTATGCAGCATGTATTTTGCTATCTCACTCTTATGACTACGATTACCATGAAAAAGGTTTAATAGTACTGCTATTGCAATTCCAATCATTAGGAGAAGAAACTCCTCGAGGATAAATTCCATACTGTAATCTCTTTTGACTAGGAAGTGAGATGCTATTACAGCATTAACTGACACTGTCGCCTTCCACTTTAGTACCTCGCAGACAAATACACTAATGAAGATATAAAGTCCATATGCGACCCATCCGCTGCTGAAATCCGAAAATAAAATCCACGTCAGAAGAACCGTTGCTGCAAATGATATCACTCGGTAAACGGACAGCTTCATTGTTTCCCATTTTGTTGTAACGATCGTCAGAAGCGTAATAATTCCAGCAGATGGAGCAAAGGTCAATTGTAGTTGATTCGCAATAATGATCGACAGATAGCTTCCAACTGCAATCTTTAATGCATACACAAAAAGTTGCCGACTTTTCAACAGCTTACTCATAAATACCTCACTTCTCTTTTTCAGTATCTCTATTGTAATAGAAATAACTTCAAAGAACCATTGACTAAACATTCAATTATTGCCTATCCATTTCGTATATCTGCACAATATTGCAAGTTAGACACTCTATTTTGCACAAAAAACAATCCAGATCACAGATTTTCCATCAATACCTTTCATTATTGAAATGTATTGATTCAATAACATGTAATTTACGCTGGAACTTTCATCTGAATGAAAAGGATTGATTAGTCCTATATTAGACATATGAATCAATGCAGCAGACAAAACGTAGCATAGTGGAACTATTTACCAAAAATCCTTTCATTTTCGTACGGTTCAAAGATAAATCGATTTTCAGGAATATAGTATTCCATTGAATAGTGACCTTCCGATCGCGCCTGTACTATAAGCGTTATATGTCCAGATCTCTTAATATCGCTGATCTTGGTTCCACGAGCCCATTCCGCATAGAGCTCAATTTTGTTCTCACCATTTTTCAAAAAGATTGCAGGAATTGCTGGACGAAGAAAGAACCATTGCGCTTTCTCGCCATTCAACATGACTATGCGGATCGTATCTGCATAGTTTGCATCTCCGACTTTCTTTTTAAAGAACGTCATGGTTGCAGCTCCTGCATGCTGATCCAGGAATTGATTTGCCTTTTGTTTTCTGATTTTCATGTTGATAGTATATACACCAATCATGAAAATTATAACTAGTCCAATCGAAAGTGCAGGATGATAAATAATGGATTGCAAAATATACCAAATCCAAGACAATTCAGGCTCTTGATTCATTTTCATCTCCTTCATTACATGTCAAACTATTGATTACAGTGACCATTGTGTTTTACCATGTTATGCAATTGAAAGCTATATTCTACTATACTAGCATATTTTCTAAAAGAAGTATCGGGGATTGTTGGAGTTCTTTCCTTTTATGAGCAAAAATAACTATGCCCAAGCATATCTGCTCCTACATAGTTATTTTTGTTCAGTTACAGAATACGATCTATCCTGATTAAATTATTCCTTTATCATGTTCAAATAGATTCTGCAGTTCTGATGATTAAAATCATATTCCAAAGCTTTTTCAAACTGTTCGATCGCCTTTTGCTTTTCTTGAAGTCCAAGATTCGCCAGACCCATCAGATAATAGCAGTGGGCTTTGTTTTTTTGATCCATATCATCTTCAAAGATCAGGAAGTCAGGCAGAGAAACTGCGAAAAAATCATTTTTCATCTTATCATAAATGTGTTTTTCACCATAATCCATCAGCTTGTTAAAGCACTTGTATGCAGCTTGAGTGTTGCCAAGTTCCCAGTTGGCCAGTCCTTTGTAAAGTATCATATCTGCCGGCTGGTCATTGTAATACATAGCTCCTGCAGGTTCATCTACTCCTAATTCTGCATTTTTAAAACTATTCCAACTTTCTTCTATCTTACCGAGTGCTCGCTGTACGATCCCCAAATGATAATAGATGTTATTGTCTTTTGTCCCTTCGAGCTTTCCCTCGCCAAGGTTAAAAGGATATTCCAGAGATTTTTGAAGGAGCTCTTCCGCCTTATCAAAATCTTCTGCATTTATTGCATTCTTTGCCAATTCCACTAATGCAATTTTGTATTGTCCTGAAACTCTTCCCTCCGCACCTTCCCATGGTCTGAAGTTATGTCTCATGATCGTGTCAAATGCTTTCTGGAACATCCCATTCAAATTATACAGAGTTACAAGTTCTAACATGGCATCATCTCTTTTGCATATGATTTCAATATGATCTTCATAATTTTTTAAGCGTTCTTCAAATGCAACACCCATTTTTTTATAAAGTTGGTCAAGTTCCAGGAATATTCTAGTGTCGTTCTGGTCAAGACGGAAGGCCTCCTCCATCTGTATTCTTGCTTTTTGCGCATCATTTTCTTTGTTGTAGTATGCAAGAGCAAGATTACGATGCACAGTTGGGAAAGAAGGATCAAGCGCTTCTGATTTTTCCCACAATTCTGCTGCCTGCTTAAACTGAAGCTTATCATAGTACAGATTTCCAAGGTAATAATATGCTTTTGCTCCCTCCGGATATTTCTTGACTGCATCTTCTAAAACAGCAATATCTTCCAGTTTATTTGGAAAACAGTAAAGTGGTGAATGCTGATCTGCCATTACATAGAGGTCATTGCTTTCTGTGTGCAGACCGAGTTTGTTTTTGTAATATGCCTCATAATACAATAGCATCGGCTGTTTGTTCTCGCATTGCTCAAGAATCAGAACCGCTTCCCTGTAGCTACCTGACTCAGCATAATCTCTGGCAGCCTGCAGATAATTTTCCCCATATCCTCTCATCAAGGTGTTCATTGATGATAACTCTTCATTTGAATCACCACTGATCAATGCAAGTTCAAACCTGGAAACATAGTCAAAAGCATCTAATTTCAGGCTCCTTTCGATCCACTGCTTTGCTTCATCCAATCTGTTGAGTTTTCGTAATACAACAGCCTTGAGCCCCCTTGCCTTGATATTATGACTATTTTTAACAAGTCCTTTTTCAGCAAGCTCAAGAGCTGACTCATAATTCGCCTTTCCCGCCTCAATTGCTGCCAAAAAGTAATAGGACATTTCCTGTTGTTCGCTGCTCCATGCTGCTTTATAAAATGCATCATAAGCATCATCAAATTTATTCTGATAGAATAAAGACAGTCCCAAGTTATAATATGGCTCGCTATTATAAGGATTTGGACTTCTCCAGATCAGTCGCTTAATTGCTGCGCGGAAGTATTTTTCCGCCTCAGTAAAATTCCCTCTTCTGAGTAAAAGCATTCCATATGCATTATTGATCCTGCTATCCCCGGGATCTCGCTTGAGACCCTCAAGATAATATGGATCTGGCATATAAGTTGCATGCCTATGCTGTTCAATGTGCTGCGCTGTAAGTAAAAGCTCCTCATTTGTCAATAACTCCTGAGGTTCCTTTGCCGCCTCTGCAGGCTTTGCGAGCTCAGGAATCCTTTCCTCTTCGGGTTGATATTGCACAAGAAGTCCGTCATTGGCATAGACCGATACGCAAATCTCCTGCGGTTCTGTTACACTAGCCTCTATTTTTTCTCTAAAAATGTTTGTTGGTGAAAGCAGCACTACCTTTTCATATATTTTTCTTCCAGACTGACTGATACAAATTGTAGCATTCTCAAATTTTTGCGTACCATATACAATCACTTCAATATCAGCATCTGTGATTTCCACATTCAGAACGGCATCTATCGTTGCATTTTTAACTGCCCCGACCTGTTTATATGGCATAAAGTATTGTTTAAACGTTTTTTCTTCAAAAGGTTTCAGCCATGTAAAGTCTGGCTGATTTTCTGTGTATATGCCTGTCATCAGCTCAATATATGGTCCATCTTCTTCCGTAAGGTTGCGATCCCATGCCTGACCGAATTCACCGCATCCCCAGGTCCATTGTTTTTTTCCTGGTGAAAAGTGATGATCTGCAATGTGTAACAAACCGGCATTTTTCTGATAGTCATAACCACCGACAAAATTATAACTGGATGATTCAGCCATATATGATGTCGGGACTGGTATATTCTTGTAGCGAGAAATATCAACGCCCTCACTGTAATCATGCTTATAGTACTCACCCTTTGCAATTGGAAATCTTGAGACATCACGCTTTCCATGGTCATAGACACTATGCACATCTGGCGGAAAAATAGACTGCGTGTATTCGTTTACAGCCACAGCCGGGTTCGCCCACCATAAAAATGTCTGTGGCATGGATGTTCTGTTATACAGCTGTCCTTTGATTTCAATATATGCCTTTCCTGGATACAGTGTGAAAGCCGCAATTCCCTTTGTCCCATACATCTGATCGACATCATTGACATAGAGTGTTTTGCTTCCATCCGCATTTGCACAAATCATATGATCGACAGGCATATAGGTGGTAGGTCTGTGATGCTGTGGCCAGTTGAACTCAATTCCACCAGAGATCCATGGACCCGCCAGTCCTACCAGTGCAGGTTTTATCACTTGGTTGTAGTAAACAAAGTCATAATCATTTGTTTTATCATAGGCTCTCTGAATTCTTCCTCCCAGCTCTGGAAGAATCATTATTTTTAAATATTCGTTCTCCAGAAAAACAGCATGCCAGACTTTATCTTTCTTTTCGTTGCTGATCTCTTCAGTTGTTGGATAAGGATACACCTTTCCTGAGCTCCCCTGGTATACACGCTTTTCCAAAAACATTGGGTTTTTATCCGGCTTCCCCACTTCATAAGTTGGAATTACAACATCTTCGGCCCAAATTTTTACAGAATCCATCGTCAATACCTCCTATCTTTTTATAATTATTGCTCTATCTTTATTGATTATAAACCGCAATAGAATTGAATTCATTAAGTGAAATTGCCAATAGATTTATAAAAATTGCCCACAGTTCTTCTTGCGATTTTTACCACATTTCTTTATACTTAAAGAAATGTTCATCCTATCATTCCTGTAGCATCGGAGGTATTTATGAAATCATTCGAACAATTGATATCCTCAAAATCCGAATATTATATCTACACCCCTAGTGCAACCGCTAAAAAACTATTTCTATACCCCATTCACATTGGATATTTTTATTATGAGCCGTATTACTACCAAAAAAGGGATCATTTTGACAGCTTTTTGCTCATGCTGATTACAGGTGGAAGCTGCAGTGTGAAAGTGGGTGGCACCTTTATAAATGCCCGGAAAGGTGATCTCGTGCTTTTAGACTGCTATGCCCCACACCAATATAGAAGTAATATCGGTTGGCAGGCTTTATGGATTCACTTTGATGGTACAATGGCGAGACGCTTTTATGATCATATCCTTGATCTTCATGGCAATATCATCACGCCAAAGGATTATCAAAATATGAACTTTCAGTTCGAACGACTCTGTTCTGTTTTTCGCAATGGCGTACCTATTAAAGAATCTGTTTTGTCAAAATATATTACCACCATTCTATCAGATCTTCTGTTTACAGATTCTATATCCTACTCCCGAACATCTTCTGAAGCGATAGACGAGACCCTCAGCTATATCAGTGAGCATTTTAAAGAGGATATCTCCTTGGATTCACTTGCCGAGATGGCATCACTCAGTCAATTCTATTTTACACGTTTATTTGCAAAAGAAACTGGTATGACGCCCCATCAATACCTAATTGCGACCCGAATATCCTATGCAAAGTATATGCTGAAATCCACTAGTGTATCTATAAAGGAAATTGCCTTCGATTCCGGATTCACCAGTGAAAGTGGATTTTGTTCTACCTTTAAAAAATGGGAGCATATCACACCCAGTCAATATCGTTCCTCAGGTGATTTTTGAACTACCACTTGGCTAAAGCCAAAGCGGATTCCTAAGTACAAAAACCCAATGGTTTCTAATTGATTAGGCTATCCCCGTAGTCCCTACGGTTTAACTAGAATTACTGTGATATTAGATTACTAATGCCAGTAATTCTATATTTTTTGAAGCGTTACTATCAGCATTATCTTTATGCCCACATGCCTTACATACGAACTTTGATTGAGACACCCGATTACTTTTCTCTGTATGCCCACAATGATTACAGCGTTGTGATGTATGGCTTGGATTTACTAATACCAACTTTTTACCATACCATTCAGCCTTATAGCCGATCATCGTTCTGAATTGATACCAAGACACCTCGCTGATACTTTTTGCCAAATCTTTGGCTTGTTGCATCTTTTTAACTTTCAAATCTTCCATTCCAATA